>NZ_CP039547.1:2739543-3424429 GCF_004803935.1 Duncaniella sp. C9
CTGCGGGGCGATCTTTCTTGCAAAGTCGCTCGACTCCTATTATTGTAGCCGCGCTTGTTCTAACAAGGGCTACAAACAAAGAAATGCACTGAAACTGCAACGCGAAAGATGGGATAAGGTCATAGGTGAAATTCCGGATAAGCGAGACTATATAAGCGTTACGGAAGCCGAAGCCGTGTTTGGTGTATGTGCAAAAACGATCAGGAGGCTAATAAATAGCGGTAAAGTGTCAAGCATCAATCTAGGACAACGGCTTACAAGAGTTCGAAAATCGGAACTGATGGGCATACTGCCATTGCGTGAAGAACCCGTTGACGCCAGACAGACACTACCTAAACCGTATAATTTGGAGCCTGAGGATTGCTATACTATTGGCGAGATTGCTGAGAAATTCGCTATAGCCGAGAGTACCGTATACTCCCACATAAGGAAATACTCTATTCCCATTCGACAAATAGGGCGCTTCGTCTATGCCCCCAAATCAGAAATTGACCGCATTTATAAAGATGTCGTGAAGAAATGAAAAAGAAGCTCGCAAACACCAAATGCACTGTTAAGTTACGCAAGTCAGAATATCGTGATGAATGGTATCTGATAATTGACATATACCCCGTGTATAAGACACCCAATGGGAAGCCCACCCGGATTAAGGAGGGTGTCAACCGGAGTGTTACTACACCCATTTGGGATAAGTCTCATGTTGCAAAGACGCATCCAGATGGGAGCGTGACATACAAGCCAAGGCGTGATGCGAATGGCGTTATCATGTGTCGGTCAGCCGTTGATAATGAATCCTGTTTGTATGCAGATAAGGTTCGTGAACTTCGACAGCGTGAATATGATAATCAGGAACTATATACAGAAACCGAGGCAGCATTGGCGGCCCAGAGTGAACGCGCCCAGGCTAATTTTATTGACTATTTTGAGCAGGAGGCCAAGAGACGGCACACAGCCAACTCGGAGTCCATTAAGGTGAACTGGAATCGTGTTCATGAACTGATTAAAATATTTGCCGAGAGTGATAATGTGCCTTTCAGCAACATTGACCTCCGTTTTATCGAGAATTTCAAACAGTTCATGCTCACTGCTCCTCAGGGTGGAAAGAAGAGTGGGAATGTGTCTCGAAACACAGCTGCCACTTATTTCTCAATTTTTAAGGCGGCACTGAAGCAAGCCTTCGTGGACGGCTACCTTACCGTCGACCTGGCAGCTAAAGTAAAAGGCATCCCGGAGCAAGAGAGTCGCCGAGAATACCTTACCATAGAAGAGTTAAACCAATTAGCCGCAACAGAATGTGACCAACCAATCATCAAACGAGCTGCACTGTTCTCAGCATTGTCCGGTATGCGTCATGTAGATATTCAAAAGCTTAAATGGAAAGAGGTGGTAAAGGACGGCGACCATTGGCGAGTTAACTTCAACCAGCAAAAGACCAAGGGTGTAGAATACACACCAATCTCTGAACAGGCATACCTGTTATGCGGGGATCGTCTGGATGGAGATCGATTGGTTTTCGAAGGATTGCCTTCTCCATCCTGGATTTCCAAACCTCTGGAGCGATGGATCAAATCCACCGGTATCACCAAACACATCACCTTTCACTGCTTCCGCCATACCTTCGCCACGCTTCAGCTTGCCAACGGGACAGACATCTACACCGTCAGCAAAATGCTCGGCCACACTAACGTCCGCACGACGCAGATATACACTAAAGTGGTCGATAAAAAGAAAGAGTCCGCAGCAGATGCCATTAAGATTAAGATTTAGGACTTATTTATAGGCCGATAAAAATATAGGCGCACCACAAAAGGATGCGCCTTATTTAATCTTGTGCGGTCAAGCTTTTTAGCTCTCTGCGTAGTTCAGTAAATATCTGATGTTCAAAAGTTTTTGGGTTTAGTATTCGATCCTTATAAATCCTCTGTTGGTCTCGCATGGTCCGCGAACTATAACATAGGAATTCATCTGCTTCTTTTTTATTCAAACGTCGATTTGCTATACGGCATTCGAAACTGGATAATGTAGCCTCAATGATATATTTTGCTGCACTACAATCCATCGATTTAATTTTTGAGCCTCGTGCTAATTTTTTTGCTATACTTTTCTCTTTCTCTTTTAATTGTTTTTTTATGTCGCCGGTCAACTCGATATAGACATGGACTTTTCGTTTAAGTCTTGGAACTTTCCAACCGAGTTTCTCCAATAACTGGTTAATAATAAAGGGCGAATCTTCAAGAAATCCTTCCCTCTGGAGAGTCATCTCGTAATGCTTAACTAGACCGTCGATATTAAGAGGGAATGCCTGCTCTAATTGCTTAGAGTCTGTCACTGATTAACCTGTGACTGATGCCTGTTGTTGATATAATTCCGCTACTTCAGATCTGTCAATCTAATATAAACGTACAAATAAGAGATTCTCAACTACGGATTTCAATGTTCTTCTTTCAAACTTGATTTGCAGTGCTGGCTCAGTTTGCAAGCCCTCTTCTACGATACCTTGATGTATCATAACATCAAAATTACTAATTTAAATTTTTACCTCAAAATTAATTCCAACATTTTTACACGTCACATCGGAGTTTTTCATGGCCCACCCCTGGCTTATATGGGTAATCGCCGTAGTCACCGGCATCTGCCACGCCAAGCAGGCGGCAATGGCCGACTACTACCGCCAGTTCCACCTTTATTTTCTGAAGGGCGAGGACGGCAGCGAGCTCGAAACCGCATCGGATCTCAAGGCCAAGCTGAAAAATCTCTCATGGAGTCATGATTTCTGGAAAAAGCTCACTCTGACCGTATATACCAACTATACCGTTCAGCAAGAGGCGACAGCCCCGGCGATGCAGGCCCTCCGCCGCGAGTTGAAGCAGCGCTTCCCATCGGGACGCATCCCCCAGTCGTTCCGCGATGCCTTCCGTGCCGCCTCGCTGCCGCTGATGAAGTACACCAACATCCTCTCGTTCAACTGGCGCACGATAGCCCTCTTTGTATCGCTCTTTGCCGGCATGCCGTGGCTCTATTTCGCCTTTGAACTTGTTGTGCTCAACAACCTCCTTGTCTATATGATCATTCGTCACGAAGGCATCTGCCGCAAATTTACCGCCGAACTGAAAGATGGAAAATACTGAAATCAAAGGAATAATTTTTGACTACGGCGGCACAATCGACAGCCGCGGCGTTCACTGGAGCGAGGTAATCTGGGACGGATACCGCGAGAGCGGCATCACGGTTGACAAGGAAACCTTCCGCGAAGCCTACGTTCATGCCGAGCGTGAGCTGGCCCGCGTGCGCCACATCCTCCCGCATCACAACTTCCACGACCTCTTGCTCATCAAGATGCGCATAGAGCTGGAATGGCTTGCCGAGCGCGGCCACATCGCCGCCGACACTGTCGAGCCACTTGCTGCCCGCGTCGCACAGTATTGCTACGCAGCCGCCCGCGAGTGTATCGAGGAGGCACGTCCCACCCTCGAGGCGCTGCATGCACGCTTCCCCATGGTACTCGTGTCCAACTTCTACGGCAATGTCAGCGCCGTGCTTGAAGACTTTGACCTGCTGAAATACTTCAACCGCATAATCGAGAGCGCGGTAGTGGGAGTACGCAAACCCGACCCCGCAATATTTGCGCTCGGAGTCGAAGCCCTCGGTCTGCCGGCCCAAAACGTGCTTGTCATAGGCGACAGCTACAAGAAAGACATCCTCCCCGCCCTCTCGCTCGGCTGCCATGTGGCATGGCTCAAAGGGAAAGGATGGACAGCCGACGAAGATGCCGTCACCCACCCCTCGGCCATCACCCGCCTCTCCCAAGTCCTCGACCTGGTAAAATAACCCCCTCCCCCACCATATAGTTGCGCCGCGATGCCATCAAGCATCGCGGCGCAACTCATTTTGTGAAGGATTCGGATGGATTGAGGGTTACTTGGTGAGGTATTTTTTGCCGTTGCGGATGTAGATGGTGCCGGTGGGGATGGCGGGGAGACGGCGGCCTTGCAGGTCGTAGATGTTGCCGCGGAGGTCATGCGGGTCACAGGGCACGGTATCGACTGAACTTAAGTCGCTCTCGGTCATCTGCCATGTGTCAAATTCGACTTCGCCTTTCAGTATCAGGTAAATCGTGTGGGTGCCGTCTTCAATACTTGTCAGGGGGACTGTGTATTCGTTCCAGTCACTTTTACTGCTGTTGACCACGGCGATGTCGGCGGCATATCGGTCGTCAATCCTCAATGCCACGCTTCCGTCGCCTTTCAATCGGCATTTGAGGTATTTGCATCGGGTTGAAAAATCGACGTTTCTCACTTCGATAATCCCTTCGGGCATCGCGGGGGCTGTGATACTGGTCATGCCCACCGTCGCTATCATGTGACCGGCCTCGTCAGTGGGCTTGTAGAGA
The DNA here is from genome assembly GCF_004803935.1 of Duncaniella sp. C9. Lineage (GTDB taxonomy): Bacteria > Bacteroidota > Bacteroidia > Bacteroidales > Muribaculaceae > Duncaniella > Duncaniella muris. The sequence goes on from NZ_CP039547.1 coordinate 2,743,934, forward strand.
ATGCCGAGTGTGGCGGCCGACGTGGCGGCATACTGAGTGATGGCAGGGTCGAGATTTTTAATGGCGCTCACGCCTTCACGGGTGGGTATACATTCGCTGATGTCAACGTTCTGCTCGTCGACCTCTATTTCATCCACATAGATGCTTCGGAAGCCGCTGTTTGCACCCAGCGACGGCTCCAGCAACATGGTTTGATAAGTAAGTCGTAAAAATTAATTTATACTAAGCCGCATGGACAAAATTGATATTGAGTTCAGATCCAAGCGCAGCCAACGCACGGTTAGTTGCATAGAGCAGGGATTCTGTGGAGCAATAATCCGCAGGTCTGAGCCATTTGCCCTTGAGGATTCTCCAGAGCGTCTCGGCGATATTCAAATGTGGACTGTACGGTGGAAGGAAAAAGAGATACAACCCACGTTTCTCCCATATTGGACGGAGTTCCCGCATGAGTTTGCATCTGTGGACGCTTGCATTGTCAAGGACAACAAAAGTGTTTTTACGGATACGGAGAGAAAATCGGTCAAGAAAGTCGGCAACCTTGTCAGCGGTCATATTCTCAGTTGTGGAGAATCCTTCATATCGATTGTTGCGGTCTATCATGCCGAAAATATTGAGTCTCAGACCTCTTTCAGATGGGATATAGACATCTTCACCTCGGAACTGCCATCCGTATGGCACATATCCCTCGGTGCAGATGTGGCTTTCATCTCCATAATAAATGTCGATGAGACAATCTTTTTCCTGTTGTACGAGTTCTTGCAGCTTCTCGGTCTTATACGCATAGAGCTGCGGCGAGGGTTTCCCCTTTGGACGTTTTCTTATACGTCTATATCCCGCGCCAAGGCGGATAAAAAAGCCCTGAAGGTACTCTCGGAGGCTTCTTTCCCTGAAGCCTGCTGCCATGCCTCTTTCGCTTTCTTCACGCTCTGCCTGTCGTTCTCTATGGCTTTGCGTACCGACTCTTCGTCCGAGCAGTCCATTATTGGCTTCCGACCCCGTCCGGGACGTGTTTCCAGTCCTTTGATTCCTTCGGCCTCGAAGCGTTTCACCCAGGAATTGACTGATATATGGGTCATGTCGGTCTGTTCTCCAACCTGTTCCGAAGTCAGGCCGGTGGATTTCAGAAGCACTGCGCGACAGCGCATGCGGTATGCGTGGCTCTTGCCTTGGCGAAAGCCTTCCTCTAATTGCAGACGTTGTTGGTCTGTCAGTTGTATAACTTTGATTTTTGCGATAGCGTTGTGTCTTTATGTGTTTACACAAAGATACGCAAAAAAATTGATATAAACTAATTTTCAACATCTACTTAGAACAGATACCATTTATCATTGTATTTGTGCAGATGGGTGTGGTTGTTATTTAAGGTCATGCCGTTATCTCCGGGATTCTTGAAGTAGTTGCCGCCATAGGTCCATGAATCCTGTTTCAACGGATCGGTGCTTTTCATGTAAACCATGCTGCAGGCTGGGGGTTTTGTGCCGCCCCATGTCCATGGCTCGTGGTCCGACCAGTCATTATTGAATGTGTAGACATAGGTGCCATTTATAAAGTTAAGCTCGTTGGCCTCATAGTGGAAGGGTGAAGGGAGTTTCACGGGGTCGGCGGCAAAGGAATGAAGATCGGGGTTCAGCCGGGCTATCCATCCCTGACTGTTGCCGAATGTCACCCATGCGTCACCGTTGTCGTCGATCACCGCTCCGGGGTCAAAGACAGCTCCGCTCCCGGCCACAACAGGATTGGTGCCGTCAATGAGGCTTTTACTCAGCGGAGAGGTCCAGGGGCCCACAGGCGACTTGGCCTGGATTACACCGACGCCCCATCCGCTGTTGGAGAAGTAGAGCGAGAACAATGTAGTGCCGTCGGCCTGTTTCTTGCTGATGATGCTGGGTGCCCATGATGCCAAGATCCAGGGTGCGATTTCGTCAACCTGAATCAAGCCATGATAGGTCCAGTTTACCATATCATCGGTTGAAATCATGACCAGTGACTTGATTTTTTCATAAGAGTTTTTCTCGGTTCCGGCTTCATATTGCTGATGGTCATTGGTGCCATAGACATAGAGCCGCCCGTCATGCTCTATAGCGGTGGGGTCGGCACAGAATTGGAAATCAAGAATGGGATTTGCCATTCCGGTTCCGAGTTTAGGCGACTTAACCGGCATGTTCCCTATCAGGCCTGTTGAATCCTTGGCGCGTATCACTATGCTGTCATAATAGATGGTTATCGGGCCTTGGGGACCGTCCCAGCCATGGGATACGGTAATCTTTTCAAGAATCTTGTCGGCTTCGAAAGCCAGATTGTGGCTTGTCGCTCCATTGACAATGGTGCTTTCGGTCGTGGTGCCGTCGCTGTAGGTTACCGTCACATGGATGTTGTCATAATCGACCGGAGTGGCAAATTTCATATCGAGGCGGTCATAGACATCGGTGGACAGGTCGTGTATGTCCCAATAGTTGAGGGCATACTGATTATAGGTGTAACTGTTTGTCTCAGAGTCGGCTTTTCCGCCCGAGCCTCCCCAATCGGTTATTATGTCCTTGACATGAAGGGCAATGTCGTCGTTGGCGGCATAGGAGCAGTTGATCATGGCTGTGACAACCGCCAGAAGCAATAATAAACGTTTCATTGTATCATGGTATTTTTAGTAGATGAAAAAAATGAATTTTGTCGGTTATATTGTTGATTTTTAATTAGTTATTTCTTGCAAAAGTCCCTGAAAATTAGTTTCTTTAAAGAAAAGTTTGACCGCTTTTTCCATGAAAGTTACGACAACTCCCAGGGACTGCGACAAAGCTAATAAAATCGTCCCGATTATGCAAGAGCAGCAAGAATCTTGCTCGCATAAAATTGCTTGCGTTTGTCCTTCACGCCATTTGTGTTGTGCAGACGGTCAGCCTCCACAAGATAGCGTCTGCGATGCCTACAAGCGTCGAGCGTGATTCCAATCTGCGCCGCCTGCAGAGGTTCCTTGCAGGATATGCTCTCAATCTTGACCTCATAGCCAAAGTGATATTTGCACTTCTGCCAGTCAAGACAGGACTGGTTCTGAGCCTTGACCGCACCAACTGGAAATTCGGTGAGGTCAACATCAATAACCTCATGCTTGGAGTTACACACAAGGGTGTTGCATTTCCATTGCTCTTTACCATGCTTGACAAGCGCGGTAATTCCAATATATTGGTAATCATATATGGTTAGATTCGAGGAAGTGAAATAAGGTCAACAACCATCCCTGATAACCAAAGAGTGCGGTCCAGACATCGGACCGCACTCTTTTTTTTAACCCCAACCGACTGACTATCCACTCTTTTTTCGTACCTTTGCACTGCAAAAACTCAAGCATATAATCTTACCACAATAATCTCACAAAACGCCATGACAGTTGTTGACCGTTTTCTGGACTACGTCAAATTCGACACTCAGAGTGACGAACTGACCAACATGACCCCATCAACCCCCGGACAGATGATCTTCGCGCAGCATCTTGAAAAAGAACTCCGCGCAATGGGTCTCGACGACATTATTCTTGATGACAACGGCTATCTGATGGCAACGCTCAAAGGCAACGTTGACAAGCAGGTTCCCACAGTCGGCTTCATCGCCCACCTCGACACATCGCCTGACATGAGCGGAAAACACGTGGCTCCGCGCATCGTCGAAAACTACGACGGCAATGACATAGTACTCAACGCCGCCAAAGGAATCGTGCTCGAAACCGCCAAATTCCCCGAACTGCTCGACTACAAAGGTCAGGACCTCATCGTGACCGACGGCAACACCCTCCTCGGAGCCGATGACAAAGCCGGAATCGCCGAAATAATCACAGCCGTTGACTACCTCATCAAACACCCTGAAATCAAACACGGCGACATCCGCATAGCCTTCAACCCCGATGAAGAAATCGGCCAGGGAGCACATAAATTCGATGTCAGCCTCTTCAACGCCGACTGGGCCTACACTATGGACGGCGGCGAGATCGGCGAACTCGAATTCGAAAACTTCAACGCAGCCGTAGCCAAAGTAACCTTCAAAGGCCGCAACGTGCATCCCGGCTACGCCAAACACAAGATGCTCAACTCCATCCGCGTCGCCAACCAGTTCGCCATCATGCTCCCCCGCTGGGAGACTCCCGAACACACCGAAGGCTACGAAGGCTTCTACCACCTGATCTCGATTGAAGGTACCGTAGAAGAAACCGTGCTCACCTACATCATCCGCGACCACGACCGCGACCGCTTCGAACGCCGCAAAAAAGAGCTCGAACACCTTACACGCAAAATCAACAACGAATTCCCCAACTGCGTCTCTATCGAAATCAAAGACCAGTACTTCAACATGCGTGAGAAGATCGAACCCGTAATGCACATCGTCGACACTGCCATCCAGGCGATGAAAAACGTAGGTGTAGTCCCCAAAGTACAGCCCATCCGCGGCGGCACAGACGGCGCACAGCTTTCATTCAAAGGGCTCCCCTGTCCCAACATCTTCGCCGGAGGCCTCAACTTCCACGGACGTTATGAATTCGTGCCCATCCCCTCGATGGAAAAAGCCACTCAGGTCATCATCGAGATTGCCCGTCTTGTAGCCGAATAAGCAGCAGATTGAAAACTCTCGTAATAGTCACAGGCCCGACCGCAAGCGGAAAGACCTCACTCGCAATAGAGCTGGCGCAGGCGCTCGACACGGAAATCGTGTCGGCCGACTCGCGCCAGCTTTTCCACGACCTCCCCATCGGGACAGCCGCACCGACCCCCGCCCAACTCGCAGCCGTGACCCATCACCTCGTCGGCACCCTTGATCTCACCGACTACTACTCGGCCGCCCGTTTCGAGGAAGACGCCCTCCGCATCCTCTCCGAAATCTGGCTCCACAGCGACTACGCCGTCATGTGCGGAGGCTCAATGATGTATATCGACGCCGTCACCAACGGAATCGACCAACTCCCCACCATCTCCCCGCAGATCCGCGCCGAAGTCATGGACCTGTATGAAAAAGGAGGCCTCCCCGCACTCCATGAACACCTGCGCCGGCTCGACCCCGCCTACCTCGACAAAGCCGACCCCTCAAACCACCGCCGCCTCATCCACGCCATCGAAATCACCCTCCAGGCCGGAATCCCCGCTTCCACCCTGCTCACCGGCAACCGCAAGCAGCGCCCGTTCCGCATCATCAAGATAGCCGTCGGCTGGGAGCGGGCCGAACTCTTCGACCGCATCAACAGGCGCGTCGACGCCATGATAGCCGAAGGCTTCGAGCAGGAAGCCCGCCGCGTCTATCCCCAGCGCCACCTAAACTCGCTCAACACCGTAGGCTACAAAGAACTCTTCGCCATGTTCGACGGCACTATGGACCGCGAGACAGCAATAGCCCGCATAGCCAAAAACTCCCGCGTTTACGCAAAAAAACAGCTCCTCTGGCTCTCGAAAGATCCTGACGTCCGCATTCTCGACCCGCATAAACCACTGTGCCCGCAAGCGTTAAGATTTATTAAAGAAAATAGCACTGCAAAAATGGCCGATAATTCCTAAATTTGTGCCAAATTTCCCCTAAATTCAATCTATCACACCCCATACTTCAGAATAATGAAAGATCGCGAAAGCCTCAACCTATATTTCCAGGACGCAATCCGTGACAACTGGGACCTCCCCGCCCTTACCGACTTCGGCGGTGCCACCCTGACCTACAAGGACGTAGCCCGCAAAATAGCCAAACTCCACCTCCTCTACCAGGAGAGCGGAATCCGTCCGGGCGACAAAGTAGTACTTTGTGCCAAGAACAGCTCCATGTGGTGCGTGGCTTTCATCGGCACCCTCACCTACGGCGCCGTCATAGTTCCCATTCTCGCCGACTTCAAAGCCGACAACATCCAGCACCTTATCAACCACAGCGATGCCCGCCTGGCCATAATCGACGAGAACATCTGGGAAGACCTCAACCCCGACGGCATGCGCACCCTCCTCGGCGCAATCTCAGTCCGCGACTTCTCGATGCTCCACAGCAACGACGAAAAACTCATCCACGCCCGCAGACACCTCAACGAAATCTTCGGCCGCCGCTACCCCGACCGCTTCACCCCTGAAGACGTCGTCTACCACATTGACACCAAAGAAGAACTCTGCCTCATCAGCTACACCTCCGGATCCACCGGCTTCTCAAAAGGAGTCATGCTTCCCTACCGCAGCCTGTGGTCCAACGTGCAGTTCTGCATCGAGAACATACCCACCGGTCCTGGCGACGGAGTGGTCTGCATGCTCCCCCTGGCCCACATGTACGGTCTCACAATCGACATGCTCCGCCCATTCATCTGCGGCAACCACATCCACATCCTCACCCGCACACCCTCGCCGCGCATCATCATGGAAGCCTTCGCCAAGGTCCACCCGCGCTACATCGTCACCGTGCCCCTGATCATCGAGAAGATCATCCGCACCCGCGTCTTCCCGATGCTTGAAAAGCCCCTCATGAAACTCATGCTCATGGTGCCATATGTAGATGAAAAGCTCCTCGGCAAAATCAAAGACCGCCTCACCGAAACCTTCGGCGGCAACGTGCAGGAAATCATCATCGGAGGTGCCGGCCTCAACCGCGACGTCGAAAAATTCCTCCGCCGCATAAACTTCCCTACACCGTAGGCTACGGCATGACCGAATGCGGGCCCCTCATCTCCTACTCGCCCTCCAGCGAAAACCGCATGGCATCATGCGGACGCATCGTAGACCGCGTAGAAGCACGCATCGACTCCACTGACAGCGCCGTCAAACCAGGCATTCTCCACGTCAAAGGCGAAAACGTAATGCTCGGCTACTACAAAAATCCGGAAGCCACCGAAGCCTGCATGAGCGAAGACGGATGGCTCTCCACCGGCGACATCTGCAACCTCGACAGCGACGGATTCCTCTACATCCGCGGACGCGACAAAAACATGATCCTCGGACCCTCCGGCCAGAACATCTACCCCGAAGAAATCGAAGACAAACTCAACAACCTCTCCTACGTAGCCGAATCGCTCATCATCGACGGAGGTGACGGACGCCTCGTGGCCCTCATCTACCCCGACATCGAAAGCCTCACATCCCAGGGCCTCGACAACGACGGAATCATGGGCATAATGGAGGAAAACATCAAAACTCTCAACTCCAGCCTCCCGGCCTATTCCCAGGTACAGCGCTTCAAACTCATGAGCGAAGAATTCGAAAAAACGCCCAAACGCTCCATCAAACGCTACCTCTATCAGTCAAAATAAACTGGTCAGCACATGCAATGGTTTTCAGAGCTCTTCATGAGCCACACGGCACTCCAGGCGGTGATCATTATCTCAGTGATCATCGCCTTTGGCCTTGCCTTAGGTAAAATCCGCGTCTGGGGCATATCACTCGGCGTCACATTCGTATTTTTCGCCGGAATCCTCGCAGGCCACATCGGGCTCTCAATAGACCCCACCATCCTGCACTACACCGAAAACCTCGGCCTTGTGCTCTTCGTCTACGAACTCGGCCTGAAAGTCGGTCCGGGCTTCTTCAGCTCATTCCGCAAAGGAGGTCTCGAACTCAACATGCTCGGCCTCGGAGTCCTCGCCATAGGCACCCTCATGGCCGTCCTCTGCACCCTTTGCCTCGGCATACCCATCGGAGAAGCCACCGGACTCCTCTGCGGAGCCACCACCAACACCCCCGCACTCGGCGCCGCCCAGCAGGCCCTCGAACAGGTAGGCCGCTCAGCCAGCGGAGCCGCCCTCAGCTGCGCCGTCACCTACCCCCTCGGAGTAGTCGGAGTGATCCTCGCCATCATAGCCCTGCGCGGCTTCCTCCGCCGCTCCGGCGCACCGCTCACCCCTCCGCAGGAAGAACCTGACGGCACATTCATAGCCGAATTCCAGGTCTGCAACCCCGCCATCTACGGCATGTCGGTCCGCGAAATCTCAGCAGTCTCCAAAACCAGATTCGTCATCTCCCGCCTCTGGCGCGACCATGACGTAAGCCTCCCTGACTCAACCACAATCCTCCTCAAAGACGACCACCTGCTCGTCATCACCACCCCTGAAGACGCCGCAAAACTGAAAGTCCTCTTCGGCAAACAGGAAGCCCGTGACTGGAACAAGAAAGACATCGACTGGAACTCCATCGACAACCAGCTCATCTCGCGCCGCATCATCGTCAGCCGTCCCTCGATCAACGGCAAAAAACTCGGCTCGCTGCGCCTGCGCAACCAATACCACATAAACATCAGCCGAATAAGCCGCAGCGGACTCCACCTGCTCGCCACCCCGAACTCGTCCTCCAGCTCGGCGACATACTCAACGTAGTCGGAAGCGCAGCCGACATCGAAAAAGTCGAACAGATCCTCGGCAACACCGAAATCAAACTCAAAGACCCCAACCTCGGAGCCATCTTCATCGGCATAGTCCTCGGACTCGTCATCGGCTCCATCCCTATCATGATCCCCGGCATCTCCACCCCCATAAAACTCGGACTCGCCGGAGGCCCCATCATCGTAGGCATACTAATTGGCCGCTTCGGCCCGCAGTTCCGCCTCGTCACCTACACCACCCGAAGCGCCAACCTCATGCTACGCGGCATCGGCCTCTCGCTCTACCTCGCCTGCCTCGGACTCGAAGCCGGAGCACACTTCATTGACACCATCATGCGCCCCGAAGGCCTCGTCTGGATACTCCTCGGCTTCCTTATAACCATAATCCCCGTACTCATAATGGGAGCCATAGCCATGAAATTCTGCCGCCTCGACTTCGGACTCACCTGCGGAATGCTCTGCGGAAGTATGGCCAACCCGATGGCCCTCAACTACGCCAATGACATCATCCCAGGCGACTATGCAACCGTAAGCTACGCCACCGTCTACCCCCTCTCAATGTTCTGCCGCGTCATCATCGCCCAGCTCATAATCCTCTGCCTGATCTGAGAGAAGTAAACAACAAAAGAAATTCGGTGCATTTGGCATCAGCGGATTCAGAAAACTCATCAGGCAGGGGGCAGTGAATCGCTCAGACAGGATGCAGACAACTGTCCCGGTCACGCTGTGCATGCTGAGGCCGGATGGGCGTCCGGAGGACGCAGATTTACTCGTAGCCCGTGACACCGCAGCGCAAAGCGCGCAGGTGTCACGGGCTTGCAATCCCCCGGCATCTGGTGTCCGGTCGAGGACACCGATTTACCGCTCCGGATGGAGTGCACTGACAGACTGTTGTATATTGCAGAACTTCTTTCCGATATAGATTTTGAAATGCGGATTTATGTTCATGCCGGTTCTCAAAAAGAAAAATGGAAAGTAAACCTCAGCCCCTGCTTGCAGGCTCCGGGGTTATCGCGGTAAGTCAGGCGCCAGGTATAATCCACACGGAAAACCTTCAGCAGATTGTCAAGACCCACACCCACCTCCATATAAGGAGTATCAGACATCAGCTGCGTATTGTTGATCTCCGGAAAACCATAAAGATCCGGATTTAACCAAGGCTTGTTGCGGTCACTCAGATGGCCCCAGACACCCTTGAACATAAACGCCTCGCGCAACTTAAGCCGTTTGATGATCGGAATATAGTTAAGAATCAACCCGTTGGCCCAATAGGTCAGATCCCACTGCGCGTAAGAATCATTGATGAACTCCATCGGATTCATACACGAAAACAGGTCAGGTATAATCAGATATGACAGATTGGCCCCCGGAATCAGCAGCCCCGGATAAGGAGTGCGCGACCACACATGGCCTCCCTTAAGCGTCATGTCGACATAACCGAAAGCCGAAAGCCATATGCGCTTGAAAAACGAAGCCTCCGTCACATTCAGAGCAAACGGATTACCCATGAACCCCTTCGGAGCATAGGTGTGTGAAATAACCATCTCCGGAGCATCGAAATTGATGCGGGTGCGTCCCGTAGTCAGCTGATAGAACTTCTCGCCCGGAGCATAGCGCAACTGCAGGCGGAACGAATTCATAGTGTAATGCCTGAAATTCTCGCCGTAGCCGTTGATGAAAGTCATAAACGGAGTGGAATACTGCCGCTCCTGCTGAATCCGCGCCTCAAGCGAGAAATGCTGCTCTGTCTCAAGAATATACTCAAGCTTGCTTACACGATGATAGGTCATCTGGCAGTCAGGCAGACGGCTCACCGAAAGGAAGAAATTATCAGCATTGTGCACACTCGATATCTGGCCCAGGCGGTCGAGATCATATAACTGCGTGGCCCTCAGGGAATGTATCGGGAACTCACGCGAATGATAATTTTTGTCACGGAACGAATACTCCAGCTCCGCCTTATACTTCCACTTGTGGTCTCTGAAACCATAAGCCCCGTAGCCGCGGGCAAACCACCGGCGCGAAAGATTGGCCGTAGTCATGCCGCCCGCTCTCAGGCGCAGACCTTCCACAGAGTTATAGGACACGAGCGAAGTCATCGGCCCGATATCGAAATATGACTTCTTGGCCGTCGGCACATAGCCCGACACGAGAACCTTGACCACCTTCTCAGTCCAGTAGAACAGAGGCACCTGCCTCATGCGTTCCATCATCTTCTCGATTCCGTTGACACCCTGGGCAATCTCCGCCTTGCGGTTCTCATCCCAGAAATCCTGACCGCGATACTCCGCGCCTGGGGCATAGATCTGGGCCACTCCGCGCTTGAAAATCGACGCATCAGGTGCCGGATCGAAATTATGACTGTCATAGACCGTCTGACGCCGGCCGTAGAGACCGCCTGAACCCGGAACCACGCTCGCTTCGAGAATCATGTCGTCCTTGGTCTTCAGACGCGACCCGTCAGGAGCCTTCTCATAATCCTGGCTGATGACAAGACCGTTGATGAAATTGAGATTTATGTCGTGAGGCACACGCAACACAATTCTCTTTATAAACATGGTCGTATCGCCAACAGGCACATAAAAACGCCCCGTGAACCCCATCGTGCTCGGATTGCGCGGCACGAACGTAAGCTCCACACAGCGCGTGGTGTCGACAAAAACCGTATCCGTAAGATAAAATTTATAGAAATCAGGCGCGATTCTTGACAGCGGCGACACAAAGCGGGTCTGCATCAGCACGATATCATTGTCATAGACATCCACCTCACGCAACACGTCCTCATAGAACGTCTGCATACTCTGCTTGTCAAGCATCTCGTCAATGCCCGATGAACGCAGCCCCGTGACGAACTCCTTCTCCCCTTTAGGCTCCTTCCGGTAATGCACCGATGACAGTTTTTCTCTCAGAGCCACATTCAGGATCGGCTTGCCCGAAACCTCTGAAGTGTCGATATACTCCTTGACAAAAGAAAACATCTTGTCAAAGCCGCGCTTGGCCGAATCGTTAAACTGATAGTCATTCAAAGCCAGCGTTATACGCTCGTACTTGTTATAATTATAATTATCGTGGCGCCGCGGATCGTTCAGATCCTGAGTGTGGCGTATTTTCTCCATGAAAGCCACAGCCGGATTATTCTTTTTCGAATAATGCTCCCGCTTGGGCTTGGCTATCACCTCTCCGAGCAGCACACCGGTCGACACCAGATCAATGTCAACCTGCACATTGTCGCCCCTCTTCCTTGAGGCAACAGCTTTTGTTGTATATCCCAGCGACGAAGCCATCACACTGTCAAAAGGCAGCGTGGTCACTATAGTGTAGCGGCCGTTGTCATCCGTAAGAACGCCTCGGTCAGTACCTTTGAGCAGTACAGACGCATATGGTATCGGCTCGCGGGTCAGCGAATCGCGCACCACTCCGCGCACTGTCACATTACGGCCGGATGCTGAAAAAGAAATCAGGATTACGCTTACACAAAATATGATGATGCGCATGAGCGCACACAATTTGGTCATGGAAAATTGTTGCAAATAGTTACAATCTTTTTTAATTTTGCAAAATTACGCATAAATGCGTAGATAATTGCTATCGGCATAACCTCTTTACACTCTTTTAACACTCTGGAAACAATGGCAAAAGAAATAGAACGGAAATTTCTTGTCAAAGACCGCAGCTTTATCTCTCAGGCAGAAGCCGCAGTAAGCATTCGTCAGGCCTATATCTCAACTGCCCCTGACGCCACGGTGCGCATCCGCATCCGTGACAAAGAGGCATTTCTGACCGTCAAAGGACGCAACTCAGGAGCCATACGCGACGAATGGGAATATCCCGTCCCGGTAGCTGACGCCGAAGAAATGGCCCGGCGGCTCTGCGGAGGCTTCGCCATTGACAAGACAAGATACATCGTTGACCACCTTGGGTGGAAATGGGAAGTGGACATCTTCCACGGACACCACGAAGGGCTCATACTCGCCGAAATCGAAATGCCCTCAGCCGACTCCAACCCGCCGCTGCCCCCCTTCATCGGCCCGGAAGTCACCGGCGATCCTCGCTACTACAACTCAACCCTCTCCCGCAAATAATCGCGGTCATCTCACTCCACCGCTCCGGCCACTCCCAGACAGGGCCAATGTAAAAGAGTGGTAATCCGCGATCTGCATGTGTCCAGCAAGACGGATTCCGGATGAAATCGCATCTTCCCTAAATGTCTCGAAGAGACTGAGTTTTCGAAACCCCAGGGTAAGCGATAGTCCAAAGGGCCGAGCGATGCCTGGGTATTGAAGCGAATCAGATTTCTGCTCTAAGAGGCAGGTTAACAGCCGGATATGTTATCCAGCCTCCGATTTCCTCATTTATCTTCACTGAGTAGAGACAAGTTCAGATCCGCGATCAGGAAATTGCTGCCGGCTATGAGAATCATGTCATCCGTCCCGGTGGCGGCGGCCGTAGCCGTGGCAAGAGCCTCGTTCACATCAGCTATCGCCGGCCCGTTCAGTCCGAATTCGGCAGCCTGGGCCGCAAGCGCATCGGCATTCAGCCCGCGTGGCACAGACGGAGCGGAAAAATAAAGTCGCTTATCGCCTCCTATCTCCACTATTTTACGCAAGATGGCCGAGATATCCTTATCGTTGACAAAACCCATAATCAGATGCAGAGTCCCGGACTTACGCGCCGAAAGCTGAGAGGCTATGTATTCCCATCCGCCTATATTGTGACCCGTGTCGCAGATGGTCAGCGGATCGCGCCGCAGAGTGGTCCAGCGCCCCATCAGTCCGGTGTCCTCGCAGACATGTGCGAATCCATCTCTGACGGACTCGGCAGGAATTGCGAAACCACAGCCTGACAAAACACCAAGAGTCTCCATCACGGTAGCCGCATTTCTTATCTGGCAGTCACCGGAAAGTTCTCCGCGGATCTTGCCGTAAGGAGTATGCTCATAGACCATCATCCCATCCTCGCGCCGTCCGTCAAGCGAAGCGGCATATTTCAGAGGTGCGCCAACAGCCTCCGCACGCTCCTCGAACACAGCCATGCACTCTGGCTGACGCTCTCCGATCACCGCAGGCACTCCGGTCTTGATGATCCCCGCCTTCTCAAAGGCAATTTTTTCAAGGCTCTCGCCAAGCAGCGCCGTATGGTCAGGCGAGATATTGGTGATCACACTGACAACCGGAGTGATGATGTTCGTGCTGTCGAGCCTGCCGCCGAGACCGGTCTCTATGACAGCCACGTCAACCTTCTCGCGGGCAAAATACTCGAAAGCCATAGTTGAGGTGAGTTCAAAAAAGCTCGGTGTCAAATCCGACTCCACAGCCATCCATCGCTCCACGAAATCAACCACGGCTTCATGTGATATCTTCTGACCGTTGACCCTTATGCGCTCACGGAAATCAAAAATGTGCGGCGATGTATAAAGCCCTGTCCTGTAGCCCGCACGGGCCAAGACAGCCGCAAGAGTGTGGGCTGTCGATCCCTTACCGTTGGTCCCGGCAATGTGGATGCAGGCATACTCACGGTGTGGATTTCCAAACAGATCGTCAAGGGCCACAGAGGTTCCGAGCCCCGGTTTATAAGCCGAAGCGCCCTCGCGCTGAAACACCGGAAGAGAATTATATAGAAAATCAATAGACTCCTGATAAGTCATGGCTGTCAATTTTTTAAGCGATAAATTTACACAAATACCTTGATTGAAGCAAGGCTGGAAATATTAAAATTTAATTCGCGGCATATCAATAGATAAGCCACCCCGCCGCGCCGGCGAGGCATATAATCAGAATCGGATGGAATTTGAATTTATAAACCATCAGAAAAGCCGCCAGACAGATGGCTATGCTCCATGCTATATGCGACCATTCCTCTCCGAAATTCGCGCCGTTCATCAGCAGCAGAGCTGCTGATGCAATAAGCCCTACAACCACCGGACGCAGCCCTGCGAAGATGCCCTTGACAACCACACTGTCCTTATGGCGGCGTATCAGATGGCTTGTATAGGCCACAAGCACAAATGACGGCAGCACGACCACCAGCGTGCAGAGCACCGATCCCAAAATACCGAAAACCGGCGAGGAGAAAGCCTCGGAATACTCCGCCGGAGCCACATAACCTATATATGTGGCCGAGTTGATGCCGATCGGTCCGGGAGTCATCTGCGAAATGGCCACTATGTCAGTAAACATCTGCCCGCTGATCCACCCCGGCCCTACTATCTCGCGCTCGATCAGCGCCAGCATGGCATAACCGCCGCCAAATCCGAAAAGTCCGATTTTCAGATAGGCCCATATAAGTTTGAGATATATCATAGCTTCTCGTCCTCCTTTTTTATTTCATTCTCAACCTTGTGGAGCGCCTTGACATTGCGCGAAAACCAGAGCCAGCCGAAAAATCCGCCGAGCACTATGTAAAGGATCGGATTTGACACCACCGGAAGTTTCGAAAATATCAGCAGTGCCACTCCGACAGGTATCACAGCCGTCTTCCAACCGATTTTCGCAGCCTTGGCCGACGAAATCACCGGAGCTATGATCAGCGCCACAACCGCCGGACGGATTCCCTTGAAGATTGCTGACAGTGTCGGGTTGTTCTTGATCAGATCAGGCGTCAGAAACACCGCTATGCAAAGTATCATCAGAAACGACGGCAGGATGCAGCCCAGAGCGGCCGCAAGCGAACCTTTCATTCCGCGCAGCTTGTCGCCGACGGCCACAGAGATATTGACGGCAAGAATGCCCGGAAGCGACTGCGCCACCGCAAGCAGGTCAAGAAACTCGTCGCGGTCTATCCAGCGGTGCTTGTCGACGATCTCCTTCTCGATTATAGAGATCATCGCCCAGCCGCCCCCGAAAGTGAAGGCTCCTATCTTGAAGAAAGACAGAAACAGTTGAAGACAGATATTGTTCATAATGGCTCTGTTATGATTTCGGCCGGACAAACGGTAGCCTGAGGCGGCGCCTCCCGCCGGTTCCGGCCGACAAAATTACAAATTAATTCCCGAACAAGAGCCAAAAATCAACTTTTCAGCCCGTATAGTGTTGTATAAGTACAGATTTATGAGAAATACCCATAAAATTAACGCACACACGTTAAAATCCAAAATCATCTATTCTTAATATATTTACTATTATGAACACTGCCCCACTACAAGGAATCAAGGTGATTGACTTCACCGAAGTACAGTCAGGACCTTCATGCACCCAGATGCTTGCCTGGCTTGGAGCCGATGTAATCAAAATCGAGCGTCCCGGAGTCGGCGACGCCACCCGTAAAGAACTTCAGTTCGACCCTAATCTGCCAAGCTACTACTTCCTGCAGCTCAATTCAGACAAAAAATCAATCTCTCTTGATGCCAAGACCCCTGATGGTAAAGCCATCCTTACCAAGCTTATCCAGGGTGCCGACATGTTTATTGAAAACCTCCATCCGGGTGCTATGGACAAACTCGGTTTCAGCTGGGATGTGGTCCACAAACTCAACCCTAAATGTATCTACGGTACAATCAAGGGCTTCCCTGTATCATCAAAATACAAAGACCTCAAGGCCTACGAGCCTATCGCCCAGGTGACCGCAGCTGCAGCCTCGACCACAGGCTGGTATGAAGGCGAATATGACATCCCTACCCAGAGCGGCGCGGCTCTCGGCGACTCCAACACCGGCATGCACCTGCTCATCGGCCTTCTCGCCGCCCTCCAGCAGCGCAACAAAACCGGCGAAGGCTGCTTCGTCTATCAGTCGATGCACAACGCATGTCTTAACCTATGCCGCATCAAGACCCGTGACCAGCTGACACTCGAAAAGATCGGCTATCTGTCGCAGTTCCCGCAGTACCCCGACGGAAAATTCGGTGACTGTGTGCCCCGTTCAGGCAATATAGAAGGCGGCGGCGTGCTTGGCTGGACCTACAAGTGTAAGCCTGCCGGAGATCTCGACTCGGCCATTGATGCCAACAACTACGTCTATATCATCCTCCAGCGTGGCGAAAAGGAATTCAAACTCGCCTGCCAGGGATTCGGCTTCGAGGACTGGCTCACCAACCCCGACTTCGCCACAGCCGATGCCCGTGACAAGCACAAACAGGAAATCTATCAGCGTATCGGTGCATGGACTGCCGACAAGACCAAATTTGAGATAACCGAAATCCTGTCGAAATACGGTGTGCCTGTAGGTCCTGTCCTTTCGACCAAGGAAGTGATGTCTGACCAGAGTCTCTATGACGGCAACACTCTCGTCAAGATTAACCAGGGTGGTGAGATCGGCGAATTCGTAACCGTCGGATGTCCGTTCACCATGAGCAACTATCAGCCGGCCTACGGCCCCTGCCCGTCACTCGGCGGAAATACCGATGAAGTGCTCAAGAGCCTCGGCTATACAGACGACCAGATCGCATCGTTCGCCAAGAACGGTACAACCGCACCCCTGCCTGAGGCCAAGTAAACCTACCGCACGTAATCAACGAAACTGAAAAGAGGGGACAATTAACGATTGTCTTGTAAAGCAAGCCCAATTGCTAATTGTCCCCTCTTCACTATTCTGCAACCAACTTCAAAATCTGTTTTTATATGGCAACTACAACTAACAGCAGCAACACATCCGCAGGGTGCGGATGTCAGCCTAAAGCCGCGCCCCACTTTCCTGACCAGGTGACCGGCATGTATATACTTGCCAGGGCATTGAAGAATGTCGGCATTGAAAATGTCTACGGCCTTGTGGGCATTCCTATCACCGAAGCAGCCTATCTCATCCAGGGACAGGGCATACGTTTCGTAGGATTCCGCCACGAGCAGCAGGCCGGAATGGCCGCCGCCACCGAAGGTTTTCTCACCAAGAAACCCGGCGTGCTGATGACCGTATCGTCACTCGGATTCATGAACGGCCTGACAGCCACAGCCAACGCCACCGTCAACTGCTATCCTATGATACAGATCTCAGGCGCATCGGATCCGACTATGGTCGACATGAACATGGGCACCTATGAACAGCTCGACCAGTTCAACACAGCCAAGCCTGTGGTCAAGGCCGCATTCCGATGCAGCCATGCCAAAGACATCCCCGCTGCCGTCAGCCGCGCATACCGCGCGGCCGTGTCAGGCCGTCCGGGCGGTGTGTATATCGACATGACCACCCCGGCGCTCGGTGAGATCATGGACCGCGATGAAGCTGAAAAGCTTTTCTATGAGTCGGTTGACATGTACTCTCCCGTAGCTCCGAATGCCGAATCTGTCGACCGCGCGGTCCAGGTGCTCACCTCAGCCAAGCGTCCGGCCATCCTTCTCGGCAAAGGCGCCGCCTATGCTCAGGTCGACGACAAGATCAAGACTCTGATCGAAAAATACAACATCCCCTATCTCCCGATGTCGATGGCCAAGGGCCTGATGCCCGATGCGGGTCCCCTAAGCGCCCTGTCCTGCCGTTCGACCGTCATGGAGAAGGCTGATGTGGTCATGGTGATCGGCGCCCGTCTCAACTGGATGCTTTCATTCGGCCGCGGAAAATGGAACCCCGATATGAAATTCATCCAGCTCGATGTCGATCCCGAAGAAATGGATGTCAACGTGCCTATCGCTGCGCCGGTTGTCGGTGACATGGGCCTCGCTCTTGATGCCATTCTTGCAAAAATGGACGGCGCGAAGATGTCAGTCGATCCTGCATGGGTCAGCTCCCTACAGGCAGAGGCCAAGGAGAAAAACGCTAAGTTCTCCGCACGTCTCGATGCCACGAAGGGCCTGATGCCGATGCACCACTGGACCGCGCTCGGAGTCATCAAGCCTATCATCGAGGCCAACCCTGACATCATACTGATCAACGAGGGCGCCAACACTCTTGATGACACCCGCGATGCCATTGACATGACCATCCCTCGTCACCGCGTAGACTGCGCCACCTGGGCTATCATGGGTATGGGCATGGGATCAGCCATCGGTGCCGCCGTGGCCACAGGCAAATCTGTTGTGGCCATCGAAGGTGACTCGGCTTTCGGCTTCTCAGGCATGGACTTCTCTACCGCCTGCCGCTTCGGACTCCCGCTCACAGTTGTCATCTTCAACAACGGCGGTATCTACAACGGCATCGGAGTGCCAATGGACAAAACCACCGATCCGGCGCCGACAACCCTTGATATCCACGCCCGCTACGACAAGCTCGGCGAAGCCTTCGGCGCACAGACCTACTACGTCCAGACTCCCGATGAGCTCCGCGCAGCTCTGACCGAGAGCATCGCAAGCAAGAAACCCTGTCTGATCGACGTGCAGCTTGCCGCCGACTCCGGCAAGGAATCAGGCCACATAGGCTATCTGAACCCCGCACCCCTTCAGAACATCACTGTATAGTCTTTTCCCGAAACCTACTCACACTCAGACTCAAATCCGCCGGATGGAGCCTCACCCCTATCCAGCCGGTTTTGATATTCTCCCCTGATTATCAACTTTCAAACAACTATTTATGGAACACATTATTCTCTACGCCATAGTCCCGATCATCGTAGTGATGCTTGCGGGCTATATTTCGGGAAAGAAGGGAATATTTTCCGGCGAAGATGCCAAGAAGTTCAACAAGGTTGTGCTTGACTACGCCCTTCCAGCCGCCCTTTTCGTCTCCATAGTCCAGGCCACGCGCGAAATGCTCGCCCATGATCTGAAACTGTCCATAATCTCACTTGTGGGCATCATGCTCTGTTTCATGATTGTCTACTTCGTCTTCCTGATGTTCAAGAAAAACACCGGAGCCGATGCCGCCATCTCGGCGCTTATCAGCGGTTCGCCGACAATCGGTTTCCTCGGATTCGCCGTGCTGGAACCTATCTTCGGCACCACCCCTACTGTGGCACTCGTTGTGGCTATCGTAGGCATTGTTGTCAACGCCGTCGGCATCCCCGTGGGCCTTTCACTGCTCAACGCATCTCTTGAAAAGCAAAATCCCGGATCATCGAAAAACAAAAGCGCCTGGGCTCCTGTGATCCACGCGCTGGAACAGCCTGTGGCATGGGCCCCGATACTCGCAGTCATCTGGGTGCTCGTCGGAATACCCTGGCCCGACTGGGCAAGCCCCTCGTTCACACTCATCAAGGGCGCCAATGCCTCAATGGCCGTATTCTCAGCCGGCATCACCCTTTCGGCCATCAAGATCTCTATCAACTGGCAGGTAATACTCGGATCAATCCTCAAGATGATCATGATGCCAGCCGTGCTGCTTATCATGGGCTTGATCTTCCATATGGATCCTCTGAACCTTAAGATGCTCGTTGTGGCCGGCGCTCTGCCTCCTGCATTTTCAGGCATCATCATCGCCGACGAATATGACACCTATGTGGCCGAGGGCACTTCGTCACTGACCCTCTCGGTCATCCTCTTTATAGGTTTCTGCCCGCTCTGGCTCTGGATCACAGACCTCTGCCTCGCAGGATCATTCTAAAAAAGATTTCAGGCAGTCTGTCAAGCTGCAATGAAACTCATCAGGGTATAAGTGCCTGACCGCACTTATGCTCACCATTCAGATCTCCTCACAGACTCTACCATCCACCTTTCAATCCGACCGAAATGAAAAAGCAGATCCTTGACGGTTGCACAGCAGCCGCACACGTGGCATTCGCACTCAGTGACGTCGCCACCGTCTACCCGATAACCCCCATAGCCGCAATGGGTGACACCGCCCAGAAGTGGGGGCTACAGGGACGGCGCAATCTGATGGGTCAGCCCTTGAGGTAAAGGAAATGGAGAGTGAACTTGGAGCAGCCGGAGCGGTCCACGGTGCGGCCGCGGCCGGGGCACTGGCCACCACATTCACAGCCTCGCAGGGCCTGATGCTGATGATTCCGAACATGTACAAAATTGCCGGCGAGCTGCTGCCGGTGGTCTTCCATGTGGGTTGCCGCTCGCTTGCCACTCATGCGCTTTCGATTTTCGGCGACCATCAGGACGTGATGGCCTGCCGTGCCACGGGCTTCACAATGCTTGCCTCAGCTTCCGTGCAGGAGACTATGGATCTCGCCCTCGTGGCCCATCTTGCAGCCATTGAAGGCTCACTTCCGGTGTTGCATTTTTTTGACGGCTGGCGGACATCGTCAGAGATGGATACCATCGATGTGATCGACTACGAGTCGATGCGGCCCCTTGTCAACTGGGAGAAAGTCAATCTTTTCCGCCGCCATTCCATGAACCCTGAGCACCCCGATCTGAGAGGCTCGGCCCAGAATCCGGATGTCTACTTCCAGAACCGCGAGGCAGCCAACAGATTCTACGATGCCTTCCCCGCAATCGTGCAGCAGGCAATGGACAAGGTAAGCTCCATCACCGGCCGCAGTTATCATCTTGTGGACTACCACGGCGCTCCCGATGCCGACAGAGTCATCATAGTGATGGGCTCCGCTGCCGATGTGGTCAGCGAGACATCAGACTATCTCAACTCCGAAAATGGCTACCGGACAGGGGTGGTGAAAGTGCGCCTCTACCGACCTTTCCCCGCCAGGGAACTTTGCGAGGCGCTTCCGCCGTCGGTGCGCTGTATAGCGGTGCTTGACCGCACCAAGGAACCGGGAGCCTGCCATGAGCCTCTGTGCGAGGACGTCATCACAGCGCTCCATGATTGCGGAAAATTCCGCGACACCCGCATCATCGGCGGACGCTACGGACTGTCAAGCAAAGAGTTCAATCCCTCGATGGTCAAGGCCATTTTCGATGAAATGACCAGGGAAGAGCCCCGGAATCCGTTCACCATAGGCATCACCGATGATGTCACCCGGCTCTCGATTCCGGTCACTGAAACCGTGGAGACCAATGTGGCCTCCGGGACCTATCAGACAATACTCTATGCCATCGGTAACGACGGCACTGTAGGCGGCACAAAGCAGGTGGCACAGATCATAGGCAACACTCCCGGTCTCTACGCCCAGGCCTATTTCAGTTATTCGGCAAAGAAATCAGGCGGCTACACCATCTCGCAGCTGCGAATCGGGAAGAAACCGGTAACATCGGCCTATGCCATTGACGGGGCCGACTATGTGGGCTGCCACAAGTCGTCATATGTAAGGCGTTTCGATATGCTCGACAAGATAAAGCCCGGAGGAATCTTTGTGCTGAACTCACCCTGGACTCCCGACCGTATGCCCGAAAAACTGCCCGCCGACATGCGCAAGGCTATCACTGAAAAGAAATTGCGTTTCTACAATATCGACGCCGACCGCATTGCCGCTGTCTGTGGCCTCAGCCCGCGCATCAACATGGTGATGGAGACGGTGTTTCTCTATCTCAGCGGCCTGATTCCGTTTGACGAGGGTGTGGCCGCTCTGAAGGAGCGTCTGTCCGAAACCTACCGTCATGAGGGCGGCGATGTAGTGAGCCGCAATATCAAGGCCGTTGACATGACTATCGCCGCGCTCAAGGAGATCAATGTCAGCGAAATCAGCGGCTGGTCTGCTCCGGAGGCTCCGGCAAGGCCGGAACCGGCATTTGCCGATTCCGCGCTTGAAACATTCATCCGCACAATCCACACACCCTGCATCAAAGGCCGCGGCGACCTGATCCCTGTTTCGGCCTTCTCGCCTGACGGTAAAATGCCTATGGGTACCACCGCCTGCGAGCACCGCCGCATTGCCACCCGTGTGCCGGTCTGGAACGCCGACAAATGCGTTGAGTGCGCAGAGTGTTCGCTTGTCTGCCCCCACGCCGCCATCCGCCCCTTCCTCCTGTCGGCGGAAGAGGCCGCCAAAGCGCCTGAAGGCTTCACGCTCAAGGATGCCACCGGAGCGCAGCAGCTCAAAGGCTACAAGTTCCACATCCAGAACTTTCCGGAAGACTGCCTGGGGTGCTCGTCATGCTCTATAATCTGCCCCGGACACGCACTGACCATGACACCGCTTGAAGATGTGGTTGACCGCGAGGCCCCGCTTGCAATGTGGGCTATGGCCAACGTCACTCTCAAAGACCGCCTTCTGCCGGCCGAGACAGTCAACGGCTCGCAGCTGCGCCAGCCATGCCTGCAGTTCTCAGGAGCCTGCGCCGGCTGCGGGGAAACTCCGTATGTCAAACTGCTCACACAGCTTTTCGGGCAGAGGATGCTGATTGCCAACGCTACGGGGTGCAGTTCGATCTGGGGTGCCAACTATCCTTCAAACGCCTATTGCACCGATCCGCAAGGCAAGGGTCCGGCATGGGGCAACTCTCTGTTCGAGGACAACGGTGAATACGGCTACGGAATGCTCGTAGCTCTCGAACACCGCCGCAAGCGTGTGGCCATGCAGGTCAGGGAGCTGATAGACAGTCCCGATACTCTCCCCTATCTCAAACAGCCGCTTGAGGCCTGGTATTCGGCAAAGGACGATCCTGAACTCTCGGCAGCAACCGGCGGGCAGCTCAGAGCCATGCTCGAACCTGTCAGAGATCTCAGTCCGGCCTATGCGGCCCTGCTTGAGGAGGCCGATCTGTTCGGGCGGAAAACCGTATGGGCCATAGGCGGCGACGGATGGGCCTATGACATAGGCTTTGCCGGACTCGATCATGTGCTTTCTTCGGGCGAGCCGGTGAAGGTGCTGGTCATGGACACTGAATGCTATTCCAACACCGGCGGTCAGACATCAAAGGCCACGCCCCGCAGCGCTGTGGCCAAATATAACCCCGACGGCAAGCGGGTGGCTAAGAAAGAGCTGGGGCGCATGATGATGACCTACGGCAATGTCTATGTGGCTTCCGTGGCCTTGGGCGCAAACTATCAGCAGACCATCGATGCCCTCGCCGAGGCTGAACGCTATCCCGGACCGGCTATAGTGATTGCCTACTGCCCCTGTCTGAACCACGGCATCCGTCCGGGTCTCGGCCACTCCATAGTGGAACAGCGACGGGCTGTCGAGGCGGGCTACTGGCCTCTCTACCGCTACAATCCGCAGGCTGCGGCTGAAGGACGCCCGGCTCTGACCATCGACTCTGTGATTCCGGGGGCCGACAACAGCGGAGCCAACGGCTCGTCGCCGCTGACCGAATCGCCCCGCTACCCCGATCCGGAACCGGTCAGCACCGTTGAGCAATTCGCCATGAATGAAGACCGCTATGCCGATCTTTCCATGATCGACCCGACGGAGGCCGGAATACTCCGCCCGCAGCTTCAGGCCGACTGCAACCGCAACCGCGAGGCACTTGAACATCTTGCAAAGAAGCCATAAAATCAAACATACGGCGCTATATAACAATAGTTTTGACGTTGATTTTGAAGCCGGGGGAGATGACGTTGCCGTAACGCCGTCTCCCCCTTTTTCAGCAACGGCAGGTTCATATCACAACCGGGGATATTCATCAACGGCGCCGAGAGGCCTCGCGGCGCGCCTTTCTGCGCTTCTCACGCTCTATCATGCGCCGCTGCCTGCGGTTAAGTAAAATCGGCTCCGCCGGTTCATCCGCCTCGTCATAGTTATCCTCATCGTCACAATCAAACTGCTCCCTGATCTTCAGAAGTTCAGCCAGGCGCGCCATGTCAATGCCGCTTCCTGAGGCCTTGGGTTCGCACAGAGACTCTTCCGGGACATTCTTTCCGGCAGATTTACGCCGAGGGCGGCGAGGAGCCGTCTTCTTGCGCCTACGGGCAGCCGCCGAGCGGGCCATAGCTTTGTCAAGCTCACTGCGGATCAGCGCAAACATCAGCCTGACAGTCGCATCAGAGTCATCGGCCGGCAGACAAGTTCCGCTAAGATAATCATTCACGGCCTTGACCGTCTTCTCGGCAAGCTCATCGGCTGCACTTCCGCCTATGGCCTGAAATGAAGCATGAATACGGCTGACGGTTTCCTGATAAAACTTTTTTGACACCGGACAATCCGGCAACATGCTGACTGACTTTGCATTTTTCATCGCTTGTAATGGCTGGGTTATGTTTTTTTGATAATTCACACCCGCAAATATACAAGCGCCCCGGCCCCTTTAAGTGCGATAATGCGGGGAGAGGCAAAAAAATTCAGGCGATCCGCGAATACGGATCGCCTGAGGTGGATTTTTTAGAGGTTGTTTTATTTCAAATGTGACGTCTGAGATCAGTTGCTCTCACTGTCCTTTGAGCCATCGCCTTTGTAGGGCGGCGGGGTCACACAAGTGTCTTTTTTCTCTTCCGAGTCTGCAGTCTCAGCCGTTTCGGAGACTTCCACATCAACCACTTCCTGACTGTCAGCAGAATCGCCTGAAGGCTCTGCCTCATGGGGCTTTTCAGACTCTCCGGCAGCTTCCTTGGCTGCATTTTCCTCGGCGAGGCGCTTGGCGTCACGCGCGGCCTGAAGCTCCATGATCTCTTCGGTGCGAGATTTCCACTGGCGCTTGCCGAAAATGTTGACGAGGTCTTCGGCATACATGACTTCCTTTGTCAGAAGTGTCTCGGCAAGTTTGGCGTGGCCTTCTTTATGCTCGGTAAGAATCTTCTTGGCGCGCTCATACTGCTCGCTGATGATGCGCGACACTTCGTCGTCGATCTGCTTGGCGCGTTCACCGCCGTAGGGCTTGGAGAAGCCGTAGGCCTGACCGGTCGAATCGTAGTAGCATACGTTGGGAATCTTGTCGCTCATGCCGTAGTAAACCACTATTGCATAAGCCATTTTGGTCACTTTCTCAAGGTCGTTGAGCGCACCGGTAGAAATCTGGCCTGTGGTCAGTTCCTCGGCCGCACGTCCTGCGAGAGTCATGCAGATCTGGTCAAGCAGAGCCTCCTTGGGAGTGATCTGGCGCTCTTCAGGCATATACCATGCAGCTCCGAGAGCCATTCCGCGTGGCACGATCGACACCTTGACCATCTCATTGGAGTATTTCAGGAACCATGATACGGTGGCATGGCCGGCCTCATGGATGGCGATTGATTTCTTCTCGTCGTCGGAAATTATCTTCGAACTGTGTTCGAGACCTCCTATTATACGGTCGATAGCGGCCATGAAGCTGTCGCGGTCAACGGCCTTCTTGTTGCCGCGGGCAGCAATCAGCGCTGCCTCGTTGCAGACATTGGCAATGTCGGCACCGCAGAATCCGGCTGTCTGACGCGCCATCAGGTCCACATCCACCGAGTCATCGGTCTTGATGTTGCGCAGATGCACCTTGAACACCTCTATGCGGTCTTTCAGCTCAGGCAGATCGACATTGATCTGACGGTCGAAACGGCCGGCGCGCAGCAGGGCTTTGTCAAGAATATCAGCGCGGTTGGTGGCGGCAAGGATGATGACACCACTGTTTGACCCGAAGCCGTCCATCTCGGTAAGCAGCTGGTTGAGGGTGTTCTCACGCTCGTCATTGGCCCCCATGTTGGGATTCTTGCCACGGGCACGGCCCACGGCGTCGATCTCGTCGATAAACACTATACAGGGAGCTTTTTCCTTGGCCTGACGGAAAAGGTCGCGCACTCGCGAGGCTCCGACACCCACAAACATCTCTACGAAATCAGAACCTGACATCGAGAAGAAAGGCACATTGGCTTCGCCGGCCACAGCCTTGGCAAGCAGCGTCTTGCCTGTTCCGGGAGGGCCTACAAGGAGAGCGCCTTTTGGAATCTTGGCACCGAGGTCGGTGTAGCGCTGGGGATTGCGGAGAAATTCCACAATCTCGCGTATCTCGGTCTTGGCTTCGGAGAGTCCGGCCACATCCTTGAATGTGACGTTGGTCCCCTCGCCTTTCTCAAACATCTTGGCTTTGGATTTGCCTACATTGAACACTCCGCCGGCTCCGCCGCCTGAGGCTCCGCCTGACATGCGGCGCATCATGAAGAACCAGAAGAACACAAGAAGCAGAATCGGGCCGAACGACCACAGCAGCGAGCCGTAGTCCGACGATTTGTCATACTTGACCTCGCCGTGCTTCACTCCCTCCTGATTCCAGAGGTCGATCTGATCTTCGAACTTGTCGGCCGACGGAATGTCGGTGATGATCTTGGCGATAGTGCCCTTGTCGCCCTTATACTGGCTTTCCTTGAAGACGCTCCGGGCAAGAGAGTCGGAGAGCACGGCCTCGGCCTTGTTGGTGTTGGAGAACACGGTGATCTCGCCCACACCTCCTGTGGCTACATATTCCTTGAACTTTGTGTAGCTCACTTCCTTCTCTATAGAAGTGTCATCGACATAGAGCATTCCGAGAAGAAACAGGATTATTATGGCATAGGCCCAGTACATGCTGAACCCGATCTTAAACTTCTTCGGGTTCGGATTATTGTTGAGTGGAGTCGGAGAACTCATTTTGGAATCAATTGATTATGAGAGGATTTTTTATATCAGTCTTCATCAGGATAGTCGGTGATGACGGCATCGCTCCAGAGCTCTTCAAGCGCATAAAGATCGCGGGTCTCGCGCTGAAAGACGTGGACAAGCGTGTCACCGTAGTCTATCACAATCCATGTTGAATTGCCGTAACCGTCATAGTTATAGGGCTTGACGCCGATGTGTTCAAGCAGATATTCTCGGATGCTGTCAGCCACAGCGGCTACATGCTGAGTGGATGTGCCCTCGCAGATCACGAAACGGCGGGCGGCGGCGGTGTCGATGTCGCTCATGTCGACTGTGGTTATCTTGCGGCCCTTGCGGTCGCGGATCCCTTCGATGATTGAGGGCAATATGTCTGTTACTGTTTCAGTCATTTGTCTGATTCTGTGTAAGATGTGGTTGAAACTAAGAGCGTATTCTCTGTTTTTTAAGTGATGAGTGTTTAATTTAAACATGCAAAGATAAGCATTTTCCCTGAATAACCATAGATTCGGCCTGCGGTTGATTACACCTGGAGGGTAAAATGTGCTGTCGATGTTTTAACAACCGGTAAGGCGGTTTGGTTTTTGTTGATGATTCCTTGTCAGATTTGTAAATATATGTTAAAACGGGAATCTTTATTTGCAACACTCAAAAAAAGCCCTTACCTTTGCAGTGCAAAACCGGGAAGGAACGCAGTGCTGGAGAGCCTCGCCGACAGAAAAGTTCCTTTCAGAGAGTAGTGAATGGCGATTTAGTGTAGTGGCCTAGCACGCCACCCTCTCACGGTGGAGACCTGGGTTCGATTCCCAGATTCGCTACTCGAAAAAGATGATTTCAGACTTCTGAAATCATCTTTTTTTTGCTATATACCTACGGAAACCCGCCCAGGCTGACCCTCTCTGCCTGAATGGCGCCGGATGGTGATGTCCGGCAGGACATCGGTTTACTCGTAGCCCGTGACACCTGCGCGCTTTGCGCTGCGGTGTCACGGGCTTACAATCCCACCCTGCATATGGTGTCCGGTCGAGGACACCGATTTACCGCTCCGGATGGAATGCCCCATTATTATCGCCATTTTCCAAGCCGTACATGATAAATTCATGGCAAAGTTGCATGAATATATGCCTATTTTTCATTATATTTGCGATATTACAGAAATAATAAACCCTCATGGAACGGCAACGGGCTAAGATAATCGGTATTGCGCGGCATCGCCTCTCGACTGACGGCGACGGCGTGACTACGCTTGTGGCTTTTCACGGCTGTCCGCTACGTTGCCGATATTGTCTTAACCCGCAGTCGTTAGGCGACGGCGGACGTTTCCGCGAGTATTCGCCGGAACAGCTATATACAGAGACCCGCATTGACGAGCTTTATTTCATTGCCACAAACGGCGGCGTGACTTTCGGCGGCGGAGAGCCGTGTCTGCGGCCTGATTTTATCCGACACTTCCGCGAACTGTGCGGCGAGAGCTGGCAAATCAATCTTGAAACATCGCTAAATGTTCCGGCAGACAATATCGCGTCCTTGCTCCCTGTGGTAAACACACTTATCATTGACATCAAGGACATGAATCCTGAGATTTATCGCAACTATACCGGGCGGGGAAACTCCATTGTCCTCTCCAATCTCCGACTGATAGCCAACAGCGGTCGGCAAAGCGACTGCATTATCCGCATACCGCTGATACATGACTTCAACACTGATGCCGACCGCGAGGCAAGCCGCGCCGCGCTTGAACAACTCGGCTTCACCCGATTCGATTTATTCACCTACCAAATCCGCAAACACTGACACTATGGCACGAGGAAAACAGACCTGCAAGATATTGAAGGAGATACGTCGGCAGATTGCCGAGGCTAACGGCATCGAGTTCGCCACTTCGGAATGTCGCTACAAGGGCGACTGCCTCGGCACATGCCCCAAATGCGAAGCCAAGGTGCGCTACCTTGAGCAGCAGCTCCGCGCCCGATCCCTCGCCGGAAAAGCCGTAGCCCTCGCCGGCATCTCTGCGGGTATGATTCTTATGTCGGGGTGCAGCGGCATATCGTCAAATCAATCGAACGTTACATTGCAGGGCGAGCCTGAGATATCAGTCGAGCAGATTGAGGTTGCCGACACAATCGAGGAGGGCGAACTGCCCGCAATTGAAGATACGGTTGTCTTAAAAAAAGGAGAAATCGATGATACTGAAATTGTTGTGGGGGAAATTATTGACCCTGAACAAGATTATAAAGTGTATGAAGCTATTGTAGATGTTCGCCCAACATTCCCCGGCGGCGATGAAAAACTAATGGAATGGATATCACAGCATATCGTCTATCCTCCGGGATGCTATGAGTCGCACATACAAGGTCGCGTTACAATTCGGTTCTTGATAAAAGCTGACGGCTCCGTAGGGGAAGCTGAAATTATACGTGGAGTTTATCCGGAACTTGACAAAGAAGCCTTGCGTGTCGTCAAATCCTTGCCCAAATTCAACCCGGCAACCCTGAATGGGAAAGCTGTTGAATATTGGTTTACCTTACCGATAACATTCAAATTAACTGATTGACTATGGCACGAGGAAAGCAGACCTGCAAGATATTGAAAGAGATACGTCGGCAGATAGCCGAGGCCAACGGCATTGAGTTCGCCACTTCGGAATGTCGCTACAAGGGCGACTGCCTCGGCACATGCCCCAAATGCGAAGCCGAGGTGCGCTACCTTGAGCAGCAGCTCCGCGCCCGATCCCTCGCCGGAAAAGCCGTAGCCCTCGCCGGCATCTCAGCAGGGATGATTATCATGTCGGGGTGCAGCGGCACATCATCATCGAATCAGTCAAACGAAACATTGCAGGGCGAACCGATCGAAATAGCTGATACATTGGATTTCGAGGGCGAAATTGATGAGGAATGCTTATTATCCAAAACCAGAGATACAATTTTCAATTCTGCAATCGAAGTTTCAGGTATCAAAGAAGGTGAGATAAGCCATGATCCTAATGAAGTAGTAACACAAGGTGAAATGCCGGAAGAGCGGCCGAAAAATCCGGATGAAAGTGGAATTTACAGTTGTGTTGAACAGCTGCCACAATTTCCGGGAGGTCCCGCTGAAATGTTACGTTTCATAGGTCAACATTTGAAATATCCCGAAGAGCAATTAATGGAGGAGATTCAAGGTCGTGTGGTAGTACAGTTCTATGTTGACACATTAGGTCGTGTTTGTGAGCCGAAAATAGTACGAGGTAAAGATTCTGCTCTTGACCGTGAGGCTTTACGGGTAGTAAGATTATTCCCTAATTTTACTCCCGGCACTATTAATGGCAAAAAAGTCAATACATATTTTACTCTTCCCATTACATTCAAATTACCCCCAGATTGATTATGGCACGAAGCTTATTGAGAGAGATATAACTAACGGCTACTTAAACAATGATAAAGAACTGATATGGCTGGAAGATGGCGGGGGCGATGAAGTAGACGTCCTTATAAATCTTGACGAAAGCAAACTTGAGGTTTTCGGAGTGCATCAACACGGGTAAATTCAAGAATATCATCGTTCAGGGCTGATTTTCACGCACACTTGGGACATTCGTAACATCCAATGTCGATTATTCTTCGTATATTTGATGTAGTCTTGGGTTAATATTTTGACTACAAGGTTATTTTTGAGAATTCGCGTGAGGATGGGCAATGGATAAGAAATTGGTAGTGTGTTTGGTTACGCTATATTTCTCACGCTTTCAAATAACTCTTTTACTTTGATGCAAAGTTAGCATTTATTTTTGGATTACGCCTCATTCCGGGGCGCAATTCTCTTTTAGATTGCCTTTTCCGTGTCGCAGAAGCCACAGATTGTTATTCCCTTATTTTTTCTTAAATTTGCAATATGAAGCAGATGAGAAAAGCAGCAAGGCAGAAAGATGAGGACTGGGCGCTTAATGTGTTTGACCGTGCTCCCTTTGTAACGATGTCGATGATACGACCGGACGGAACGTCATACGGACTCCCGCTGTCGTTGATACGGGGGAGGGGCACACGTTTTATTTCCATTGCGCCGACGAGGGGGAGAAGATGGATTGCATAAGGGCCAATCCCATTGTCAGTCTGAGTGCCGTCAGCCGATGCTCCCCGAAATTTGAGACCGGGAAAAAGAATTTTACTATGTATTATGACTCTGCCATCGCTTTAGGGGAGGCGGAGATTGTGACTGATAACGCGGAAAAGATTATGGCTTTGCGTCTGCTATGCCAACGCTTTTTACCTAATTACATGGGGAATTTTGATGAAGCGATCAAGCGTAGCCTCGACCGCACAACCGTTGTCAAAATAACACTCACAGAACCGCCGGTCGGCAAATCCAAACCATAAATGAAGATAGAATACGAAATCAGGATCGTAAAAGAGATGATCCGTCTATATTGCCGCCTGAAAGAGGGAAATAGAGATACTTGTCCCGGGTGTGAGAATTTGGCGAGGTATGCCGAAAGCCGTCTGCGCCATTGTCCTTTCAGCGATTCGAAAGGAAGTTGCCGCAAATGCAGGATACATTGTTACCGTCCGGATATGAAAGAAAAAATAAAGACGGTCATGCGCTTTTCCGGCCCGAGGATGCTCATTTATCACCCGATAATGGCTATCCGACATCTAATCGGGAAATAATAAAGGCATCCGGGGAGTCCATACCCTCAGGATGCCTGAAGACCGAACGATGCCGTGCTCATGCGTTGAGCTTTGTGACAAGAACCTTGAACCGTTCCGTAGCCTTTAAGGAATGTTTCACACCCGGTGTCATAGTGAGCGCATCACCCTCTTTCAACTCAAGTACTTTATCCTCAATGTTGAACTCCATGCTCCCATCTATTACCTGGACGAGCACGTCGGCATTAGCCGTATGTGTGGGAATCTCAAGTCCCTTGTCAACTGCCATAAGGAGCGAAAGCCCGCTATGGTTCTGCATGACAATCTCCTTCGCTATGGAGCCGTCAGCGTACGGAATTCTGTCTTTTAATGGGTCAAGCCGAAAGCACGGTGCATGAATTTTGAGAAAAGTGTTAAATTTGTGGCATGAAAACCGCAGATGCAATATGGATGTGCCTGCCCGAGGGCATGGACGAACTATTTGAAATGGTGCGCTTCGAGCGCACGGAACAGTCCTATGACATATGGCTTGACGAAAAGAAGAAACTGTCTGATGAAGACTATCGTAATCCAAATATCGTAGCGCGAGGCTATACGGATTATGTAACAATACAGGACTATCCGATGCGTGGACGGCCTGTATTTCTTCACATGCGCAAGAACAAGTGGTGGGACAGGCAGACCAACGAAATCTTCAGCTACAATCTCGAACTTCCCAACGAGGAAGGAACACGACTCAGCGCCGAGTTCGTGGCTTTTTTAAAAGACGAAGGTGGAGACGACAGCCCTGTCGATTAAACAGATAGCGCAGATGTACTGCGTCAACGGCAAACATTTTGCCGACTTGTACCGCAATAAGATAAGCGGTTACGCCGACTGGTGCGAACAGGAGCTTGGCTGTGGGTTCTATTTCAACGCCGATAATATCGGCCCTTACATGAGTCTTGATGAGACGTGTCTGAGCAACGGGGAGGTATGGACGTTCCTGACCAACAAGGACGGCCACGGAGGCAAGGGAACACTTGCGGCAGCCATTCCCGGAACAAAGAGTGACGAAATTATATCCATACTCATCGGAGCTATGGAGAAATCAATCAGACGCAGGGTCAAGGAAGTGACCTGCGATCTCTCGCCATCAATGATGCTCATAGCCGCAGAAGTGTTCTATAACGCCCATGTAGTCAACGACCGTTTTCATGTCCAACAGGTCTATAATGAGGCCGTTGACGAAATCCGCATTGACATTCGCCGACAGCTCATCGCAGAGGAAAACAACCGCAACAAGTCCGAACCGCCGGTAACGTACTCCAACGGAGAGACCATGCGCCAGATACTGGCTCGCAGCAAACACACTCTGATGATGTCGCAGAACAAATGGACTGACATACAGCGCCATCGTGTCAACATACTGTTCAAATACTATCCAATATTGAAGGCTGCATACAGCCTTGCGATGGAGCTGCGCAAGATTTTCAACGCTAAAATCTCACCGACAAAAGCCATGGGGAGGATGAACAAGTGGTATGAAAAGGTAATGGCATTGGGTAACAACAACTTCCGCTCGGTAATCAAAACATTCAAGAACCACGCCCCAACAATCCTGAACTATTTCCGTCGTCGTGCGACCAATGCCTCTGCCGAGGCATTCAACTCTAAAGTCAAAATATTTCGCTCACAAATGCGTGGTGTCCGGGACCGCGACTTCTTCATCTTCCGATTAGTCAAACTCTACGCCTAAAAATTTAACACTTCTAATTGCCCAATTTAACATATGCACCGTGCTTTCGGCTTGAGCCCTTTTAATCTGAACATGTCGTAAATTTATTTAGAGGTTTCTTTTTTTGCGAATCTTCATAGTGATGACAAAGCCGATGCCGAATATCAGAAAATATAAAGCGGCAAAGACAAGTCCGAGGCAGAGGAACAGTTCGGATGATATTTTCATAGCTTTACAGACTGGAAGGTTTCCTGCAAACGCGGGGGTATCCGCCCGTTCATATATTTCTGCCATCCAGCGTTAAGTATGATGAGGAGCAATATCCACCATTCGGGGTATTTCAGAAAAAGCAACGACAGGGTTATTGCTACCGCTATGTTCACGACAATCCATCCCCACAATCCGGCCTTCCTGAAATCAATCCTAACATCACCGGCAGCGGCCGCCACGCGCCATGTGCCCAGTCCGGACTCACAGACATATGCACAATATGCCATGAGCGTGGAGCCGAGAAGCGCCTCGGCAGCCGAATATCCGTGGTCAAGATGGAAATATGCGGCAAGAGACAGCGCCGCCAGCCAAAGGATGGCGTGCGCCGCCGCTATCATATATTTATGGATAAACCGATTCACATTCCAACCGTCCATTTCTTTCAACCGATAAGGGTAGCCAAATCTTCGTCAACGGTGGCGATGGTACCTATATTGAACTTCTCCTGAAGCACTTTCAGAATTTCGGGGGTGAAAAACGCCGGCAGCGTCGGGCCGGTGTGGATATTCTTCACTCCGAGGCTCAACAGGGCCAGAAGCACTATCACCGCCTTCTGCTCATACCATGCGATGTTGTAGACAATCGGCAGATCGTTGACACTCTCCAGGCCGAAAGCGTCCTTGAGAGCATTGGCAATCACGACGAGCGAATAGGAGTCGTTACACTGTCCGGCATCGAGCACGCGCGGAACACCCTCGATATCACCGAGCGGAAGCTTGTTGCAGCGGTATTTGGCACAGCCTGCGGTGAGAATCACGCAGTCTTTAGGAAGCCTTTCCGCAAATTCCGTATAGTATTTGCGCGAGGGCATTCTGCCGTCACAGCCTGCCATGACCACAAACTTGCGGATTTTACCGCTTTTGATGAGGTCGATAATCTTAGGCGCCAAAGCAAGCACCTAGTTATGGGCGAATCCGGCGACAATCTCACCGTGCTCGATCTCTGTCGGCGGCTGGCATGTCTGCGCCCGCTCTATGATTTCGGAAAAATCCTTTTTGCCGTCCTTCCCCTCGGTGATAAAATGTGTGCCGGGCATTCCGACGACACCGGTCGTGTAGACGCGGTCCATGTAGGTGGTTTTCGGACGCGGGGGCACGATGCAGTTGGAGGTGAAGAGGAACATGCCGTTGAATGTCTCGAACTCGTCAGTCTGCCGCCACCATGCGTTGCCGTAGTTACCTGCAAAGTGGGGGAATTTCTTGAAGAAAGGATAGCTCTGGGCAGGGAGCATCTCCGAGTGGGTGTAGATGTCAACCCCTTTGCCTGCTGACTGATCGAGCAGTTCCTCAAGATCCTTGAGGTCGTGACCGCTCACGAGTATGCCCGGACGGTTCCTTACTCCGATGTTTACCTTTGTGATTTCGGGATTGCCGTAGGTCGATGTGTTTGCCTTGTCAAGCAGAGCCATAGCCTTGACACCCCCGTCACCCACATTGAGCACGAGCGAAAACAGCTCATCCACGCTTATGTCAGGACGGCTTATCTCGGCAAGGGCGTTCTCTATCACGACATATATGTCTTCGTCCTCATAACCGAGGTTACAGGCGTGGCGGGCATAGGCCGCCATACCCTTGCAGCCGTACATGGCAAGCTGCTTGAGACCTCTTATATTCGGGTTCTTGTCATGGAGCACACTTGTGATTTCTTCTTCAAGAGTGCCGCTGTGTTCGATTACCTCATGTACGCCATATTCCTCCTTTGGGATATGATACGACACCTCAGGCATGAAAGGAGGCTCCATGCCGCGCTTTTTCGACTCTCCTTCGAGTTCGTTTTTCAGGTCGAGGGCTTTTGTGATATAGCCGTCGAGCATATCATTGTCGAAGTTCGCGTTGGTGATGGTGGTGAACAGTGCGTCGACGATGAACCGGGATGCATCCTTGCTTGATGCGCCTTTCTCTCGCAACTGTCGGTTTACGATGGCCATGCCACGGGCGATGTAAAGCAGCTGATCCATTCTTGCAGACGTTTCGGGTTTCTTTCCGCATACACCTTGTATCTCGCAGCCTTTGCCGCGTGCGGTCTCCTGGCACTGGTAACAGAACATTTTCATAAGTAGAGGATATGTTAAGAGATTATTTTGTCAATAAGTTGTAAATCACAATGGCATTGTTATGTCGCTCATCATGAGACGAATAAAGTAATGTCACTACAGATTTCTGTGCAAGAAGATGTCGCAATGCCCCGAACGAAGGGCTGGTCTCCAGTTCTTTGGAATATCGAGTCTCAAATTCAGACCATCGGTTATCGGGATCCGCATGAAACCATTCGCGGAGTTCTGAGGATGGCGCGATATCCTTATCCCACAAATCATAATGGAAAGTATCGTGCGAGAGACCTCTCGGCCAAAGTCTGTCTATATATACCCTGAAACCGTCTTCCGGAGAAGCGGGTTCGTAAGCCCGTTTTAATTGATATTGTGTCATAAACTGTGATATTACATATATTTACTATTCAATTTCAACACCTGTATCCGCTGTATGGTTCATAATTAATAATGCGTCATGAGGATTGAATTTTATTTGAAACAAAGCATACAACAAAACTTGATATTAGTAGAACCCCATTGAAAAATGACTGCATGAAACAGGGTCGAGAGGAATAGTCTGGCTGACAGCCCCGAAGAAACTACCGGGCAAAATTAGCGTCCGCCTCTTTCGGACTGCAAGGCCGGGCCTATCGGTTTCGGGAAAAATCATCCTCGCTTCGCTCCGGTATTTTTCCCGAAAGCCACTTTTGGGCATAGTTTAGAATATGTTTTGGTCAACACAAACTAAACTAAAAGGACTGACTCCTGCAATAGGTGCCAGTCCTAATTTTGTTTTGCCTCAAAAAGTTTTATCGGACAGCAATAATAAAATTTAAACTGCACCGCAAAAGTTATAAGAAAAACTTTTATGCAGCGCAGTTTATTTTGGAAGCCTTTAAGTTATTTTTAATCTGAGAGATTCATGGTTTTATCGGTTTGATGACGAATGAGTAACTATATTCCTTCCCAACAAGGCGATATTGTTCGTAAGGAAGGGCCCACCAGCTATTGTCACCACCAAGGCCACGCTGCGCGAGGTCTACATAGAGATATACATCGCGTAGTGAAGGAGAGATGTCGTTGCTGTGCTGCTGATGCTTTATAAGGCCTGGGTCAAGTGCGGAGGGAAGGATGTCAAGAGCGCTAACTTCGAGTGGCTGGAGGCCCAGAACTTTTATGCCGTAGCCTGTGGCATCAGTCAGAGACGCTTCACGCACATCTGTATGGTTGCCTGTTTCCTGCGGACGGATATAATTCCAGCGCATATCCGCAACTTTGCCGCTGTACCGGCCGAGAAACGCCGAAGTCTTGCGGTCGGAATAGTTCTCCTGTGGACCGCGTCCATACCAAGCAAAGTCATTGAAACTCCTGGGCATTGTGATAATCATGCCAAAACGCGGCAGCTCGGGCGTGAACGCGCCATCGTCCGCCTTCCAGGCTACGGCTACACTTAGGCTGCCGTCGTCGAGAGGGGTATAGACCACGGTGTAGTCCGACGGCACTTCCTGGAGGCGGTAGACGGCTTTAAGGGAATTTCCGTCCCTGGCGAACGACACAAGGCGGCGGTTTTGCGCAGCCGTGCGCCA
Organism: Duncaniella sp. C9; assembly: GCF_004803935.1. Taxonomy (GTDB): domain Bacteria; phylum Bacteroidota; class Bacteroidia; order Bacteroidales; family Muribaculaceae; genus Duncaniella; species Duncaniella muris. Next base: position 2,780,640 of record NZ_CP039547.1, read on the forward strand.
GGCGTTGGATTTCACATGGAGATTGTTCCCGAAATCGTTGTCGGTCGGCGCACGCCAAAATGATGGCATCATAGCTCCGGACAGCAGATTCTTTCCATCTATTGTATATGCGGTGAGCTCTCCGGTGAGTGCGTCGAATGTCATGCAGGCTCCGGCAGCTTCGGCAGTCCAGTTGTCGCAGTCGTGGATTATCTTGGCCTTGGCCTCTGCAAGAGAAGTCGCGCCAAGGTCTTTCTGCGCGAGAATGAACTGCTCGCGGGCCACTTCATGGCCTGTGGGGATTATCTCGTCTCCTTTCTTAGCGCAGGCGTATATGTCCAGAGTGTAATCGGCTCCTTTGTCTATTGGGGGAAGGGGCAGTCGTATTGTTTTCGATGATCTGGCGGCGACCTTGAGTTCGAATCGACCTTCGGTCACCACGTTGCCGTCGCACAGGAGTTCCCAAAAGAATTCGTAGGGCTCGGTGGAGAGCGATGGAAAGAGGTTTTCTACGGTCACTTCACCTGATATGGGATTGTCGGAGGAGAAACGGATGTCCTGATACACTTTCTTGACCTCGCTCAGACCGGGGTGAGGCTTGCGGTCGGGATTTACTAGGCCATTAATGCAGAAGTTTTCGTCGTGAGTGTAGCCGGTGGCACCATAGTCGCCGCCATAGCTCCAGTATTCGCGGCCGTTCTCGTCCTTCATCCGGAATCCCTGGTCAACCCAATCCCAGATGAATCCGCCCTGAAGCGTGGGATATGTGCGGATGAGGTCGAAAAGATCTTGAAAATTGCCAGTGGAGTTACCCATAGCGTGGGCGAACTCACACATAATGTAAGGGCGTGTCACCCCTTCGCGTTTGCCATAGTCTGCAATCCATTCGTAGGGGGGATACATCGGACACACGATATCTGTGTTCTCACCTTCGCCAGCTTGCTCGAACTGCACGGGGCGTGTATTGTCTCGTTTTTTTATCCAATGGTAACTGTCGATGAAGTTTTTCCCATTTGATGTTTCGTTACCAAGTGACCATATTATTACCGATGGATGATTTTTATCGCGTTCCACGAGACTGATTTCGCGGTCAAGGACTGCATCACGCCACATCTCAGCATGACCAGGATGCGTTTTCTTGGCTTCATCACTTATATCATACACACCAAGGCCATGAGCCTCAATATTGGCCTCGTCGACCAGCAGTAGACCATAGCGGTCGCAGAGGTCATACCACAACGGTGGCTGCGGATAGTGTGAGGTGCGTACAGCGTTGATATTGTGTTGCTTCATTGTGCGGATATCCTTTATCATAGTCTCTTCGTCGATGGTATGGCCGTTATCGGGGTGATGTTCTTGCATATTTACCCCGTGCACCTCTAGGGGGATACCGTTGACATGAAGTTGCGAGTTCTTGATTTCTACCTTGCGGAATCCGACGTTGGTCGATGTTGCCTCGACGGTTTTACCGGAAGCGTCGCGTAGATCGAGTACGAGGCGATACAAATAAGGAGAGTCGTAGTTCCACTTGTTTACTTTCGTGAGCGTGCTCTTGAAGCTCACGGTTTCATTTGCGCCCACCTTCCTGTCCGTACTGTACACCTTACGCCCACCCGCATCATATAGCGTGGCACTGAGCGTCAGGGGTTCGGATGAGTCAAGCTTTACATCGACATTGAAAAGCCCGTTGCGATATCTGCCGTCGAGGTCGGCTTTCACGAAGAAGTCGGCGATTCGACCACGCTTGTCGGTATTGTACAGATATACATTGCGGTCAATACCCGAGAGACGCCAGAAATCCTGATCTTCGAGATAAGAGCCGTCGGTCCAGCGATACACTTCGCAGGCCAACTCGTTCCCTCCGGGCTTAACAAAGTCGGTGATATCGAATTCAGCCGGATTTTTCTGCGACTGTACGTATCCCACCTTCTTCCCGTTCACCCACACATACATACCGGCTGTTGAACCATCGAAGTGAAGGAATGTGCGGCTGTTATTCACCGTGGCACTGTCGAGCGTGAAGGTGCGCTTGTAGCTGCCAACGGGATTATCGTCGTGTGGCACATAGGGCGGATTGACTGGAAAAACATAGGTGGTATTGGTGTATATAGGTATGCCGTAGCCTTGAAATTCCCAATTCGAGGGCACATCGATACTATCCCACCGGCTTACATTGTAATCGGTCTTGTAAAAATCGGCAGGACGCGATTTAGGATTTGGAGAATAGCAGAAGGCCCACCGGCCATTGAGACATGTCACACGAGACGACTGCCACACATTGGCATCAAGCGCTTCATTTACGGATGAGTATGGATAAAAAGTGGCTCTCGGTGCCATTCTCCCTTCGGCAAAAGCACGAGGATTCTCCCACTCGGCAGCTTTGGCACCGAAGGTGACACCAAGCGTCAGCAGTAGAGATATAGTTTTCATTTTGTTCAGATGTATAACGATGGTGTATTTTATAATCATCTAATATCGCCGTCGAATTTGATTTCATACGGCGTGCGCACGTTTGCGTACAGGGTGGAAATTTGTGATTCATCCGCGTTGACATGCAAAATGTTATCCTGCCGGCTGACACGACAATTGTAGGCCGCGATGCTGCCGTCCGGACGCTCTACGATGAAAGCGTTGCAGAGTATTGCCTCTGCAATGAATTTGAAACATTCATGCACATCGTTGTCACTCGAAACTATTGTCTGCCAATCGGCAATCATCGGTACATACTGCTCCCCTACAATGAATTCCCGGTTGGGATAGCATTCAGGATGCGGATTGCCGTATGTCGCATCATCGGACGTGTGGTTTGGATGCGGCTCGCATACCTGCCGCGCGCGGACATACGGGTCGATGACAAAAGCCCAGTTGAGGTCGCCGGATTCATGGTCAATGAGGGCTGCGAAAGCCGAGGCAGCATCGAAAGTCTCGCGAAGCCAACGCTCTTCACCCGTGAGAAGATAGGCATAATAAGTCGCATAAGCCCGCCATGCGCTCCACCCATGTGGTGAAGAAATCATGTTCGGTAGCATGAATACGTCATATTGTGCCTCCCAAAAGCGAAGCGTACCGCCTCTGCGCCGCCCGTCGGGCACCCGCAACTGTGTCAAACAATCGTGTCCCTCAAGCAGCTTGAGCATTGCATCGGTGTAACGTTTCTTATCCTTGGTGTCTTTGCTGCGCAAGGCCAGTTCACCGAGCTGCAGTGCCGAGCAGCTCACCATGCCGTCTTCATAGGTCAGTTGCCCCTCGGTTTCGAGATTGCCGTCCACCGCAGCAAGGTGTTCTATGGCTCGTTTTGCCGATTTCTCAATCCGTATCGCTTGTTTCTTTCGCCCTGCAATGCGCTCCGCATCAGCAAATTCAAACATACTTTTGGCTGGATAGATTACAGAGGTGTAGTCTGTATTACCATTCATATAAGCCCCGTCTGCCCGTTGACAGCTCATAAGATAATTGGCCATGCGTTCCCCTAAGATAAGATCGGATATATTGCCGTAAGCGAGATAGCGGTCCGCCAACATTCCGAGGGTGGAAGATACATTCTGTATTCGCCATTTCCATTCATGCGGTTCACCTGTGTCAAGATCAAACACCTTCTCGACAACCATGTCGAAGCGTCTGTTTAGAACACTGTCTATACTGTGATTGGGCATGATCCGTGCGACATCAAAGGCGGTATGGAAGCCATACCAACTTTCTACGTGCGAGGTAGGTTTCTGTTTGTATTGTTCTACGGCTTTACGTGCCAGCTCCATAGTCTTGTACCAGGGATGACGCACCGCCACCGTGCCATGAGCCTTTCTCTCTCCGTCCCTTACTTCAATGGTTTTGATACCCGGAGCGGTGGCATGGTATATTGCACGCCATAATGCCGTATCGATTTGCTTTAAGTCGGTCTTATTGCCTTCGATGGTCATTACCGGAGCGTTTCCGAAAATATCAATTGCAAGCGTATCCCCCGGAGCACAGGATGTACTCTCCATTGCAATTACGGGAGCTCCGGTATTACGGTATACCGTCTCTTCGAAATTGTCATTATTGTCAAGATCAATGATTTTCACCGTCCATGTTCGCTCCTCTCCCGGTTCAAGTTTCCAGAGGCTCGGATGATGGTCGGGCAATGGCCCCTGACATAACATATCGAGATTCATACATTCTATGCGGTGTCCCCAGAACCAGTGCGGTTCCGGATCCTGATAGCCCAAGTTGTAATCAAGGCTCCATGAAGCTATCGGGTCGATGGATACTACTGCTTTTTTCTTGCCTTCAGGCGACTGCATGTAGCCGTAGAAATGGTCCGGTTCGCAAACTGCGAGTGTTGGAAAAAATTTGCCGTACCATTCCGGATAGGTGTCCATGTAGGTGTCTACTCCAAGTTTAAGGCCAGCCTTTACGGGCTGGAATGGTGTATGGCGGGTGTTGCGCAATCGCAGTGTTATGGTTTCAGTATTGCCTGATTTGTCCACATTGACTGTGGATTCAATCCCTTCGGCAATGCTATCACCCGATGCCTCAATAGCATAAAAGCGATGCTCTGCACCCGAGACCGCAAATGTCACACCTATTGATATTAAAACAATGCTCAATAATCTCATATGTAAGTCTTATAAATTGAACTACTTTGGCTTTAGGAAGGCATTATGCGGATTTTTGATTTATATCTGGTTAAATCGTCGGGATTTTTCTGCGACTGCCATACATTACCATCGGGCACTTCATTTACGGAAAAGTAAGGGTAGAACGTAGCCCTCGGCGCCATTCGTATTTCGGCAAAAACACGATGATTCTCCCACTCGGTTGCTCCGGCACCGAAGATGACACCAAGCGTCAGCAGTAGAGATATAGTTTTCATTTTGCTCAGATATATAACGGTGGTTTGTACCTATTTGCCAATCATTCTACTGGTTTTATTGAAATTGCGAATCCGCCGCCACGAGCCATATGGATTTTGTCTTTTGACGTACTGTCTACCGTCTTGGTGGTAATGGTATAAACTTCGGGATTGTCAAAACCGTCGCCATCCGGAGCATCGGCATAAATGGTTGCTTCATACGTTTTGCCAAGTGGCAGGAAGTTGTAGTCAAGTGTATAGTCTCGGACATTTTCATCAGTAACGCCTCCCACATACCATGCATCGCTGCCTTTGTCTTTGCGGGCGACTACAATAAATTCTCCCGGTTCTGCATCAAGATATACACTTTTGCTCCAATCAACCGGTACGTCTTTGATAAATTGGAATGCGTCCATGTGCTTTTGATAGTGCCCGGGCATATCCGCAGCCATTTGTAAGGGGCTGTACATGGTGAGATACAATGCAAGCTGGTTGGGGATGGTCGCACGCTTCTGTCTACCTTGACCGCCGGGAGCAAAGTCGGTTATCTTCATACGGAATATGCCCGGAGTGAAGTCCATAGGGCCTCCCTTAAGGCGGGTAAAAGGCAATATGGTGCAGTGTTGCGGACTCATATCGGCGAACTCCTGCCCCATAGCACTTTCGTTGCCTATGAGATTGGGGTATGTGCGGCATAGGCCTGTCGGGCGTACAGCCTCATGTGCATTTACCATGATATGTTTGTCTGCGGCCTTTTTAACTGCGTCGAGATAGTGCTTTACCTGTTTCTGACTATAGTGATGTTCTCCTTTTGGTATAATGTTGCCTACATATCCGCTTTTTACAGCATCGTAACCGTAGTGGTTCATTAGGTCATAGGCAGCATCCATATGCCGGTCATAATTGTCGACTGATGAGGAAGTTTCATGGTGCATCATCAATTTGATGCCTTTGCTGTGGGCATAATCATTGAGTGCGGCGATGTCAAAGTCGGGGTAAGGAGTGACAAAATCGAATACATAGTCCTTTTCTTTGCCAAACCAATCCTCCCAACCGATATTCCAGCCTTCGACAAGAAGTTGGTCGAAACCATGCTCTGCCGCAAAATCAATATATCTCCGCACATTCTCATTATTAGCCCCATGAATGCCATTCGGTTTGGCTTTTGAATAATCAAAAGTCGCAAGATCGAAATTATCGGCCCATGTATAACTCCATGAACTTTTGCCGGTAATCATTTCCCACCATACTCCCATATATTTGGTAGGATGAATCCATGATACGTCGTCCAAAACACAGGGATCGTTCAGATTTAAAATAAGATTTGATGCGAGAATGTCAGTTGCTTTCTCTCCTACGGTGACGGTGCGCCACGGCGTTTTAAAGGGAGTGTGTATAGTCGCGATCGTACCGCCTTGTCCGGGCGTGAGATGGCTTTTAAATGTCATTGTGGTGTCATTGAGTTCGAGACTCATCGCAGGGAAATCGACCAATGCCGCCTCGTGGAGATTAAGATAAAGGCCATCGTTGGTTTTTAGCATCAAGGCTGTCTGCACTCCCGTAGGTGAGAATCTTTGTTGCGACGCATTATCCATGAAGTTATCATCGGCGTGGGCGCGTATTTCGCTTAGGCGTGATGTAGTGTATTCATATTCCTGGGTGTCATAATCTCCGGGGATCCACCATGCCGTATGGTCGCCAGCCATTGCTATCTGTGTGGCTTCGTCTGCGATTACAAATGCTTTGGCCGTCTGCTCAGGGAATATATATCGGAAGCCGAAGCCGTCATTATATGCTCGGAACTCTATGTCCATTTTCCGGTCGCCCTGTTGGAGGTTGACGATCATCTGTGTGTAACAGTTCTCTATACTGTCATTTTCACCCCATACTGGTGTCCATGACTCATTGAAATCAGAGCGTTCGATGCCTGTTATCTTGAAATTGTCGGTTAGAGAGGTTGTATCTTTAAGTACAAAGCCCAGCAAAGAAGGCAGAACGATGTCGTTGCCTTTGTACTTTGCGGAGTAGGATGGCTCGCCTTTGTCTGTAAGAGTAAAGGCAATCTCGATATTGCCGTCTGGCGAAAGCAGATTTTCAGTGGTAGAGCTACAGCCGGTAAGGACAAGGGCAATAGCGAATAATTTTATAGGCACATTCATGTGAAAGATTCGATTATATGATTTTAGGAAGGCATTATGCGGATTCTTGATTTAAATTTGGTCGTATCGTCGGGGGATTTCAGGTTCTCAAATTCACACGTCACGGGAGCGGCCAATTCAAAGAAACGCACCACCTCGCTTATGTTCTCGCCGTTAAGAATCATCCGGAATGTTCTCTCTTTCAATTCTGGTGCAATATCGAACTCAACATCATATATTTGCTGAAGCCTATTACAGATATTAAAAAGAGGTTCATCCTCAAAGATTAACGTGCCATTTCTCCAACAGCAATATTTTTCTGTATTTATATGGTTGCTAATTGTTGGACGGCCATCTGCTACTGCCAGATGTTCGCCGGGATTAAGTGTCATTGATTTACTTTCTACTTCTACACTTACTTTACCATCGACTAATGTTATGGAAGCGGACGAGTCATAGGCATTTACATTGAATTCCGTACCGGTTGCCGTGACTGTCATATATGGAGTCTTTACATTAAATGGATGTTTCGCATCAGCTTTGACATCAAAGTATGCCTCTCCGTGTAATATCACATTCCTCACATTGTCATCCATCATGGGGTCATATTGCAATGAGCTGTTTGCGTTAAGCCATACGATTGTGCCGTCTGGAAGAACCGTGCTGCTGAGACAGCCAAAAGATGTGGTGATTGTCACATCAGCAATATCTCGTCCCTCCGATTGCCTATAAATCAGATATCCTACCACTGCAAGTAGTGGCAAAATAGCAACAGCTGCAATGCGCGACCAATATCCGAGCAACTTCTTGAATATTGCAAAACGTGAAGATACGATACCGGTCTTACGAAGCACTTTCAATTCTGCGCTTACGGTATCTATATCGTTTATATCTATAGTCGGATTCAAGACTGCCCATATATCCTGTTGTCGCTGAAAGTATTTTCTATTCTGCTCATCCGACTCAATCCAACGCCGTAATTCCTCAATCTCATGCGATGAAGCATTACCCATCAGATAGCGGCTAATTAAGGAATCTATCGTATTATTCATGTTATTATCCATCGTAATTTCTTATAAAAGGTGTTGAAACGTTAGAATCCAATATATGATGATCTTATAATTTTTGAGATTCTGTTGAAGGAATTTTATCGTTTTGCTGACGCGAGATTCCACAGTCCTGACCGAGATATTGAGTTTCTCGGCGATTTCGGTATATTTCAGATTATGTGTTCTTGACAACCTATATGTTTCAAGAACATCCGGTTGGAGCTGTGAGAGCAGATTATCAATAGCGTCACTCAATTCCGAATACAGGACATGTTCATCAGCTGGCAGGGACATGATAATCTCATGGTTCATATCCTGATATAGGGTCTTAACCTTGCGGTGCTTGATTTCGTCTAAAGCAAGATGCTGTACTAAGGATGTAAGATATGTCCTCAGTGATGTTCGAATTTCAAGAACTTTTCGGTTCGTCCAGATTTTCACAAATGCTTCCTGGACTATATCTTCGCATGTCTCCTTATCCGGGATGAAATGGGATGCGAAGATTACAAGGTCTGAATAATAATGTCGAAAAATTTTAACAAACGCTTCATGGCTGTCTATCTTCAAGGCAGCCACTAAAAGCATTTCGTTTTCAAATTTTTCGTTTTCCATGTTATGATATTTGTTGCGAAGTTAATCATTATTACGCTCGCTTCCAAGCACTTCAAACAAAAAATGAATAAATTGAAAATTTTGTACTTTCTCGATGTGGATTATTTTTTCACAATCGTTCTTTATTTAGATTATCATAAAAATCTATAAATTACCTCAAAAATCATACCAGAAAACAATACCAATCATATCAAAATAATGGAAAAAACAAATTCACATCCAATGCGTAGCCGTTGGCATCTGATGTTTAGGGCTATGCTCTTCCTGATGATGTTTGGCTATGGGCTATCGGCCTACGCATCCAACAGCAAGGTATCCATTGATGTCGATGGAATTGCCTTGGAAAATGTTCTTAAATCCATAGAACAGCAGACAAAATACCGGTTTATTTATAGCAAAGAGACTATAAATGTAAATGTTCCCGTAACACTCAAAGTCAAGGATGAGGCCTTAACATCTGTCCTTGATAAACTTTTTGCCACGCATGGTATAAGCTATGTTATCGACAAAAAACAAATTGTACTCAACAGTAGGCCGACTAAGGTAAATAAAAAAGACTCTGCATCCAAAGGTAATAAGATTAAAGTTTCAGGTATTGTATCGGATCCCTCCGGGGAGCCTCTGATTGGAGCCTCGGTAAGGAGTGACGTTTCAGCAGTCGGTGTGTCAACCGATATTGATGGCAGATATGAAATAGAGGTGCCTGCCGGCAGTAACATTCTATTTTCATATGTAGGCTATTGCTCCGAAAAAAAGAAAGCAGAGAAAAGCGGGGTACTGGATGTCACTCTAACCGAAGACTCTCAGTTGTTAAGTGAAGTCGTGGTCATCGGCTATGGCACAATGGATAAGAAAGAACTGACGTCGGCGATAAGCCATGTTGGCGAGAAAGACTTCTTGACTATCAGCTCTTCGGACCCCGCAATGCTCATACAAGGAAAAGTGCCCGGAGTGTCAATTACCAATACCGGTGCAGGTGATCCTAATAATCAAGCAAGTATCCAGATTCGAGGTGTGTCTTCGCGTTCAGCCGGTCTCGGTCCATTGATTGTTATAGATGGTGTTCCCGGAGGAGATCTAACCAATGTTAACCCTAATGACATTGCTTCGTTTGACATCCTGAAAGACGGTGCCGCATCTGCTATATATGGCACGCGGGGCTCGAATGGTGTGATAGTAGTGACCACTAAGAAAGGTGCAAAAGATGGAAGCTACAAAGTAACTTATTCGGGAAGTGTGGCATGGGATAAAATTATTGATGAGCTTGATTTCATGGACGCTGACGATTACCGTAATATCCGTCTTGGCTGGAGTGACAGTGGTACCGACCTTGGTGGCAACTATGACTGGTTCAAAGGTGTGAGCCGCACAGGATTCGCCCAAAAACACACCTTGAGTATCTCTGGAGGTACACAGCGTGCTAATTTTAGAGTTAGTGCAGATTATAGTAATTCAAATGGCGTGGATTTGCGCTCAAATCGCGAAGAGTACGGCGCGCGTGCCTCTATGGAATTGAAGTCGAAAGGTGATCTTTTTGATTTTAATATAAATGTTGCACCCCGCATCATTTACAAAGACTATGCCGACTGGAATGTGTTCGGCTATGCCAAGCAGGCAAATCCAACCACTCCGCTTATGGATGTGAATAGTCCTCAGCTTTATTATAACTTCCAAGGACAAGTATGTCCTTACAATCCCGTTGAAGTTCAGGAGCTTGAAAAGAATCATGGAGAAACAAAGCTGCTTGATTGGGATGCAACGGCGAAAATCAATCTGCTTCCTTTACTATGGAACTCTCAAAAAGAATGTCCGTTTACTCTCAACAGTCAGCTAACGTTTGCCGACCATCAATATGACAATAACAACTCCTGGTTCCGTCCCTCGACAAGCACAATGGCCATTAACAGCGGTCGTGAAGGCGAGGCAAGCAGAGAATATTATAAGACACGCCAGTACATTGTGGAGTGGCTTACCAATCTTGGATTCAGAATGGGAAAGAACAATGCGAAACTTATGTTGGGCTATTCCTATCAATATACTCAATATCAGCGCCTTTATGCGGAAAATAAGGATTTTCCCAACGATGGTCTCGGATACGACAATCTCGGTTCGGGCTCCTTTGCCAAAGACGAAGGAGAAGTTTGTATGGAGAGCTATCGCGATGACAACAAACTTATATCATTCTTTGGTCGTCTAAGCTATGACTACGACGGAAAATATCTGATGACAGCATCCATCAGACGTGAAGGCTCTTCAAAATTCGGCATCAATAACAAATGGGGTAATTTTCCCGCTGTGTCGATAGGATGGCGCCTCAGCCAAGAGACTTTCATGGAAGGATCGAGGAGTTGGCTCAACGACCTTAAACTCCGTGCCGACTATGGCGTCACAGGTAATCAGGATTTCGGCAACTACCTGTCAATAGCCACAATGCAAGGTTTTGGTTATTATAATTGGGGAGGCAAAGACTTTCAAGTTTGGGGACCGGCCAACAATGTTAATCCCGACCTCAAATGGGAAAAAGCTAAAAACTGGAATGTCGGAGTTGACTTTTCAATGTTCAACAACCGATTCTACGGATCGTTCAACTATTTCAACCGCCGAACCGAAGACCTGTTGGGATATTATAAAGTGCCGGTGCCACCATATCTCTTTGACGAGACGTTTGTAAACGTGGGCACAATGAAAAATTATGGATTTGAATTTGACCTGAACTTTAACGCTGTCGAGACTAAAGATTTCAGCTACAATTTCAGTGTGATCGGCTCGACAATGGCCAATAAATTCGTGGATTTCAGCAATTCGGAATATGTCGGACAGGACTACTACTCCTTATGTATGACAGAAGCGCCATATGCAAATTACTATCTCCAACGCATAGAGAAGGGAGAGTCTATCGGCAATTTCTATATGTGGAAATATGTGGGAGTGGATACTGATGGCGAGTGGCTTATTGAAAACAAGGATGGCAATGTCATCAAAGCCGGCCAAGGAACCGAGGAAGATCGTCAAAAAGTCGGCAACGGGCTGCCTAAATTCACGATGTCCACCACACATAAATTCCGATACAGGAATTTTGACCTCTCCTTGTTCTTCCGTGGCGCTTTCGGTTTCGATATATTCAACATACATGATTTCTATTATGGGACACGTAAATTTACAGGAAATGTCCTTAAGAAAGCATACAGCAAGAACTTTGCCATTAGTCCGACGGCAACACATGCCGTTACCGATTACTTCCTTGAGCGAGGTGATTATTTCAAGCTCGACATGCTCTCCTTAGGCTATACAATCAATTTGCAGCATGCCCGGTTTATAGATAAGGTCAGAGTATATGGTACAATCCATAACGTGTTTACTCTTACCAAGTTTTCCGGCGTTGATCCTTCAACATATCAAGTCAACGGACTGACACCAGGCACATCGGGTACGACTGCCACACGCAGTTATTTCCCATCTACACGTCAGTTCATGCTTGGTGTGCAAGTTGACTTCTAATATAATTAATGACTATCATGAAAAGTAAACTCATACAGTACGCATTTGTCCTACTGGCGTTGACCATGGGATGCGCATGCACCGATCTTGACGAGACACTCTATAGCTCGGTAGCAACTAAAAATTTCTACAACACGAAGAGTGATATCGAACGTGCTGTTGCACGCCCGTTTGAACATGCTTTTGCCACGATAAAAGAACGTCAGGTTCTTCAGGAACTCACGGCGGATCAGTTGATCACACCAACCCGTGACGGATGGTGGGATGACGGTGGCCGCTGGCGCAGGTACCACTACCACACATGGAATGCCGAAGATGGTACCGACATCCTTTATCTTTGGAACGGTCAGTATCAAGGAATAGGTCAATGTAACTATGTGATTGAGGATCTTGAATCTCTTGACCCGGCCAAATTCGGCCTGACAGAATCGGATTTCAACGATTACAAGGCACAGTGCCGCACTCTCAGAGCGATGTTCTATCTGACATTGTTGGATGCGTTCCGCAACTGCCCGCTTGTAGTAAGTTTCAATGACAAGACCGAAAACACCGATTATCAGGTAGCGCCCAAAGAGTTGTTTACATTTATTGAAAACGAATTGAAGGACTGTGTCAATAAGCTTGCTCGCAAGGAATCATTGGGAACTCAGGCTCTTGTACAAGGTAAATGGACTCAGGCTGGAGCCGCTGCGTTGCTTGTGCGCCTTTATCTGAATGCAGAGGTATATATTGGCGAGGAAAGATATGACGATTGCGCCAGACTCTGTCAGAATATACTTGACGGCGTATATGGGCCCTATGAAGTTTCCGACCGTTGGGACGCAGCCTTTGACTGGGACAACAATACATGCGACGAGGTAATTTTCGGCTACCCGGCAAGTTCCGGTTACTCATATTGGCACTATTCGGGCGATGTCTACTGGTATGCAGTTCCTTCGCAGGCTCGTTTCTATCTTAAGGATTCCAAATGCAAAGCAGGTGAGCATAACGTGAAATATGCCGCTTCTCCCAGCTATGATGTCGATGGCACTCTGTATAATTATAAATTGGGTATGCCCATACAGAATTTCCGCAAATATCCCGGCGATGAACGCATGAAACTGTACCGCAACCTCGGTAACAGCAAACGAGAAGGTATGTTTCTGTTTGGCTACCTGGAATATGTGGACGATAATGGCAAGACTGCTCGTGTACGTGCGCCGGAACGTTCCTATGATCTATATATCCGCGACGCGGTCGGAAATTTCCAGGGAATGGCTCCTGATACATGGCCACAAGGTCAGACAAGCAATCTGATGAACGGAGACCATAATTCGGGATGGCACTTTGTAAAATACCCGATGTATACCGATGCTGACGCACATCAGCTTGAAAGTGATTATACGGAAATTCGTCTTCCGGAAATAATTTACTCACTTGCCGAGTGTAAGCTTCGTTCAGGCGATGCTTCGGGTGCCGGCAAACTTCTCAATAGTGTGCGGAAGCGTAACTATCCATCCGAGAATCTGAACGAAGTCCTGTATCTGCCGGATGGAAGGGCCAAGTTGGATATGGAGGAAATGTTGGCAGAATGGGGACGCGAATACTTTGCCGAAGGACGCCGCCGAACCGACCTAATCCGTTTTGGCAAATTCTCCACAAGCTCATGGTGGGATAAGACTCCGGACGCAGACCATCATACAGATATATTCCCGTTGATGCGAAACGTCCTCAATGCCAATCCTGCGCTAAAGCAAAATCCGGGTTATAATGATTAAATTAACGTATAACCAATCACCAAGAATCATGATTAAACTAAGAAATATACTTTTATTGTTGGCCATCATTGGAATGACCGCATGGTTCTCTTCCTGTGACAGCGAGAAAGAACTCGTTATTTACGAGGAAGATTTACCCATAATGTCCGAGACGCTCTACATGCTCGGCAGTGCCGCCCCCTGCGGATGGTCGATTACTGACCCTACTCCGTTTACACCAACTAAAGAAGACCCTCTTATATTTACATGGGAGGGAACTCTCGGTATGGGTGAACTGAAGCTTTTGCTGACACCATCGGAAGACTGGAACATCACATTCATACGGCCTACCGTAGTAGGACAAAAAATTAGCAAGACCAATCTTGTCGACGAGCCGTTCACGATGTACATCACTCCTGATGACAAGTGGAATGTGACCGACGCCGGCGAATACCGGCTCACCTTTGATTTGAGGCACTGGACCTTCAGCACCGAATATCTGAAAGGCCCGGAACGGCCTGATGTGGTGCCGGTTCATGCCGAGTCGGTTTATGTTATCGGGGACGCCACAGCAGCTCAGTGGAATATTGACGAAGCCATCGAAACGATAAAACAGAGCGAATATGTTTTCGTATATGAGGGCAATCTGACCGAGGGCGAATTCCGCGCATGCACGGAACGCTCGTGGGGAACCCATATCCGCCCTGTGGACAATCAGGCCGAAATCAACGAGAATGGTGTTGCTGACGAGGATTTCATATATGTCGCAACCCCGGATATAAATTGGCTGGTAACAAAGGCAGGGAAATACCGCATAACTTTTGACCTTGAACATTGGAAGATTTCTGCAAAATATCTGACAGACGGAGAGGATGATCCCGTAAATCCAGTCGACCCCATAGAGACATCCACACTATTCCTGCTCGGTACAAGCACCAAGGGCGGATGGGACGGAAACGCAATGACTCCGTTGCAGCAAGATTCATCAGATCCGTATGTGTTCACCTATGAAGGCACGCTATCGGAAGGAGAACTGAAACTGTATACAGAATTAGGTGGTTATGATGGAAAGTCGGCAATCAGGCCGACAGTTGCAGGAACGCCGATAGGCCGGGACGACATAAAGGACGCCTCTTTCATTTACACTGCCTGGCCCGATAATAAATGGAACGTTTCGGCAGGGAAATATCGACTGAAATTCAACCTGCGCACATACAAGATGAGTTCGGTTTATCTTGGGGAAGCAGAGTATGATTGGCCCGAGGTAACCCCGATTAAGACTGACGTCCTATATATCCTTGGCGATGCAACTCCGGGCAATTGGGACATTTCAATAGCAACTCCCTGCGTCAAACAGGGCGAATACATCTTCACGTATGAGGGCAAGCTCAATGTCGGAAGCATGAGGGCATCGACTGTACGGGACTGGGGTGCTCATATCCGCCCCAAAGTCGCCAATCTTGAGGTAGGCAAAAATGGATGTTCCTCAGAGGAGTTCGTAAATATAGCCACCCCCGATTTCAACTGGAATATAGTTGATGCGGGAAATTACCGCATTACCTTCAATCTTGAAAACTGGACTGCAAAATTTGAGTATTTAGATAATTGAAAAATATAGTTACGATGATAAAGAAATTCATAATCACGGGCGTTGCATGTTGCGCAATCTTCGGTTTGTGCTCCTGCAAGGAGGATTATTCCGACATGCAGCTCCCCAACCAACACGAGCATCCGACTCTTGAGGAAGTCGGCAATATACATACATTCAAGGTGCCCCTATATTGGAGTGTCTACGAACGCGCCTACGAACTCGACGGCGATGATTGGGATAGCCGCAACATTCCCCTCGAAGAATGGGAACTCAACTTTGATTGGGTTGCCCGAGAACTGCTCCCCTACGGGTATGATATGGTCTGCACCGACGGATTCCTGCCAATTAACTGCGATGGCGGACAGCCATATATGACACGTTTGGGGCAGGTCCCCATCAAGGATCTCATAGCGGCCGCGAAGCGGCGCGGACTGCGAGTGGGAATCTACGACTCTCCTCTGGAAATGTGGTGCGATCCGGAAACCCTGATTCCCGGGACGGACTATACGGTGGGTTCACTTCTGTATGATAAGTCCATAGATAAAGTAAAGCATCCAAAGGCCAAGGACAAATGGCATACATACATCGTGTTCTCTCATCCGGGTGCGAAGGAGTATATTGACGGATTTTTCAAGCACTATAACGACTTGGGTGTAGAGCTAATCCGAATCGACTTCCTATCGTGGTTTGAAGATGGTGAATTCCGTCATTCCGATACTCCGGTTGGTAAAGGGTATGGCAGACAGATGTATGCCGATGCACTTGCTTACATATGCAAGACCGCACAAAAATATGGAATCTATCTATCCTTGGTAATGCCTCATCTTTACAATGATGCTGAAATCGAAAGCAGATATGGAAATATGGTAAGGATAGTAAACGACACTTTCAACGGAGGTTGGGGTTTCACTTCTTCAAAAGACCAGGGTCGGTATTGGCTCTCTTGGCCGAATTGTGAAAACCAATATGACGGTTTTACCTATTGGAGCCGTATTTCGGGCCGAGGCAAGGTAATTCTGGATGGCGACTTCACAATCATGCACAGCTATAAGACGCCGGCAGAAAAAGAGTTCGCAATATCTATCCAACTCATGGCTGGTGGTCCGATAGCCGTGACAGATCAGTACTGCACCATTGGTGATGGCGATGTCGCATATTACACCAATGAGGAAATGTTGGCTCTGAACAAAGACCGATTCGTTGGAAAACCTTTGGATGCTACTCTTATGTCGCCTGGAAGCAATATTTGGTATGGCCAAATGACCAATGGAGACTATATCATAGGTCTATTCAACAGGGAAGATGAACCCAAGAAATTCGATGTGTCTTTCGCGGAACTGGGGATAGCCGGTGAGATGAAAGTACGCGACCTATGGAAACATGTTGATGAAGGCTCCGCCTCGGCAATCAGCGCGCAAATCGAGCCCCATGGATGCAAAATAGTAAGGCTTTCCAAATAACACAAATAGTTCAACTCCGAAAAACAACAATTAATCATGAAAAAAATCTGTTGGTTAGCCGCTGTTGCAACCCTGTCAATATCAGGCAGTGCATCAGCTCAAGCAACCTTGTCGGAAATTTCCGAGCTCTATATGGTCGGATATCAAACCTCGTGGAGCGCATTCGAACTCATCAAAACATCCGATCACGTATTTTTCTACCAAGGCAAGGTGGAAGGCGGCGATGGCGTCTCCAACGGGAGCTTCCGCGCCAGCCCATTCGGTGGGGATGCAGTATTCAGCCGTCCTCAGGTTCATGCCGTCGAGGACAAAACTCTCCTCAGCCCCGCGACATCGCCCACTGCCGTGATCGACTATGGCAACATGGAAGGCGGCGATAAGAACTGGTATATCAGCGAAAGCGGTAACTACCGTATCGTGTTCGACCTAGAGAATGCTCGCGTTTCCATCTCCCAGGACTTCAGCGAGGTACTTCCCGTGATTACTCCCAGCATATACGCTGTGGGAGATGCGACTGTAGGAGGCTGGACTCCAGCCTTTGGCACTCCTTTGACAGTGGATGAGACTGACCCCTACATTTTCACATATCAGACATATATGAAGGGGGGAGCTTTAAAGTTCAGCCTGCGCAATGATAAGGAATGGGATGGTAACTGGATTCATCCAGTACAGAACACCGCCTTCGGTGCTGACGGTTTGAAAAAATGCGCTATGGAAGTATTCCGCGGAGCCGACCTGAACGACAACCAGTGGACTGTATCTGATGCAGGAACGTACAAAATTACACTTGATTTGCGTAACATGGAGATGAGCGCAGAATACCTCAGCGACAAAGTTATCGCTAACCATCTCTATCTGGTAGGCGACCTTACAAACTGGTCTTTCCAGCCAATGGAACAGGTTTCGCCTAACGTCTTTGAGGCGACTTTCGACAACTGCGAGTCCGGCAAAAGATTCCGCGCATCGATGGCTCCCGTATGGGGAACACATCTTCGCCCCGAAGTAGACAATACAGAGTTGGCAATCGACAACAAGGACGGTCTGGATATCAAGACGGATCAGAACGAAGATTACAACTGGGCAATCAAAGAACCGGGCACTTACAAAATCCGCTTCGATCTCAACAAAATGAAAGTCTCAGCCAACAACGAACCCACGACATCAATAACAGAGATCATTCAAGATGGCGGCGATGTCACCTGCGAATACTTTAACCTTCAGGGTATACGTGTAATGAATCCTGTTGCCGGGGAAGTATACATTCAGCGAACCGGGACTACAGTCAGAAAAGTTATCATCCGCTAACAAAGGGATATAATACAATATCGGGGGTTGCAGTCCATCGACTGAGTATGAACTGCAGCCTTTACTATTTTCATTTCACGAAACAAACAATACGCATTTCTACCATGGCTACAAAACAATTCGTCATTGCAACCGCCATTTTATGCTCATTCACCGCACAAGCGGCTGATTCGAAATACCTCGACTATTCGGCTCCACTGGAAGAGCGTATCGAGGATGCACTCTCGCGTATGACTCTTGAGGAAAAAGTCAAGATGGTTCATGCCCAGTCGAAATTTTCCTCTGCCGGTGTGCCCCGTCTCGGAATCCCGGAACTATGGTGTATTGACGGGCCTCACGGCATCCGTCCGGAAGTATTATGGGACGAGTGGAACAGTGCCGAGTGGACCAATGACTCATGCACGGCGTTCCCGGCACTAAGCTGCCTTGCCGCCACATGGCGCCCGGAATTAGCCCGTGAATACGGAAGAGCCTTAGGAGAAGAAGCACGATATCGCCGCAAAGACATTCTGCTTGGCCCCGGGGTGAATATGATGCGTACACCGCTGAATGGTCGCAGTTTCGAATACATGGGCGAAGATCCGTTCCTTACGTCAACAATGGTCGTGCCTTATATTCAGGGAGTTCAAAGCAATAATGTCGCGGCATGTGTCAAACATTTTGCGCTGAACAACAACGAGGACAACCGTTATACGACGAATGTACATGTCGGAGAACGTGCCTTGCATGAAATATATCTCAAGCCGTTCAAAGCTGCCGTAGAAGGTGGTGCGTGGGCTATTATGCCGGCTTATAATCTCTTTGAAAACCGCAACTGCTGTGAGAATCCACGACTTTTAAGGGATATATTAAAACGGCAGTGGGGATTCGACGGTGTCGCAGTCAGCGATTGGGGCGGAGTGCACAACACCGACGCTGTTCTTGAGGGCGGCCTTGACCTTGAAATGGGAACCGGTACTGACGGCGTGTCGGTAAATATGAATGCCTACGACAGCTACTATATGGCCAACCCATATCTTGAGCGGCTGAGGGATGGCCGCGAATCCGTTGACGATCTCAATGACAGAGTGAGGCGCATACTCCGCACAATTTTCCGTACGTCAATGGCTCCTTCCAGTTGGAAGGGCCGTTTCACATGTCCCGAACATTATGCCACAGCCCGAAAGATTGGCTCCGAAGGAATTGTTCTATTAAAGAACAACGGCATACTGCCTCTTAAACAGGATATACGCAAAATCCTTGTAGTAGGTGAAAACGCAGTGAAGATGATGACCGTCGGAGGAGGTTCGGCTTCTTTGAAGGTACAGCATGAGGTTACCCCCTTGGCCGGATTGAAATCGGCATTGGAAAACGCGAATATCGATTGGGAACGAGGATATATCGGAGCAGGAAGTACGGTACAAGACAATGTGACAAGTCAGGACGTTGAGATGCTGACCGAAGAACGAACTCCAGAGCAACTTAAAACCGATATGCTTGCAAAAGCGAAAGACGCCGATGTCGTGATATTCATTGGCGGCTTGAACCACTCTCACTGCCAGGACACCGAGAATGCCGACAGAAAGACCTTACAGCTACCATATGGCCAGGATGATCTTATTTCAGCTATCGCCGATATTAACCCGAACTTGATTATGGTGAACATCTCCGGCACACCCGTTTTGATGCCCTGGGCGGATAAGGTTGCCGCCATCGTCCAGGACTGGTATCTCGGCAGTGAGGCCGGCAACAGTCTTGCCGATGTACTTACAGGCAAAGTCAATCCGTCGGGGAAATTACCGTTTACTTTCCCTATGCGCATTGAGGACTTGCCCACCCACGGCCAGCGCCGCTATCCGGGTATTTGGCGCGATGATTCAGCCATCTGTGACATCTATTATGATGAAGGCATACTCATAGGCTACCGTTGGTATGATTATAATGATATCCCTGTACTGTTCCCGTTCGGTTATGGCCTCAGCTATACGGATTTCAACATTGGCAAACCAATAGTGACCCGAACTGGGATTGGCTATAACCTGAAAATGGATGTAACCAACATTGGGTCCATATACGGTTCGGAAACAGTGCAAGTTTATGTATCAGCTCCTAAATTGAAAGGACTGCTTAGGGAAAAGAAGAAACTTGTTGGTTTTTCAAAAGTGGATCTCGCGCCGGGCGAAACCCGCAGTGTGTCTGTTGACATTCCGTTCTCTTATTTGGCTTATTATGACGAGGAAACGGCATCCGAATGTATACTGGATGGTAAATATGTCTTTTCCGTAGGTTCGTCATCTGCCGACCTACCACATAAAGTAGCTGTGAAATATGATAGTGCGACCGATATAGGGGGAAATCCCTGTTTCCCCGGATGGTATGCCGATCCGGAGGGAATCGTGTATGGCGACACGGTGTTCATATATCCTACGCGCAGCCTTCCTTTCAAGGAGCAGACCGCAATGGACTGCTTCTCTACCACCGATCTCATCCATTGGACTAAACATGAAAACATCATCAGTACAGAAGATGTCAAATGGGCCTGGGGTGCGATGTGGGCTCCGGCAGTGCTTGAGAAGGACGGGAAGTATTATCTTTTCTTCGGGGCAAACGATGTCCACGAGGGCGAAATCGGCGGTATTGGTGTCGCAGTCAGCGACAAGCCGGCAGGTCCGTTCAAGGATCTGCTTGGCCGACCACTGATAAATGAGATCGTGAACGAGGCGCAGCCAATCGACCAGTTCGTTTTCAAAGACAAGGATGGGAGTTATTATATGTATTACGGAGGCTGGGGACACTGCAACATGGTCCGTCTCGCCGACGATTTCAAATCTCTTGTCCCTTTCCCCGACGGCTCGCTCTACAAAGAAGTGACTCCAAAGGATTATACAGAAGGGCCGTTCATGCTTGTTAAGGACGGGAAATATTATTTCATGTGGAGTGAAGGCGACTGGACAAAAGATGACTACCGGGTGGCCTATGCAATTGCTGATTCCCCTTTTGGTCCTTTTAGACGAGTAGGCACGATTCTGGAATCAGACCCCGAGATAGGAACGGGGGCAGGGCATCATTCCGTAATCCGGTCCTCGAAAACAGACAGATACTATATTGTCTACCACCGCCATCCGCTCGGAGCGACCGACGGTAACGACCGCGTCATATGTGTCGATGAGCTTCATTTCGACTCAAATGGCAGAATACACCCCGTGAAGATGACTTTCACAGGGGTGCCAGCAACAAAATTCTGAACCAACCGAAGCAATAGTATGAATCATTCTAATATAACCACAGCCGTCCTGCTTTTACTGTCTGCCGCTACCGCTCAGGCTCGTGATACAGATAACAAAGGCTTCATCGACAGTCTTATGGCTGAGATGAGCATTGAGGAGAAAATCGGGCAGCTGAATTTGCCCGTCGGCGGAGATGTGGTGTCAGGAACAGCACAGGCAGCCGTGCTCGACTCTCTTATCATGCAAGGAAAAATTGGCGGCTTCTTCAATGTCAAAGGAGTTGATGCGGTTTCCCATTTTCAAAGGTTGGCAGTTGAGAAAGGACCTCACGGCATACCCTTGCTCGTGGGAGCTGATGTAGTACATGGTTATGAGACAGTCTTTCCAATCCCTTTGGCATTGTCGTGTTCATGGGACAGCACCGCCATAGCCGAAATGGCCCGTATCTCAGCTATCGAGGCTACAGCCGACGGTGTAAACTGGAATTATAGCCCGATGGTCGATATCTGCCGAGACCCGCGTTGGGGCCGTATCGCCGAAGGCTCCGGCGAGGATCCGTATCTCGGAAGTGTTCTCGCCCAAGCGTATGTTCATGGATATCAGGGCGACGGGATGCGTTCTGACTCATCCCTTATGGCTTGTGTGAAACACTACGCATTATATGGAGCGGCGGAAGGCGGACGCGATTACAACGGCGTTGACATGAGCCGCGAATGTATGTTCAACTATTATATGCCCCCTTATAAGGCTGCCGTGGATGCCGGCATCGGTTCAGTGATGACATCGTTCAATCTTATCAACGGTCAGCACGCCACTGCCTCTGAGTGGCTTATCAACGGGGTGTTGCGTAACGACTGGGGTTTTGACGGTTTTGTTGTCACTGACTACGGCTCAATAGACGAGCTGCCGCTTATGGGAGTGGCAGATAAAGAAGATGCCGCCGCTGTCACATTAAGGGCCGGTACAGATATGGATATGGTTACAGGCAGATATCTCAACGATTTAAAATGTGCTCTTGAGCGCGGACAGGTTACTGAAAAGATGATAGATGACGCATGCCGTCGCATCCTGACAGCCAAACAGCAGCTCGGACTATTCGACAATCCATATAAATATTGCAAGCCTGAGCGTCTGGCTAAAGATATGTACACGCCCCGACATCGCAAGATTGCACGGGATATAGCCGCCGAAACCTTTGTATTGCTTAAAAACGACAAGCATCTCCTTCCTTTGCAAAAGAAAGGGCGGATTGCGCTTATCGGTCCTCTCGCCAATGCCGCAAACAACATGAGCGGGACTTGGAGCGGCTATTGCAAGCCTGAAAATCACAAGTCGCTACTTGACGTTTTCCGCGACGCCCTCGGCACCGATGCTGAACTGCTTTATGCGCAGGGAAGCAATATCTACTATGATGAGACTACCCAACGAAATTGCGACTGGGGCCGTTCTATCGCTCGCGGGAACGATGACGAGATGCATCGTCAGGCCATAGAAATTGCAAATAGCGCAGATATCATAATCTGTGCGCTTGGCGAAAGCGCGGAAATGAGCGGTGAGTCGTCGAGCCGAGCGGAAATCACAATTCCCGATACTCAGCGCGATCTTCTCAAACAGTTATACGCTACCGGGAAGCCTGTAATACTGTTGCTTTTCACCGGCCGTCCTCTTGTGCTTGACTGGGAGGACAATCACATTCCAGCCATACTGAATGTGTGGTTCGGAGGCAGCGAGGCAGCCGATGCCATAGCGGACGTTGTCTTCGGAGAAAAGGTGCCGTCCGGGAAACTGACTACCACATGGCCGCGTTCAATCGGCCAGATACCGCTGTATTACAATCATCTGCCCTCAAGTCATCCCGACTTTGATTCCACGCAGTTTAACCCCTATCGAAGCAACTATATCGACGTGAGCAACGAACCTCTTTATCCGTTCGGTTATGGATGCAGCTATACCACATTCGCTTATTCAAAACCATATATAAGCACCGACCGATTGGCAAAAGGAGGGGCTATATCGCTTTCAATAGATGTCAGCAATGCCGGGGATTACGATGGATACGAAATTGTGCAATTGTATATCAATGATCCAGTTGCCCGGATAGCCCGTCCTGTCAAAGAATTGAAATCTTATAAACGGGTATTCATCCCGAAGGGCGAGACCGTGAATGTCAGCTTTGAGATAGACAGCGACATGCTCAAATATTATGACAACGAGCTGAAATATGGTTATGATCCGGGTGAATTCCGCGTTATGGTGGGTCCAGACTCAAAGGATCTTCAATCCTTGATTTTTTATGCCGAATAAAACAATGAAACATATCATCTATTTCGCAGCCGCACTGATAATGGTTGGCTGCGCATCAAATCAAAAGACGACTTTATCAGGCCTTGACAAAAATGATTTTGACACCATTGTCAACAATCAGAAAATATCCCTGTTCACCTTGCACAACGGCGATATGGAAGTCTGCGTCACAAACTACGTAGGCCGAATTGTGTCGCTTATGGTTCCGGATAAAGACGGCCGACCACGCGATGTCGTGCTCGGGCATTACAACATCCGTGACTATATCGAGATCGACGGCAACTTCGGAGCGATTATCGGACGATACGGCAACCGAATCAACAGAGGCCGCTTTACGCTCGATTCAATAGATTATCAACTGCCACAGAACAACTATGGGCATTGTCTCCATGATGGGTCCATAGGCTTTCATCATTCAATATGGAGTGCCACCCAGACAACAGACACCACACTTGTACTTACACTGCACAGCACTGACGGCGATGCGGCTTCCCAGGCAACCTAAACGTCGAAGTTGTATATAGTTTTATTGCTGTCCGATAAAACTTTTTGAGGCAAAACAAAATTAGGACTGGCACCTATTGCAGGAGTCAGTCCTTTTAGTTTAGTTTTAAACCAATTTAAACATTAAGGAGCACACAAAACCCTCAATCAGAGTGTTGAAAGGAGAAAAAGGTTTTTGAATATGCATAAAAAATAGCGCAAAAAGAAAGTGTAGCCGACTGAATATCAATCAACTACACCTTGTGATCCGGCCGCGACTCGAACGCGGGACCGTCTGCTTAGAAGGCAGATGCTCTATCCAGCTGAGCTACCGGACCAGCCTTTTGCGGTGCAAAGTTACAACTTTTTTCGTAATTCCCAACAAAAGTGACTACATGTCTTTGACAAATATTACTTATTTTGTATTATAACATTATATATCCGGTGGCATATCAGCCATATAACAACAGAGACGCTTTTTTAACCAATTGCATTTATTTTCCATTTACCAACGCTGATATGCACTGACGCGCCGATCGGTCACCCACTACGCCACCAACGAAGCTATCTTCAATACTTACTCAAAACTTCTAAATTGCATTTTGCCGGGCATCAATCATGCTGAAAATTTTGAGACCTCGGAGTGATTTTGTACCTTTGCAGATTGTGATACATCTGCCTGTCATAATATTCCGAGGCCTGCTTATAGGCATTCTTGTTTCGGCTCCGATGGGGCCGATCGGAATGCTGTGTATCCAGCGGACGCTCAACCGCGGACGCTGGCCGGCGTTTTTCACCGGTGTCGGCGCCGGTGTCAGCGATCTGCTCTACTGCCTGCTGACCGGACTTGGCCTGTCATTTGTAACTGATTTCATACAATCAAATCAGAGCGTTCTGCAGGTGATCGGTTCAATTGTTCTGATTGTCTATGCCGCCTATCTGTTTGTGGCTAATCCATCGCGGGCTCTTCAGCCGGCGGCAATGCAGCCGGCAAGCTACTGGAAAGATTTCGGGACTGGGTTTCTTTTCACTTTCTCCAATCCTCTGATACTTTTCTTCATCATCGGCCTTTTTGCCCGTTTCAGTTTTCTTGCTCCTGAGTTTCAGGCCTATCACTATGTGGCCGGCTACATTTCAATATTCCTTGGTGCTGTGCTGTGGTGGTTTGGCGTTACATATTTTGTCAACAAGGTGCGCCGCCATTTCAACATACGCTCCATGTGGCTGCTGAACCGCATTTTAGCCGCCATCATTCTCATTATGGGCGCTATTGGATTCATTACCGGTATTAAAGATCTGTTTTTCAATTAACTGATTCTATCCCCCACTCTATTTCATAACAGCAAATATGCAAAAGACACTACACGTACCCTATATAGCTGATCTTGATTTTTTAAATACTGATGCTATTTTCAACCGTCTGGAATCATCAGGCGTACGCCACAGCATAGGTGAACTCAACTGGAAGGATCTGTTTCCTTACCATCCGCTCACCACGTTTACCATCGCACATTCGGACAACCATATCTACATCAATTTCTTTGTACGCTGCAACTATCTGCGTGCCATGAATTTCGAGAACAATTCACCTGTCTACGAAGACTCCTGCGTTATGTTTTTCGTGAAGCCAGACGGATCTGAAAAATACTGGAATTTTGAGTTCAACTGCATCGGTGCGATCAAAGCCTCTCACCGAGAGTCGAGGGCTGTCAACGTCACTCCCCTCTCTGATTCAGAGATCTCCACTATAGCCGTGCTTCCGTCATGCGGACGCCGGCCGTTCCGTGAAGTGGAAGGACTGTTCACCTGGGACCTTCTTGCAGCAATTCCGCTGAATCTTCTTGGAATCAAGTTTGAAGGAAAGCCGGTCGAACTTAGTGGCAACTTCTACAAATGTGCTTCCGGGACTTCTCAGCCTCACTATCTCAGCTGGGCTCCGGTGCCGACTCCTGAGCCCGACTTCCATCAGTCTCAGTACTTCGGACAGATCATTCTTGACGGAGTGTCTGACTGACAATCCAACCTTATTTCAAATATGGCATTCAGCCCGTCTGTTGAGGTCTCAACTGACGGGCTGAACGCTATATATATCTGAATGATTATCGATCAGACAAGATGTGCGATCAGATCTTCGCGTTCGCCGGGCAGAAGATCAATCACGGGGATTTCGACCATTGTATATGCTCCAGGTGTGAGGCGCATTGATGCGCGGGCCACTCCAACAAGCAGCTGGGCGGTGAGAGCCGGGTTGTTGATCGACATATTGAATTCAAATCGCTGATTTTGGGTCTTGCCGGAAACGCCCTTGCGCACCATGTGCACGCCGTGGCCCATGTCTTTTACAGCATCGACACTTTCAACTGCCATCACATGGGTTTCATCAGACGCAAAATAAGGATCTTCCTTAACAGCCTTTGCCACATCTTCAAGACGTGCCCCGTCTTCAAGTTCTACATAGACCATACGGCGGTGCATGCCGTCACCTTTTGGCATGGTCATTGAAAGTGCATTCTTCACACCTGCTTTCGATTTTACACATACTGTATGCCCCATGCTCATGCCTGGGCCGAAGTTGGTGTATGTAAGGCCCTTCGGAGCGGCTGCCTCAAGGAGTGTGCGCACGATAGAATCGCTTCCCGGATCCCATCCGGCAGAAATAACGGCCACGCGGCCGGCCTTTTTTGCTGCGGCATCGAGGGAGCGGCGAAGGCCGATGATCGAAGTGTGGATGTCGAAGCTGTCAACGGTGTTGATTCCCATTGCCAGATATTCGAGAGCATATTTTTCAACTTCGCGTGTGGGAGTGGCGAGAATTGCTACATCCACATGACCAAGTTCACGGATGTCGGTGACAACCTTATAAGGGGCAAGTTCAGCCGGAATTTCGGCCACATTGCGGCGTACGACGCCGGCAATTTCAAAATCAGGGGCTGCTTCAAGAGCTTCAATCGAGAAGCGGCCGATGTTGCCGTAGCCAACTACGGCGGCACGGATCTTTGTCATATTTGCATTATTAATATCAGAATGATTCCACGCCTGAGATGCCAGCTTGGAACGTGGCAGTGATCCGGCGCGGAATCAAAAATTTTATAGTCTCTGATTATTTCTTGGAAACAATCGCTTCAGTATCGCGGGCAATCATCAATTCCTCGTCAGTAGGAATGACAACGACCTTTACTTTAGATGCCGCTGTAGAAACAACTGCTTCCTTGCCACGGATACCAGAGTTCAGCTCCTTATCTATTTCGACTCCCATAAACTTAAGGGGCTCGCAGACTGCTTCGCGGAGTGAAGTCTGATTTTCGCCTACGCCGCCGGTAAATACGATGATGTCTACACCGCCCATTTCAGCGGCATAAGCACCGATGTATTTGAGGATACGCTGCTCATACATGGCAAGTCCGAGGATAGCGCGCTCGTCACCGGCATTAACAGCGGCTTCAATTTCGCGCATATCGCTTGAGATGCCTGTCACGCCTGCCATTCCGCTCTCCTTGTTGATGATTTTCTGGAGATCTGTGGCTGACAGATTGTGTTTGAGCATAAGATAAACAAGCGCTCCGGGATCGACATCGCCCACGCGGGTACCCATCATGAGGCCCTCTGTCGGGGTGAGGCCCATAGAAGTGTCTACGCTCTTTCCACCGTCAACAGCTGTGATCGAGCCGCCATTGCCGACATGGCAGGTAATAATTTTTTGATCTTTGCTGTCTACTCCGAGGAATTCGCAAACACGCTGAGAAACATAACGGTGGCTGGTTCCGTGGAAACCGTAGCGGCGCACACCGTCTTCCTCATAATACTTGTAAGGCAAAGCATAGAGGAACGACTTTGCAGGCATTGTCTGGTGGAAAGCGGTATCGAAGACTGCTACCTGAGGCTTGCCGGGCATGAGAGTGGTGATAGCGTCAATACCGGTCATGTTGGCGGGGTTGTGGAGAGGCGCGATGTCGTAGCACTGCTTGATCATGTCTTTGACTTCATCGTTAATAAGCACACTTTCGCTGAATTTTTCAGCTCCGTGAACTACGCGGTGGCCCACTGCGTCGATTTCGTCATATGACTTGATGCAGCCTTCCGCAGGATCAGTCAGAAGGTTAAGAATAGCCTGCACGGCACCATTGTGGTCAACAAGACCAAGTTCGATGACAGCCTTTGAGCCATCGTTTTTCTTGTACTTGAGAAATCCGTCGTTAAGTCCGATTTTCTCAACGCCGCCTTCGGCAAGCACACTGTTGTCCGCTGTGTCGATAAGCTTATATTTTACTGAACTGCTACCGCAGTTTAATACTAAGATTTTCATTCTTTAGTCTGTCTTTGCGTATGAGAGGTATGATTAGTTGTTTTCCTTAAGACCGATTGCCTGGTTGCAGGTAATGATGATGGTCTTGTAGATATCTTCGGGATAGCAGCCGCGCGAAAGATCGTTGACGGGAGCTGCAAGACCCTGAAGAACCGGACCTACAGCCTGAACGCCGCCGAGACGCTGCACGAGCTTGTAGGCAATATTGCCGACTTCAAGCGAAGGGAATACGAGCACGTTGGCACGGCCTGAGAGCGGACTGTTGGGAGCCTTGCTGTTTGCCACTCCGGGGACGAGGGCTGCATCGGCCTGAAGTTCGCCGTCAAGAACGAGAGAGGGTTCCATTTCATGAGCGATCTTTGTAGCTTCGATTACTTTGTCGACTCGTTCGCTCTTGGCGCTGCCCTTGGTTGAGAAGCTGAGGATGGCAACACGGGGTTCGATGCCTGCGATGTCACGCGCGGTTTTTCCGGCTGACACTGCGATCTGGGCAAGCTGGGCCGCATCGGGTTCGGGCACAACCGCACAATCGGCAAAAATCAGCAGTCCGTTTGTGCCATAGGGAGATCCTTCGGGGAGCACCATCACGAAAGCGCCTGAAACCACGTCAATGCCGGGCATGGTCTTGATTACCTGGAACGCTGCGCGCAGCACGTTGCCGGTAGTGTTGAGCGCGCCGGCAACCTGGCCGTCGGCATCGCCGGCCTTCACCATAAGACAGCCGAGATAGAGAGGATTGGCAGAAGTCATGCGGGCCTCTTCCATCGAGATGCCTTTTTTCTTGCGCAGTTCGAAATAGATAGGAGCATATTTGTCAATCACTGTTTCATCAGCGGGGTTGACGATTGTAGCTTTGCCGATATTCTCAAGATTGAGATCCTTGGCCATTGTCATGATCTCGGCCGGATCACCGATCAGAATGATGTCGGCTATACCGTCGGCTATGATGCGGTCGGCAGCGGTGAGAGTGCGGGGTTCTGTGCCTTCCGGGAGGACGATGCGTTGACGCTTTGCTTTTGCGTTAGCGGTAAGTTTTTCAAAAAGACCCATAGGTATGTGATTTAATATTAAAGATTTTGACAATTACAATTTGTCAGAATGCGCTCAGGCTTAAGAGGCTGTTTAAGTCGGGCCATGCTGAATTATCGCACAAAGATACAATGATTTCGCCGCTTTTCCAAAATAAAATATTCACATGATTTCTACGTTAAATTATCAAAAGCATATCTGAACGGCTGTACAAGCCTTATAAGAAACTTCCATCATCACCAGTCATGACCCGTTTATACCACCTTATATATATAGCGCTTATAGCAGGCGCACTGGCCGGATGTTCCGGAGCAAAGATGAGTGTAGCCGACGAGCAGCTTGCCCGCGGCGAATATTTCGATGCCCAGAAAACCTATCGAAAAATCTACAACAAACTCAATCCACGCGAACAGCGCAGCCAGCGGGCTGAAGTGGCTCTGAAGATGGGCGAATGCTACACACGCCTTGGCCAGGACGCACGTGCGACTGCCGCCTATCAGAATGCCTTGCGTTACGGATACCCTGACTCCACAATACTCCTTCAGCTTGCCAGCGCCCAACACGGGCAAGGCAACTACGCCCAAGCAATCAAAAGCTATGAAGATTATCTGAAGATCAAACCGGACGACAGCCATGCCCGGCAGGCTCTTGCCGGTGCGCGCCGAGCAGCAGAGCTCAAGCGCAACAAGACACGCCACGTGGTCAGAAATGCAAAACTCTTCAACTCCCGCCGTTCCGACTTCTCTCCCATGTTTAACGGCGAGGTGCTGTATTTCACAACGACCAATGAGAAAGTAACCGGATCGAACCGCAGCGAGATCACCGGCATGAAACGCAGCGACATCTGGATGGTGCGCAAGAACGAACGCGGCGACTGGCAGCGGCCCGAAGCCGTGGAGGGGGAAGTGAACACAGAATGGGACGAAGGCATCATTTCGTTTTCGCCTGACGGATCGACCATGTATCTCACCCGCGCCATACGTACGCCCGACCGGAATACGGGCGTAGACATCTACACCTCGCGCCGCTCCGATGCACAATGGAGCGCACCGGTGAAGCTTGAGATCACCAACGACACGCTTTCGAGCTATGGGCATCCGGCAGTAAGCCCCTCCGGAGAGTATCTCTATTTCACATCCGACATGCCCGGACACGGGGGCAAAGACATCTGGCGCATCAAACTTAACGAGCGGGCCGGAAGCCTTGAAAATCTCGGAGACGCGATCAATACACCAGGCGATGAGGTATTTCCCTACATGCTCACCGACTCTATAATGTATTTTTCGTCTGACGGACATCCCGGCTTGGGTGGACTTGATATATTCCGGGCCACGCTGACCCCTTCCGGCGGCTGGCTGGTAGAGAATATGGGCTCGCCCATAAACTCCGAAGGTGACGATTTCGGCATCACCTTCGCCAACCCAGGCAAAGAGTCAGGCTATTTCAGTTCAAATCGCGGCGACGGCCGTGGATATGACCATCTCTATTCATTCGAACTCCCCGATCTCAAGATTCAGATAAGCGGCTGGGTGCTGGACCGAGATGAAGAACCTGTGCCGAACGCCGTGATACGCATCGTAGGCAATGACGGCTCCAACCAGAAAGCCGTAGCCCGCAACGACGGATCGTTCTCCTTCCCGCTGCAGCGCGGAGTGCGCTATGTGATGCTCGCCGGCGCAAAAGGTTATCTCAACGCCAAACAGGAATTCACATCAGATACTGCCGAAGAAGACGCCGAATACGGCATAGACTTCATACTGGCCTCGATCTCAAAACCAAACATCGTGGAAAATATCTTCTACGATTTTGACAAAGCCACTCTGCGGCCTGAATCAAAAGGCGCTCTCGACAGCCTCGTGCAGATGTTGCGCGACAACCCCAACATAACAATCGAAATGGCATCACACACCGACCGCTGGGGTCTGACGAATATAACATACGCCTCTCCGAACGCCGCGCAAAAAGCGTGGTCGACTATCTGATAGAGGCAGGAATTCCGGCAGCTCGGCTTCAGTATCAGGGCTATGGCAAATCGCGCCCGAAAAAGATCACCAAGCGTCTTGCCCGCGAGTTTCCTCTGTTTGAAGAGGGCCGGGTACTTGACGAGGCATTCATTGAAAGCCTTCCGGAAGAGCAGCAGGAAATTGCAGACCAGATAAACCGCCGGACTGAATTCCAAGTGCTCTCGGTAGACTATCAGATGTATTGACAGAGGCACTCAGAATAGCAAAATCGGCCTCCGACGCCGATTTTTGGCGCAACAAAGCAGATATTAGCGAAAATAGTTGTAACTTTGCACCCTGAAAAATTTTTGGACAATGCAGAAGATTAGAAATATTGCCATCATCGCCCACGTGGACCACGGCAAAACCACGCTCGTAGACAAAATGCTAATGGCCGGAAAACTGTTTCGCGACAATCAGTCAACCGGTGAACTCATACTCGACAATAATGATCTCGAACGCGAGCGAGGGATAACAATCCTCTCCAAAAACGTCTCAATCAACTACAACGGCTACAAGATCAACATCATTGACACTCCGGGACACGCCGACTTCGGTGGCGAGGTAGAGCGAGTGCTCAACATGGCCGACGGCTGCCTCCTCCTTGTCGATGCCTTTGAAGGCCCGATGCCCCAGACCCGATTCGTGCTTCAGAAAGCCATCCAGATGGGCCTGAAACCGGTAGTTGTCATCAATAAAGTCGACAAACCCAACTGTCGTCCTGACGAAGTGCAGGAAATGGTGTTCGACCTTATGTGCAATCTCGATGCAAGCGAAGATCAGCTTGATTTTCCCACCGTCTACGGTTCGGCAAAACAAGGCTGGATGAGCACCGACTATACCCAGCCGACTGACAACATCACTGCCGTTCTTGACGCCATCATCGAATATATCCCCGAACCAGAAGTGCTTGAAGGCGATGCACAGATGCTGATAACTTCACTGGACTTCAGCAGCTATGTAGGCCGAATTGCCATAGGCCGTGTACACCGCGGTGAGCTCTGCGAAGGCCAGGACATAGCGCTCTGCAAGAAAGACGGCACAGTTGTACGTCAGCGCATCAAGGAGCTGCATACCTTCGAAGGCATGGGCCGAAAGAAAGTGCAGTCAGTGAAAAGCGGCGACATCTGCGCCCTTGTAGGCATCGAAGGATTCGAGATCGGTGACACTGTGGCTGATTTCAATAATCCGGAGGCGCTCCCGCGTATCGCCATCGATGAGCCGACAATGTCAATGACTTTCACTATCAATGACAGCCCCTTCTTCGGCAAGGATGGCAAATACGTAACCTCACGCCACATCCATGACCGCCTGACAAAAGAGCTTGACCGCAATCTCGCACTGCGCATAACCAAAGCTGACCACGAGGACTCATGGACTGTATTCGGACGCGGTGTGCTTCATCTCTCGGTGCTCATCGAGACAATGCGCCGCGAGGGCTTTGAACTTCAGGTAGGCCAGCCTCAGGTCATCCTCAAAGAAATCGACGGGCAGAAATGCGAGCCAATCGAAATGCTGACCATCAACGTGCCGGAAGAATATTCATCAAAGATCATCGACATGGTGACCCGCCGCAAAGGCGAGATGGTCTCGATGATGACTCAGAACGACCGCATCCATATTGAATTCCTCATCCCCTCACGCGGCATCATAGGCCTGCGCAACAATGTGCTGACCGCATCGGCCGGAGAGGCCATTATGGCTCACCGCTTTCATGAATACCAGCCTTGGAAAGGTGACATCGAACGCCGCACCAACGGATCGCTCATCGCAATGGAAAGCGGAACCGCCTATGCCTATGCCATTGACAAGCTTCAGGACCGCGGACGTTTCTTCATCTTCCCTCAGGAAGAAGTCTATGCAGGTCAGGTGGTAGGCGAAAACGCCAAAGACAACGATATCGTGGTCAATGTCACCAAGTCAAAGAAACTGACCAACATGCGTGCAAGCGGCGCCGATGACAAGGCCCGCATCATCCCTCCGGTAGTATTCTCGCTTGAAGAAGCTCTCGAATATATCAAGGAAGATGAATATGTGGAAGTGACCCCTCATCACCTCCGCCTGCGCAAGATCATTCTTGACGAAATCGAACGTAAGCGCGCCAACAAATCCTGATCAGCCCCGCTCAGCAGAACGGAAGGAACCGCCACAGATCATTGATCCTGCATCAGTATGCGGAAATGCCCGCCGACAGGATCATAGCAGATTCCTTCACGGTCAAAATACACCCCCAGACTGCCGTCAGCGGCAAGTCCGCGGGGTGTTCCCGTTTTAAGGCCATGATGCTTGTCGAGCAACCACACGCGGTCGGCAATCTGAAGAGCAATCTCCAGATCGTGAGTTGAAATAAACACAGTGGTCTGTCTGAATCGTGAAAGAGAACGCAACAGCCGCATTATCTCGACTTTGCTTGGAAAATCAAGAAAAGCAGTAGGCTCATCGAGAAATATGACCGGAGTCTGTTGGGCGAGCGCTTTGGCTATCATCACTTTCTGCCTTTCGCCATCACTGAGCGAAGCAACCGGCCGTCCACACAGCGGGCCTATACCGACAAGACCCACTGCATCGTCAACAATCTTCCGGTCATAGTCGCTCAGACGCCCCCAGAAGCCTGTGTAAGGGCTGCGCCCCATCGCTACGAGCTGTTCCACTTTCATGTTTCCGACAGCAGGCTTCTCCGTAAGCACCAGCCCTATCACCTTGGCCAGTTCAGAGACAGAATAGTCCGAAAGAGACTTGCCGTCAACCGTCACTGATCCGGAAAGAGGAGAAAGCATACCTGACAAGGTCTTAAGAAGAGTTGATTTTCCGGCGCCGTTCGGACCGAGAAGACATGTCATCTCCCCTTTGTTCAGACACGCATCAAGCGGTCCGGAAACTTTGACGCTCCCGTCACGCCCTTGATAGCCGGTCAACAATCCGTGCAGTTCAACAGCTGTGTGGCTCATTTCTGTTTTCTGTCTGTTTTTGTTTTTACCGCGCTCTACCGTTTGCGGTGAGTGCTCCAATAGTGGAAATTACATTGGCTCTCCACCTCTTTTTCTATCTCGTCAGGCAGCGAGGAGAAGAAATCGTGCCCGGTAAGAGCCTCAATGGAGTCAATTGTGACCGCACAGGCCTGCATGCCGCCTTTGACTTTTTCATTCGGCATGATAAATCCGATACCTCTCGCCGGTACAGAATAAGGTGAGATAATAGCCTTGAAAAATTTTCTCGGAACATAGACGCGCGAGTCACCTATATATTCAATCGGATTTCCGTCTATAACCGGCCCGCAGACTATATAGATGGCACTGTCAGCCTCTGCCCACTGCCGGCATTTTTCTTCAAGCCCTTTCCATGAGCCGGCATTAAGGCTCTTTGCCTGAGGACATATATTGGTAAGCAGAAATGTCTCGGCCATTGCTTCAGCGCTCCATTTCATATCGCCCGCAGGCGCCATGTGCCCGCGGTCATAACCGGAATAACTATAGTCCCAGGTATAGGCACAGCCTTCAACGTCAGGGTCTGACGCAAATTTATTTGTCCTCGATGCGGAGCCGCTTGTCTCCTTGGCGGTCAATTCCCATGAAACCCAGTTGGGTATATGGCATTGCGGGTTGAATGACAGATCTATCCCACGGTAACTTTTGAGCACCGAAGGTGTTCCAGGCCTTGTTTTGACTTCGAGAAGATTTCCATAGTCCCCAGAATGTGCGGACAGCACCTGTTCATTTGTTTCCTGACCGCTAAGGTGTGAGGCAAGATAACCACATCCAGCCATAAGGATTACCGCTATAAGTCCTCGCCACATATTTCTGATACTTTTTCCTACTTTTTTCTTTCTTGTTCTCCTTCTTGATTTTGCCATATATTATGAATGATTTTTCAGCCGCCAAGGTCAGCCTGATTGATAATACTGGCTATTTCGGCCGCATCGGCCACGGATGTACCGGTGGCTATAGGAAGACTTACTATCTCTCCGGCAAGGCGCTCTGTGACCGGCAGCGGGCCATGTGCCAGATCTGCATAACAAGGCTGACAATGCGGGGGCACGGCGTAATGGATGTCAGTGTCCACTCCCCTTTCGGCAAGTTTCTGCCGGAACTGATCCCGTTTTCCGCCTGTGACCCTTATCACATACTGATGCCATACGTGGTCTGTGACTTCTGATGACATATATGGCAACACTATGTCAGGATGCGAGATGGTGCGCTGATAAGCCAGTGCCCTCGCGAATCTGTCGGCATTCTCCTGAGCCAGATACGGAAGTTTCACGCTGAGGAAAGCCGCCTGCAATGGATCAAGACGACAGTTGAAGCCTTTGAATATGTTGTTGTAACGCGACTCTGTGCCATAATTAGCCAGAGCTCTCACAGTTTTGGCCAGACCGGCGTCATGAGTAACAACCGCACCTCCGTCGCCCAAAGCTCCGACATTCTTGGTGGGATAGAAACTGATTCCCGCGGCATCGCCAAGCGCACCGGCAAACGGCGAAGCGTGAAGGCCCTCAGCCAGAGTGCGGGCGCCGAGAGCCTGCGCGCAGTCTTCAATTATTTTCAGCCCATGTTTTTCGGCACAGTCTGTAAGAGTCGCATCCCAGGCCACACGCCCGTAGAGATGCACTGCCATTATTCCACGAGTGCGTGGCGTGATGGCAGCCTCAAGGAGAGATGTGTCAAGATTCATGGTCTTCTCATCTATATCTACCGCAACCGGAACAAGCCCGGCATCGCTGATGGCAAGCACTGAAGCTATAAATGTATTGGCCGGATAGATGATTTCGTCTCCCGGACTGAAAACCCCCATCACGCAATAGGCTCTCAGTATAAGCCGTAGGGCATCGAGACCGTTGCTGACACCTATCACAAACGGAGAGGCAAGCATTTCGCCAAGGCGCGATTCAAAAGCCTCCACTTCAGGGCCTCCGATATAACGGCCGCTGCGTATCACACGCTCTGCCGCGGCTACAAGGCTGTCGGCATACGGTTCATTCACACAGCCAAGATCCAGGAAAGGATATTTCATAAATAGGGTCCTTTCTGCCGTGAGGCCAGTTGCTTGAATTCTTCGTAATCACGGATGTATTCATCCGGATCATAGAGGATTGAAGTCATGACCACACACACACTTCCGGAGGCAAAATTATCGAGCGTACGCCAATAGCCTGGGGGGATATACAGCCCTTCATACGGGCGGTTAAGCGTATAGGTCATCCAAGTGTCACCGTCAAAGAGATTCACATTGAAGCATCCGTTGACAGCCACCAGCAGCGATTTAGCCTCCTTGTGGGAATGTCCGCCACGGGCCTCTCCAGCCGGGACATCATAGGTCCAGTAACACCGGGCGATCTCAAACGGTATCTGATCATTGTCCTGGACAAAAGTGAGACTCCCGCGGGGGTCATATATACGTGGAAGAGGAATGATGCAAGGTTTTGTTATATCCATAGGCTTTTTCTTTGGAAATAATACACGCAAAGGTAATAATATTATGGTGACGTTGGAGCATCGAGAGAGTAAAAAACGTCAGTATGTTGTAAAACACATTTTTTTGCGCACCGAAAACGAAAATTTATTACTATTTTGCGGACGTTTTCTTCTTACCTAAAACTAAAACCTAAATTAAATATGAAGGTCTATCAAACAAACGAGATTAAAAACATCGCCTTGCTTGGGAGCAAAGGCTCTGGTAAAACCACACTCGCCGAAGCTATGCTTTACGAGTGTGGAGTTATAAAACGCCGCGGCACCATTGAAGGAAAAAACACTGTAAGTGATTCGTTCCCTGTTGAGAAAGAGTATGGCTACAGCGTATTCTCGACAGTTTTTTATGCGGAATTCCTTGGGAAGAAGCTTAATGTGATAGACTGCCCCGGAGCCGATGACTTTGTCGGAAATGCGATCACCGCACTCAATGTGACCGACACCGGTGTCATACTGATCAACTCGCAATATGGCGTGGAGGTAGGCACACAGAACATCTTCCGTACAACCCAGTCTCTGAAAAAGCCAGTGATTTTCGCTCTCAACCAGCTTGACGGCGACAAGGCCGACTATGAAAACGTCATGGAGCAGATGCGCGAGCATTTCGGCAACAAGATCGTGGCTATACAATATCCTCTGCAGTGCGGAGCCGGCTTCAATGCCATGATTGACGTGCTGCTTATGAAGAAATACTCCTGGGGCCCTGACGGTGGCACTCCGACCATCGAAGAGATTCCGGCCGAAGAAATGGAACGCGCCAAAGAACTCCACCAGGCCCTCGTAGAGGCTGCGGCTGAAAATGACGAGACTCTGATGGAAAAATTCTTCGACCAGGGCCATCTCAGCGAAGACGAAATGCGCGAAGGCATACGTAAGGGCCTGATTGACCGCTCGATCTATCCAGTGTTCTGCGTAAGCGCAGCTAAGGACATGGGTGTACGCCGAATGATGGAATTCCTCGGCAACGTAGTGCCGTTTGTTGAAGACATGCCGGCTCCTGAGACAGTAGAAGGAGTGGAAGTGAAGCCTGACAGCAACGGTCCGCTCTCACTCTACTTCTTCAAGACCACTGTAGAACCGCACATCGGTGAAGTCAGCTACTTCAAAGTCATGTCCGGCACACTGACTCCTGGCGTAGACCTCGAAAATATCACACGCGGTTCACGCGAAAGAATCGCTCAGATCTATTGCGTCTGCGGCAACATCAAGACTCAGGTCGATAAACTCTGCGCAGGAGACATCGGCGCAACCGTGAAACTGAAAGATGTACGCACCGGCAACACTCTTGACGGTAAGGACTGCGAATACAGCTTTGATTTCATCCGCTTCCCTGAGCCGAAATACCGCCGTGCGATCCGCCCCGTGACAGAGAGCGATTCAGAAAAGCTCATGGGCATCCTCACACGTATGCACGAGGAAGATCCTACATGGGTAATCGAACAGTCGAAGGAACTGAAACAGATCATCCTGTCAGGCCAGGGAGAATTCCATCTTCGCACTCTCAAATGGCGCGTTGAAAACAATGACAAACTCCCGATCATCTTCGATGAACCGCGTATCCCCTATCGCGAGACAATCACAAAAGCAGCCCGCGCGGACTACCGACACAAGAAACAGTCAGGCGGCGCAGGCCAGTTCGGCGAAGTACACCTCATTATCGAACCCTATACAGAAGGCATGCCTGCACCGGACACCT
The DNA here is from genome assembly GCF_004803935.1 of Duncaniella sp. C9. GTDB lineage: Bacteria > Bacteroidota > Bacteroidia > Bacteroidales > Muribaculaceae > Duncaniella > Duncaniella muris. The sequence goes on from NZ_CP039547.1 coordinate 2,819,328, forward strand.
ATAAATTCGGCAATCAGGAATACAAGATGAGCGTCCGCGACACTCAGGAACTACCACTCTCATGGGGCGGAAAACTCGTGGTCCACAACTGCATTGTCGGCGGTGCGATTGACGCACGATTCATCCCGGCCATCGTCAAAGGCCTCATGGACCGCATGGAACAGGGACCTCTGACCGGAAGCTATGCCCGCGACGTAAGAGTCTGCATCTACGACGGTAAAATGCACCCGGTTGACTCAAACGAAATCTCATTCCGCCTGGCCGGCCGAAACGCCTTCAGCGAAGCCTTCCGCAACGCCAACCCCAAAGTGCTCGAACCGGTCTATGACGTCGAAGTCATGGTGCCCGGTGATGTCATGGGCGATGTCATGAGCGACCTGCAGGGCCGTAGAGCAATAATCATGGGCATGTCAAGCGACAATGGTTTTGAAAAGATCTCGGCCAGAGTACCTCTGAAAGAAATGTCGTCATACTCGACCGCATTATCCTCAATCACCGGCGGACGCTCGGCTTTCACAATGAAGTTCGCATCCTATGAACTCGTTCCGGCTGACGTCCAGGAAAAACTCCTGAAAGAATATGCCGAAAAGTCACAGTCTGAAGACTGATCTACCCCGTTTGCCTGACCGCACCCCGGTGATCAGACTGCAAATCTGACATTCTTCTACCTTAATATCTTTGACCGCAGGCTATCGCACCTCTCCATCGCGATAGCCTGTTTTGCGTCTTGGGAATAAATTGCTAATTTTGCAGATAGACTCCAGGAACAATCCACTGAAAGAGTTCCCGATGATCATTGTATCGTTCAATTTCGAAGAATTACTTATGTATCAGTATAACGATTCAGACACCATATGCGCCATATCCACCGCCCCCGGCTGTGGAGGCATAGCAGTAATCCGCGTGAGCGGACCCGATGCAATCAGCATCATCAATAAAATCTGGCGCGGAAAACCTCTCTCATCAGTCGGCACACATACCGCCCACCTGGGCACAATAACAGACCCTGAAAACCCGACAGAACCGCTTGACAGCGGAGTGGCCACAGTGTTTCGCGCTCCCGGAACATTCACAGGCGAAGACGTAGTTGAAATCTCGGTCCACGGCTCCGTATGGATACAGCGCGAACTGATCAATCTGCTTATACGCACAGGATGCCGTCTGGCTCAGCCCGGAGAATTTACACGTCGCGCATTCGCCAACGGCAAACTCGACCTTGCCCAGGCCGAAGCCGTGGCCGATGTAATTGCCGCCACCTCCCGAAGCGCCCACCGCCTTGCGTCATCCCAGATGAGAGGCGATTTTTCAAAACGGATCGGAACACTCAGAGAAAAACTGATCGAAATAGCCTCTTTGCTCGAACTCGAACTCGATTTTTCAGAAGAAGACGTTGAATTCGCCTCGCGCATCCACCTGGCAGAACTGGCCAAAAACCTCCACACTGAAATCAGCAGCCTTGCCGCTACATTCTCAACAGGCAGTGCACTTAAAAACGGCATCCCGGTAGCGATCGTAGGCGAACCAAACGCAGGCAAATCGACCCTGCTCAACGCCTTGCTGAATGAGTCACGCGCCATCGTCAGCGACATACCTGGAACCACAAGAGACACCGTCGAGGACACAATAGAGATCGACGGCGTCATGTATCGATTCATCGACACAGCCGGCTTACGCGAAACTTCAGATCACGTAGAAAACCTCGGCATCGGCCGCTCATTTGAAGCCATCGAACGCGCACGCATAGTCATATGGCTCGTAACACCAGACATCAGTCAGGAGAAACTGACCGAACTGTATACCGAAATAAAAAAACATCTAGCAGAAGGAGCAACCCTCCTTACAGTTCTGAATAAAACAGACCTACTTGCCTCACCGACCGATCTCCCCCACCCTTTGCAGAACATTTTCACTGAATCACAAGAGCCTGTCACAACAGAAAAATCGACACAAAGGCCTATATTGATCTCTGCATCGACAGGCCACAACATAGACCGGCTCACCCAAGCACTCCACACCCTATCAGGAACCAATGATTCTGCGGGAGCAGACCTCATGGTTACAAACGCGCGCCACTACGAAGCCCTGACACTCGCCGCAGAATCATTAGCCCGCGTCCTTGACGGCCTTCGAGCAAACCTCTCAGGCGACTTCATCGCCCAGGACCTCCGCGAAACCATCCACCACCTCTCCGCCATCACCGGCACCATCACCACCACCGACCTCCTCACCTCCATCTTCCAGAACTTCTGCATCGGCAAGTAGCCTATTGGTGACAACTGGTGCCATTTGGTGTAAAATATTGAAAAGTCGCTCGTTATCGGGCGGCTTTTTTCGTCTTCATACTGCAATATAACCGCTTTTCACCCCTTTTTACCTGTGTTTTTGTACCCGATTTGTAGCAAGTCGGTCAACCCCGTCAATGCGTGCCGCAAGGTCGTGGACGATGTTTACGTAGGTTTACGTCAGTTTACGCCCATGAACACTTTTGGCGAAATAAACGGCGAAATAAACACTAACACAGGATAAAAATGAGTAGCAACATTGAAATCAAAAAGAAATGCCGTTGGTGTGGAGCTGAGTTCATTGCTCGCAAGACAACAACGGAGTATTGCAGCCACCGATGCTCAGGACTCGCATACAAGGAAAGAAAGCGTCAGGAGAAACTGGATTCATACCAACGAGAATATGAATACCAGCAATCAGGACAGAAAGAGGTCGCTAAACAAGAGTTCTTGACTCCAACACAAGCAGCTACCCTATTAGGAGTATGCCACGTCACAATCTATAATTATATAAACCGTGGAGTAATCAAGGTTTGGAAACTGAAACGCAAGACACTCATTCGTCGAGCCGATGTAGATTCACTATTTTCAGTTCTTGATATTCAGAGTACACAGGTCAAGAATCCATCAGCTCCAATCACTGATTTCTACACCTCCAAGGAGATTCAAGAGAAATATGGTGTGTCTAACTCCGGGATGTATAAGATTGCGGAGCGTGAAGGCTGGCCGAAGACTCAGAGCCGAGGAAAGACTCTTTGGAGCCGAAGCCATGTTGACCGCTACTTTGCCAATCAGCAGCCGAAGGAGGAAATCAACGAGTGGTACACCGCGGCTGATATTCAAGCCGCCTATGGAATGACACTATCGGCAATCTATACTCTCGTATCAAAAGAGGGTATTCCGAAGAAAAAGCAAGGCAACTATGTGATGTATTCCAAGTATCATTTCGATTTGGCAAAGGGTGCGACCGTCCCAAAGGCACCGGAGTATTACACCTATCCAGAGGCGATGGAGAAGTATGGACTGACCCGCGACCAACTCCACCACTATCTGAAATACCACAACATCACTCGTGTGAAGAAAGGAAAATACACTCTCATACTCTGCTCGGAACTTGATTCTCTCCTCGGTTCTCCGGAGATTTAATCTCCAGAGAGACTTTGGAGAAGCCTTGGGACTGCTGGAGAACTCATTGTTCTCTCATGCTTCTCCCGCTACTTTTGTATCTGATTTTCAAACCCTCAAACCCCATAAAACAATGACAAACACCTGCACCAAAGTGTTCCTCCGTCGTCGCCCGTATGCCGGAGGTAAGGTATCGCTCTATCTCGATTATTATCCCGCGATACGCAATCCCCACACAAACAAGATGACCCGCCGCGAAACTCTCGGCATAGTCATCTTTGCCGAACCGGCCAACGAGATACAACGCCGTTTCAATCAGGAAATGGAGGAGAAAGCCGAGGCCATCCGTTGCATCCGTTATCAGAGCCTCGTAAACGAACAGTTCGGATTCCTTGACAAGACTAAACAGAAGATGGACTTTCTTGCCTACTTCGAGAAGAAGGCGAAAAGCAAATATGACAAATGGATGAGCGTCTATCTCCATTTCAAAAAATTCTGCGGTGGCCGATGCACATTCGGCGATATTACTACGGAACTGTGCGAAGAATTCCGGGAGTATCTTCTCTATGCACATAGTCTGCGCCACCCTGGCAAAAAGATATCGTTATCCAACAACTCTGCTTCAGGCTATTGGTCAACATTCCGCTGTCTGCTGAAAATGGCATATAAGGAAAAATATATCACCGAGAACGTCAACGACTTTCTTGAAGGCATCAAATGGCAGGAGGTAAAGAAGGAGTATCTGACGCTCGACGAGATGAAAATCCTTGATGCTACCGAGTGTGAGGTGCCTATCCTCAGACAAGCATCTATGTTCGGTCTGTTTACCGGATTACGTCTTAGCGACCTGTTGCAGCTCCGATGGGATAATATTGAGCGAAGTCCTGACGGTGGCCACTGCATACGCCTATGTACCGAGAAAACCGAGACAGAAGCGACATTACCGATAAGTGAAGAGGCTCTGAAATATTGTGGGGAGCGTGGTGAAGGACTTATCTTCAAAGGCTTCCGCCGCTCAATGGCACAACAGCCATTCAAGAAATGGGTAAAGGCAGCCGGAATCGAGAAAAAACTGTCGTTCCATTGTCTTCGTCACTCGTTTGCCACACTCCTTATCTCGCTGGGCATCGACGTATACGTGGTATCAAAGATGTTAACCCATCGTAGCGTAAGAACTACTCAAATTTACGCCGACGTGGTCAGTGAGAAAAAGCGCGAGGCATCCAACGCCATCTCTCTGAAATAATAATAAGATAGACCGAGATAATTGCCTTATCAGCATTGTCTCGGTCTATAATTATATTGCTATTATAGTGTCTAATCGATTGACTTAAACATAGCCTCTACAGATGATGTATCAATGGGAGGTTTAGTCCTCAATTTTCCACTAATAGCTTCCTCAAGAGCGGCCTTTGTTATCTCATTAGGTTCATTATAAGCAGCTTCAAACAATATGCTCTCAACCAAATTGTCAAGGCTACAATGCTCTTGTTTAGCCATATCTTTAAGACGTTCTATGAGATCTACTCTCAGAGAGAACGTAATTATTTTCTTTTGAGCTGATGTCGCCATTATGTTATTTTTGAGTGCAAAGGTACAACGAATCAAGCATATCTCCAACCAACAATGCTGATTCAATTTTCGGAGAATGAACAATCGAAAGTGTTACCGTGTTTTAACCTTGTTTGCATAACTCATCATTTTTTAAGGCTATACGATTAAACAATTACGCGAATGAAAGACCTATTCAAAGGCCATCATCCATGGTTGCTTGTGCTGGTGATTGCTGTTGATATTTTTTCAGCACTGACCATCCGCCACTCTATTTTATCAAAAGGAGAATCAGAGTTCAATGCTAACGTTTTCTTTTTAATTGCCATTGTCGCCGGACTTGCACTATATGCTTTGCTCGTCGAATTTCTTTCAGGCAAAGATATGCCGCTAATCGGCGAAACAGAAGAAAAGGAAGCGAAGATTGTACAGCAGATTCCTGTATCGCAACCGGTTATTGACACCAATTCATCCACTCCACAGGCCAAAGAAAAGCCCTTATCTCGTGGTGATTTTGAGGATATGATGCTTAATGTTGTAACTAAATTGCGGCAAGAAACGGCAATCCCGCCGGAAGCATCATTAAAGAAACATGATGAGACCGGAGTCGTATCCTTCAATATAAATGACATGAAGGAATCCGCCGCATCTCTGGTACAATCGCAGGAAGACGCCAAATATCGGTTTGCCTGCGAATACACCGCCGAGAAATTAGGTCCATATGTCAAACCTTGTGATTTGGAAAAGCTGTTTTTCCGTTTGGGATTGTTTCAAAGAGCATCGTCTCCAAACTGGGATTCACGTACTCCGGAGGAAATCGAGGCTAATATACCGGCTGCAAGAATCGAGGTCGCATCACCGATAGAGAAGTGGGCATTATTGCATTTTGGCTGGAACATGGGAAGACTATTTGGCAAACCTAATAATTTTATTAACCATTTTCTAAAGACCACGTTCCATTACCACCTTGATGGTCTTTCAGATAATCAACTACCAAAGAAGCTCAAGCAAAATCCTCTTCAAGGCGTAATCAAAATTGAGGAACGTTTTGACAAAGGTCTAACAATAGCGGATTATAATATCGAGGAGTATACAACCACTTCCGCAAATACAGAAGCATCAAATATTGAGCCTGCCACTGAAAAGGTCGTTAAGGAAACAATCCCTAAAACGGCTGCTCCCATATCTTATAAACCCGATCCACCAATCTCTACCGAAGAAAAATCGAAAATTGCCGAATCAGAGGAAGCCCAAGAACCAGCAGATGAAGAACGCGACGATTACGATAATCTTAACGACTACGATGAGGATAGAGATATGGATAATGACAACGATGAGCCTATGAATGACGAAGAGTGGGCAGAGTTCGTTCAACGCTCTATGGAACGTGGTAAGGATTCGAGAAGTCTCGACTGTGGCAACCTTATTGCCGGATAAAACTTCAATCTCCTATTGGAGAATCATATATCTCCAGTAGGAGAGGCTTTGGAGACGTTTTGGAGAACGTTTTGAGAGGGATTAGACCTCATTGTTCTATGTTTTTTCTCCTTATACATTTGCAACCGAAATCTTAGCCCGGACGTGCCGCGTTGGCATGACGGTTTCCTAAGGTTTCGGTTGCATCATGTTCACAACACCCGTGACTTTCGACAGACTGCCCGAAGCGGTTGTCTATCTCATCGAGCGAGTCTCAGCCTTGCAAGATGAGCTACGGGAGCTGCGCAACGCGCTTGCTCCACCATCAAAAGACAGTTCTCCTTTCATCACCACAAAGGAGGCCTGTCAACTACTCGGAGAGTGCAAGAACACTCTCTATGAAAAGGCTCGCGCCGGAATCATACCGGCATGCAAGAATCCCGGCGGCAAGTCGTGGAGGTTCATTAAGAGCGAGCTTCTCGAATACATGGCATCCGGCAAGCCCAAATCTCAGCAGGAGAAGTATGATGAAATGGTTGCCGAGATGAACAAAGGTCTGCGCCCAGGCGGACGAAACTGTTTGAGCCGTTAGCCTATGAGCGATAAGATTACTCCTCAGCTCGTGCTCGACAAGGCCATTGACCATTGCACCGCAATCACAGGCGGCGGTTTTCCCATTAGCCTCTATCCCTCCAAAATACAACGTATCATCAGGGAGGTGAACGACTGCTATGGATTTCCTGTCGATTATGTGGCGGCGGCAATGCTGGTGGCGGTGTCGGTAGCGATAGGCAACACGCATCTCGCGCGGATGAAAGAAGGCTGGGACGAGAGCGCCATTCTATATATGGCTCTCATCGGAAGACCCGGTGCCAACAAGAGCCATCCGTTGAGTTTTGCAATGCGTCCGTTTGTGGAACAAGACTACGAACAGAACCGGATTTACGAGAAACAGTATCTGGAATATCTGGAGCAACTTGAAATGAGCCGGAAGGAACGTGCAGAAAAAGGTATTGAGGTCTGCCCCCGTGAACCTGTCCGCCGCCGTTTTCTTGTGTCTGATATTACTCCGGAAGGTCTGAGCCTCGTTCATTCGCAGAATCGCCGTGGTCTGTGTCTGCTGTCCGATGAACTGTCGGCATGGGTCAAGAACTTCAACCGTTACAACAACGGCTCTGAGGAACAATTCTGGCTGTCGGTGTTCAGCGCAAAGCCCACCATGTCCGACCGCAAAAGCTCGCGTAGCTCTATCTTTATCAAGCGTCCGTTTGTGTCCGTAATCGGCACGATGCAGAAACGCATCCTTTCCGAACTTGCCAAAGGGGAACGCTCTGCCAACGGTTTCATTGACCGCATCCTGTTTGTCCTGCTCCGACACGAAACTTCTACCCGGTGGTCGATGAAGCATCCGACATTCGATGTGGCCGCTGAATGGCAGCGCATTTTATCGAGGCTCATGGAATTACAATGTACCGTTGATGAAAACAACGATATTCTGCCGATAACTATACCGTTTACTGAGGAAGCTATGATACGCCTGTTCAGATGGCAGCATGAACTGTCAGACATATGCGACCGTGAGCCAAACGAGACCATTGTCGGCATCTACTGCAAGCTACAAATCTATGCCATACGTTTCTGTCTGATTATTCAGATGGCACGCTGGGCGTGCAATGATGCCGGTAAGGATATGATTGACCTCATATCTGTTGAGCGGGCCATTTCTCTCGCCGAATATTTCAAGGAATCAGCCGTTAAGGTTCAGACTATTCTGAAGGAACTTTCGCTAACCTCGCAACAGTTGGCAATAGTGAGCGCACTCCCTCAGGAATTTGAGACCGGAGAAGGCATCGCCATAGCAAAAGCTAATGATATGGCAGAGCGCACCTTTATGGAATTCCTAAAAAACAATCTTGGCAAATTATTCCAGAAGTCCTCGCATGGCAAATATCTTAAACTCTAACTCCATGCAGCTTCCGCAGTTCCGACAGTTTTGTCAAGCAAACTGCGGAAACTGCAAAAACTGCACCACACAAATCTCATAATTAATGCTATGAATAATCATAGATTCATTCTCCAGCCCTATAAAGGGGTTGGAAGCCGTCACTCTTGCCCTGCCTGCCACAATAAACGCTGTTTTAGCCGCTATATCGACACCGAGAAACAAATATCGTTTCCTGATGATGTTGGCAGATGCGACCATGAGCAGAGCTGCGGCTACCACCTGACACCGAAGGAATATTTTGAACGTAATCCGGAGGCTAAGCCATTACACTCCGATTTCACAGCTCCGTCAGCATGGCGAGCCAAGCCGACCGAGCAGCGAAAGCCGACATCCTTCATCGCGTCAGAGACTGTTGCACAGACTCTGCACGGATATGAGAAGAACAACCTCTATCTTTTCCTCCGCTCCAAGTTCGGAGCCGAGGACGCTCTCCTGCTGATGAAAGATTATCGCGTCGGCACATCGAAGCACTGGCCGGGGTCATGCGTGTTTTGGCAAACCGACATCAACGGCAGCGTCCGCGCCGGAAAGGTAATGCTCTACGATGCCGAGACAGGTAAGCGCGTGAAGAAACCGTTCAACCATGTTACATGGGTTCATTCGTTGCTCCGACTGCCTGATTTCAATCTGCATCAGTGTTTTTTCGGAGAACATCTCTTGCCGATGAACAGAGGCAAGCCTGTTGCCATTGTCGAGAGCGAAAAGACCGCACTTGTGGCAGCTTACTATCTGCCCGAATATGTGTGGCTCGCTTCCGGCGGGAAAAATGGGTGCTTCAATACTGATGCACTCCGCGTTCTCCGAGGCCGTCAGGTAATTCTGTATCCCGACATCGGCGCGACCGACCAATGGCGGCAGAAACTTAGTTTGCTCCGCAATCTCGGTATCGAGGCAAGCATCTTCAACTTTCTTGAAGAAGTTGCCACCGATAACGAGCGAACAGCAGGGCTTGACATAGCAGACTACCTCCTGCAAATCGAGCCTGACCAAGCCGTGCTGCAAGCCATGATTAAAAATAATCCGATGTTACAGAAACTCATTGACGACCTGCAACTCACTCTCGTGTCAGTTGAACGGTATGACCCTGATACTGATGCAATCAACAAAACCTCAAATACTGAAAAACAATGACTGCGAAGAAAGCTCCGTCAACACCAGCATTTAAGTCAACCGAGTTGACCGATGCAACCAAATCCAAAGTATCAACTCTTAATCCCGATTTTATTATGGAATCAGATAACCCTATCAACTCCACCAATCTTGTTAACAGCGGCAAGACTGTTAACAGCACCACACCTGCCAACGCCGACAATCTGTTTGACAACGCGCAGGCAGCAACCGAAGCAACAGCCGCAACCGACACGACCGAGCCACCTAAGCAACAGCGCATCGGCAAGCAACAGCGCAAATCAGACTTCGCTGAGTTCAAGACAGCCTATCTCATGCCGTCAAAGCTGTCAAAGCGTCATCCGATAAACATTGAGGACAGTGTATGGGAGAAGCTCGAACGCATCGCCCGCATCCTCGGTGACCGCGACTCTACTGTCGGCAGCTATATCAATGCCATCCTGGTCGAGCATTTAACAATATATGCTGACGACATCGAAATCTGGCGTAAACTATGAAAAATTTCTATCTGACATCTCATAGGTCTAACGACATTCTGACCCATAGACCGTTCGGTAGTCCGACCTTTCCACCTAAGGTACGTTGGTACCTCAGTACCTACTTCAGTACTAAATAACGTTAGTATTAACCCGACAGCAGGGAGCGGTTATCGTCAGCGCACAACTAAGAAACGATAGTGGATTAGTTGGGGATGCAAGGGTATGTTTCGGGAGGTAAAAAATTCCCCCGCCGAAACCCCTCGCATCCCGAAGGACGCTCTCTGTTCCCTGCGGTCACCATCCCCAACCCAACGAATGAGAAAGTTCAATCAGGACGCTCCCGGTGTGAAACTCCGTGGGCGACCAAAGAAAGAATCCAGTGATAAGAGAGACCGAAAAGTCTCTGTGAATTTTACCGATGCGGAGGAGCGTGAGGTGAAAGCCAAAGCTGCGGCTGCCGGTGTCAGCATTGCCGAGCTGCTTAGAATTTGCGTCTTCCGGCTCTCCGTTGTCGGTCGCCTCACCGATTTTGAACGTGAGGCGATACGGGAACTGATGTATCAAGGCAAGAATCTGAACGCTCAAGTCAAGGCGTGCCAGGCTAACGCATGGCCCTCGACAAAGCGAAAAGCCGAGGCTTGTCTCGATGGAATTTTAGCCACACTCGGCAAGTTGAAAACCTCAAATTCCTCATTGTTATGATAGCAAAAATACTCGCAAAAGGAGCCGCAGCCGATATTGTTGGCTACGTTATGCGTGAGTTTCACGACAAGGAACAGTTCACCGACGATACTTGGCGAGTGATAGATTCCGACGGGATTCTCGGCAACGATTACCGCCGAATTGTGGACAGTTTCGACATCGGGGCGAGTCTCAACAAGAGAATCAGCAAGCCCATCGGACATATCGCCGTGAGTTTCGACAGGGCAGATTTGCCCCGTCTCACCGATGAGTTTATGGTTCAGTTGGCTAAAGAATATATGGAATGTATGGGCATCCGGGATACGCAATATCTGATAGTTCGTCATCTCGAAACCGGCTCTCCGCACTTTCATATCGTCTATAATCGCGTCAATCTCCACGGTAAAGCCATCGACGAAAGTAATAATTTCGACAAAAGTCGTAATGCTACCAAGGCAATCAAGCTGAAATACGGACTGACTTTTTCGCCGAAAAAGAAACTGTATGAAGATGCAATAGCTGAGATGAAACCCAAGATTCAGGCTGCGATGTACCGCTGCAAATCGTGGGACGAATTCCGTCGCCGCCTCGCTCCGGCAGGTATAACAGTTGAATTTTACAACGACCGCGACACAGGCAAACCGCAGGGCATACGCTTCTCAGACGACGATTTTACATTCAACGGCTCGAAGATTGACCGTGCTTTCTCCTACAAGCGTCTTGACAAATTCTTTGCCAAGAACGCTGGGATAAGAGAGACACAGCCTCAGCAATCGGCACCGATTTCTGTAACGACAAAAGTTAAGGAATCGCCTGTGGCAAATGTCGTAGAGAGCATAATCGAAACCGGATGTCAGGCTATCGGAGGATTGTTTCAGGTTGGGCCCGGCTATGACCCCGAGGAACAATCCTTTATCAACAGAATGAAAAGAAAACCCAAAAAGAAGAAAGGAAGATCACTGTAATGGCAGATTTATACTCACTCGTCAAGAAACAAGACGAGAAGATTGACGACCTTCTCAAAACCGCAAAAGAGAATAAGGATATGCTTGTAGGCATAGACACCCGGCTGGTATCAAATCCAGCTCCATCGCAAACAGCATCGCCCGTTTCTTCTGGTCCTCAGAAGATTCTGGTTGAGTTGCCCGACAATGTTGCGACCAACGAAAGCATAGGCAAGCTGCTTGATGAGAAACTACCGTCAGCTTCAACCAATGAGACTGTCAATAATATGCTTGCAGCCCTGCCGGACAGCCTCTCAAATGGAGTAGCCAAAATATTGACCGATAATATCAACGGAAAGGTAAAGGATGCTCTCTACGAAGGCTTCCGTAAGGAGTTTGCCAAGGAGCGTAAGGCCCTCTATGATGTAGTAAGCGACCTGCGTTATAAAGTGCAATCTCTTGTCACAGGTCAGTGGTGGCTCGCCACCCCCAAATGGGTATATCTCATTTTCTCTGTATTATTCCTCACTTCGATAGGGCTTGGCATCTGGTGCTACAATCTCAATCAGGAGAACACACATCTTCAGAAAGTAGAATGGCTCTATCGTTACGAGCGCATCAGCTACGACGCTGAGGGCATCCGTAACATGATGCTCCGCGAAGAGGCGATGATGGTGGGCAACCGTCAGGAGCAGGACAGCATAAAAGAAATGACTATCCGACTCGAACGCCGCAAACGCGCCGAGCGTACCCACGTCTATTTCCGACCCTCCGACTCTTGGACACCGGAATCAGGCAATCTACTTTGGTAATTCACAAACCTCAAACTCAACAAACAATGCAATCAAATTCTTTCAATCCCATCTCGGCAGGTGCTCAGACGAGCATCAAGGCCTTCTACTATGACTTCTGCGAATTCATGGTAGAGAACTATTCAGCAATTCCCGACCAGCTCACACTTGACTGGAACTGTGTCGGCGCCACCGCACGCTACCATGGACAGAACTGGGCCTTCGAGTTCCGTCTATGGGAGCATTCCAACGGACATCTCGGAATACCCGACATGACCGTCATCGTTTCCGTGTTCCACATCTCCGGGCTCGTGGCGAAACCTCAGGCAGAAGCCGATACCGTATCTTTATGGTTACGCGATGCGGCAAAAGCTAACGGATTCCGCCACATCGCCGACGAGAGCCACGGCCCCACGGACGCACCGAATCAGGTACCCGGATGCAAAATCGCTTGTTTAACCCTTTAACGCCCTATCCGACAATGCAAGAAATCAAATCCTCAACCCACGACGCCATCGTGGACTTCTTCCTGAACTTCCGTTCCTATATCTCCGAAGTGTTCGGAGCCAACCCCGATGATGCCACTCTCGACTGGAACTCCGTCGGAGCCTGCATCCACTACTTCGGCGAGGACCGCGCCATTCAGCTCCGCCTATGGGAACGCTCCGGAGGCCATCTCGGAATCCCTGATATGACACTCATAATCATCCGCATCAGCTTCCGAGGCGCACAGGAGGTCATCCGCGCCGAGATGAAAGCTTTCATCCACTGGCTGAAACAGACCGCCAAGTCGCACGGCTTCCTCCACTTCGCCGACGAAGACTGCCAGCCCCTCGCCACCAGCCAAGTCCCCGGCTGCCGCATCGCCTGCATCCGCCTCTGATTCCATCCGCTAATACGCCCATAACCCTTTGACCAACGCCCCGATAAGACTCTCCTTCTTGCCGGGGCGTTTTAATCTTATCTTTCGCGGGTTTGCTTTGCAGACTCAGATTTTATTAGTAATTTTGAATATAAAACAGACATATGAACAAGATGAAAATCAAATATCTCATACTTATTATCGGGCTATTATTAGTACCCGTCGCATTGAATTTTATTCTCCAAATTCCATGTGGTTTACCAATTATAGGAGAACCACAAACGTGGTTATCTTTTTGGAGCAGCTTCATTGGTGCGTTAGCATCATTTGCGATGATTATTGTAACCATTCATACTCTTAAACAAAATAAGATGCAGTTAGAGGAGATGAAACGACAATGGGAAGAAGAACATCGTCCCCATCTTACTTGTCGAATAATAGTATATAAGAAAGCTTTCTTTTTGCAAGTCTCAAATCCCAGCAGATATGATGCCTCTAATGTATGTATAAACTTTGGAGATGAATTAATCCAGAGTCTTGACAGCAAATTTCAAAATATGTATATCAACACATCTCAGAATCCTGTCTATATTGCAGCAGGAAAGGCTTGGAATAGTATGATTGGTTGGTGTGAAGATATAAATAAAGAATGGTGTGATAAAGATTTCGATATTATTGTTGATGTTAAGTACAACGATAAGTATAATCTTCATGCAGTGATTCCTATCAAGACGTTTGTAAAGAGAATAAATATGCTTGTTCAAAGTCCGCTTGAAGATTCTATGGAAGATTTAGTCTTAGGGTTAGTTAAACCTCATTCTGTTTCCAACCATAAGACAGTCCAAGTATCATTAGAAGAAATCTCAAAGACTTTGAATAAGATCGCCTCTCAAATGTCTAATCCCGACAGTGCCAAATAAAATATTATGGCTGATGTGAAGACACCCGAGCAGAGAAGTCGCAATATGGCGGCGATAAAGGGGAAGGATACGAAGCCTGAGATAATTGTGCGGAAGTATCTTTTCTCTCGTGGTCTGCGGTTCCGTGTTCAAGTCAAAAAGTTGCCGGGTAATCCGGATATAGTATTGCCAAAATATAAGACAGTCATTTTCGTCAACGGATGCCTCTGGCACGGCCATGAAGGATGCAAGTATTTCCGGTTGCCAAAGTCCAATGTCGAGTTCTGGAAGGAGAAGATTGAGCGCAACATTGAGCGCGATAGAGAATCAATGCAGGCGTTACTTGATTTGAGATGGAAAGTAATTCGTGTATGGGAGTGTGAACTGCGCAACAAGGCAAACCGCGAGGTCACACTCAATAAGATTTATAATAGCATTACATCGGCTGATAGAATCGGTTATAGCTTTGAAGAGACCGAGGTGCCAATGGCGGCAGAACCAGAAGCTGACTATTCCAGATAATATTTCATTGCACGAAATGCAATTTCTTAAAATGTCCTTTCAATTTTATGGCATAGCATGACTGACTTCTCGGAAAAATTCGTTAACTTTGCATTAATGAATAGGACAAAACATCATGGGCAAAGATATAAACCGAATCAAAGTCATGCTTGTGGAGAAGAAGCGGACCAACAAATGGCTTGCCGAACAGCTCGGTAAAGACCCCGCCACAGTCTCCAAATGGTGTACTAACACAATTCAACCGAGTCTCGACACCCTTCTCAGGATAGCCGAGCTCCTTGATGTGCAGATTCAAGAACTTGTAAGAATGCCCGAATAATCGCTCTAATCAATTCTAATGGCTACTGTCACTAAAGATATACAGGAAGAGTCTGAAAAAATCACTAAGGTAAAACGTATAATTAAGAAACGTACGGAAAACCTTGAAAAAAAAGACATTCAGCCTACTCCTCTGTCAAAAGGTACTTCATGGAAGGAGTTGCCGTTCTCTCATCCAGAAAATACAGTCCGCATCGGAACAGTATTTTCAGGTATTGGGGCTTTTGAACATGCTTTCCAGCGGCTTGGTCTAAAGCATAGGATAATGTTTGCCGGGGATATTGATGCCAAATGCAAACAGAGCTATTTCGCTAATTATGAAATCAGCGAGGATGATTGGTTTACTGATATTCGCGATTTTGATGCAAGGAAGTATGCTGGGAAAGTTGACATCGTTGTTGGGGGTGCTCCTTGCCAAGCTTTTTCTATGGTGGGGCATCGTTTAGGATTCGAAGATGCCAGAGGTACCCTGTTTTATGAATTTGCCCGCGTGGTAAAAGAAACCCAGCCTAAAGTTTTCTTGTTTGAAAATGTAAGAGGTCTGCTTAATCACGATAAGGGCAGAACATGGCATGTTATACATGACATTTTTGAAGAACTGGGCTATGATGTAAAATTCAGAGTCCTCAACAGTTGTGACTACGGCATTCCTCAGCATAGGGAGAGAATTTACTGCCTCGGATTCAAAAAGAAAACAGATTTTGAATATCCAGCTCCTATAGACTTGGAGTATCGCATGTACGATTTCCTCGAAGACTTCATTGATACAAAGTATTTTCTTAGAGAAAAGGGAGTTAAATTCGTCACCAGTCACAAAAATCGGATGAAGAGTTATACTCAAATCAATGGAGACATTCAGTTATGTCAAAAAAGAAACCAACAATTCAATTGGCATGGTGATTTTGTATTTCATCCAGATTCTGAATTAACAGAACATAATACAGATTTCGACGAGTTCATTTTCGATGTTAGAGATGTTGAGGAGAAGTATTATCTTTCCGAGAAAGTTGCCAAATACGTATTGGCAGGAGGCACTAAGAACTTCAAGACTTCAACCGAGACAGATTTGGATGTAGCGCGTCCTTTACTTCAGTCAATGCATAAAATGCACAGAGCAGGCGTTGATAACTATGTAACTCACAAAGGGCGCATAAGGAAATTAACTCCTCGTGAATGTCTGCGTTTGATGGGTTTCAAAGACTCTTTTAAGATAGTCGTGTCTGACACATCCGCCTATCAACAGGCTGGCAATAGTATTGTTGTAGATGTATTGATAGCCATTCTTAAGCAAATGGATATCACACAATATGGTATAATCGAATAACGACAATCTTATGGCTGATATAATTTGTCGATGGAGAAATGGCACTCCTAAAACTGTGGTGGAGTTAGTGAACTCAATGCCACATGAAGTAATGTCTTCAGATCGTTTTAGGGACATTATGTCAACACAATGGGATGGCGACTTTTTTAGGACGCCCTACCAACTGGCGTGTCAACTGGGGTTGTATTATGAATCCGATGATGGGTATTTCCATCCACGGTTTGATCATAATATAACAACGGAAGAAGCTGAAGAATATCTGTACCATTGGCTTCCACGCTACTATATACCGAATCCGTATATCAGTAAAAAAGGATTTAACGATATTGAGTGCCCCACTTTCTTCTTGAAAACGCTATATGAATATGTGAAGGCACATCCAAATTGCAATTATCATGATGCCTGTCTCGCATGTTTCAAAGAAGAAGCCAAGAATAATGATGACATAATCCGCAATTATATCAACAACTATTCTCGCATTCTGACGTTTTCTTCAGAAGGCAAACTAAATATAACAGACATAGACCCAACCCCAATAATATATCGAATGGACAGATCTGATAAACAAAGTTTTTTCGATAATTTCAACAACGAAAAGAACGAGACCTTAAAGCCCATAGCAGAATCACTCCAGCAAATATACTATGGGGCGCCGGGAACCGGCAAATCGTTCACCATCGACGATAAGACCGACGATGGGAACTCGGTACGCACTACATTCCACCCTGACAGCGACTATGCTTCGTTTGTGGGCGCTTATAAACCTACGATGGAGGACGTACCCATTTCAGCCACTTATCAGACAAAGGAGGGCAGTTACGGAGAATATCTCACAAAGACAGAAAAACATCCCGGTACAGAGCGCAAGATTGTCTATAAATATGTGCCACAGGCTTTCCTGAAAGCATACGTGGCAGCATGGAGCAATCTCGACACACCTTATTTCCTCATAATCGAGGAAATAAATCGTGGCAACTGCGCTCAGATTTTCGGCGACCTTTTCCAACTGCTTGACCGTAGCAATGCGGGTAGCTCGTCATATGCCATTCATGCAGACGAGGACATAACGCAGTTCCTCAGTGGCGATGATAAAGGTTTTGCTTCTCTTTCTGACGACCAGAAAGATACTATCCGTGCTTTTGTTTTGCACAAAGATAACGGCAAGACACAAGCTGTCGGTCAAGACATTCTCAACGGCAAACTTCTACTCCTGCCGCCCAATCTTTATATCTGGGCTACAATGAACACCAGCGACCAGTCGCTTTTCCCCATCGACTCCGCTTTCAAACGTCGTTGGAATTGGAAGTATATGCCCATTGAGTACCACCCAATCGATAAGAAAACGCAGCAACCAATAGATTGGAAATTCCAAATTGGAGACAACATCTATTCATGGGGGCAGTTCCTTAGCAAAATCAATCCAGAAATATATACGCTTACCGAATCGTCGGACAAGCAGATGGGATATTTCTTTGCCAAGGCTGATAATACCACCGGCATTATTTCAGAAGAAGTATTCTTGAACAAGGTATTGTTCTATCTTTGGACAGACGTGTTTAAGGATTTTGATGTGTCGAGCGAGCTTTTCAAGAATAAGAAAGCTAACCGTTCATTCTGCTTTACCGATTTCTTCGAAGATCCTGAGGCCCTCGGGAATTTCATCGACAACTTCAATCTTGATGTCGTCGAGGATCTTGAACATGTCGGCGAAATTCAAAACGAGAAAGGCGAATGGGTTCAACCTACTTTCATGGTAGACGGAGAAAAAATTTCTTCGATGATTGACACAGTTCTGACCGTATTAAAAAAATATTTTGAGAAGTATCCTGATATCTCAACGGAAGAAGCTATTCAAGTGTGGAATAGCTTTGGGTTGCCTAAGCATGCTCTAGAAACTGAACAAGTATTTGCTGAAAGGACAGATATGTCTAAGAATAGAGCCTCAAAAGTATTCATCACTGCTGATGGACGTAAATTCTATGTTTCTGCTCAACTTAGAAAACAACACATGGATAAGTTGATTTCTAAGGCTAATGATTGGGATATCCATATTAGTCGTATTTCATAATGAAACTACTGATTGAAGAATACCAGTATAACGTAGCCGACGTTGAAAACGTGCTTGACGGGCTTTTTACCCTGCAAGACGTTGAACAGAAAGTGTCGGTCAGCTACGTTGGGTATTATTACAATCCGCACCCCAAAGTTCGCGACATAGTTTTCATTCTCCCCAAAGTGCTTATCGACGAGCAGGGATTGGTCTTTGGCGAATATGAGCCGAAAGACCTTATCCACCTTGACAATGCGAAGATGGACGAGAAGCACCGTAAGTTCCTCTATGAATTTGCCGTGTGGATTCACCGCGCAATAATAGTCTACAACGACTCGCACGAGAAGAACGAAATCGTTCTCCACCGCCAGATTCAAGACGAGGGGAAAGGCTCGCACAAGAAAAAGAGCAACACGCTCCTTGACGTAATCCTGTCGCTCATCCGTTTCAACAAGGAAAATCAGCAGTTTTTCACTTTCATACTGAAGAACCTGCACTCCGGCTTCAACAAGATAAACTGGGGCAAGACCATTGCCCGGACTACCGCCATTGTTCAGGACAGCAGCCCGACCTACCTTAACCCGGTCAACAAAAAGCGTCAGGTGAATTTCGATGAAGAGCTCATTGTGATCTTCTTCTCAATTCTGCAATACATCTCGGACACATACGGCTTCCGCTCAAACATAAACTTCGGTTTCAAGCTCATCACCGGTGCCAAGTTCAAGCGATACCTTGACGGATTCGGGCGCACACGCCTGCGTCAGATAAAGTATAAATATTTCTCTGACACCGCCGTCAAACTGTGGGATTTGTGCTATGCCTTCTTTGATAAGACATACAAAATCCGCGTCAATACCTCGCAAAGCGAATACCTGCTTGTGAAATCCTTCCACATCGTATTCGAGGCGATGATTGACGAACTTATCGGTGATACTGACATACCGCATGGCCTGAAAGAACAAGACGATGGTAAGCTCGTCGACCACTTCTATACCTACGACGGTCTGCTCATTGACGATAAAGCCGACGATGATATATACTACATTGGCGACTCGAAGTATTATAAAATCGGCAACTCGCTCGGTAAGGAATCCATCTACAAACAGCGCACCTATGCGCGTAATGTAATCCAATGGAATCTTGATATATGGCTCAATGGCAAGCCACACAAGCCGAACATGGCCGACCCATTCGAGCGCATACAACTATTCGATGAAGTTACCGAGGGCTACAATGTTATCCCCAATTTCTTCATTTCTGCTTCTATCGACAAGAAAACATTGTCGTATGAAGACTATACCGAGCCACATCCCAATCAGCCGCCTGTCAGCCGTCAGTTCAAAAACCGACTATATGACCGCGACACGCTGCTGCTCTCGCATTACGATGTCAACTTCCTATTTGTACTTGCACTTTACGCCCGAAATAATGCTGGGACAAAAGCTACATGGCGACACAGCGTTCGTGACAAGTTCCGTCGTGCCGTGCAGGATATGCTCAAAGAAAAATTTGAGTTTTACGCATTGGCAGCACACCCTGATGTCAATGCTTCGGACTACTTCAAAGCGCACTTTCAAGATACCCTCGGCAAGACATTCCGACCATACGAGAATCAGAATCATTTCTCACTTGCGTTAGATAAATCATATCCTGAAGACAACAAACGACTTCGGGCATTGCTCGGCGAAAACTTTTATGTTGTTCCTGTCGAACTCGGTAAAGACCCGACCGTTCAGTTAGAAAAAGAGCGAAAAGATAAAGGTATAGTAAATAGTCCTGATGGTATGGGTAAATTCCTTACCTGTCTTGTGCGCAAGGAAGAAACTGGAGAAGACGGTCGAAAAAATGTCGCAAAACTTTATCAACTGTTCTACAATCATGAGGCAGAGGGTGCTACTTATGTTATGCTTAATATGCCAGGAGGTGACATTTCCGAAGCCAAGTACCTTTTGCCTCTTATCGACAACACAACCGACGGATATTATGACATTGAGCGCATCTCGTTCGGGACACGCACAAAGGTAATGAAGGACGGGCAATCAATCCCGAATTATCCAACACTTCGTATCAAGATAGGCTCTTACCATCCGCTCGAACGCCGTTGCACCGAGGGCATCGTGCCTCGCATGGCAAACCAAATTTGGAGTTACTCCCAGCTCCAGAATGTCATAGCTAAATCACAATCGTATTTTTATGAGAAGAATGATGAGAAATTAATTGCGCAGGAGCCTGAAGTACAATACGCATACCACCAAGTAGAGAACGATTATATAGATGAATCATCTGATCCCGTAAATAAAAACGCCCAAAATGCAGAATAAACTTAAAATATTACTTCTATCGGATATACATTTTCTTTCTCTGCCTGCTGAGCACGACTCTCATGCTCAGGTTAGGCGTGCATTTTTACAAGATATTGAAGGATACAAGCTTGTCAACGGTGCCTTTGACGTCATTTTGGTAAGTGGCGACATTGCATACAAAGGAGTGGAATCGGAATACGATAAGGCATTAACGTTTTTTCATCAATTATGTGATGTATCTGGTTGCGCTTATGAAAGAATTTATGTGGTTCCTGGCAACCATGACAAAAACTTAAACGCTGTAAGAGCGGAACTTAGACATCTAATAAACCAAGGACTTAGTTCTGAAAAAGCGGATCATGAGCATTCTTCAAAACTATACCTCAATTTGTTAATCCGTGATAAGGAAGCTTGCAAAGCATTATACTCGCCATTTAGAGAATATGCAGAATTTGCTATCAAAATGGATTGTTGTGATTCTATAATGTGCAAATTAACAAGTTCTGAAGATTCTGTATTTGATGAGGAAAATGATAAGGCCTACTATAAACAAGAAATTGGGGTTCTTAATGAGTATCCAGTTGTGCTTTATGGATTCAATACCTGTCTCAATAGTGATTGGTTTGATGAAGATGATCATGGATTAGGTCACAAATTGTTTTTGCCTATGCTTGGGTACCACGCCCTTGTTGATATCTCGGGGACTATCAACATAGCCATGATGCATCATCCATTGGACAGAATTGTTCATTCCGAGTCAATTTCCACATTTATGGATAAACATTATCCAATCCAAATTTTTGGACATCTGCATAAGCCTGTATGCTGGGAAGATAAATGTCTTCACATTCAGTCTGGTGCTCTTCAGCCTCAAACCAGTTCAGAGGGCGGAGACGAATATTTCTCGGTATACAATATATTGGAATTAAATGTGACTTCAGATGAAAACGGAAAAGACTTCTTGCAGGCTAATCTAAGCGTTCAAAGATATAGACCAGAATCTGAAGGGTTTGAAACTCTTGATTCCGAAGGTCATTCCTTCAAGACACAATTACATCGAACTCCGAGCAGATGGAGCAATGACAATAAACAAAAATCATTGACAGAAAGACTTCCACCTGATGTTTCAAAACGGCAAATACGTCTACGCTTCCTTAATTTTCATGATCAGAAATCAGTTATCAAACGCATGAATATATATACATATAACGACAATATTTCCCTCCATGAGAATTGTTTCCATTTTCTTGAAACTGTTGACAACCAGCATAAGTATGCTACATTGTGGTCTTTAGTGAAATAATGGCATGAGTATAATATTAAAAAAACTATTAGAGGGGGCCTCAGCGCTTCCATATTCCGATTCAACAATAAGCATGTTGGAAGAGGCGGCGGTCTCTTATATCGACCTCACACGTGTATATGAAATTGTAGAAGAACTCTCTCTATGTTATTTGGGAGGTAAAATTTCCCACACATACAGACAACACATTTCATTGAAGATAGCGGAAAGTTCTCCTACAATCATTCTTCCTGAAAATGTGCTACGTCGTATCGCATTCTTTATTGTTTGGAAAATAATCATGGATACAGATGATGTCACTGAGCTTACTCAGGCAATCTCAACTACTGTATTTATGAACTTTCTTGTCATAAAAAAACAGGATTTCTACAGTATACCTAATCCTGTTGAGGTAAAAAGTATATATAAACATCATTTATCCTCACTCATACATACCAAAGGAACGTCTACAACTGGATCTGCTGATGATTTGGCAGAAAGGATATTCAATGATGATTTTGATATCAGCGAACTTACAGCCTCCGATGTATCTAGTTTGCGCGAATTAGCGCAAGAAGCGTCTTTGTATTATGTTGAAAAGTTTATTTCAAAAATTCAACATGGGAATGAGGAAGATGAATTCTTAACTACCTATAATATTGTTAAGTATATTGTAGATACTATCAAATCTCCACTCTCACCGTGCGACATTGTTTATTATCTAAAGCAAGGTCTTGGTAGCAAAGTTGCAAAACGAAAGAAACTTAAGAATATCATAACAGTCCTACCCAAATACTCTGAGGATGGGGTCTTTTCAAATTCATCTATAATTTTGCGGCTTCTCAACAACGATGTCGTACCAGAAGGGCTCCAACTATTAGAGATGCATTTCAGCGTGTATGAATTTGGGATTTACCTGTTTTACGAACTTCTTGTTGAACGTTTAATCGAGCAAACTGAGATATGAGCGATTTAACTAATTTTGTAAAGGACAATGTAGGAGATTCTATTTCTAAGGAATCTACAACAAATACAAATGGACAAATTGACGGAACGTTTTCCGGAGACGCTATTAAGGATGAAAGTTCCGTTAACAGTCTACACTATGATAAAAAGCCTACAGTTGTTTCTATCATAGGGTTCCCTGCATATGGCAAAACTTGCTTTATAGCAACGATTTATCAGATCTTATTGAACGAAGGTAAGCTTGATGAATTTAGTTTTGTTGATTCTGATACATTTGTGGGCTTTGAGCGTAGAATTTATATGAGACGGTGCTCGGTATTGGATGAGAACAGTGCTCCTCAGACCAAGAGGACTTTACGAGGAGAGGGACATATCCTCACCTTGCGATTCACCCATCCACAAGATGGAGAAAAAATTATCATTGTCACTGATAGATCGGGAGAGGACTATATAGATTGTGCAAATCAAAAAAACAAGATTAACGATCATCTATTGCTGAAGCATTCTGACTATATTCTGCTATTTGTGGATAGCACAATTCTTGTAGATTGTGCTCAAATGATGGAATTTTCAGATACTCTCTCTGACTTATTAACCAATATTCAACAGGCACAAGCCATCCAAAAATCTGCACAGATTTTAATTGTGTTTAATAAGATTGATGCCGTTGAATTGTCTACTCAATTCCAAAAGAGTAGTGATACAATTGAGGCTTTGATAAAAGAGAAATTTCCTCTCAATAACATTGTGAGCAAAAGAATTGTTTCAAATAATATAGCGAATAGTAAAGGACTTAAACAATTATTCTCTGAAATAGTCAACTTCGATACGACCGCAATTACTCATAATGATCGTGATTACGAAGGGATTGATTGGGTCAATAATATCATAAAACAGAAAAAAAATGGTTAACGTCAACGTTCTTATTGCAGGTCTTATAGGCTCAGGCAAGTCTACCCTTATTGGGGCTCTTGCCTATGCTATAAAGATGGGGAAATGCAGTTATTCGTTTGTAGATAGGCCAGAGGACTTAACTCCACTAGCGAAATTATACAAGCCGTGGTTATCCCTAACTCCAGTTAATAGGACGGCACTGGGAAATTCAGAGACATTCGAGTTTTCTCTTAAAAAGGAAGTCGGACCTCAGATAACTATATCTATTCCGGATTATGCCGGTGAAGATTTTGAAAGACTTATATCAAAGCAATCTGACATATTAAATCATTGGGGAGGGGAAAAGAATGCTCTAATTTTTCTTATTAAAGACTTTGAATTAGATGCCTTAGAAGAAGCCTTTGTTACTGAAGTAGAAAATAGGGAAAATTTACCCATTCATCCTTTTTCATTAGAATTAACGACTTCCCAAGTAAAAAATTTACTATTACTTAAAGAACTCCTTAAGTGCGTTCGATGGGAATCTGTTGTAATTGGAATCTCCGCTTGGGATAGATATGATGATAATTATCTGCCTGATACTTTTTTAAAGGAAAAAGCACCGGTGCTATATAATTACATCAGACACTATCTCCCGAAGACTAAAGTAATTGGCGTAAGTGCCCAAGGTGCGGAATATGCTGAAAACCTTCGTCAAGAACTTTCAGAAAGAACCATGAACAATACACGTTCATGGTCAGTAATCAATAATGAACGGGGGTATGATCTTACAAAAATACTTGATTTGATATCTTGATAAATATGATTATACATCAGTCCCTTCATGGTTACAAGAATGGCCATCACAAGTTAGCCTCCTCACTTTCCCTCCCAATAGA
The DNA here is from genome assembly GCF_004803935.1 of Duncaniella sp. C9. GTDB lineage: Bacteria > Bacteroidota > Bacteroidia > Bacteroidales > Muribaculaceae > Duncaniella > Duncaniella muris. The sequence continues at coordinate 2,844,028 of NZ_CP039547.1, forward strand.
AAGCGAGAATAAAATGTTGCTTTTCAGTGACTGGTCGGAATATGATGGTGGCGTAGACGGCGATATGTCGTATCTCACTTGTTATCCATTAGGAGACAGCACTCATTACGTGGTGGCAAAAACCTGGTATGCGCAAGAGGCTGAAAGACCGGGGAGTGTCTGGACCCATTCATTAATTATTCCCATAGATGATCTTGGGGATGAATTTAATTTTGCAGCGCTTGAATGTTATTTTCATCGTCCTGATGGTTCAGAATACAATTACTTCCTTCCTCTTGAAATCTCCACGAAAGAGGAACCAATAAAAGATGGCTCAATCCAGATGTCTGGAGAGAAAGACATTATAGAAAGTGCATATTATACCCTATCACTTTTGTCTGGTAAAGTGATTATTCCTATCATACAACCATCGAGGTATTATAGAACATTACTTCTTTCTATACTTCAACACCTTCCATTGGGAATATTAAGAAACGTAACTGCATGTAGCGGGTGGTCTTCTCATAAGAAGAATGATTCATATTCTTTTAATTTAATTTTTTGTTCCGGTATAAACTCAGTTTTCGGTTTAATTAAAGAATGTGAAATACCTGTAGCTTACTCCGAACAACTGCACCATATTTCTGATTCCATTACACAGGGTAGTTCTACTCTTCCCGACCTTATTAGGTTTTTCTCTGATGATATTGAGTCAGACCCTAATAAGTTGTATTCTGTTATTGCTTTGGTAAGCGCTTTGGAAAATGCGTATAACAACGCTTCCAAAGAACTTACGTATTCAGATATAGTTGAAACTATTACTCGTTGTTTCCCCTCATCTTATGAAGGCTCAACTTTAAAAAAGTTGTTTTTTGGAAAAAATACAGCTTTACTTTTTTGCGAAGAATTAGATTATTATGAGATATTGACTACTTTAAAAGATAAGATTTTTGTTAATTGGGAATCGATTAATTTCAATCAAAATGCTTCCTCATATCTACTATCATCATTTGAAAATTATACTGCAATCTGTGAACAATTATCTTCAGAAGAAGTAAAGATTAATTGTAAAGGTAATTGGCTTTTAGAATATGCTTCCAGACATTTGCCCAAAGAGTGGATTACGCGTTTATTTACTAATAATTGGAATGTATTCATCCGATTGGCTACAATAAATCACGATATTTTATCAGGGGATTATTGGATGAATTTAGTTGATGCAAGAATTAATGAAATATTGGCACTTGTGCTTACTGACGAGTCAAATATTGATTTAGATTGGTCAAAACTAACCGTGTCCATGATTTCCAATAATATTGCTATCACAATGGCACAGATGAAAGTTCTTCATAATAAGAACTCCAATCTAGTAAATTTGTTAATGGACAACATTGACAATGGAACCATCACAAATAATTCACATTGGATTACTTTTGTATCTAACCATCCAAAAGAAACATTAACATGGTTGATAGGAAAAAATAGATTGTCTAATAGAACTACTGATTATTTAGTTACAAGTTTTAACGCTAATAGTTACCTAGTTAAATCTATGGGGAGTGGTGTATGGGAAGCTTTTTATAAATCGTCTAATGTTTTTAAGAGTCTCCGAAATTATATCTTCATGTTTGCATTGGCCCGCAATTGGAAAGATAATCTTTCATTAGCAATGTTAAAGTTGTCATTCGTTAAGATTCACAATTCTTTGTCAAAGAACAATATTAGCGAAAATGAGTGGGCTGCATTATCTCCATATCTTGCGTCCTTACCATTTTGGCAAAACTGGGACAATTGCAAAAAGCTTAGAGTGGGCGTAGTCGAAACGCTTATTTCTTTAGGCTATTCCAAAGATGTTTTATCGGATTTCACCAGTTCAAAAAATTTAAATTCCATGTTAGTAAAGATATGGGAGAAAAAAAACAAGTAGGCTTATTTCGTCTAGATGGTTTATATAAACCCGAATGTAGTCATTGACATTAACAATATCACAAACAGTTAGTAGAATTTTCGGATGAGCAATCTGCTATATAAATATCTTGATATTAACGGCGCTATAATGATGCTACATCATAGTAATTTGATGTATGCTAACGCGGCTACATTTAATGACCCGTTTGATTGTCATCCAAACTTGATTGACTTTTCTAAAGTGCCATCTGAAAAATGTAAAATATGGGATGCAAAAGTAATTGAAGATTTAGAATCTAATAGATACATAAATAATAGGAACGATTTATGGATTTGCTGTTTATCTAAAGTATACGATTCTCTGTTAATGTGGAGCTATTATAATAAACATATGGGAGTCTGCATAGGTATTAATATGGAGTATGTAAAAAAATATATTCATGTTGGATATGGTCTGATGGTAACTACGCAAGGTCAGGAAGTTAATTATAGAGATATCATAAAAAAGCCGGATTACTTTCGTGACTATAAAGATTTTTTCAATTATCAAATATTTACTAAAGCAAAAGCCTGGGAACATGAACAAGAAGTGAGATTGTATATTTTCAAACCCTCCCCAATGTTTATGGCTTTATTACCTTTTCAACAAGATAAAAATGAGCTTAATTGGAAAGAAGTCAGGTCCTTTATAAAAATAGGGCCGGAATGTTTTGATTCAATATATTTAGGTGTTAACATTAGCAATACCGATAGAGACCGAGTAATTTGTCTTGCAAAGAAGATCAATCCTGAAATAAAGGTATATCAGATGTTCCCCGATACGAATTTCTTTAATCTAATAGCTGTTCAAGAAGAAGGAATATAAAACTTTAATGTATTGCAATCCTTACGATGGCGAAGAAGTTTGAGATACGAAATAGCACTGCGGAGTTCCTGATCTTTCAGATTGAGGGGAAGGAGGATGGTGTGCAGGTTGTGTACCATAAGGAATCTGTGTGGTGTACGCAGAAAGCTATGGCGCAGTTGTTTGACTGCTCCACTGATAACATCGGTCTGCATCTGAAAAATATCTTCAAAAGCGGTGAACTTCAGGAGGATTCAGTTACCGAGAAATTCTCGGCAACTGCTTCTGACGGGAAGAATTATTTGACGAAATTCTACAATCTCGATGCCATCATATCAGTCGGCTATCGTGTGAACAGTACCCGGGCCACGCAGTTCAGGCAGTGGTGTACTTTTATTTTGCGTCAGTTTGCCATACGCGGATATGTGATTGACAAGAAACGGATGGAAAACGGCTCATTTATTGGTGAGGACTATTTCGAGCATCTGTTGGCGGAAATCCGTGAGATACGCCTCAGCGAGCGGCGTTTCTATCAGAAGCTGACGGATATTTATGCTACTGCCATCGACTATAACCGCGATGCCCCTACCACAAGATTGTTCTTTAAGAAGGTTCAGAACAAGATGCACTATGCCGTGCATGGACATACAGCCGCCGAGCTTATCGTGGAACGAGCCAATGCCGATAAAGAACACATGGGACTGACGACATGGGAGAACGCTCCTGACGGAAAGATTGTCAAGCCTGACGTAAGTATCGCCAAAAATTATCTCAAAGAAAGTGAGCTGGAGGATATGGGACGAATTGTCAACTCTTTCCTTGACTTGGCGGAAGATATGGCAAAGCGTCATATTCCCATGACAATGGAGGATTGGGCTAAGCGTTTTGATAAGTTCCTTGATCTTACCGACCGTCCCGTTCTGACTGATGCCGGAAACGTATCAGCCGAACAAGCTAAAGAATACGCTGAAACTGAGTTTGAGAAATATCGCGTCATTCAGGACAAACTCTTCCAGTCTGACTTTGACCGTTTCAACGATGACAACCTCCTGCCATTGGACATAGAATAAAACTTGAGATGAAAGCTTTGACATATATTGCGCCGGGGCGGTTTGAGCTGATTGAGAAACCGAAGCCGGAAGTTTTGGATCCGAAGGATGCCGTGGTAAGGGTTACTCTTTCGAGCATCTGCTCGTCGGACCTTCATATTCTGCATGGGGCCGTGCCTCAGGCTGAGGTCGGCGTTACTGTGGGGCATGAATTGGTTGGCGTCGTTGAGGCTGTCGGTTCGGATGTCTCCAAGGTAAAGCCTGGTGACAGAGTTGCCGTGAATGTCGAGACGTTCTGCGGCGAGTGCTTCTATTGCAAACGGGGATACGTGAACAACTGCACATCCGGTGGATGGATGCTTGGTTGCAGCATCAATGGCGGTCAGGCGGAATATGTCCGTGTACCCTACGCCGACAACGGTCTGACTCCAATTCCCGATAACGTGAGCGATGAGCAGGCTCTGTTTGTCGGCGATATTCTCGCTACGGGTTATTGGGCTGCCAAGATTTCTGAAATTTCCGAGGAAGACACGGTGCTTATCATCGGAGCCGGTCCGACAGGGTTATGTACGCTCGAATGTGTGCAGCTGTATAACCCTCGAAAGATAGTAGTTTGCGAAGCTGACAAGAGTCGCCGCGAATTTGTGCGCCAGCATTATCCAAATGTCAATGTAGTTGAGCCGACAGAATGCCTTGAAATCCTTAATACATTGACAGAGGGTCGTGGCGCCGACCGCGTGATTGAGGTTGCCGGAGGCGAGGAGACGTTTGAACTCGCATGGCGTTGTGCCCGTCCCAATGCCATTGTTACGATTGTCGCACTATACGAAACGGAACAGATATTGCCCCTTCCGTGGATGTATGGCAAGAACCTGACGTTCAAGATCGGCGGTGTCGATGCCTGCGACTGCGACAAAATCATGCAGCTGATTTCCGAAGGCAAGATTGACACGACCCATCTGATAACCCACCGCTTTCCTCTCAGCCGAATCCAGGAAGCCTACACCCTCTTCGCCAACCGCGCCGACAACGTCATCAAAACCGCCATCTCTCCCGATTGAAGAACATAATCGGGAACTTTATACATAGAAAGACAACGGCGTCTTGTTCGCAAACGAGACGCCGTCGAGAAGGTAAATACTTAGTCCGATTCAATCTGCTTTTGAATCTTGGCGCGTACTTCATAGAAAGACAGAGGTGTGAAGTTATTGTTGTCTACACCGACATCAAGCTGTGTCGGGAAAAGGTACTGAAGGCGTCCGGCGTCAATCCCGGTGTTCGATGGGCGAGTGTGCATATGACCGAACAGTTGCCACACATCGTTATGATAGCCGCCATCAAAGCACAGATAAGGAAAGTGATTCAGGTAGATTTTCTTCTTCCCGACCTGAATGCACATCGCCATTGCAACGTGCTCGAACCTGTCTATGAATCCTTGTCGGATATTCTTGAGGTCATGATTACCGAGAACGAGATAGATTCTGCCGTTTAGTCGGTCAAGAATCTTATTCCACTCTTCAGCTCCACCGAGACAGAAGTCTCCGAGATGGAAGACTACATCATCAGGCTCAACCACATTGTTCCAGTTAGTGATGATGGTTTCATTCATCTGATCGACAGTCTTGAACGGGCGATTGCAATATTGCAGTATGTTGGTATGGTTAAAATGGGTGTCGGAAGTGAAGAACAACCGGTCACCGTCAAACTTGAAGTTCATTGTCATTTATTTCTATTATGGCATCCCGGTGGAAATCAGCCTGTTCACCATGGAAGGTGTAACCAAGCTGATTGCAGATGCACCGGGTATTGCCGATGGCTTTATTTATGTTTCGATGCGAGTGGCCGTATATCCAGTATTCGATACGGCTACTGGCAATAAAGTCGCCAAGTTCGGATGTAAAGGCACCGTTTATCGGGCTACCCTTGAACTCGTCGGCCATGAGCTCGAAAGACGGCACATGGTGTGTGGCGACTATGATGTGCTTGGCCTGACTTTCCGCCACACTTCTCTCGATAAACTCACGACAACGCTCATGCTCCTGATTGAAACGCTGGGCCGAGAGACGGAACTGTCCGTTTCTGATACGATGAAAGTCAGTTACTCCGCGTTCGGTCTGATACTCATCATAAGGATGAATCTTTGCCCAAAGAGTTGACGCGATGAGATCGATGTTGGGAGCCAACTGAATCACACAGTTATAGCACGCTTTTACATTCGGACGTATTTCTTGCTGCCAGCCTTCGTGAAGGTCGTTGATGTCAAAGCTTTTGTATAGCTCATGGTTGCCGGGGATGACGATAGTCTGCCGGAACGATTCGGCACACCAATCCCAAAATGGATGTCGCCTGTAGTTGTCATCACCGAGATAGCCGATGTCTCCGGCTAATATCAGAACATCGCCGACTGCTGCCAGCAGATTCTCTTTAAGCCAACGGCTGTTTTCATGAAACTCCAGATGGAGGTCAGATGCGTATTGTATTTTCATATTTCCTTATTGCTGAGTTGTTAAGCGAGAGGACTTACCTTCTCAAGCTTATTCCATTTAGTGTTTGCGACTATTTCCTTTATAACAACCTTGCCGACTTCGTCCGCATAAGGGAGTTTCATCTGGCTACCGATGTCATCGCCCTGCATATATCGATACGCATAAGGGGTAATCTCTACAAAGTCGGTTTCCTTCAAGATTCCGAGAATATGATCGACTTCTCCCAATTCAACCGAGATTCCGGCATCAGACAATCCTATGACAGCTCGAAAGCAATCATCAAGATTCCAATAGCTACCGGTGCCGACATAAAAATGCCATTGACCATTGGTATATGTAGGGTACAAGTGAACTCTCGCATACACCACATCAAAGCCGTGATAAGGTGAGACATCGGACTTCCATCTTCTGAAATCATCCTCAGAATCAAGATTATATTCTCTTGCCTCGTGCCCTTTGCTTGAATGCCTGAAGACTTCGACATCATCTCCCGACATCTTGCCATATACAGCTTCGTATGCTATACGCCAATAGTGCATATAGCGTCTGAGGGTCATCTCGGAAAACTGCGTAGGCTCGACCTGATTCTCGTATAAGTTGATTACCCGAGGTATATCGATTCCGTCATAGCTATTGTCAGGAATCAAAGAGTTCAGGACTGATCTCTTTATCAACCCTTCTCTCCGGTAGTAACTCAAATATTTATCAACATACGAATTATATTGTTCGGGCGCAGACAAGATGTTGTCAACGAGTCCGGCAACATACTTCTCGATTTTTGAGAATATTCCGACGAGTTCATCCTCATAGAAACAATGGCGGGAATTACAATCATCCTTGTCACAAAATACATGATGGTCATAAGTGTCTCCGGTGATATAGAGATAATGGCGATTCTTATAGGTTGATACCGACAACCTATACCACTCCCATCTTTTACCCTTGACCTCAAACCAAAGACTTCTCCTCTCATCATCGCCCATAGGAGCCAGACGACTCATCGAGCCATGTATGCTGCGTATGATATCAGCACACTTCCCCGAAACGACGGTCACATCAAGACCGCGACTGTCGGGGAGGTAGAGGATGTCTGACTGAGTCAGAGCATTCTGGCGATATAATTTCTTTTGATCATTAAACTTCATTTTCATTCGGGTTATGCGTCATAAGACGCGATTATTGAAATGTGTGTCCGCAGCTAATCGCGATGGAGAAGGTTATATCGGTTTGGACACAAAAAAACGACTGTCGGGAAGCTTGGTAAGGACTTTCCGACAGTCGTTATATCTCAGTAGTCTGTATTTGTAGACTAACTTATGTCAGTTGGGTTACTGAAACGAAACGGTCGGACAGTTCCGCAATATGATGTGCCTGTTGTTGACGGCATAAGCACACATGCATTGCGTTCAAAGCCTTTTAAGCTCTGAATACTTTTGATGATTAGTATGTTGCAATGCTGTCTTGCCATTTGTTTCTTTTTTTGTGGCCGCAAAGTTAATACTTTTTCACAAATCCGCCAAATAAATTTTCACGAGAGGCGTAAAAAGTCTAATATATCATACCAACCGCAGGTTCAACTGGCAAGTGCAAAATTAGCGATTTGTTTGAAGAACTCGGTTTTCGGGTTTGAAAAACCGAGTTTTTTCCGTGGTCTGAGGTTTAGTTTCTTTGCGACATTCTTGATGTATAGGTCAGTGAAATCATTGAAATTTGACTTTTTGGGGATGTATTGACGGATGAGTTTGTTGATGTTTTCGACCGCTCCTTTCTGCCATGAGCAGTAGCTGTCGGCAAAGTAAACAGTCACATCATCAAGACCTTTGATGCGTAATCCGGCGGTTATGTCGAGGTGTGCCGCGAACTCGCTGCCGTTGTCAGTAGTGATGGTTTTAAGATATTTACGGTATGCGTACAGCATTCTCACGACAGTCTTTGACAATGGCTTGGCTCTTTTTCCGTAAGGTAGTTTCTCCATCATCACAAAGCCAGTCATGCGTTCAAGCAGCACTAGAATCGCGTGCCCGTAGGCATCAACAATAAGATCCATCTCAAAATCGCCAAAGCGTTTGCCGTCGGCCTCGGCCGGTCTGTCGTGTATGCTTGTGCGGTTTGGTATGTTGGTGGCTTTAGTGGGTTTGCGTTCGCCTTTTGGTCGTCGTCGGAAGTCGGGATGTCTGCGGTGACGGCGCAGTTCTCCGCTTTCATCAGCGTTTATAATGTTGTAAATGGTCTGTATGGATACGGAAACACCTTCCTTGGCCAACACGCCACGAATTTGTTCTGGTGACCATTGGTGGTCAATAATCATCTGTTTTATACGCCACACCAACACGCTGTCGAGCTTCTTGTTGGATGTGGTGCGCTTTCTGCGTTCAAGGGCTTTGGCATGAGCCTTTTCCCACAGATAGTGGCCTTTGGTTGTGGAATTGCGCTTCAGTTCACGACAAAGCGTTGACTGACTGCACCCTACTATGAGGGCAATTTCTTCTCTCGAAGTTTTTTTTTGCAGTAAGGCGAAAATTTGCGACCTTTGCTGCGAGGTTAATTGTCTGTACATAAGCAATACAAAATTAGTTAATCTCAGGGAGACTTCGGTCTCCCTTTTTATTTTGTATTGCCAGTATGTTCTGCTGCTGTCCGCTCTTGGGGGCGGTTTAGGCCGCCCCCGCCGCTTGGGCATCCCCTCGCCAGAAGGAGAGAGGAGAATGACTAATGCCCATCTCAAAGTTTTGCACTTCGATTTGGAATCTTCAATATATCATACCAACACTTTCAGAACATGAATGATGAATGGGAAAACACAAGAATAGTCCAATATATCAGACTTCTATCACAGCAGAGTCGTTGAAGTTGGTGTTTTCGCCGCAGAAAACATAGCCGAGGGGATTGCTGACGAGGTGAGTGTTGTCAATCATCAAGTCGGTGGAATGATGGGAATGACCGTAAATCCATGCGGAGATTCGGCTGTCGGCTATATAGTTGCCGAGTTCTGTTGCATAAGCTGCGTTCAGGACATCGCCAAAGTGTCTTTGCTCTAAAGCAGAGATGGTGGGGAGATGGTGAGTTACAACGACAATCTTCTCCGCATCGCTATCTTTGACTGCCTTCTGGATGAATGCAAAGTTCTTATCAAATTCATCGTTTATGTTTTGGGGAATCAAGCGACGCTTGTTATAAAGAATCTGCGAATAGTCGTTCATACCATTCTTGATTACGAACTCATCGACAATGGGTATTCTTGACCACAGCGTTGAAAGAATGAAATCGACATTGTCGATGCGTACCACCCTATTGTGATAGTAACCAACATTCGGCAGAAACATCTTCTGCCAGCTTTCGCCCTGTGCTGCTATATCGCCATTGTTATAAAACTCATGATTCCCGGCTATCATCAGTACTTGACGATAGTTTTCGGATGCCCATTTCCAGAACCTCAGATGCGGAACGGTTGAATCCACAAGATACCCTACATCACCGGCTATGACGAGCACATCGCCGACCGGTTCAAGCGGCAGCGACTTCATGAAGCGCATATTCTCATGAAACTCCATGTGCAGATCGGAACAATATTGAATCTTCATGGGCTGTGTTCTCTTATAAAAGTTTCGAGACCTTACTTTCTAAAGTCGAACATGGATGACAGGACTATTACCGTATCATTATCTTTTCTTCCTCCCAACAAACGCGTGTCTATATTATCAGGCGTGTCTGTCAAATCGGTTGCAAGGTTGCCGTAGTCGCACGGAACGATGTGGTCAATCGCGGCGTAAGTCGGTATCCCTTTTCTCGTCGTCGCAGGGAGCCAAACCTCTGTGTCCGGCTCAAATTGCTGTAGTTTAATTATAAGTTCTCTCGCTGTCATTATCGTCACTGAGTTATTTGAGAGTTACAGCTTAGGTTGTCAATTGACTTAAATCCACGTCAGGAATGATTGATGTAGTAAGTTTATCCTTTATCAAGAAGCCCATATATAACGGTATAGTCAGCACATCGCCCTCTCTACCCACATTATATTGACCTAACTTGATGCCATTATTAACGTGATATATATTCTTGTTCTTCAGAACGGTAGACATGCTTTTAGCTTTACCTGTCTTCGCTTTGACTTCTATAAGAACACATTCCCCCTTAAATCTTACCAAGAAGTCTATTTCAAGGCCACTGTCCTTATGAAAATAGTAAAGCTTTTGTTCTGACTTACAAAGGAAATCTGCCATAAGGCTCTCAAAAATTGCTCCCTTATATCCAAGAAGATTGCCTCTCAATATATCGGCCTGTGTACCATAATCAAGCATTCCCATCAGAATACCGATATCTGTAGTATAGACCTTGAAACAATCCGGGATTGAATTACCGGACAAAGGGAGTTCTGTGATAGTGGTATTGTAGCACCGTTCCGCAATACCTGCATCTTCCAACCATTGAAGACTACCTAAATACTGTGAGCCTCTTCCGCCTTTCTTGACTACCGAGTATTGGAATTTCTTATTTTCTTTGGCCAACTGTCTTGGTATCGACTCGAAACATTCCCGGATGTGAGGTTTATCTGAATCATCTGCGTATTTGACCATATCTTCTTCATACTCAGTAATGAGAGTACGCTGCTTCTCATATATCAGTTCAACATTCTTCGTCTCAAGGAAACAATTCACAACTTCGGGCAGGCCTCCGACAATAATATATCTATAAAGCAGTTCCATCATTGCTTTATGAACACCTTCCGGGACGGCTGTCTCTTTTTCAAAACAAGAGCGTATTGTATCAATCACATTCGTTCCAATTCCGTTCGCCCACAAAAATTCCTCAAAGTCCAACGGATACATCTCCACTAATGTTTCATATCCTACCGGAACAGAATCTTCTCCTTCACTTTTGTCTTTGCGTTTACCATATCCTTTTACCCCCAAGAGAGAACCGGTGGCGATAACATCAAAACGTCCGTCCATCTTAAATGACTTCAAGGCCGTTCTTGCCTCTTTACATTCTTGGATCTCATCAAGAATAATGCATGTTTTACCACTAACGAAACGACTGTCTGGTATCAATGCCGAGAGGTTGAGAATGATGGTCTCGACATCCAAATTACCGGCAAAAGCAGACTTCTTGTCAGGTTCGAGGATAAAATTCATATAGACAACATTCTCGTAATTGTCCTTTGCGAACTTCTTGACGATATATGTCTTTCCACACTGCCGCACGCCTTTTATTACCAAAGGCTTCTTGTTGTCTGACCGTTTCCAATCAGATAAATATGTCTCTATCTTTCTTTTAAGCATGACATTCTATTTATCGTCTGCAAAATTACACTTTTTAGAACGAATAGACAAGCCTTTATTACACTTTTTCAAACGAATAAACAAGAGCCGACAGCATTTTTCTTAACGAATAAATAACAGCCAACGACATTTTTCCAAGCGAGTATACGATGGCCACTTGCAAATATTGGTAAAAACAGCTAACTTTGCGAATACAAAAACATAGGCCCGGGAGGGTCTGAAAATGCGATTTTCAGAAGGTAAAAACAGAGCACTCTGGGGCTTTTGTATCCGAAGATTTGCAATCCGCTGAGCGGCAACGTGTTCTACGCACTGCATCGGCAAGTGACCGACAGTTAGAGATAGGTAACAATAGTTAGGAATAAGTGTCAAGGCGTTCTGTTTGAGCGCCTTTTCTCATATCCGCACTCGGCTGTTTTTATTGGTAGAACCCGTTTCTACCTATTTTTCACTCCATTTTTGAACCATATTTGTTGCTCGTCTGCTACTCGGGTCAAGTCGCTCTGCCTGGTAGTGGATGGTGTATACTATGGTCTACAATGATATACGATGGTATACATATTTGGCTCAATGAGCGGCTCTTTTAATGATTCAAAAATGGCAACTTCAAACATTAGGATCAAAAAAGTTTGCGAGTGGTGCAAAAAGGAATTCTACTCGCAAAAATGCACAACACGTTTCTGTTGTAAACGATGTGCTGAATACGCTTATAAAGACCGTAAGCGTCAGGAAAGGAAGAGTTATACCGAGGCTCAGGTGCAGAAATGCCTTCACGAGAAGGCTCAATCCGAAATCAGCGTAAAAGAATATCTTTCAATTTCGGAAGTTGCAAAAATATTAGGCATTACAAGAGATGGTGTCTATAAGCTAATCTATCGTGGGGTATTAATCGCCTATAAAATCTCTTCACGTTTTACCGTAGTCTTCCGTAAAGACATTGACGCGATGATTGAAGCACGACCTTACGAACGCAAACCGAAAGCGACCTCATTAGCAACCGATGAAAACGGCGAAGCTATCACTGAGTTTTACACTACAAAGGAGATTATCGAGAAGTTCGGGGTGAGCAATTCATGGGTGTTTGCTCAGGCGAAGAGGCACAATATTCCGAAGGTGTATCATCGTGGAAAGACGCTCTGGAGCAAGGCGCATTGCGACCGGGTGTTTACTGCAAAACCTGAAACACCGAAAGAAGAAGACTGGATTTCATATTCAGACGTCCGAGCGGAGTACAATCTGACGCATGACCAGCTTCACAATTATGTGAAGTATCATGGTCTGCGTCGTAAGAAAGTCGGCAAGTACACTTACATTCTTCGTTCGGAGATTGATGCTATTCTCCGCCCTCCCATGCTCTAATATCAATCGGTTATAGGTTATTGCCTGGTTTTCCGACCAATAACTTGATAACCATACTATCACTCACAAACTTTGCAATCAAAAAAAGCTATGGATATATGTACTAAAGTGACCCTGCGTCAACGCCTGTTGCCTTCGGGAAAAATTACGCTCTATCTCGACTACTATCCGGCGATACGCAATCCTAAGACCAACCGTTCGCAACGCCATGAATACATGGGGATATATCTCTACGGCAATCCAACGAACCAGGTGCAACGCAATTTTAACAAGACGATGCTTGAAAAGGCGGAGCTGATACGTTGCCGCCGCCAGGAGCAGGTGATAAACCGTCAGTTCGGCTTCATCGACCATACCCAACAGCGGGAGGACTTCCTCGCTTACTTTGAGGAAGTCTGCAAGAAACGCTATGAAAAGTGGAAGATTGTATTCATGCACTTCCGTAAATTCACCGGTGGCAAATGCACATTCGGTGATGTCACTGTTGACCTCTGCACGCGTTTCCGAGAGTATCTTCTCACGGCAAAGCAACTGAAACATACGGAGAAGACTGTGTCACGCAACACGGCCTCAGGCTACTTCTCTACCTTCCGGGCATTGCTCAAGCAAGCCTATAAGGAACGGCTAATCACCGAGAATATCAACGACTATCTGGAGTACATCGAATGGGAAGATGTCGTGCGGGAATTCCTCACTCAGGAGGAGTTGATTCAGTTGGCTCAGACTCCCTGCAAGCATGATGTTCTGCGCCGGGCATCGTTATTCTCATGCCTCACAGGATTGCGTATAAGCGACATCGAGAATCTGCATTGGGACAACATCCAGTCAGTTACAGGTATCGGCTTGTGTATAGTCATCACAATTCAGAAAACCAAAACTCCGGTTAAGCTACCGCTATGCGATGAAGCCGTAGAACTGATGGGAGAAAGAGGCGGTGGTAAAGTGTTCGTTGGCTTGAAGCGTTGCATGATTGGCAAACCGTTGAAAGACTGGGTTGCGTCATCAGGCATCAAGAAGCATATCACGTTCCACTGCTTCCGACACACTTACAGCACACTGCAATTTGCGGCCAACAGCAATCCGTATGCCGTTCAACAATCCATGTGCCACAAGGACATCGGCACCACCATGCGCTACACCCACGAAGTCCCGACCGCCCTGCTCGAAACACTCGGCAAAATTACCATCAAGCCAAAGGACGTATAATCGTCACTTTTTCAGCCATTCATTACGAGCCACCGCCCCAAACGGTGGCTTTTATCATGTTCATAGGATGGCATATTATATCGGTCAGTGTCATTTGATTATTTCGATACAATAAACCTGTCCAAAAACAATGCCGGGATGAAATTTGAAATATAATTTTGTCGGACAAAAAACTGTTCGGAATTTATTATTTAGCACTCCGGTCATAATAATTTTGCACTCTAAAAACTCTATACAAATGAAAGGAAACACAACTCATAATAATATACGGTTATGGAACGTGGCGAATCTCGCGCTTTTTATCTGCGCCATTTTCTGCCTCAGGTATTATATTATAAACACTACTGATTCATTGATTATCTGTTTGATAATGAATATGACTATCGTTATATCCATTATTGGATTAATCGCATATCTTGTTGACGGATATATTAAGAATCGGCCGAGGATAATACCAGCAAATAAAGTTGTTGAGGTGGATTCAACCCTTACTGAGACTATCAGTCAGGATAATGCCGAACTAATCCGACAATCTGAGGAGGAAAACAGACGCAGGAAAGAGGAGCAGTGGGCAGAAATTGCGTCTTATACCAAAGCGACATTCCAAAAGATATTTACTCCGGCACAAATTGATATTCTGCTCAATAATATCACGGAATTGACTGGTGATGAAAATTATATCGCTGTCGAAACAAGCATCAACAGACATCTGAAATCTGACGATCTACTTCATTTCGGTTGGAATGTAAGTAAAAGACTACTATCAGGAACTCAGAAGAAATTGGGCGTGACCACAGCCCTGTTTCTCAAAAAGAGTTTTCCGATGACCCTCAGCGGTTATGATATTGGTAATATCCCATCAAAACTCCGTGTCGAGAATTTCAAGGTGTTGCCGTTGATTAATCCGCCTAAGCCTCTTGTTCCATACGTTTTCCCTGATACGGAGAATTTGCCGGTGCTTTCATAGTTCGGTTATCGGTTATTCATAGGTTATCAGCGTAATAACTTGATAACCGCCTTATCTCCGGAGACCTTTGCGGTGCGATTCAAAACCAATCGCTTCCGCCATAATGATTAAAGAACCTACATTTGAGGCTATGCCTCAGAACATGGCTCGGCTTGAAGAGAAAGTCGATGCCCTGACCGAAACAGTCAATAAACTATCGCAACATATCTTCTCCCTCAAAGCCTCTGTCAAGGACGAGGAGATGATATGCGTTGATGAAGCGTCCAAACTTCTTCATCTGTCGCCATCGAGGATATACGCGCTGGTGCAGGAAGGACGCATACCGTGTTATAAACCCGGACGGAATCTTTTGTTTCTCCCCTCGGAGCTTCGCCGATGGCTGACCGACAACCGCCGCACCGGTCAGCCTACCGTCGAGGAACAGGTGGAGGCTATGACCAAAGGTATGCGCAATAGCGCGCGTGGAAGGAGGTTGCTATGAGAAGCGGCGCAAATGCTCTGGAAGATGCCTTTTGCCGTGCTTACACCTGTGCAGAGGCTATTGAGAAGTTCCTTGCCAGAAGTCTTGCTCCGCTTAATGAGCCGGGGACATACGCATTGCCCGGTGAAACAAAAATGACTGTTGCCATTGACAGCGACAGGCAGGTTGCATGGTGTAATGACAGCGATGTGCCGAGAAATGCGTTCAACATTGTCAGGCATTACCGTTTTGGCGAACTTGATGCAAGCATTAAGGATGGGACTGCGATGAAGCGTCTCCCCTCCTACAAAGCGATGCTCAAACTTTGCCGTGAGGATATTGCCGTAAGAAAGAAGCTGATACATGGCATCGGGACACATGATACAAATGATAGTGATGACTGGGAATTGAAGTTGACCCTGAACGATAACAACCAGATTGAGAAAACCGGGCAGAACATCAAACTGATTCTACTTAACGACCCCAAACTGTCGAAAGTCCATTTTGACCGCTTTACAAAACGGGATATAACGCAATGCCCTGACTTCTGCAACGAGCGCGACAATCGTATTGATGATGAATCAGTCGGTAAAATCTGCCTGTATTTTGAAAATCAATACGGGTTGCAACTGTCACAACCGCGTATTCTTGAAATGCTGAAAACGACCTCGAAGGAGCGAGGTTTCAATCCAGTACAGAATTTCATCATGTCTGATAGCTGGGATTATGTTGAGCGCATCGACACTGTGGTTATACGCTACCTCGGTGCCGAGGACACTCCGTTGACTCGCGCACAGACTCGTAAATGGATGATTGGAGCCGTGGCGCGTGCATTTGCTCCCGGTTGCAAATTCGACCATATCCTTACATTCACCGGGCCACAGGGTGTCGGCAAGAGTACATTTCTCAGCATCATTGCCGGTGAATGGTTCTCCGATTCATTCTCATTCGCGCATGATGACAAAACGAAAATTGAGGATATAACCGGAGCATGGATTGTGGAAATCTCCGAACTCAACGGCATGAAGCGTGCGCATGACGCCGAGGCAGCCAAAGCATTTCTCAGCCGTGTGCGCGATGACGTGCGTCCGGCATACGCACGGAAGAGCGAGTCTATACCCCGGAGCAATGTATTCGCAGCCACAACCAACGAGACGGAGTTCCTGCAAAGCTGCAATGGCAACCGCCGTTGGTGGATAATCCCAATAAAAGGAAATGGTGAAGTTATGGATTGGATTGATGCGTTGAAATCCGAGGTATCGCAACTGTGGGCCGAGGCCCGTCATTATTACACGCTCAATGAACCGCTGTATCTCTCGTCAGAATTGGAGGACGCCGCAAATCAACGACAGGCTGAATATACCACTGCCGCAGGCGATGAACTGCTTGAGGAGATTGAGGCATTTCTAAATCGTCCTGTGCCGACAGCATACGCGGGTTGGCCCCTGTCACGCCGTTTGCAGTGGCAACAATGGGCGGTGGATTCTTCATCGTATCTTGATGACCAATATAAGCAGATTGGAACCGAACCGCTTTTAATAGTCTCGCCGAAAATGATCAAGCGGGAATTGCCAAACGACACCATACGGACATCCTACCGCTACTCATCGCAATACATAAATTCACTGATGGAGCATATCTCAGGATGGGAACGTTCGGAAAAGGAGAAACTGCCGGGCATGCACCCGGACTATTGCGGTGCTGACGGACGAGTTAAACGCCCCTGGGTACGGTGCAATATACCTGTCAATCCCTCGATACTCAATTTCAGCCAAAATGAAGACGCCCCATTCTGACCCAACCGACCCAAATGTCCCCCTTAACTCCAATCAACTTTACAAAAGGGAAATAGAATACTATGGTTGTGCATCAAAATATTCTGTGGCTTTTGGAAATTTTCGTGGGTCATTGGGACATTCGGGACAAGCTGTTATAAATCTCAATTTTTACAAGAATATGAATAAATCTATCTCTGCGATGGAGTTTGACTCCATAATTCCTGTTGATGATGTCTGCATGGCTATCGGCCTAGTTTGCCAATCGCAACGCCGCTCTCTCCGGCATTATCTATTGCCTGACGGTGGCAAGCTGACTGTGAACACCGCCCGTAATGAATGGGCAATCAAGAATCCGGACTCTTTCGGTTCTGCCTCCGATTTGGCACGAAAGTATGATATTGCAGACGGCGATGACTTCTCGAGAGCAATGCAAATGGTTGAAAAACTATATTCGGAGCGGGAGAATTTGCCATCGCAATTTCCATACTCTCCTATCAGCCGCCCTGTTTGGGATTTTACAGATACCTGCCATCCAAAAGATACCGCTATCGGATGTATGATAACCCGCATCGGGCTATCTATGAATACTGTTCGGCACTTCTCCCTTGAAGGTTCGTTACCGAAAGCCAAAGGCAAAGGTTCGGAGCGTGTCATTGCATTCCGCTGCGGGGAAGACTCGGACAACTTCATCGCATTCAACGGCAAATCATTCCGACAAATCGGAGAGCCGGGAATGACTGTATTTGGCGAACGGCGGAAAGACCAGGTGTGCATGGTGTATGAGAATCCGCTCGACTTCATGGCTCTTATGGAGTCTGTCGAACGTAACGGTGTATATCCCGTGATGGCTCGTCGCTACCATATCATTCTCAACGGCAGAAAAGGCATCCGCGAGGCTTGCGAGTATCTGAAAGCTAATCCCGACTGTCTTGAAGTACGCTGCTTTATGTCTGCAACGGAAGACGGAGCGCGTCTGTTCACCGCAATAAATGATGCAATCAAGGGCACCGCCATCAATCGTTCAGACCTGTATCGTGGCTATGGTTCCTTGCTTGGAAGATACGCTCCGAAAGTGCCGGAAAGTTATCGAAAATGGAGGGAGACGCAGCACGTTCAATCCGTAAAAGCCGATGAGCGGATTGTCCGACAACCCGAACCGAAGCCAAAGGTTACACATACCCCGACGCTCGGTGAGAAAAAGAGCGCGGTAATCGACCGCACGGATGGAGGCTTGAAGTTATGAGAAGCTCGAATTTCTTTTGGATTCGCGTGGCTCTGCAAGATGTGTTTTTGTCAGACACTCCGCTTTCGCTCCGGCCCGAAAAAACACCCTTGCAATGGGAAACCCCTCGACCCGATTTGTATGACAGACGATTTGTGAAACCTGCGGTTTCGAGCCGTGCTAACTCAGCCATAAAATGAATGCCGTTGTAGGAAAATCGTCCGACATTTCCCATAGCCTGAGCTATGCGCAAAATCATGGGAAGGACGGCACAATTTTATTGGCTAACTTCACCGACTTGTCGGCGGCTCTGGCTGAACAGGCCGCTGATTGGATCGCCACCGCGAATAATTACAGGACACAATGCTATACGATTATCATCTCGTTCACACCGGAAGAAACAGCCCTGCTCCGCTCTATGCCTGATAACGGACGCGATAAGGTGAGAACTATTATCGGTGACTTTCTTGATGAGCTTTCGGCACGTGGCAATGATGTTTCGGCGTGTCCGTATATCGTTGCCAGGCATGACAATACGGATAACGAGCATTATCACATCGTAATCCGAACTACCGATGTCAACGGCAAGCGTTTTCGTGATAATTTCATCAACAAGAACGCCAACCGTGCAGCCGCCTGTATTGCAATGAAATATGGACTTGAAGCACCAAAGAAAGCAGCCGAGCGGGAAAAGGCTCATCTGGAAGCTGTGGGTCGGAGGAGGAAAGAACGTACACGCCGTCAGCACAAGCCATCTGATTCTCAATCTCAGATTGATGAACGTATGCGCCGCAAAAGAGCCGTAGAGGAAGCCAAAAAACGCAAAGCCCGGTTGAAGTATATCATCGAAAAGGCCGCGCGCGACTCTCCGGATTTTATCGGAACATTGGCGTCCGAGGGGTTGACACTGTTCCATGACCCGAAGAAAGGGCTATGCGTCAGAATGGTTGACTCCGACGGCAAAGAACGTCAATACAGTTTGCAGAAAGACCTCGGCATTGACATGAGTATTCTCCCTGCTACTGTTTTGGCCCCTTCTCCCTCAAAGCAATCTCGGCCAACTTATTCTCCCTCAAAGTCAAAGCATAATTCGAGAATAAAAGATGCCCCATCCGGTAGTTCCCGTAATGCCGAACATGAGATTCGTGACAGTCATAGTTCCGATGACCTTGACGATGAATGGAAACGCCGGAACGGCTACAAATTATAAAACTCTAAAATTCAGAATATGAAGAAACAACCATCTGCCTTGCAACGAAACAAGCGCAATCCCGTTGAGAACCTATCGGAACGCATAACATTCCGACTGTCACGCTCCGAGCGCGAGACACTGGAGGCGAAAGCGAATGAGCGGGGTGTAAAATTGAGCCACCTTTGCCGACTGATTGTTATGCGGCGCAAGATTCCTGATCGTTCACCTGAAACGCGCCAGTGGCTCCGCGACCTCATCGGCATGAAGAACAATCTCAACCAGATAGCACGCCACGTCAACACTCAGAAGCAATGCGACCAATGGGCGATTGACGCGCTGAAATACATAGCGACCGAACTCTCTAACGCAAAACAATCACTCACAAACAATAACGATAATGAGCAACCCATTTGACAATGTACCATCTTCGGCAAACCTGCCGGAAACGCCTGATAAGAAAGATATTGCCAATCTCGCAGAACTCGTCTCACGCATCGAGGATGCCACACGCTGCTTTGAGGCTTCTGCCAAATCGAGCGAGGAACTTGCCGGAGCGGTGTTTGAGGCACTGCTTGACGATGACGGAACGATGAAAGACTTTGGTCACGCCTGTGAAATCCGAATGATGCTACGCGACGAGGCGACTATCCGCGCCATCTTTCATGACCGATTGGAACGGCAACTCGACTCTATCCCGACCTCCATTGATGCAACCCTTTCCGAAGATGACCGCAAGCGTCTTGATGACAACTTCAAGAGTTGGAGCGACGTGTTCCGGTTACACCTTCCCACATTCGGAATTGTAGGCTTGGTTGTCGGCATCTGCATAATGGGCAGCATACTTGTGTCGCGCTCGGCATCCGACACAAGACGTGATTATGAGAACCGTATCGGGCAACTCGACCGCTGGTATGAGGACAACGCCGAAGCCATCGCCTTCGGACAATTCTACCGCGAGAACTTCCCAAAGCAATACCGCGACTGGCAAACCGGCCGTTGGCAACAAGACATCGCCTACCGCGACTCCCTCCGCCACGCCCACTCCCTTGATCGCCTGAAACGCCTCTACACCCCGGCGGAATAATCCTCACATCGTAGCTCCACACCCGACAAAAACCATATTTGCCCAATGTAGAGCTACTTTTTTCTCCCTCAACGCCTTGTCTCGCTCAAATAAAATGTGTAATTTTGTAAAAGGAATAGTAACGTCTATCTGAAAATGACCAATTAATAGAAAATACAACCGGCACGAGCCGAAAACTGTTTGAGAACTCCTGAGTAGTCGTTACAGGCATTCTTTGCGGATGCAAAGCGAGCATAGCTCGATTAGGTCAGCCTTCAGATGCTACTTCGTGGAGTTTTCGCGTTTTTATTATCAATGGCGACAAGCACCCAACAGAAACAGGAACTTTTCAAGGCTATCTGGGCTACAGCCGAAGACCTGCGCAACTCGGTCGATGGCTGGGATTTCAAGTCCTACGTCCTCGGCATATTGTTCTACCGCTTTATTTCGGAGAACATCACAAATTACATCAACCGTATGCAACGCGAAGCCGGTGATGCCGACTTTGACTATACTTCATTCTCCGATGAGGAAGCTATTGCCGCCAAGGAGGACCTTGTGCGTGAAAAAGGATTCTTCATTCTGCCGTCGCAATTATTTTGCAACGTGCGTAAGCAAGCAAAGAATGACCCCAATCTAAATGTAACACTCTCTGAAATATTCAAGGCTATCGAAGCATCGGCTGTCGGCACAGAGAGCGAGGATGACCTCAAAGGACTCTTTGCTGACATTGATGTCAACTCCAATAAGCTCGGCGGCACTGTTGAGAAGCGAAACGAACAACTCACTAAGATCCTCAACAACATCGGAGGCATCGACCTGAAAGGCGACTATGAGGATAATCAGATTGACCTTTTTGGCGACGCATATGAATACCTCATGGCGATGTATGCCTCAAATGCTGGAAAGAGCGGTGGCGAATACTACACTCCTCAGGAGGTCAGCGAACTGCTTGCCCGTATAGTCAGCCACAACCGCCAGTGGGTAAACAAGGTTTACGACCCTGCTTGCGGCTCCGGCTCCTTGCTGCTTAAATTCGCCAAGATACTCGGTGCCGACAATGTGAAACAGGGATTCTTCGGACAGGAGTTGAACATCACCACCTACAACCTCTGCCGCATCAATATGTTCCTCCACAACATCAACTACAATAAGTTTGACATCCACAATGGCGACACGCTGCTCGAGCCATACCATTGGGATGACGAACCTTTTGATGCCATAGTCAGCAACCCACCTTATTCCACAAAGTGGGTGGGCAAAGATAACCCATTGCTCATCAATGACCTCCGATTTGCCCCAGCCGGTGTTCTCGCACCAAAAAGCAAGAGCGACCTTGCCTTCACCATGCACATGCTCGCATGGCTATCCACTGAAGGCACAGCCGCAATAGTCGAATTTCCCGGCGTTCTATATCGCAGTGGCGATGAACAAAAAATTCGTAAATACCTTGTTGATAACAACTATGTTGATACTGTAATCCAACTACCGCAGAACCTTTTCTTCGGAGTAGGAATTGCCACTTGTATCATTGTTTTGAAGAAGTCTAAGAAAGAGAATAAGACCCTTTTTATCGATGCATCCCAACTCTTTGTGCATGAGGGCAACAAAAACAAACTCTCGCCCGATAATATTAATGCTATTGTTGTCGAATATGCAGACCGAAAGGTAGTTAAACATTTCTCAGCACTCGTAGACAACGCTACCATCGCCGAAAACGGCTACAACCTCTCCGTCAGCTCATACGTCGAGGCCGAGGACACCCGCCCTCAAACCGATATAAAAGAGCTCAACGCCCGCATTGCCCGCATCGTAGAGCATGAAAACAAGCTCCGTGCCGAAATCGATGCTATAATCAAAGAACTTGAAGCCGAAACAATATGAGCAAACTACAAGAACTTATCAATCATCATTGTCCAAACGGAGTACCTTACAAACAATTAGGACAGATATGCGAAATTAAGGGTAGAATTGGTTTTCGCGGTTACACACGAAAAGATATAGTTCCAAATAACGAAGGTGCCATATCCTTAAGCCCATCGAATATAGTCAATGAAGTTATCGACTATAATAATTCA
Source organism: Duncaniella sp. C9 (assembly GCF_004803935.1). Taxonomy (GTDB): domain Bacteria; phylum Bacteroidota; class Bacteroidia; order Bacteroidales; family Muribaculaceae; genus Duncaniella; species Duncaniella muris. Next base: position 2,866,895 of record NZ_CP039547.1, read on the forward strand.
ACCTATATTTCATGGGATAAATATTATGAATCTCCAGAAATAATGATTGAAGAAGGAGACGTCGTTTTTACTAAAACTGCATCTGTTGGTAAATGTGCGTTAATCAAAAATCTCCCATGTAAGGCAACAATAAATCCTCAGCTTGTTGTATTAAAAAATATTCAAGTCAATCCATCGTATCTCAACTATATTCTTCAAGATACTCGTTTTCAATCTGAAGTTAAGAAATTTACTGGAATTGGCTCTGTCCCAAACATCTCCCAATCGGCCCTTTCAGAAATCTCGATTCCCGTTCCACCCATTGAGGTACAGGAGGAAATTGTGAAAATTCTCGACCGCTTCGCGGACTACGCAGCGGAGCTGCAAGCGGAGCTGCAAGCGGAGCTGCAAGCACGTAAAGAGCAATATGAATATTATCGCAATCTTTTACTCACCTTCAATCCCTCCGCCTGCGGCTGCGGGACCGATGGTGAGCAAAAGATGGATGACGTAACTACCTGGGGGGGCATAGTTACAAAATTACTTGGAAAGCTATGGGCGAAATTGGCACATTTATTCGTGGCAAACGCTTTGTTCGGACAGACATAGTGGATAATGGTGTCCCATGTATTCACTATGGAGATATGTATACTCATTATGGCTTATATGCAGATAAGACACCCGGCTTCATCAATGATGACGTTGCTAAGAAAATGAGATATGCCAACAAGAACGATGTGGTTATAGTGGCAGCTGGCGAAAACAAAGATGATCTTGGTAATGCTCTCGCATGGCTTGGTGATGAACCGGCAGCAGTGCATGATGCCTGTTTCATTTTCAAAAGTGAAATGTATCCTAACTTTGTTTCTCATGTATGTCGATCTCTTAAATATCATAAGCAGGTACGGATGTATGCTAATGAAGCTAAAATATGTTCCGTTTCAGGTACTGATTTAGCTAAAGTAATAATTCCAGTACCCGAGTATGAACTTCAAGTAAAAATTGCTTCCATCCTTGACCGCTTTGAGACGCTGGTAAACGACCTCACTACCGGCCTCCCCGCTGAAATAGCAGCTGTCAAGGAGCAATATGAATATTACCGCAACAAATTATTGACTTTCAAACAAATCGCATAATATATGGCAGAGCAGTATCAAATGGTGTCGGAGAATCCGGAATCGACGGTTGTTGCCGAGTTCGAGCCGGGTTATTACAATGCCGCGCAATATCAGAGTGAAGCAGAGATGGAAAGCGATTTCATCAAACGGCTCACTCGCCAAGCATACGAATATCTGACAATCACCTCGGAAAAAGAGTTGATTGCCAACCTCCGTCACCAGATTGAACGGCTCAACAATATTATTTTCGAAGATAAAGAATGGTCTGACTTCTTCAATGAATTTATCGGTAACCCCAATATGGGTATAGTTGAGAAGACCAAGACCATACAGGAGGACAACGTCAAGGCTTGGACACGCCCAGACGGATCTCTTGTCAATGTCTCGCTTATCGATAAAATCAACATCCACAACAATTCGCTTCAAGTCATCAACCAGTATGTGCCGGAAGGTGGGGCTTTTGACAACCGTTATGATGTGACAATCCTTGTCAACGGTCTTCCGCTCGTCCATGTGGAATTGAAGCGTCGCGGTGTAAGCATAAAGGATGCATTCAACCAGATTGACCGCTATCAGCGTGATTCTTTTTGGGCAGGAAGCGGATTGTATGAGTTTGTGCAGATTTTCGTAATTTCCAACGGCACTCTTACCAAGTATTACAGCAATACCACCCGTGATGCCGTCAGCAAAGCAAATCAGAAAAATGGCAAAGGTAAAGGGAAGAAGCAAACCTCAAACTCGTTTGAATTCACGTCCTATTGGGCAACCAAAAACAATGAGCCTGTTTATGACCTTATGGACTTCACTCAGACGTTCTTCTCAAAGCATACACTCCTGAACATTCTTACTAAATATTGTGTATTCACGTCGGAGAATCTTTTGTTGGTAATGCGCCCATACCAAATTGCTGCCACAGAAGAAATTCTGCTGCGCATAAAAACCTCCACCAACGCCAAGACATACGGCAAGCGTGAAGGAGGCGGCTATATCTGGCATACAACCGGATCGGGCAAGACCCTCACATCATTCAAGACCGCGAGGCTTGCATCACGGCTCGATGAGATTGACAAGGTGCTGTTTGTAGTTGACCGCAAAGATCTCGACTATCAGACGATGAAAGAGTATGACCGCTTTGAGAAAGGCGCGGCCAACTCCAACGGATCTACTGCGGTGCTTAAAAAGCAGCTCGATGACCCTAATGCCCGAATCATCATCACCACCATTCAGAAGCTTTCCAATTTCATCGCCCGCAATCCGCAACATAAGGTTTACGGTCAGCATACCGTCTTGATTTTCGATGAATGTCACCGCTCGCAGTTTGGCGATATGCACAAGGCTATCACCAAGAAATTCAAGAAATACCATATGTTCGGTTTTACCGGCACACCGATATTTCCCGACAATGCCGGAGCAATACGCAACGTCGAGTTCACAACTACCGAGGGCGCTTTTGGTGACCAACTCCATAGCTATACGATAGTTGATGCCATCCGCGACCAAAATGTGTTGCCGTTTAAGGTTGACTATATCCGCACCATGCGTGAAGAAGATGAAATACTCGATGAGCAGGTGAGCAATATTGACCGAGAGCGAGCATTGATGGCTCCGGAGCGCATCTCACTGGTATCGAAATACATCATGGAGCACTTTGCGCAGAAAACTCGTCGTGATGCCCGCAGCTACACTTTCTCTAAACTGACCAATGTCGGTGAAGTGGCAACCGCCAAAGACCGCAACAAGGTCAAAGAGATTAAAGCCAAAACACGACTAACAGGATTCAACTCTATCTTTGCAGTCGCCTCAATACCGTTTGTTAAGCTCTATTACTCTGAGTTACAGAGGCACAACAAACTCCTGCCGCCCGACAAGCGGCTTAAAATCGCAACTATCTTCAGCTACTCGCCTAACGTTGACACAGAAGATGAATCACCTGAAGATACCGACGGACTCGACCAGCCGAGCCGGGACTTTCTTGAAAAGTGCATTGAGGACTATAACGATATGTTTGGCACAAGCTACGACACTTCGGCCGATAAATTCCAGAATTACTACAAAGACCTGTCGCTTCGCATGAAAAACCGCGAAGTCGATTTGCTCATTGTGGTGAATATGTTCCTCACAGGCTTCGATGCCACAACGCTCAATACGCTATGGGTTGACAAGAACCTTCGTTATCACGGATTGTTGCAAGCCTATTCGCGTACCAACCGCATACTCAATTCCATCAAAGACCATGGCAATATAGTCTGTTTCCGTAATCTTGAAAAGGCCACAAACGACTGCCTACAACTTTTCGGCAACAAAGATGCCGCCGGGCTTATATTACTGAAGACTTTTGATGACTATTTCTTCGGCTATGATGATGAGCAGGGAAAACATCATCCCGGTTGGAAAGAGCTTATTGAGGAACTTCTCGCAAAATACCCTCTCGGCACTCCGATACTTGGAGAAACCGCCGAGAAAGAGTTTATCAAGCTATTCGGCACTATACTTCGGGCTTACAACATCCTTGTGACCTTCGATGAATTTGCCGACAATCACATCATTTCAGACGATGATTTTGTCGATTACCGAGGCTTTTACAATGAACTGCACGACAAATACCGTCCGAAGAAAGGTGAACTGACAAACATCAATGATGACCTCGTTTTTGAGATGGAGCTGATGAAGTCGATTGAAATCAATATCGACTACATCCTGTTTCTTGTGGGTCAGCTTGACGGAGATGAGAACCACGACCGAGAAATCATTATCAAGGCCATGAAATCGGTCGAGGCTTCGCCCGACCTCCGCAACAAGAAAGAACTTATTGAGGACTTCATCGAGAGTCATACGCCCGAAAACGACGTTCACGACCAATGGCATGAATTTGTGCGTCAGAGCCAACAACAGCAGATTGAGGATATTATCACCGCAGAAAACCTCAAACGCGATAAGACTTTTGATTTTGTCAGTCAATCATTCCGCGAAGGTGGAGTGAAAGAGAGCGGCACTGCCATTGCCGAGATACTTCCGCCAATGGGCTTATTTGGAGGAGCCGGCGCCAAGAGAGCCGAAAAGAAGAAATCAGTCATTGCGAAACTCAAAGACTTCTTTGACCGCTTCTTCGACATCTCTGGCGGCGAGTTTTATAGACCCGAGTAAGTGCTAATCCTATAATCTGTAAAAAATCAGCCATTAACACCAATCTAAATACCAATCATAAATAGAACCGTCATAGAAGCGTCAAACAATGGAACTAACGCACGTTTATTTAGATGAATTCGGGAATTCGAATTTGGATGTTTCAAAACAAGGAGCATCCTCTCATTTTATCATCGCAGCCATACTTGTGCCGGAGTCGAAAGTAAAAGCTCTTGAATCTGGAGTGGAAATAATCAGAAAGCAGGAATTCCAATCTGGGGAAATGAAATCGAGTTCTGTAGGTAAGAATCATACTCGAAGAGCAAGGATTCTTCAAAAACTTGCCAAACTTGATTTCAATATACTGCTTTTGGTAATTGATAAGCACAAACTGAGTTCTCAATCAGGACTCAAATACAAAACAAGTTTCTATAAATTCCTTTATCAGAGGATTTATGAGCATTTACGCTCCAACATTAGCAGACTTCGTCTACATAATGATGGTATGGGCAGCCGCGAGTTCCTGAATGGATTCGTAGAGTACGCAAAAAAGAGGAATCCAAATCCAAGTTTGTTTGATGAATTTGACATCACGTTTGAAGATAGCAAATCAAACGTGATAATCCAACTTGCAGATTTCATAGCTGGATCACTGGCTCGAAACATTGATGAATCTGTTTATGATAAAAAATGCAATATAGATTTTGCCGGAATCATAAAGAACCATATGTTCCCAATTCTATATTATCCAAGAACTTTCAATGATTTTCTATCAAATACAGCATTTTCCGAAGATGAGGATAAAGAGATAGCTGAAATTTGTTATAGAAAAGCCTATAATTATATCGTTACGCACCAAAGAAGCGATGACGAAGTAGAAGCTCAGCGCACTGCAATCTTGACATATCTTCTTTTTAGAGCAATTAATAATCCTATGCGAGATTACATTTTAACCAAAGAACTGATTGGTCATCTTAGCCGCATAGGATACAATGAAATGAACAAAACTACATTCCGTAATAAGATCATCGCTGGCTTAAGAGATGAAGGAGTTGTAATTGCTAGCAGTAAAAGCGGTTACAAAATCCCCACAAAAGTAAAGGAAATTCACGATTTCATCAATCACAGCAAATCCATTCTTATGCCAATGCTTAATAGAGTCAAAATATGTGATGATGTTTTGAGATTGGGAACACTTGACAACATTCAGATTCTTGACACCCCTGAAAACAAAGGTTTGAAAGCATTATTAGCAGCAATGGAAAGAAAAGACTAAGTACTATCTGAATATGAGAAACAAACTGAGCATATATTGTGGCTTTATAAGCTTATCGTTTTCGCTAATAACACTTGCTTTATTCTTTGTTAAGGTTAAAGCATCCAGTGTAGTTGACATTTCAACATTTATTGGCGTTATGGGGGCTTTTATAGGCATTTCTGTAACTTTACTAATCGGATACCAAATTTTCAACGTTTTGGACTTCCGGAACAAATTATCACAACTCGAAAGTCTGAGAAAAGAACTTGAACACCAGAGAGAGGAAACCAATTCCATAAATTTACAACAACAGGAAGGATTCAATATTATCCTCGCAAGGTTATATCACAAAGATTGTCTCCAGACTCTTAATGCGGTGCTTTCCCTTATGCAAGCAATTCCTTATTCTTTATCCATGCCTCAAAAGGCGGAGGGGTATACTTGGCTGTTGGACGAACTAAAGGAATATATGCTTGAAGTCACGATGGTGTCATTCGGATCTGGCACTCCAGAATTTTTCAAGAAAGCTGTTAAGGAGTTTAAAAGCATCTTTGACCCTATTGACAATGAGATTAAGGAGCATCAAAATTTCATTTATATTAAGGATAAGTATACCCAGTTAATTGACGATTTCAACATCCGGTTGCATAATATAGCCACATTTAAGAATGTTGATTTGACTGAGATGACTAAAGCTATACCTTTCCCTGATTATAAATATGACGACTGAGTATCCTTTCATGAATTAACCTACTTTGATGTCTCTATATTATTATGTCATTACATATAAATGTTGAAGGTATGTTGATGCAGAGAAAAGTGGAAGCCAACCGTATTGAGTTCAAGGACGGTTGGAACCTAGATAGAACATACCGCTCGATTTGCGCATTTGCCAGCGATTTTGACAATAGAATTCGAATTAACAACAATGTCGGAGTTTGACGAATATATAGTTCACGAGGATCAGGGACATAAAGAGAAGGCTGATGCTTGGCAGACGAATATCGGAAGTCTTTAATGAATGTAATCATGGCATACCAAGATAAATATCAGGAGTTTGAGCAGTATTTGCGTTCCTCTGAGCCGGATAAGGTGCAAAGGGCGAAGAACTGGTCTATTGCCATCGGCTTGCAGCAGGTTGATGGGTTGACGCCATCGGATTTTCTTGTATCGCAAGCTAAAGAGAATATCGAAGGGAAGATAAGCACTGAAGATGTACGCCATCGACTTGAAGAGTACTATCAGCAGAAAGATGTGCGGGAAAAGGCAGAGGCGGACAGAACTCTTGAGGCGGACGGTGTATCTGAACGAATCAATGCTCTGTTGGCGCAAAAGGCTTTTACTTTCTCTCCTATGGAGTTGGCACATATTCACGGCTATCTTTTCAAGGGTATTCTGCCTCATGCCGGATTGTTCCGCACATATAATATCACTAAGAATCAGTGGATTCTTGATGGTGATACAATCGAATATGCCAATGCCGGGAATTTGATGGACCTGATGACATTTGATTTCTCTGAGGAAAAGAAGTTTGATTATAGTAGCCATTCCGCACAGGAGGCGATCAACCATATCGCCCGATTCATATCAAGCGTTTGGCAGATTCACGCTTTCGGCGAGGGCAATACCCGCACTACTGCCGTGTTCCTGATAAAGTATCTCCGTAGTTTCGGCTTTGATGTCAACAATGAGAGTTTTGCCAAACATTCATGGTTCTTTCGGAATGCGTTGGTTAGGTCTCAATATGAGAACATCCCCAATGGGATTCACCGCACATTTGAGCCACTTGAACGCTTCATGAACTTTGCGGTGTTTGGCGTACCTGCCGACTTGCGAAATCGCACACTTCACATCAGATGGAGTGAAGATAAACGTCAGTCTGACGTTTCAAAGGACGCTAAACGCCAAAATGACGTTTTGGAAACGCCAATGCGTTTAACCGCGCACCTTTCCCTGAAGGAGATGGCTGTAATAAAGATGATTCAAGAGAATCCTCAAATCTCAATCGCAGCCATTGCAACCAAAACCGGACTGAGCAAGCGAACGGTTGATCGCGCCATTGCCTCCCTAAAAGAGAAAGCAATCCTCTCACGTATCGGAGCAAAGAATAATGCCACTTGGATCATAAACAAATCTGAATCATGAGCGACAAAATATCAATACGATTTTTCAATGACCGCGAAGTGCGTGCAGCATGGGATAGCGCTAACTCTCAGTGGCTCTTCTCGGTAGTAGATGTTATTGCAATTCTCACTGAAAGCAAGAATCCACGCAATTACTGGAAAGTGATGAAGCACCGTCTGGCAAAAGACGGAAACGAGTTGGTTACAAAATGTAACCAACTGAAGATGGCTGCTGCTGACGGGAAACGTTATCTTACAGATTGCCTCTCGCAAGCAGACATACTTTCTCTCATTGATGCCACCCCAAGCCGAAATGCAATGGCGTTTGCGAAATGGCTAATCACGGGAGAAGACCAGCTTGACAATAAAAGTCGTGACAAGGCATACGAGTTGTGGGATAGCTCGTTGATGTCGACCATTGAGGTAGGAACAGTAATGGGTCTGCAGCAAATTCATTCATATCTCTTCGGTGGATTATATGACTTTGCCGGTAAGATACGTACTAAGAATATTGCCAAGGGTGGTTTTCAGTTTGCTATGGTGCAGTATCTACCTACTTCGCTGTCCACTATTGAGAGGATGCCGGAAACTACATTCGATGAGATTATGGACAAGTATGTGGAGATGAACGTGGCTCATCCATTTATGGAAGGCAATGGCCGCAGCACACGTATCTGGCTAGATATGATGCTGAAAAGGTCATTAAAACTTTGTGTCGACTGGAGTAAGGTCGGGAAATCGGAATATATGGATGCAATGGTTGCAAGCGTGGTAGATTCCGCTTCAATCAAGAATCTTATCAGACCGGCTCTCACCGATCGTATTACTGACCGCGAGATGTTCATGAAAGGCATCGACTACTCATATTACTACGAAGAAGAATAACTGTCAAATTTTATTACCGCCGTAATTATTACCGTGGTAATAATTACAGTGGCTGAGATGCCAGATCAAATTTGGTTATTTGTCTGACAATCGCTAACTTTGCCATTGAAATAAGCAACTGATATGGTTGCACATAATGGAGCTGAGACAGCCCAGGATATGACAAAATTGCTACTTCGCTCACTTTCAGTCACTTTCTGCGAGATGGCTTGAACCAGTTAAACCGCAAACGCTTGACACTTAACCCCCTTCCCAAACTGCATCGGAAAGAAGAAATTACCGAATGGTACACCGCTGCGGAGATACAGGAGCGTTATGGCATGTCGCTCTCGGCAATCTATAATCTTGTCTTAAAGGAGAGAATTCCGAAAATGAAAATAGGTTGTGAAGCCCGCTATTCAAAATGGCATTTCGACAAGGCAAAAGGTGTTGCAGTCAATGAGCCGGAATACTATACGATTCCGGAGGCAATTGAAAAGTACAACATGACACGCGACCAAATTTATCATTATGTAAAGACCTATGGCATAAGCAAGATTAAGGTCGGAAGAATCGTCAAAATATCAAAGCAAGAGCTTGATAATCTGTTTTCTCCACCCAAGATTTGATGCGGTGGAACTACGGTGGGCTATCGGTGGGAATTGCCCTTAACAGGGTGTTTGAGTCCACTATTTGAACACTCCCTACCTTCGCATCAAATCTCTAAATCAAACGCGTATGAATACATGCACCAAAGTTTTCCTTCGTCAGAAGGCTATTTCGGGTGGACGCATATCGCTCTACCTTGATTTCTATCCTGCCATCCGTAATCCTCATACCAACCGGATGAGCCGCCGTGAAACCCTCGGTATCTATATCTATGCCTCGCCCAAGAATGAGCGGGAGCGTCAGTTTAACTCCTCAATGCTTGAAAAGGCTGAAGCTATCCGCTGCCGTCGCTTCGAGCAGTTGCTTAACGAGCAGTTCGATTTTCTTGATAAGGAGAAGCTGCGCATGGACTTTCTTGCCTACTTCAAGCAGAAATGCCGTCAGAAGTATCAGAAATGGGACTGCGTTCTCCGACACTTTGAAATCTACTGCAAGGGCAAGTGCCGTTTCTGCGATCTGACAGTTGACTTCTGCAAGGGCTTCCGTACTTATCTTCTCTCTGCCCAACGTCAGCATAACAATGGGAAAGGGCCAATCTCACACAATTCGGCGGCAGGATATTGGTCGACATTCCGTGCCTTGCTGAAAATGGCTTATCAGGAGAAATATCTCCGCGAGAATGTCAATGACTTCCTTGAGAAAATCGAGTGGAAGGAAGTCAAGAAAGAGTTTCTTACACTCGCGGAAGTCAAGCTGCTTGTCGCTATACCTTGTAAGATTCCCGTTCTGAAACAGGCGGTTTTGTTTAGCTGTATGACCGGACTTCGCATAAGCGACATTCTGCAACTCTCATGGGAGCATATCCAGATGGGGCAGGACGGAGGCTATCTTATCAGAATGTGTACTGAGAAAACCGAGGAAGAAACCAACCTCCCTATCAGCGATGAAACTCTCGCACTCTGCGGTGAACGTTCGGAAGGGCTGATTTTCAAAGGGCTCAAACGCCACATGGTGAATCATCCGCTGAAAGAGTGGATTAAATCCGCAGGCATATCAAGACGGATAACCTTCCACTGCGCCCGCCACACATACGCTACACTCCTGATTACCAACGGCACCGACATCTACACTGTCAGCAAAATGCTAACGCATAAAAACGTGGCCACCACCCAGATCTATGCAGAGGTCGTGAACCAAAAGAAGCGCGATGTCGCTAATTCCATCTCGCTGAAATAACGTCCAAGTGAAACATCCCAAATATTAAAAGCGAATCACCCCAAAAACACCGATTTGTTTGGAATCATAATCTGTGATGCCATCAACTCAATCTCTCTGAAATAAATACATGAATAATTTTGCCAAAGTAAACTTTTTAGTTAACTTTGCGGTTACATAATAAGATATGGCGAACCGAACCATAAAGCTATACAAAGATTACTTCAAGGAGTTCTACGTGGCTCAGACTGATGCAGTGAGACGCAAAATAAACTACTGCATCAACGTTGTCAAGACTGTGGATAGAGTTCCAAAGACCATTCTGAAGAATATGGAAGATGCGGACGGGTTATATGAAATTCGCGTTGAAGTCGGAAATAATATATTTCGCATCTTCTGTTGCTTTGACGAGGGTTCACTTGTAATTCTCTTCAACGGTTTTCAGAAGAAGACTCAAAAGACTCCCAAGCAGCAAATCGAGCGAGCTAAAAAAATAATGAAAGAATACTTTAACGATAAAGAACATGAATAAAGCAAAGAAAGAAGCCATCATGAAGGCGCGTACATTCGACGAGCTTCTTGATGCAGAATACGGCAAAGCTGGCACCCAGGAGCGTGAACAATTTGATGCCGACGCAGCTGCCTTTTGTCTGGCCGAGACGCTTAAAGCAGAACGTCTTAAAGCGGGACTGACGCAGGAACAGCTTGCTGAGCGTATCGGTACAAAGAAAACCTATATATCCCGTCTTGAAAACGGGAAATCCGATGTTCAGCTCAATACCCTCTTCCGAATCTTCGAAGGTCTTGGAAGACGTGTGTCGTTGACGATTTTGTAAATAATCCCAATGCACGAGCCGAAAGAACAATCATATTTAATTATGGATACTCTTGTAAAAACTTGCCGATATCAGCAAGTTTTTACCGTGTTAGACTCAACTTTGATAAAAGTTTTGCCGATAAACAGACTCTATTCGGTTTATATATGGCTTTTTTGCCACAATTATAATGTATAACATTTATTAGCATTAGTGCGCCTTATTATTGCCCATGTTTGATATTAAATTTGCACCATGAAAAACGAAAAGCAAAAACTTACATTAGATGACGGCAATATTGTCGATGCTCAGACTCCGCTGATTGTTTCAGCAAGTCGAGCCACCGATATTCCGGCGTTCTACAGTAACTGGTTTTTCAATCGTCTCAGCAAAGGGCATGTAAGATGGCGTAATCCCTACAATGGCAAGGATTCATACGTTTCTTTTGACAATACCAAATTTATCGTATTCTGGTCGAAGAATCCTGCGCCGCTATTTCCGTTCCTGCCAATCTTGAAACAAAAAGGGATTGGTTGTTACGTCCAATATACACTTAATGACTACGAGGCCGAGGGATTAGAGCCGAGTGTTCCACCTTTGCACGGGCGAATTGAAACATTCAAACGTCTGGTTGATGAATTGGGCTTAGGTTCAGTCGTTTGGCGATTCGACCCGTTGATTCTGACAGACAGAATTTCGGCAGAGGATTTATTGCATAAAATCAGCAATATAGCAGGCGGATTACGCGGATATGTCGAGAAACTGGTGTTTAGTTTTGCTGATATATCCTCGTATCGCAAAGTCGGTCGGAATCTTTCCGATGCAGGGATAAACTATCATGAGTGGTCGGAGGACGAAATGGTTGAATTTTCACGCAGACTGGCAGATATGAAGCTCGGTCTCGAACTTGCGACCTGCGCCGAAAAAGTTGATCTGTCAGAATTTGGAATCAGTCACAACCGCTGCATAGACCCGGAGCTGATATGCCGATTATCGCCGGAATTAGAACCTTTGATACGCAATTCTAAAACAGACAAAGGCCAACGCTCACTCTGCGGTTGTATCACATCAAAGGATATTGGGACTTACAATACCTGCCCGCACGGATGCGCATACTGCTACGCTAACACGTCCCCGGTTTCCGCCCGTCAGAATTACCTTCGGCATCAGCAGAACCCAGACAACGACTCAATTATATGAAACAGACATCAGCATTTCATTTTATCCCACAATTCAATGCCTCTCGATTATCGTTTGACGATGTTGTGGAGTCTGTGAAACAACATATCAACTCACTTTCAGAGAATAAACAAAAGAAGCTGAAAGATGAGTTGGGAAACGGCCTCGCCAACCTCACGACTAAAGAGCAGCTTGATATGTATATATCTTCTTACGGAGAAATACATAGACAAAAGCTTCAGATAGCGTATGACCGCATCCCACATAAGGTATGGTCAGAAGGAAGTATCTCTGTCGTTGACTATGGTTGTGGCCAATGTATTGCAGAAATGGTGTTGTCTGACTTTCTTAAGAACCATTATATTGACAACGATAAAATATCCGATTTCACTGTAATCGAACCAAGTAAAGCTTCACTGACGCTAGGATTACAATATTTGGAGCAGTTCTATGAAAACTCTAAAATAACAGCATATAATGTCTCTGCCGGACAATTGACAGAAGACGATATACGTCCGCAATCTGATACGGTAATCCATCTATTCTCGAATGTTTTAGACATCATTGAGTTTGAACGTCACAACATTGCCAGTATTTTAAATTCAGACATGAGTCACAATCATATTTTAGTATGTGTCAGTCCTTTTTATCAAGAGAATGGACGAGGCGCACTCATGGATGAGTTTGGCAATATGTTACGTAGCATGAGATGTGAATATAAATTAGAGAAACACACTGATGATTGGGAAAACCCATTCAGTTGCCAGGTACGCATATTTGTGAGTGCTTATTATTAATTTCGTCTGAACAAAATCGTGGGTGGAATTGTCTATAAAGACGTAAAAATTTTAATCCTCTATTTGCTTATTAGAAATACGCCCCAGCGCACGAGGATCTATGCTTCCCCTACCCGGGACAAAATTTTTATCTGGAGTGCCGTTGTTGCCGGATGTGGCATAATGGCTTTACTTGGTCGCCACGCTTCCATTCATCGTTTTGGTACCGACCAATTTACCGGCAATGTACTCTTTGCCGTTTTCTTTGTCCTATCAATCGGTCTTTATTGTGGTTTTCAATCAGTAATCGAAGACTTGTTCAACCGCCTTTCGGCTCTTTTTCGTCGCCGTGAAGTCATGGCTATTGCCGAAACTCCGACCAGTGAAAAGGTATCAGTAACCACGATAGATGTATCGGAAATACAGGAGCAATGCTCTGAGCCAATTCCAAAAACTGCTTGTGTAGCAGAGAACAAAGAAGAATCGAAAGTTGCCATTCCTATGAATGAAAACCGACCGTTTGAGGTATTGGAAATCGTAGACGATATGCGTCATATACGTTTCCCTGATGGAGAAGATGCTTATGTAGGCATGGAATTATCTGACGATGAGATTCTGATTGAGAAATCATATAATGATTCGAGAGACTATGATGCTGAACTTGAGGAAGCATACAACGTAGATCTTGACTCTATGACAGATGAGGAGCGTTATGACCATGAACACGGAGTTACCCGCATTCAAAAGAAGCGGGAATATGATGAAGATGTAGGTTTCTTCTCATCGGTATGCATTCAGGATGTTCACAAGAATCCGGATGGAAGTACTTTGATAGAGGAAACAGAGCAAGAGGTTTACGTTACTCCCGATGGTTCGGTGTATTATCTCGAGGACATGGGTCCAATTTGTGATTTCTATGAGAAACATAAAGACAATATCGAATCGCACGAGGAGATAATGACACGAAAGCAGCGATGTGATGAGGCGTTTAACGAACTAAAACGTCACGAAGAACTATATAATCTTGAACAAGTGTCGTTTATCTGTGCATATATCACACATACGATGGAACAGTTCATGGAGTCTCACGAACTGGACAAACTACACAATAATGCAAAAATCTGGACAGTCAATCCGTTAGCCCGGTTCGATGCTGTTCAGCTACGGAGCAATCACCTGTCAAAAGAAGACCTGAAGCATCTTGGCTATAATGTCGGGAAATTCCTGAAACTGAAAGGCGAAAACATAGCCTTATTCATCAAAAATGTATTTGCTAAAAGTTTCGGCTCCGTGCAGGTAGGAACTATTATTGCGAAACTTGCCGATAGGAATCCGGGGAAAGACCGCATTCCTTTACTCTCTGCCAAAGAAATGAATTATCTTTTCGAGCATTATAAACGCTATAAGACCATTAATCTCGACATTATCCCCAAGAGATTGGCAGAGGAAGAGGTTAAAGCCAAATTAGAGGCAGCTAAAAAGAAGAATAGGAAATAACAAGGGAACTTCCCGGTATAGTATTGGCGAATAGCCGTGACTTTTGTCATGGTTATTCGCCCTTTTGTTATAAATCAAGCTTATAAAGCACATGAACACACAGCGGAGAATCATCCGACAGATTAGGATGCCTGAACTCTCCGGCCTTTACCATTCCAATCTTTTGCATCACACGCTCTGACGGTGCATTTATCTTGGCAGTGAAAGAAAACAGCCTTTCAATCCCCGCACTCTTTGCCAGACTCAGCACAACTTTGGCTGCTTCGGTTGCATATCCCTGATTGTGATAGTCAGCGGCAAGACGCCACCCTATTTCAACTCCGGGAGTGAAGTCTGCATCGAAACCAATCTCATGCAGTCCTACATATCCGATAAATTCACATGTGGATTTTATTTCCACAGCATATAATCCCCAGCCTTTAGAGTCAAACTCATTCTGAATACGATTGTAGAAAGCCTCTGTCTCAGCATTACTCAGTGTTGCTGGGAAATAGCGCATAACACGTGAGTCCTTGTTCATCTCGGCGAACAAATGTAAATCCCCTGGCTTCCACGAGCGAAGAATCAATCGGTCTGTTTCAATAACTATCATTCAAAAATACTTTACAACACTGCCGCAATATTACGAATTGAAGAAAGACGCTTCATAAAAGATGCGTCTGACTTCGCCATCTGCATATTATAATCACTTTGCAGATTAAGCAATAAATCAGCCGGTATATTCAATGCCGCTTCTATAAGTAAAGCTATTTCGGTATTAACCCCTCTCTTCCCTTTGATTATCTCATTAAGCAGAGAATGCTTTACACCTATACTCTCGGCGAGTTTTGCCTGAGTAAGGCTATTTGCCTCAAGTTCATCTCGGATAAGTTCTCCCGGATGAGTGGGTTCAAACGGAGTAAGATTGTTAGCTATCATATAACTGTATTACGATGCAAAGATATAAACAGTTTTCAAACTTCACAAATTTGTGAAGTTTGTTTTATCTAAACTTACATCATTACATCGAACCCTACATCGGGCAACTTAATATTGCATTAAGTCAAGATCGCTTAAATTTAGGTTATCTGTAATCCCAACCATCAAATCACTCTAAAATTCATTTAATCACCACTTGAAAAGTTTATGCACGACCCGAATTGATACTCAATAGCTTACAGGATCAAATGAGGTTATTTTCGGTTATTTCAAGGTGTCCATATGACACTGACAACTCACTTTCAATCAGCGCGGTTTTATTTCCGTAAAACAATTTAAAATCGTACTGATATGGAAACATCCAAAATCTCTTTCGACCAGCTGCCACATGTGGTAAGCGATCTATCCGAGAAACTCGATCGAGTGCTTGACCTGCTTGAAAAGGCAGGCATCGCCGGCCTCTCCAAACAGTCCAAGTCCTCATGCAGACTCGTGTATGCGAAAGAGGCTTGCCAGATAATCGGCAAGTCACTTTCTACCCTCTACCGCGCGGTCAAAGTTCCGAATGACCCCATTCCGAGCTATAAGCGCGGCAAGCTCCTCTATTTTTATGAGGATGAAATCTACGCATGGATCGAGGGAGGGCGCAAACATTCCGCCGCTCCTTCTCTCGCCGAAACAGCAGCGGCCATCACTGCCGGTATGAAACGCCGTCCCCGCGGGGGCTATAATTTCTGAGCCTATGGAAAAGAATATTACTCCGGACTCTGTAATCAGCGCACTGATGAATCACGCCAAAACATCCGACAATGATTTTCCGGTCCACGTGTTCCCCGCCAAGATGCAACGGATTATACTCGAACTCAACACAACCTGCGGATTTCCGAATGACTACACGGCATCGGCTATGCTCGCTGCAATATCTGTGGCAATCGGCAATACACACCGAATCGAGGTGAAACGCAACTGGCAGGAATCGGCAATCGTGTATATCGCGATTGTCGGACGCCCTGGAGACTGTAAATCACATCCGCTTACATTCGTGATGCGCCCGCTGGTCAATGCCGATTGGAAAACAATCAGGGTTACTACCGATGAGCAGGATTGATGATGCAATGGTGGAGGCCACCATGCGTGGCTACGACCGCAATAATCTCTTTGCTTTCGTGGCGGCGATAATTGGAAGTGATGAAGCACGGCGATTGATGGAAATGTATCGCGTAGGCACATCAAAGCATTGGCAAGGTGCCACGGTATTCTGGCAAATCTCAAATGATGGTGAAGTCCGTGGCGGAAAGATTATGCTGTATGACCGATTGACCGGACATCGTGTTCAGGAGCCGTTTCCACACATCAACTGGGTACACTCGGTGTTGAGATTGCCCGACTTCAAGTTAACCCAATGTTTCTTCGGTGAGCATCTGCTCCCATATATCCGCGACAAGCCGGTTGCCATTGTGGAGAGTGAGAAGACGGCAATACTCGCAACACATTACCTCCCGCAATATCTGTGGCTCGCTACAGGCGGCAAGTGCAGTTGTCTCAACCGCGAGGCAATCAAAGCACTCCGAGACAGAGAGGTGATGCTGGTCCCCGACCTAAACGCTACTGACGATTGGCGCAAGAAACTGACGCTATTCGATGATTCCGGAATAAAGGCGACACTGTTTGAATCGCTTGAACAGATGGCTACCGATGAGCAGCGTACACAAGGTCTTGACATTGCCGACTTTCTGATATCCGAGCAAACTCCACATGGCATCCTTGAACAAATGATGCAACGAAATCCGGCATTGCGCCAACTTGTTGACGCGCTACATCTGGAACTCGTAGGCATCGAAGAATACAAACTGAGCGAAAGCTCTCTAAAATCTGAATGAAATGGCACAATCAAAAATCTCAAATCCTCAGTCATCCGAAATGACTGATATGTCTAACAATTCCATTTTCTCTGAAACTATGGAAAATCCTACCAACCCAGAAGTTCAGCCCATCGCTGAACAGAGCGAAGCCGCTCAGTCAAAGTCACCTCGCCCCACTGCCAAACAGCGCAAGAGCGAACTCGAAGATTACCGCACCGCTTTCTTTGCCCCGATTAAACTCGGCAAGGACAACAAACATCAGGTAGCAATCAGCAATGAGACGTTTGACCGTGTCGAGCGCACTGCCCGATTCTTCGGTGGTCCCGGCTACAGCGTCAGCAACTTTGTCGAGCACATCATCAATGAGCATCTTGACAATAACGCCGCCAATTATGAAGGCTGGTTCACACTAATCAGTAAATCGTTCTGACCACTGCTCCAAGGCAGTGAAAATGGCGAAGCCATCGGCAACGCCGGTATCCGGATATTCTGTAAGGAATAGGAGGATAGCAAGGTAGTGGCAATGTAAACATTTCCGACCTTGCATCCTCCGTTACCGGGCGGCTGGAGTCCGTTCCCGATGGTCACAAAGTCGAATCTCAAAATCCCAAGACAATGACATTCACAAGAAGAAAGAAAGCTCCTCCGGGAGCATCCGAGAAATCTGGCAAGTCATACGTTGTCAGTGTCAGGCTCAATGAAGAACAGTATCAGACCGTTCAGGAAAACTGTCGAAAATCCGGCAGAAAGTTGTCTGACTTCTGGCGCCACGCTCTGCTCAACGCCAAGGTTACGGCAGTAGCCACACCCGATGATATGGCGATTCTGCGTCAGATCGGGAGCATGGCGAATAATCTGAATCAGCTTGCGAAGAAAGCCAACGAAGCGGGTTTCAAACTCGTGGAGTGGTCTCTCAAAGGTCTGAGCAAGGAGATAAAAACGCTTTATACAAGACTGTCTTATGATTGGAGGCATAACTAAAGGAAGCTGTTTTTCCGGCTGCGTAGAGTATGTTCTCGCGCTGAAAGAGAAAAACAAAGAGGCACGTCTGCTCTATTCCGAGGGTCTGCTGACCGATACGCCGAAAGATATTATCGACGGTTTTGAGTGTCAGCGACATCTCAACAGCAGGGTCAGACACTGGTGCGGACACATATCTTTGTCCTATTCTCCGAAAGATGCCGAGCGCATGAGCGATGAATTTATGGTGAAACTCGCGCTGGAATATATGGATAAAATGGGTATCAAAAACACCCAGTTTATCATAGCCCGGCACCTCGACAAGGAGCATCCTCACTGTCACATCGTCTATAACCGGGTGGATAATGACGGCAAATGTGTAAGCGACAGTTTCGAATATTACCGCAACAACGAGATATGCGACGAGATGAAAAAGAAGTACGGTCTGACCTATGGTGAGAACAAAGACCAAGTGAAAACTGAGCGTCTTAAAGGACGGCCGAAAATCCGACAGGAGATTTATCTCGCCGTTCAAGCCGCCAAAAGATCAGCAAAGGACTGGACTACTTTTCAGCGCGAACTCTCACAAAAAGGTGTAACGGTAAGGAAAAAATTCCGACGTGGCTCTACCGAAGTCGACGGTCTTTCCTATTTCAAGGACGGGCAAAAGTTCAAAGCTTCGCAGGTTGACCGCAACGGCAGATGCTCCTACGATGTCATCTGCAAGGCTCTTGACCGGAACAAAAAAACGGCAGTCCCAGCCGGCATCGCCCTCGCCAAAACCAATGCGACAGCAGCCTAAACAGGGACCAAATGCAGTCGGCAAAGTGCTTGAAGCGGGAGCCAATATTGTCGAAGGACTCGGCAATGCACTCGGTGGTCTCTTCCAAGTCGGACCTGCCTATGACCCGGAAGAGGAGGCTTTCATCAACGAGATGAAACGCCGCCAAAAGAGAAAAAGAGGCAGAAGTGTGTAATTTCAAAAACTGAAAAACATGAAAGGAAATTCTGAAAATTTCTCGGAGAATATTCTCCAGAACATAGCTGACGACCTCAGCACAATCAATGGTACGTGCACCGAAATCAAGGAGTCGCAACTCAACTGCGCCACCGCCGACGATCTGAACAATATGGGTACCACCATAACGTCAGCCGTTACAGAAAAAGTCGATGAGATGCAGGCATCCATCGAAACACAGACGCAGACGGTCAGCGAAATCGGGAGCAATCTGACAGCCTCAGTCGATGACCTGAAGACTGAAATCACCAACAAGATTGACAACTTCACCGCCAATCCACCGGTACAGAAGATTGAAAAGACAATCCGTATCGCCAAGGAATCATGGCAAGTCTATCTCACCATGTTCATCTCGGTGTTCACCTTCATCTTCTTCGGAGCTGCCACTATCTGGCAAGAGTCGCGCATCGAACGAGCCCGTATCTCCGACATCAAGTATCACTACATCCTGATGCACGGAGGAGTTAACTCCGAAGGACTCGACAGCATTCAGAGCTGGTTCCGCGACCCTGAACGTGTCAAGCAAATCGAAAAAGAGGTGAAAGACTACGAAGACCGTGTGCAGGAAACCGCCCGCGCTCTCGATCAGAAGCACCGCCTCGAAGAAAAAATCAACGAACTCAATTCACAAACAAACCCCAAATCCAACAGAAAATGAAAGTATCCAACAACCTCAATCAACTCCTCTCCCGTGTGAAAACCCTCTTCGGCCACAAGGCTCCCAACGAAGAAAAACCGACAGAATCTACGACACAGCAGCCACTCAATACCGACCAGCGTGTGCGAAATGCACTCGCCGATGTAGAGAACTATCTCGCCGACAAATTCGGCACTCAGCCTTCCAATCTGACCTACAAAGAGTACAGCAATGGCATTAGCCTCACCTCTGACGACCCGACATTTTCTACTGCACTTGTCGTCCTGACACAGACCAAGGGCATGCTCAATCTCCCCGACAATGTAATCCTCTTAGGCTACGTCAAAACTGACAAAGGCGATGACTACCTCATCGAACTCCTCGGAAACTTCATCATCTTCCTCAAAAGACTTGGGCTCAAACACCGCATCCAACACCTCGCCATCGCCTTCTCGAAAGAGCACTATGACACACCATACGACGTCAAAACCGCCAACATAACCTGCGTCCGTCTCTACTAATCCCTCATCCTTCTCACTCGCCCCGACAAGAATCATCCCCTCTTGTCGGGGCATTTTTATGCTTAATAACATATATCGCCCTTATGGTTGTGTGAAAAATTTTCACTAAATTTGCAGCCGAACAATAGATTTGAATTTTATGGAAACAGACATAAATCGCATAAAAGTAGTTTTGGTTGAAAAGAAGAAGACAAATAAATGGTTATGTGAACAGCTAAATGTAAATCCATCAACTGTTTCAAAGTGGTGTACAAATTCTTCTCAACCAGATCTTGAAACGTTAGTTAAAATAGCAAATCTCTTAGAAGTAGAATTAGCAGATTTAGTGAATAAGCAATGTTTATCAAACGTATCTAAAAGTTGATAAATCATTTATTATGAAGAATCAACGTATAGAATATATAATCGATGAAATTTTAGATCAGTATGCGTATGCTGATGAATCAAATCGCCCATGGATAATTGGATTTAGTGGCGGTAAGGATTCTACAGTATTGCTTATGCTGGTCTGGATTGCCATGCTAAAATTAAAAGAGCAACCAGTTCCATTCCAATTACGACGCCCAATATATGTGGTATGTAATGACACATTGGTTGAGAACCCAATCATTGCAACTTATGTTGATGATGTATTGGCGCAAATAGAAACTAAAGCAAGAGAGGCAGATTTACCTATATTTGTAAGGAAAACTACACCACGACTTGAAGATTCTTTTTGGGTTAACGTTATAGGCAAGGGTTATCCCGTTCCTAACACTGCCTTTAGATGGTGTACCGAAAAAATGAAGATAAAGCCCACAGCGCGTTTTATCACAGAACAAGTGGACGAATGTGGTGAAGCAATAATATTAATTGGCACCAGAAAAGCAGAAAGTGCAACCAGAGCACGTTCTATCAAGAAACATGAAATACATGGCAAACGCCTTACTAAGCATACACTTTTGGCAAATACATTTGTATATGCTCCTATAAAAGAATTACTGCTTGAAGAAGTTTGGTATATAATTAATGCCATCCCATCACCATGGGGATTCGACAACAAGATACTATTTAATATATATCTTGACGCAAGTGCTGATGATTATGAATGCCCTACCGTTGTCACGGATAAAAGTCATGGTTCTTGTGGTCAGAGCCGTTTTGGTTGTTGGACCTGTACGGTTATTAAAGATGACAAGTCTATGCGGTCATTAATCAAAAATGGTAGAGAATGGATGCAACCTCTCTACGATTTTAGACTAAAACTTGATCAAGAACGTAATGTTATCGAAAATAGATTTCCACTACGGCGCGATGGTAAGAAAGCGGTTAATGATATGGGACCATATACGTTTACATACCGTGCTCAAATGTTGGAAGGTCTATTAAATGTACAACATGAATTACAACAGCATAATCCCCAAATAAAGCTTATTACCGATCAAGAATTGATTGCTATTCAAGTAAATTGGTATAGAGATTTCAATTTCGGACATCAGGTATCAGAAATATATAATAAAATCTATAATTCCACATTCGCTATGGAAGATGGCAAATTGAAAAATAAGTTGGAAGCAGATTTAATGCGAGAGATTTGCAAAGAAAATATTGAAGAAGGCGAATTAATCGAACAACTTCTGATGCTCCAAAAAAGTAAGTCGCTGATGCAACGACGTCGTGGACTTAAGACTGAAATTGAATCTCGTTTAGAAGAATTTGTTAAAACGAAAAAGAAACCATGACCATACGAGAAATCGAACTTAATAACTTCCGTATCTATAAAGGAAAGAATAAAATAAATCTTTCCCCCGATGGAGACCGAAATTTGATTATCGTTAGCGGTAATAATGGTTTCGGTAAAACTACTTTTCTCATGTCACTTGTGTGGTGTCTTTATGGCAAAAACATGGGAAAGGTAGATGAACTATATCGCAAGGAAATTGACGAGAAAGGTGGCTATAGCAAATACATTGGGAACAGTCTTAATTTTGAAGCTCAGAAAAATGGAGAAACTAAGTTTTCTGTGGCAGTCACTTTCACTGACGTAGAAATACCCGATACCCCTTGTACTGAAATTACTATAGTAAGGTCTTACGATAGTGCCACTAACTATGACGATGAATTAGAGATTCTAATTGACGGCAGAAAGAACGATTTATTTACTGGATCTAAGGAAGAAATAGCTAAGGAGGAGGAAATTTTTATTCGGGATTATATCCTACCCATAGAAATTGCTAAGTTCTTCTTCTTTGATGCTGAAAAAAATTGTATCATTCGCTCAAATCAATACTCCTGAACAGAGAAAGGATTTAAGTCTCGCCTATTCACAGGTTCTTGGTATACAGAAATATGAGGACTTGAAATCTGAGTTAATAAGGATTCAAGATGATTATAGAAAGGCATCCGCTAAACCTCAAGAGAAACTCGAGTTTGACGGGCTAATCAGTGCCATAAAAATAAAAGAAGAAAGTATCCAGAACCTGCTAGATGAAATTGATAACTTGGAAGATGATCGTGTAATTAAGCGTCATGAATCAGCCGAGTTACAATCCCAACTAATTCGAGAAGGTGACTTAATGTCTATTGATGAATTAGATAGACTAAATAACCGTAAAACAGACCTTAATACTGCATTAAGGGAGACTGAAGACGGTTTGAAAGACTTTTATAGCCTTATTCCATTTGGCTTATCTGGTGGAATCATGGCTGAACTCTTATCTCAACTAGAGTCAGAAAAAGCATACAAACAAAATATACTTCAACTTGAAGGAATCAACGATAAAACTGATATAATACTTGGCGATATTGAGGAAGCTAGAAAAGATATAACTTTCCGAATTGACTACAAGACGCGAGAGTTCTATGAAACTCAAATAAAGCAACTCATCAAAAAACATTTTTATAATGGTTTTGATGATAGTAAGTTCGAAAATTTCAGCACTCTTCACGATTTTAGTCAGGGACAGATTGAAGACTTCACTCGTTTAATCGTAAAGGTTAAGGATAGTAAGTCTTCGTTTGAACTACTGTTTAATAAGTATTCGAAACTTAAAGCTGAGCTGTTTTCTATAGAAAAAAGAATCCGAGAAGCAGAGAAAAAAGCTGAAAGTGACTACGTTCAAAAGATTCGTGCACGAAAAGAAAAGCTTGATCGAGAAATTGATTCAATTGGTGAGGAAATCGGAGAAAAACGAAAAGAAATTGAATCTATTAATGAGCAAGTAATCGCTCATAAGAAGCAGAAAGAGATTCTTTCAAAGAAAATTGATGTGGCCGACCAAAACAGAGCTGTAGATAATGAAGCAACCCGTTTGATTCATAAGATACAGAAATTCCTCATTCGCTTTAAAGATGAGAAGAAAAAGGCTCTAGCAAAAAAATTAGAGACTAAACTTCAATCTTATTTGCATAAAACTAATCTAGTTCAAAAAGTTATTGTTGACATCAATGGAAATGGTGATGATGTTGATATTAGCTTATATGACTATGATGATAAAAAAATAGATAACAGCATTCTTTCAATGGGAGAACGCCAAATGTTTGCATCTGCACTTTTAAGTGCTTTAGTTGATGAAACTGAGATAGAGTTCCCAGTATTCATTGACAGTCCAATGCAAAAATTTGACCCACTGCACACCAAGAACGTGCTAACAAAGTTCTATCCCAACGTTTCTAAACAGGTTATTCTTTTCCCGCTACTTAAAAAGGAGCTTACAGAAGATGAATACCGTTATATTGAACCTATTGTAAGTAAATCCTACTTGATTAGCAATAAAAAAGGCGGTTCTCATTTTGTGGAAGTAAAACCAGAAAACCTGTTCGAAGAATATAAAAATAGAGAAAATGCAAATTAATATAAGGACTTCGGGTGAGAACCAAAATGTTGTAACCCAATTAACCAGAAAACTCCCCGGTGGAACGAAAGAAAATGTGATAGCTCGTATCGCATTAGGATATTCATTGTCAACCGGGAAGAGATTTACTCCGCAGGAGTTTTCCTCCTATGATTCTCAAGGCAAAGAATATAAAGATCACATTCTGTTTGACGGACAGTACCGAGATTTTTTTATAGCCTTGATTTGTCAAGCTTATGGAATTACCAAAAATGATGAGCTGATTCCTAAGTATATAAAACTTCATGTTGATCATGGGCTTGAAAAAATAAACTATCTTTTCGAGCATAATCCTCAGTATACATTCTTCGATTTTCTTACTGAATATTTTAGTAATGGAGTTGATGCGATAGAGGATACCCCTGAGAGCTTTGACTCCGTAGAGAATAGAAATCAACACATATCTAAGAGTGTTTTCTCTGGTCCGATAAATATTAAAGTGGGATATAATCTCACTACAGGAGAGGACATATACTGTTGCTTTAATAATTCAAGACTTTACAATAACCAACATATTGCTGTTGCTGGAAAATCTGGCTCAGGCAAAACTCAGTTTGCGCTTGAGTTCCTTCGACAGCTTCATAAGAAAACGCAAGGACAGGTTAACTTTCTATTTCTTGACTTCAAAGGACTCAGTGAGGATGATAAATCTAAGATGAGTGACTTCTTTACCGAGACCCATACTGAGTGTATAAGTGCACCTCATACCCCATTCCCATTAAATCCTGTTTCTTTCATTGACAACATTAATGAAAAGAATAAACTCGTGGGAATAAATAAATTTGTAGATATTATTGCTAAGTACTCTAATATAGGTAAGAAGCAACAACAAACATTAAAGGACGCGACTAAAGAGGCTTTTATCAAACATAAAGATGGCAAACATCCTTCCTTAAAAGAAATTTACGATCTCGTTCTCGATACAGTTGGAGAGACTCGTGACACACTTACTGAGATTATGGAACGACTCAGCGAGTATGAACTTTTTGCGTCAAAAGTCAATGATCCAAGTATATTCCTAAATAATAACTACTACTTCTCGTTATCCGGTGAACTGGATAGCACTGTACGTTTTACTTCAATTTTCCTCATTATTAACTACATATTTAATGTCTTTACTAATATGGGTGGAACTGAGGTTGTTGACGGAAATAGGAGCATGCGCTATGTTTTGATGATAGACGAGGCTCATGATCTTTTCCGCGAGAAAAAATCATTAGAAATATTAGAGGTTCTTTTAAGGAAGATACGTTCCTATGGTGTTTCTATTGTTCTCTTGTCACAGGGTATATCAGAATATAATCAGGGGAATTTTGACTTCTCTCAAGAGTGTGAAACAGCTTTCCTTCTACCTATAAATGACCTGAACAATACTAAGGCGATAAACAAATTCCTTGGTCTGAGCGAAAAGGATGGTTCTCGCGCAATGCGAAATCTTGAGAAATTAGAGAATGGTCAGTGTGTTTCAAATATCAAAGAATTACCAAAAGGTGAATTGTTTGAAGTAGTCCAATATTATAAGGAAAAGTAACAAACTACATATGAAGCAAGAAAGGACTATAACACAAGCGGCGATAGAAGTTCTGAAACATTCAGACAAGACACTGTCTGTCTCGGAAATATATGCAAAAATCATAGAAAACTCACTGTATGATTTCCATGCCCAAGATCCTTTGTCTGTCTTAAGGGTCGAACTTAGAGGCCATGCTTATGGTATTGATTATCCCTCTGCTTCCTCTAAGAAGTTCTTTTCATATGATGAAGAAAGTCGTACTTTTGGTCTTGTCAATCGAAATATTAAGCAGAAGAATATTAAAGAAGATATAACACAACTATCTAAACTCAGAGAACTTCATAGACAGTACACCTCTGAGTTTAAAGGCAAAATCCTTAAACAACTAAAAGGGCTAAATCCTTATGATTTTGAGTCATTTTGTAAGAATCTGCTTGGAAAGTATGGTTTCCATAATTTGACTGTCACGAAAAAAAGTCGTGATGGAGGTATCGATGGACACGGAAAATTAAAAGTAGGTCTTGCATTTATGAATGTCGCTTTCCAATGTAAACGTTGGGATACAGGAAAGGTGAGTAGAAAAGAGATAGACGCATTTCGTGGTGCAGTTCAAGGAGAATATGAACAAGGTCTATTTTTTACTACGTCTTCTTTTTCAATGATTCGGTAAAAATCACCGAAGTGGTTGAAACTTAAGTTAATATATCGAATCGTCAAATACAAATGAATCGCCAAAGCGTTCATTATAAAAACATTAAACAATATGAACGTATTGGCGATTCTCAAAGACTTCACCTTTCAGTGTAAGTCGGTATTTGAAAATACTACAACCAAGATGAGCAAAAGGTTCCTCAACTGGCTGATTTTAACAATACGCACTGTGGCGTTGATTCCGGGCAAAGTCAATTTTACCCGGCTGTCGCGCTATGGCGGTCGTACAGCCAAGACCTTTGCCTCCAATTTCAAGACACCCGTAGACTGGATGAAAGTCAACATAGGTATGGCGCAGGATTGTTTTGGACCGTCCGATGACATGGCAGTGGCAATCGATCCGTCGTTCATTTCAAAGTCAGGCAGCCTGACATATGGCATAGGCCGTTTCTGGTCAGGGGTGGCACAACGTGTCAAACGCGGTCTGGAGATAATGGCGATCGGGGCAATAAGTCTGAGTAAACATACATGTGTGATGCTCGGTGCTGTCCAGTCACCGAACTTCAGGACTCTTGAATCTGAGAAACAAATGTCAATGCTTGACTGGTATGTGGCACTTGTCAGGTCAAAGGCGGCAGAGCTGCTCTCACTGACGGATATTCTGGTTGCCGATGCCTTTTTCTCCAAATATGAGTTTGTAAATGAGGTGATTGGCATGGGATTCCGGTTTGTCGGGAGATTACGTGCCAATTCATATCTCAGGTATTTGGCCATACCGGATTCCTCCGCCACGCGAAGACGCGGCAGAAAGAAAAAGTATGGAGAGAAAGTGGATTTCTCAACTCTTGATATGTCCGTGTTCACTTCATTCATATATGAGGATTCCAAAGGAATCAAAACCCGATGTCACACGGCGGTCGTACATTCGAGGGCATTGAAACGCGACATCCGTATCGTGGTATGTCCGGTTGAAAACGGAGAGCCTCTTCTTTACTTCTCTACCGACACCGACATGAGACCTGAAAAGATCATCGGTTTCTACCGCACACGCTTCCAGATCGAGTTCGGTATACGCGATGCCAAGCAGTTTACCGGACTTCAGTCACAGCAGACCCGCGACAGGGAGCGGCTTGACTTTGCGTTCAATCTTTCCTTCACAGCCCTCAATGTCTGCAAAGAGGTCATAAGGAAGGATTATCCGGATCTTTCGGTAGCGCAGTTCAAACGGCTTATGTTTGAATCTTATCTCGCCTCAACAATTATTTCGACTTGCGGAAAATCTCCGCATCTCAAAATAATTCAGAAAATAAATCATCGGTTGGCTCAGTTAGCGGCTTAGCCAAGGCTGAACAACCTCAAATTTTACCGAATCATTGCTTTTTCAAAGGAAGCAGAAAATAGTTCCATAAAACCAGGTGCTGTGCCTATAATACTAATAGATGGTAATATGATTGTTGATTTCATGATAGACAAGCATTTTGGAATCGAACATGAAGAGTTGCCCATTTATGTCAATGCGTTAGACCACGTTTTATCATAGCTAAAAATAAATTTATGTCAAATAATATAATTGAAGGTAACCCAACCAAGAAGTTTTTTATTGATATGATCACTCGTGATATATCAATAGAAGACGCCATCATTGATTTACTAGACAACTCTATCGACGGAGCGAATAGAATAAATCCTAATGATTACACTAATCTAAATATATACCTTACGGTTAATAAAGACTATTTTGAAATTAAAGATAATTGTGGCGGTTTCTCAATCGACACAGCAAAAAAGTATGCGTTTCGATTTGGCCGGCCAGAAGAAGCTCCAAAAGGTAATGGAACAGTCGGTCGTTTTGGAATCGGTATGAAGAGATCTCTCTTTAAAATAGGTAAGAAATTTACTGTTGAATCTAAACATCAACAAGATTCATTTAAGGTAGAAGTTGATGTTGACGAATGGAGCAAAAAGGTCCGCAAAATAACTAATGAGGATGGGACATCTGATATAATTGACGACTGGTCCTTTTCCTATCTTGAAATTCCGAATACAGATGAAGTAGATGGAACATCAATAAGTATTACTAATTTAAATTCAGAAGTAAGCAATCTATTTGCTGATGAGGGCTTTATTACCACACTGGCTGATAATATCCAGAAACTTCTGAACTTTAGTTTACAGAAAGGTCTAACAATATATCTAAACGAAAAACCGTTATCAGGTAAGCGTGTAGAGTTGTTATTATCAAACAATACGATCCCTTATCATATCGAAGGGGCAATTAATAATGTTAAATATAAATTGATTGCAGGACTTGGTGGAATTGGTGAGCCTAAACTTTCCGGATGGTACATCTATTGTAATAATCGTTTAGTTTTAGAAGCTGATACATCTAGTATAACCGGCTGGGGTGTTCAACCTATACCCAAGTGGCATATTAACTATGTAATGTTTCGTGGAATTCTTTTCCTTGATTCGGAAGAGACATTAAATTTGCCCTTAACTACAACCAAGAAAGGAATAGATGCAACTTCCGAAGTCTATAAGGCAATTGTTCCAATAATGAAGAATGGTATGCTCAAAGTTTTTGAGTTTCTAAAAAAAATCCCTCAAATGGGTGACGAAGCAAATGAATACAGGACTATGCTTTGGGAAAATACTTCAAAAATTGGAGCAGTAGAACTAAAGTCTTACAATTTTACGAACATAGAAAAGACCTTTATTGCTCCTCCACTAGATACGGATACTATCGCTCGGAAGAAAAGCACGATTCGTATTGCGTATGACGTCTCAAAAGAGACTGCGGAAGTTGCGAAAGATCACGCTGAGGTTAAAAGTTTTAAAGAATTAGGAGAGACTACATTCAATTATTACCTTAAACTAGAAGAACTCGCAAATGAAGAGTGCGACAGTGTTGAATTATGAGATTCGTCCATGCAAATTTGCTGAACGGAGAATGCTTCTTGCTTCCATTGCAAGGATAATGGGCGTTTTGAAATTAAAGTATCAATACATTGGTTTTGGTGGATTGTCTTTTACCGATTTTAAATTATTTCATAAGGAATTGCATATCAAAGACATGTATAGTATAGAGGCGAAATATGAACCTAATAAACTGGAGTTCAACAAGCCTTATTCGTGCATCAACATTCTCCATGGCCAATCTTCAGATCAATTGTCTCTAGTCGATTTATCAAAACCAAGTATTGTTTGGCTCGATTATGACAATACGCTATCAATGACTTTTTTTACAGACATAGAATTGGTCCTTCGAGAAGTGCCACATGGCAGTATTATTATCATATCATGTAACAGGGAACTTAAAAATGGAAATACTCCATATACTAACGAAGAATTTAAAGAAATCTATGGTTCCTTAGTACCTTATGATATAACCGAAAATTGTTGTGCAGATGTTAATTCCAGCGAAACAATAAAGAGAATGCTAGAAGGTTATTGTCATAGAATTATTAAAGAACGAAATTCAATTGGAGATAATCTATCGTTTGTTCCTCTTTACAATATAAAATATGCTGAATACCGCGGTGCCAGAATGCTTACGTATGGAGGCATTGTCCTTAGTTCTGAATGTGAAAAAGATGACCTAAATATTGATGGATTTGATTTTATTTCAACTATTCAACCTTATGAAATAAATATTCCAAACTTAACATACAGAGAAGCATCTTATCTAAACCAGATTTTAGATATTGAAGAAAGAGAAAAAGAACTAATCGATAAGAGAATATTAACAGCAACCGAAGTGGAAAAATATAAACGGATATATCGTTTTTTACCTCATTTTTATGATGTAAGACTATAAAAATATTTATTGAAGTTTTGTACCGCAAGAAAACTTTATGGCTAAGAAGTTTGAGATACGAAATAGCACGGCGGAGTTCCTGATCTTTCAGATTGAGGGTAAGGAGGATGGTGTGCAGGTTGTGTACCGGGATGAAAGTATCTGGTGCACGCAGAAGGCTATGGCGCAGCTATTTGATGTGGGTGTGCCGGCTATAAGCAAGCACCTGAATAATATTTTTTCTGAGGGAGAATTGAAACAGGATTCAACTGTTTCCAAAATGGAAATAACTGAGTTAATCAACTACCGAGAAATCCTCGGTAGTTGACAATAAATGAGAGAATATGGCTTACGAAGATAAATATCTGGAATTTGAACAATATTTTACTTCTGGAAAACCGGGAGTGAAAGAATATGCACGCAATTAGTCTATAGCTATAGAATGTAGGATGCTAACAGATTGAATAACTTGTTATGAGCGAATTTGACGAATACATAGTTCATGGAGAACCGGGACAGAAGGAAAAGGCGGATGCTTGGCAGACGGCTATCGGTCTTCAGGATGTGGATGGGTTGAAGGTTTCGACCTATCTACTTGACACTGCGCGCCAGCATATCGAGGGTGACATATCCATTGATGAGGCTCGCACCCGCATCAAGGCTTACTATGAGACTAAGTCCGGACATGATACTGTGGATGAAGAAGGAGACAAGGCTTCCGTCAACATCGCAAAGATTCTCAATGAACCGTCATTCGCATTTTCTTTAGTTGGACTTACATCTATTCATCGACGTATCTTTGAAGGTGTATTCAAGTTTGCCGGACAACTGAGACAGGTCGAACTCAGCAAAAAGGAATGGGTGCTTGGAGGAAATGCCTCGGTGAGTTACCAACCGGCTGTTGACTTACGCGAAGCTATCGAATATGACCTATCTCGGGAGAAAGAGTTTGACTATTCAAATCGTCCAATGGCAGAGATTATCAAGCATCTGTCTCAGTTTATTGCTGACCTTTGGCAAATCCACCCGTTCCGGGAGGGAAACACTCGCACAACTGCGGTTTTCCTCATAAAGTATCTCCGCTCGATGGGTATTCCGGCAACCAACGATATGTTCAAAGAACATTCATGGTATTTCCGCAATGCTCTCGTAAGAGCGTCTTATAAAGGGTTAAATATCGCGCCTACGACTGAGTTTGTGGAACGATTCCTACGCAATGTGATTCTCGGCGAAAAGAATGAACTCCGCAACCGTGATATGCTCGTCGGGGTATCCCTTCCGACAACATCTGCCCAAAGTATCACGACGCCCAATCCAAAGTCTCAATTTGACACTTTGAATTGTACTTTGGAAGAGTTAGCCGTACTAAAGATTATCGAGGATAATCCTAAAATCACCCAGACTGAGATTGCAAAATCTATAAAGAAATCAGCATCTACAGTCAAGCGCATTACCTCTGACCTCGTCAAAAAAGGCATAATAAGTCGTCGCAACGGTCGTCGCAACGGCTGGTGGGAAATCTTATCAAAAGAATAACGATTATGACTGAAAAAGAAATACTTCAATTGCGCGACTTGGCTGAGGCCGGACAGGTGCAGTTTAAGGAACGTATTACAAAGAAAAAGGATAAATATGACATCGGCTGCGAGATGGTGGCATTCAGTAACTCTCGTGGCGGCAGACTTGTTATTGGCATCAATGACAAGTCGGGAGAGATCAATGCACTGTCATATATGGAGTTGCAGGAAACAACCAATCTGCTGACGAGCATTGCCTCAGAAAACGTGATTCCTAATGTACTAATTGACGTTGAGAATGTACCGACTACGGGTGGAGCGGTTGTCGTAGCAACAATTCCAGAAGGCAAAAACAAGCCTTATCATGACAATAAAGGTATAATATGGGTTAAGAATGGAGCGGACAAGCGTAAGGTATTTGACAATTCGGAGCTTGCCGACATGATGGGCGACTGCGGTCGTTACGATGCCGATGAAGAGGCTGTGCGCAACGCTACCATAGATGATCTTGATGCCAACACCATCAAACTGTATATGATGGAGCGTTTCGCCCCGGTATTCCGTGGCAAGGAGATTGACGAACTGTCGATGAAAGACTACTCGCTTGACCAGATGGCGGGATTCGTCATCAAGGGAGCGACTATCGAGCGGCTTTTGCGGAATCTTCGTTTCATTCGTCCTGACGGTCAAATGACGAAGGCGGCGATGATGCTTTTCGGTAAATACACTCAGCGTTGGTTGCCGGAAATTACGGCTAAATGTATCTGCTTCTTCGGTAATTCTGTCGGAGGCACTCAGTTCCGCGACAAGATGCACGACATGGAAATCGAAGGAAATTTGCTTCATCAGTACCGTACCATCATGAACTTCTTTACCCGCAATCTACGGAAGGTGCAGGTAAAACGCGACTTCAACTCTCTCGGGGAAATGGAGATTCCCTACGAGAGTCTGACGGAGTATGTTGTCAATGCCTTGGTGCATCGGTCGCTGAATATAAAGACTCCGATTCGTATCTTCATCTTTGATGACCGGGTAGAGATACACAGTCCCGGTTCACTCCCCAATGGTCTAACTATCGAAGATGTGAAGAACGGAACCTCCATGCCTCGTAATGTGTTCCTTTTCACAAACGCAAATTATCTGCTTCCATACACGGGAGCTGGAAGCGGTGTACGCCGTGCGTTGGAATATGACCCGGATGCGGTTTTCTCGAATGGTGTTTCCGACAAGGAAATCACCCATGCCTCCAATGAGTTCGTCATCACCATTCCCCGGAAAAGTAGCCAAGTTACTGACCAAAGTAACTTAGTTACCGACCAAGCATCCTCAAAAAGTGAGCAAATTACTGACCAACCTCACCGCAAAAGTGACCAAGTTTCCGACCCAGTTATTAGTAAAACCGACCCAGCTCACTTTGAAGCCGACCCACCTATCGACCCAGTTCCATCAAAATCCGACCTACCTACCGACCCAGTTAGGCTAAAATTATCAAAAAAGCAACAGGATATTCGCAACTTTTGCTCCGTACCAAGAAGTCGTAAAGAGATATTGGAACGTGCTGGAGTTTCTGCGCATTTTGATAATAGAAAGAAATATATCTATGATTTGGTTGAGGCTGGTGTACTTGAACCCACCATCCCCGAAAAGCCCAATGATCCGAATCAGAAGTACCGACGAAAGAAATAATCGGATAACTTTACCCTCAAATTAACGACAGAAACAATGAATAAAGACCTTGACACACAGATAAAGGAGGCTCTTAAAGCTTATCTGGCTTCGGGAGTTGAGGATCAGGTGGACTATCATAAATTTTACCTTTATTCCATCGTGACCAATTCCACTTCCATTGAAGGTTCTGCTGTTACCGAAGTTGAGAACCAACTTCTTTTCGATGAAGGTATTACCGCCAAAGGACGTTCGCTGACTGAGCAGATGATGAATGTTGACCTGAAAGATGCTTATCTTTATGCTTTCAAAATTGCAACTGAGAATCCCACATATACGCCTCAGTTATTGCAGCAACTGTCTGCCCTTGTTATGCGGCGAACA
The DNA here is from genome assembly GCF_004803935.1 of Duncaniella sp. C9. GTDB lineage: Bacteria > Bacteroidota > Bacteroidia > Bacteroidales > Muribaculaceae > Duncaniella > Duncaniella muris. Next base: position 2,900,765 of record NZ_CP039547.1, read on the forward strand.
GGGAGCGAATACTCCACTATTGCCGGACATTTCGATTCGTCAAAGGGTGAGTTTCGCCTGTGCAATGTCAGTGCAGGTATTGGCGGCAGAAGTTATCTGGCTTATAACAAGGTTTCACATACTGTAGCTGATTTTTGCGAATGGCTTAATCAAGAAGTTGCAAATGTTGACACAACGGATATTGCGACATGTTACCGTCTGAGTTTTGAGGCTCACTTTAGGCTGGTTACCATCCACCCTTGGGTGGACGGTAATGGCCGGACTACAAGGTTGGTGATGAATATGATTCAACGGCAGTTGGGACTGGTTCCTTCCATAGTCAGAAAAGAAGACAAGGGAGAGTATATCCAGTCGTTGGTTGATAGCCGTGAGAATGATAATTCTACCATAGCGCAGGATATGATGCTTCGTCACCATATATCGAACCTCAAACGTCGGGTTTTACAGTATCAAGAAGGCGATGGCTTGATTAATAACAATGTCGGTGTAAATGTCGGTGTAAACAAGAATGGTGTCGGTGTAAAACTTACCAACACACAAAGAAAGATATATGAGTTGATACAGGCAAATCAAAGCATCACCCATTCTGAAATGGCAAAAGCTCTTTCCGTTACATCCAAAACAGCTGAACGAGCCACAAAAGCATTAAGAGACTTCGGATTGTTAGGGCGCGAGGGTTCTGACAAGACTGGCAGATGGATAATTCTGAAATAGCCGCTATTTTTTAACAGCATCAAGTAACATTGTCGGTATAGTAACATGAAGTATTGATTATGGAAAAGTATGAAGGGACAAGATATAATTCAAAATGGGATGGATCGACATGGTTCATTCTGGGACTGGTTGCTGTGTGCTGCGCTGTTCCTTATTTCTTGGATGACGGAATTTGGCCGACGATTATTTGTCTTGTGATGTTGGCGTTTGTCTTAGTGACATTCCTCAGTATCTACTACCGCATTGACGGAGATACACTTGTGGTATATTCTTTTTTTATCCCTAACGCCTACCCCATTGATAAGATTAAGGAGATTAAGCCGACTAAAAGTGTACTCTCATCACCGGCAACATCGCTGTCTCATCGTTTGGCAATCACCTTCACCGACCGAAAGATTCTCAAAAGCTCCATTCCTCTCATTATATCGCCCGTGCGTCAAGAGGAATTTATCCGGCAACTTCTTTCTGTCAATCCACAAATTAAGCATTTGGCATAGGTAGGTTGAGGCAATAGCTGCAATCATTCACTACTCAATATATCATATAATAAATATTTTTACTATATTTGCAGTATTAAAATATAGATTGAGTATGGCAAAGTCTTCAGTTTAGACACTTTGCACTTCTTAAAATAAAGGCAATGGCAAAGAACACTATGGGGACTAAGTTGCCCCGGAAACTGGAACAGAAGATGGCTCTTATGGGCGAGCAGATTAAGCTCGCCCGGCTGCGTCGTAATCTTTCGATTGCACAGGTTGCTGAACGTGCGACCTGTTCGCCTCTCACTGTGAACCGCATCGAGAAAGGCTCTCCTACGGTTTCAATCGGCATCTATGCCCGTGTTCTTTATGCTCTGCAACTTGATGACGACCTTCTTTTGATTGCCAAGGAGGATACCCTCGGACGCAATCTACAGGATTTAAGCCTTAAACATCGCCAACGGGCATCAAAGAAGTCATAATTTGTAGGCAACATGAATATATCGGCTCAAATCAAGTGAAGATTCCAAATCGAAGTGCAAAACTTTGAGCTAGGAATTATTCATTCTCCTCACTCCTTCTGGCGAGGGGATGCCCAAGCGGCGGGGGCGGCCTAAACCGCCCCCAAGAGCGGACAGCAGCAGAACATACTGGCAATACAAAATAAAAAAGGAGACCGAAGTCTCCCTGAGATTAACTAATTTTGTATTGCTAATGTACAGACAATTAACCTCGCAGCAAAGGTCGCAAATTTTCGCCTTACTGCAAAGAAAAACTCCAAGAAAAGAAATCGCCCTCATTGTAGGGTGCAGTCAATCAACACTTTGTCGTGAACTGAAGCGCAATTCCACAACCAAAGGCCACTATCTGTGGGAAAAGGCTCATGCCAAAGCCCTTGAACGCAGAAAGCGCACCACATCCAACAAGAAGCTCGACAGCGTGTTGGTGTGGCGTATAAAACAGATGATTATTGACCACCAATGGTCACCAGAACAAATTCGTGGCGTGTTGGCCAAGGAAGGCGTTTCCGTATCCATACAGACCATTTACAACATTATAAACGCTGATGAAAGCGGAGAACTGCGCCGTCACCGCAGACATCCCGACTTCCGACGACGACCAAAAGGCGAACGCAAACCCACTAAAGCCACCAACATACCAAACCGCACAAGCATACACGACAGACCGGCCGAGGCCGACGGCAAACGCTTTGGCGATTTTGAGATGGATCTTATTGTTGATGCCTACGGGCACGCGATTCTAGTGCTGCTTGAACGCATGACTGGCTTTGTGATGATGGAGAAACTACCTTACGGAAAAAGAGCCAAGCCATTGTCAAAGACTGTCGTGAGAATGCTGTACGCATACCGTAAATATCTTAAAACCATCACTACTGACAACGGCAGCGAGTTCGCGGCACACCTCGACATAACCGCCGGATTACGCATCAAAGGTCTTGATGATGTGACTGTTTACTTTGCCGACAGCTACTGCTCATGGCAGAAAGGAGCGGTCGAAAACATCAACAAACTCATCCGTCAATACATCCCCAAAAAGTCAAATTTCAATGATTTCACTGACCTATACATCAAAAACGTGGCAAAGAAACTGAACTTAAGGCCTCGGAAAAAACTTGGTTTTTCAAACCCGAAAACCGAGTTCTTCAAACAAATCGCTAATTTTGCACTTGCCAGTTGAACCTGCATCGGCTCAAATCAAGTGCTAACATGGCAAAAATCGGCTCTATTTGAGCCGATTTTCCAATAAATTTTAGTAATTTTGAGCCGATAAAAACTTTGAGATATGACTCAAGAGATTGAAATCCTTCAGTTCCTTCACTACAATCCGGAGGCATCACGTGCTGAAATAGGCTCGTCATTGACCAATGCCCCAAGCCCGGCAACACTCAAACGATTGATTGCCGATGGCGTCGCTAAAGGACACATTGAGGTTGTCGGTCGTGGTCCAGCTACTCGTTATAGACTTACTCCGCAGGCTCATGTGACTATGGAGTTGAACCTTGGCACATACTTCGACAAGGATGTCGACGAGCGTCAGGTGCAGGAATCGTTCAATTTTGAACTCATAAATGAAATTCTTTCAAAGGTGGATTTATTCTCCGATGAGGAACTGCAACGGCTTGATGACGCACAGGAACTGTTCCGTAAGCATCTTTCGGAAATGTCCGAGTTGGAATATCGCAAAGAGATGGAACGTCTCGGAATTGACTTGTCTTGGAAATCTTCGCAGATAGAAGGCAATACTTACTCATTGTTGGAAACGGAGAGATTGCTGAAAGAAAAACAAACAGCAAGCGGTAAGACAAAAGAGGAGGCCGTGATGCTCCTCAATCACAAAGATGCTCTCGATTTTATTCTTGATGTGCCTGACTATCTTAAAAATTTGACTGTCGCCCGTATCGAGGAGATTCATGCCCTGCTAACAAAAGAATTAGGTGTTGAGAGAAATATCCGTCACCGCCGAGTAGGTATTACCGGAACCAACTACACCCCCTCGACAATGTGTTTCAGATTCGCGAGGCTCTTGAAGATACCGTGCGACTAATAAACGGCAAGAACAATATCTTCGAGAAAGCCCTGCTCGCACTTGTTTTACTCAGCTACATTCAGGCATTCACCGACGGCAACAAGCGCACAGCCCGAATAGTGAGCAATGGCATTCTAATCGCCAACGGCTATTGCCCGATTTCATTCCGCACGGTAGATTCGATTGACTACAAAAAGGCAATGCTAATGTTCTACGAGCAGAACAACATCGCCGCTTTCAAACACATTTTCATCGACCAATTCCTTTTTGCTGTCAAGACCTACTTTTAAGCAATTTTATATGAACCGATAATCAATCTCATTTTCAAATTTGTTTCATCAATAACAACATATCCAACTATTATGGCTAAGAAGAAATCCAAGAATAAAAGCAAGGGACAACAGCAGCCCGCACTCTCACCATATCGGTTCATGCGTGAAAAAACGCGAACCCTGCCAATAAGTAAATGTTACATCGCTCCTCCTGATTGGCTTGAATCCGGAATGGCTCACGTCATCGTTACCAGAGTGCGACCAAGCGGCAATCTGGTTATGGCATCCTTTCTTGTCGACACGTTCTGTCTCGGCGTAAAGGATGCCGGGTACCATGAAAATATGACTCCGTATGATTTTGAACAATACCTTGACAATTATAAAAACGGGATGGGACTTGAAGAAATCAGTTATAATGAAGCCCACAACATTATCTATGGAGCAATGGCTTTCGCTGAGGAAGGTGGCATTAAACCGTCAAAAGAGTTTGATCCTGCCGGATATATTCTGGAAGAGGACACAGACGACATACCGCTGATAGAATATGATTTTGGTAAGAACGGCAAACATTTTCTTGTTGTCAATCCCGACAGAAAGGAGATGCCATATTACCATACGCTGAAGAAAAAACTTGGCGATGATTTTGAATATGTCATGCCTTATGGTGAAGACATCGATAATGAGGACTTCGAGGATGATGACGAGGAATCTCCTTTCTCCGACATCACCTTAAAAGACGTAAAAAAGGCTTTGGACGGTATGCTTAAAATGAAAGAGGAATCCCGTCGGTATCCCGATGAAAAATACACCTATCAATACCCCGATTATCCTCAGACGCTTTCCGTCAAGAACCAGTTTATAGCGGATGAGCTGCTTTCTCCCGACAATTACAGCTGTCTGCCCTGCGAGGTCATTGACCGGATTCTTGCCCTGCCGAAAGACGAAGCTGCACAAGATATCAGCAATGTAATACTCTATTCCATCGGCAAAACATATAAAGGTATCAATGATGATACAATCGAGAATTGGAACAACAGTGCTATTATGCACTCAGTGATACTTCTCGCCCAACTTCAAAGCGACAAAGGTCTTGGTGCAGTTCTCGAAATAATGCGACAAAACGGAGAGTTTGCCGATTATCACCTTGGGGACTTCGCACCCGAACTGCTCCATCCTGCACTCTATGCGTGTGGCAAAGATAATATCCCTGCAATAGAGGCATATCTGAATCAGCCCGGACTGGACTCTTATCTCCGCTCACAGGCACCCGATGCTCTGGCAATGATAATCTTCAATCAGCCGGAAAGACGTGGCGAAATTATCGAATTGTTTCGACAGCTTCTAATAAACATGATCTCCAATCTTCCTACTCAGAAAGCGTGTGACGGCACATTCGCCGGTTTTGTGATGAGCAATCTGATGGATATAGACGCGAAGGAACTCATCCCCGAAATCAAAGCCACATTCGCAACAGATTGTGTGAATAAGACCATAGCCGGAGACTGCAAAAATGTCATCAAAGACATCGAACTCGGTCGTGGAGCAATACATAATGACAAATATCAGATTCCTGACATATATGAGCAATATGAGAGTCTCAAAAAATTCATAACGAAACCAGAATAGTCCCGTTTTGTACGCTCATCTGTATGTCGCGAAAAGTTAAAGATGCGATATCCCTTTGATAATCGGATTATTGTAGCTACCTTTGCATTGAGTCACTGTTGTCGGTTTGGCAAATGCGACTTGTAACGATTTAAGTAGCAGACGGTTATCAACTTACAACTATAGAAAATTCACGTCACTTGTACGGATTAGAGTTACACTTATCTGTATATCAACAAATTAACCGCTTCTGCATCGGCAAATGACGTAATTGTCACAATCCGTCACAATCCATTAGTACAGCGTGCTTTACAGCACGCTTTTTTCATACCCTTACTGATGGATTCTAACGGATTCTGACCCCTTTTTCGCCCATTTTTGTATCCCGGTTGTATTCCGCCAGTCACCCGGGACCAATAGCGTGATAAAGAAAGTGGACAATTGCACATGGGTACACGTCAATACACGCCCTTACACGCTTTTGGCTGAATTACAGGCTGAATAACTCAGTAAAAACTCAGCAAGAATGAGCAGTAACATTTTCGTTAATCGAGTCTGCCAATGGTGCGGTAAGGAGTTTGTGGCAAGAACCACGACTACCAACTATTGCAGCCATCGTTGCTCCGGGCTGGCTTATAAAGAGCGAAAGCGACAAGCCAAGCTGGAGAAGGTTCAAGAGGAGTTCGAGAGGGTCAAAGGATGTCCTCCAGAATTAGAAAAGCAGGAGTTCCTGACTCCGAGACAAGCGGCCAAAGTTATAGGTATCTGTTACAAGACAATCTATAACTACATCAACAACGGCACTCTGAAAACATGGAAGCTTTGTCGCAAGACTCTAATCCGTAGAGCAGACATTGATGATCTATTCTCGACATCATCAGAGCGTCCGGTCGTCATCAGTGAAAAGAAACCAATATCCGAGTTTTACACTACCCAAGAGATTCTTGAAAAGTTCGGAATTTCAAATTCCGGTTTCTACAAGATTCTAAAGACAGAGAAGTTCCCTAAAACAATCCACCGAGGGAAAAGTATGTGGAGTCGTGAACACGTCGATCGCTACTTCGCAAAGAGAGCACCGTCACCTGAAATCACTGAGTGGTATTCGGTGGAAGAAATGCAAAGAAAGTTTGGCATGACTGTATCTGCGGTCTATTGCTTCATCTCAAAGGAAGGAATTCCTAAAATGAAGATAGGACGCGAGACACTGTATTCCAAAACTCATGTAGATGCAGCCAAGGGCTTAATCAAAAAAGAAGAGCCTCAATACTACACCTATGCTGAAGCAATGGCTAAATACAATATGACCCATGACCAGATGCACCACTATGTGAAGTATCACAACATCCCGCGAGTAAAAAAGGGTCGATACACCTACATATCCCGCAAAGAACTGGATGATTTGCTTGCGCCACCTACGATTTAGCCGAATCCGGCTATAGTGGCGCGATGGTGGCTGATTCCACCATGCAAACACTACCGAACTTTGCGTCAAACTTTTAACTCTTCCAAGATACAATGAATACCTGCACTAAAGTTTTCCTTCGTAAAAAGGAAATATCGGGCGACCGCATATCGCTCTACCTCGACTTCTATCCCCCAATCCGAAATCCTCACACCAACAGGCTCAGCCGCCGTGAGGGTCTGGGAATATATCTCTACAGGCATCCGGCAAATGCCCGTGAACGAGAGTTCAACGCCTCCATGATGGAAAAGGCGGAGGCTATCCGTTGCCGTCGCTTCGAGCAGTTGCTCAACGAGCAGTTCGGCTTCCTCGACAAAGAGAAACTCCGCATCGACTTTCTGGAATACTTCCGCAAGAAGTGTTTCAAGAAATACCAGAAGTGGAAGATTGTCTATCAGCACTTCTATGATTTTTGCGAGGGTAAATGTACCGTCGGAGAAATCAACGAGGACTTCTGCAAGAAGTTTCAGGCATACCTTCTTAAAGGTGGCCGTCGTGATGGTCGCAAGAGTAAGCTCGCCCATAACTCAATCGCCGGTTACTGGTCAACATTCCGCACTCTGCTCAAAGAGGCGTATCAGGAGAAACTCCTCCGAGAGAACATAAATGACTTCCTCGAAAAGATTGAGTGGAAGGATACCAAAATTGAGTTTCTCTCGCTCGACGAGGTTAAGAAACTCGCCGCGACTCCATGCAAACATGAGGTGCTGCGTCGTGCGTCGCTGTTCTCTTGCATGACCGGACTCCGCATCAGCGACATTCAGCAACTCCGGTGGGAACATATCGTCAAGACCGAAGACGGGTATGTTATGCGAATCCGCACGGAAAAGACCGATGAGGAAGCCACTCTCCCAATCAGCGAGGAAGCCCTCGCCTTTTGCGGTGAACGAGAAGAGGGACTTGTGTTCAAGACTCTCAAACGCTCAATGATAAACTACCCTCTCCGGGCGTGGATAAAGGAGGCTGGAATCAACCGCCGGATCACGTTCCACATCGCAAGACATTATTCAAATCCTTATCAGCTTGCTGTTAATGAGTACCGAGATTTGCGGTTTAACAGGTAACGATTTGGAAACGAGCGAGGTGCTTTGTTCGACCTAATTTTGCATCAATTCTAAAAACGCTTTTCTTTTCCGCAAAGATAAGTTTTTTATTTGGATTTTCGCGTATATTATTCAGAGAATTACATGGAATTATCACGGCTCTTTCATTTAAGATTTCGTCTCATTCTCGACAAATGTGTTATTTTATAGCGAGAGCAGTACGGGTGGAGAGGCTTTAACCTCTGATTTTCAAGAAAATAAGTGCAATGAAAATTTGGCCAAGTGGCAGATTTTTAGTAACTTTATAGGTGATAATCAAAGAGTTACGCCAAAAATGAAGCCACTTGACCAAGTCTGTTCGACTGACGCCTATGCGCCTGATCATACCGCAAAAGTACACAATAAATTTGACACAAGGCGCAGTATTATGGAAGAACTTCGAGCGTTTGCCTCATCCGTGCCGGATTTCCGTAGATTGGACAAAGGCAATTTCCGTCACAGCCTCAACGATATCATCATGCTGATGATACTCGGACGTATGGCCGGATGCATCGGACGAGCCGAGATATTGGAGTTCGGCAGATACAACCTCAACAAATTACACAAAATGGGCCTGTTAAGGAACGGCGTACCATCTGAGGCCACGCTTTGCCGTGTGGAGAACGGCATCAACGATATGGATATGGCCGACAGGATGCAGCAGTTCGCAGACATATTCCTTGAAAGACTTACTTGCGCCAGCCGCATCATTGAAATAATCTGCATTGACGGCAAAGCCGAGCGCGGCACCGTTCAGGAAAACGGGCGAAGCCCGGATATCGTCTCTGCCTATTCGTTCAGCACCGGCATAACAATCGCCACCGAAGCCTGTCAGGAAAAGAGCAACGAGATAAAGGCCATACCGATACTTCTTGATAAAATAGATGTCGCAGGAAAGATTGTCACAGCCGACGCAATGTCTATGCAGAAGGATATTGTCGAGAAAATCAGAAAGAAAGGCGGAGACTTTCTGATAGAACTCAAAGCCAACCAGCCGTCATTGCGATACGGCATTGAGGACAGGCTAGTGGAACACACACCGGTATATTCTTACACCGAAGGTCCCGAACTGGCCCACGGCAGGATAGAGACGAGAACCTACCGCGTATATGACGGACTGGACATTATCGCAAACAAGAAGAAATGGGGCGGAAACATGACCATCATAGAGTATGAATCGTCCACAGTCAAAAAGTCAACAGGAGTACACACCTCAGAAAAACGCCTGTACGTCAGCAGTATGCCCACGGATACTCCGCAGCCCGGAACCATCGTACGCAACCACTGGTCAATAGAAAGTATGCACTGGGGGCTGGACTACAATCTTCAGCAGGACAATATAAAACGCAAGTCGTCGAGAGCTGCCCGAAACCTCGACACCATACAGAGAATCGTTTACTCGGTGTTCTCAATATGGAAAGGACTTCGCAAAAAACAATCGGATAAGAATAAAGGCATGGCCGAACTGATCAGACATATCTCGATGAGCTTTACCCGACTAATGCGATTTTTAAGCCAAAAATGAAAAAAATAAGATTTTAACGAAGAGATAAACAACTGAAATACAGATACAACAGATTACCCGCTTCAGCTCGAAACGGGTAAGGGCAGGTATACACTTTATTTTATCTTAAATGAAAAAGCCGTGATGATACTCAGAGAATTATTCTAAAATTGTTGCTGACCGACCTGATTGTGTTCGATTCGCTGAATAGTTACCGTCTCCGTTACTGACATTGTAAATTGTTAATGCCAGATACACACAATTAGTCCAGATATATGTTCTAAATGTAATATTGTTTGCGCTTTTGGATGTTAACCATGAAAAGAAAGCCCCTAAACCCCAGCAAAGCAAAACTGGAAGTTGGAATATCCATTCTGAAAACCAATTAACCTGAGATAATGCAAACCAAGCCCCGGCAGCGATGCAGAATGTTAATTCTCCACATAAAAGAGATAATGCCTCAAATATCCAAAATCGTTTATCGGTCAGTTTCATGGTGTTCAAGGAGTTTTCGGGTTGAGTTTATGATGTCTTTCCATGATGCGCCGTCAAGGTCAAAGGATATTGCGCGGTCATAATCCCAGTCAAGACCTTTGTCATCAGTAGCTTTCCGGGTGGGCAAAATCTCCAAAGTGCGGCTGTCGTGTTTCAGAAGCACACCTGTGGAGTGTTGATAAAGATGTCGCCATGAGCGTTGCTTCATGGCTTTGATCAGTTCTGCGTTTTTCAGCTCCACATATTTGCCATGCAGACTTGCATGGAATATTTCCATGAGAGTATTCTCAAATTCTCCGTTACTACAGCCTATGGGGAGGAATTTAATCGGAAGACTCGCAGTGACATTATATACTGTAACCAATATATATTCTTTGTCGGTGCGGTAAATACTACACCTTCCAGTGCCATCCAACTCCGGGCAGCTCTCGTTGTATTTTCGATTGATTTTTCGCCATCGGTATAGAGCCAAAATAATCGCAGCGAGGACGAATATTGCGACCGAACCATACGACGGGCCATCATAATATTCAAACACCGTCATATTATTCTCCGGGTTGTCTTTCTGATATACCACACCTATGCTGTCGCCAACGGCAAAACCATTGGCATGCATACCACCTTTATATGTTACACCGTTCACTGTAAATTTGTAATGTATTATAGGACCACTGTTGCCTATATAGCCGATATTTGAAATCACAGTCGATGTATGTTCCGGATTTGCCGACAGAGCATTGTACTTGTGATTCTGGAAATACAGACCTACAATGAGAAAAGGCACGAGAATCAGTAGCATAGCACCAAATGGCAAGCGAATTTCACCCCGCCGCCCAAAGAAAAACCGATATATTTTGCTGTCTGATTTCATTTTTTACCCATGTTGGTGTACTACGAAGGTTTCCAGTTTGCTCTCATCAAGATTGATTAGGACATCGACTTCATCGCTTCCACCATCTTCAATCCAAAACAGTTGACCATTATCTTCAAAATTGCCCAATGAAATATAATGCTCAATAAGCTTCTTGCTGATGAGTATAACCATAGCAAAATGCGTTCCATCCCGGTCTTTCCAACCGAAATATTGACGGCGATATTGTTCATACGGATATGCTATATATTCCAGCCAGCCTCCGGGATGTTCTATAAGGTATTCACCATTGGTAGACGGCTGTATGGAATCGGCGAAATGCTTTATCAATATTTCACGAGCCTTTTCATATTGCGATTGTGTGAGCTGATAAAATTCAGAGTTGCTTACTCCGTAAAGACCAAGCTCCCCCTTATCGTAATCGCTTATAATCACATCATCGGCCTCCTTGGGAATCGCAATCATATAATTCTCAATCGACGAGCCTTCCTGAATCTCACTCCATCTATCTTTCCTACTATCATAAACATAACTGCCATATTCATAATTCATAGATAACGTATAAGCGTTTTTATCGCAGGAATATCCGAGATGAACATTATCATTTATGAACAGGCTATCGTTATCGATGTTGACATTAATGTCGCTCAAATCTTTAGGATATTGTCCGTGTCTGGCGTGGAAATCCTCAATTTTGTCAATAACTTGGTTTTCGGGATAATTCCTGTCACTCACAGCCACATATAGCAAGCCTGTGCCAAGTATCAACAATGCCACATATACCAGTCCTTCAATTTTCAAGATTTTCGATTTTACCTTGCTTGATAATTTCTTCAAGAAAAGAAGAGGAATTTGAGATATTATGAAGATAACCGTTGTTACAATCAATGCTCCAATGAAACGAGGACCTACATATTCCCGCCAAGGATGAAGGTCAATGTTTAAAGCTTGCTTTCCAAGCCCCATAAGAGTAAAGAACAGAGCGAAAAACAGACCGATCAGCAAAAGCATCAGGCAGACAGTCTTGAAAATATACAGTCCCGGTCTCGGCCATTTTACCATAAGACCGACAAGCAGGATAATAACGCTTATAATTATGAGAATCTGAATCATACGCTATTTTGAGATTTTGTTAACAATAAACCATAAAAGAAATACTAATCCAGATGATACGACAACGGAGAGGATTGTCAAAGGAATTACCCACGGCCAACTTTTATAATAGAATGCCTCCAAGTGCGTTAGCCCAGTCACAACCATCGGTGCTTTTTCCTTTGCTTCAAGGGGTGATTTATATTGCGTTATGCTGTCAGTTTTAGTGTCAATGACAAAGTAATGATCTCGTCCGGCAGGCTCAAAAGACTGTTCTCCACAAATCGAATCGCCTACAATCTTGATTTTAGTTACCCATTCAAAAACGCGCGCTCCGTCTTTGCGGATATACCCTGTGAAATATTCGCGGTCGAAGTCATCCGCAAGGGATTCTATCTGATAACCGTTAGGCAAATCGGTCTTATAGTATCCGTCCATTCCGCAGCCGGTATCAAAGATTGATGCACAGGTGAAACCGCCGATTAGACAAGTGAAATAGAACGAATATATAAACACAAATGGCGATGATAATGCCAGTATGGTATTACGTTTCCTATGCTTCCTGCTTAGCCAACATACAATACCGGCCAATGGCAATGCAATCACCACCGCCAGTAAAGTAAAGAGAATCAGATGTATTATAATTCCGAGTATTAAAATCATGGTAGTTGGATTATAAGGATAGTTTTTCGGTCATCAAATCAATGGTTACCGTAATCTCTTCCGGTATTAGACCCTTGTATTGCACATATTGCCCCACATACTCCGGAGTGTATTCTGTTGTGAGATATATAGTGACGGTCTTTCGCCCATTCTGCCAGACACCAAGGTATTGTTTGAAATACCGGTCAATAGGAAACATCCTTATTATCCTATCGACGGATGATGTGTTGCCGGACTCAACGCATTTGTACCCGCCTCCATCTCTGATTATTTCTTTCGGAAATGAAGATTCCAGAACCCATTTTGCGGTTTCATAATCTTCACGGTCAATATCGAATACCGAATCTTTGCCGTAATAATTCTTTATGGCTTCTTCTTTGCTTATAATTATATCTTTATGTTCCGATTGCTCGTTGTATCTATTCTCAAAGGTCGCCTGATTTATTGCCTCAATGTCTTTCTCTCTGTAATGAGCTGTATTGTATCCCATATGATAAATTGCGACAATAGAAACTGCTATCGCTATAACAATAAGGAGAGCGATAGAATATGCGATTATTTTTCCGGCCTTTTTCATAGTATGGAGTAAATTATGAAGAATACGAATACTGCCAATAGTGCGAAGATCATAATATTTACGACATAGCGGTTCTGTTGGCTTGAACCTTCATAATCGAATATTTCGGTTCCGCCAAACTTTTCAATGGCTTGTCTTACGCTCCTGTTTCGGCATAATTTGCCAGATAGTCTTACGTCGTGGAATTTTTCTCGTTTCCCTGCCAAAGTCTTTATGCCCAGACAACGGAAGCAGTGCCCCATAGCGGTGCGCCATGCTATGTCGCATTTCTCGATTTCCTCCCAATGCAGGATTTCATTCTTTCGCCAGTCTTTTATAGTAATTCCGGCTTCATCAATCATCAATACGCTGCGTCCATATTTCACATACTTGAATATGTAAACGACCATGCCGATAGCGAAAAATACCAAACCGCCAACACTGAGTATATTCCAGCCCTCCGTGCAACCAGCCCATATGCACCATGCTGTCATTACGACACACAAAATGGGTGCAGTAAATGATTCCTTTGCTATGTATTTATCGGTATTCATTTGAGAATACGTGTTGTTACTAAATTCAACAGAATAGCTCCGGGAATGGAGATAATTGCGAAGCCTATTGCGAACAGGACAATCCATCCGTTTATCGAGGGTTCTCCGTTGAGTAAGTCAAAGGCCGCTATAATGAAATTAACCCCGATTGTGGATAAATATGCTGCGACGCTCAACAGATAGTTTTTCCTGTCAGGAACGATAAGCCACGCTATCAATGCACCGATTATCCAACACGAAATGATTGTGACAGGTATCACCAAAAAATCCAACCAATTCACGCCTGAAACCATATACCACAATCCGCAAGCGATAGCGAAAGTCAGTATGCCGCTAATAGTCGCCACACCAATAAATTTGCCAGTGTTCTTATCTTTCAGTTTCATGTTTTCTCAATTATTATATTGTCCGAACCATCTTCCAACGAGTTTAAGGAATCCAAATGTATATGAGTGCCGAGAGGCACATCTGCTTGCGCTAAATTCGTAAGATGATTAGCCAATGAGAGTAACCCTTCTTTGTTCGCCTTTATTACCATCCCATTCTCACTTACATTGCTCCTGATTTCAAAGCCATTTACCCAATCAAGTTTTACTCCCCCATTTGAAGAATATTTGGGCAACTTCTTTTCTCGATCTCCTTTCCACCACAAGTAAACGAACAGTCCGAGTGCTACGAAATAGTTTATCCACATGGCGCATGAAAGTGAGTCGATGCTCAGGTACATTCTTTCAATTATGACATGAATATCAAATGGCTCTACCATGTATTTCAAGTCAAGGTATGCGTTGCAGACTAAAAGCAATTCAATGACTGCTCCTAATCCGAAGATTACGCAACCCAATATTTTCTGCCACTTTTTCATGCCTCTATTCGTAATAATATGTGTTGCTGTAAACCTCGTATTCAATACCGTTCTTATTCAGATAATCTGCAAAGTTCTTGAATGAATCCAGATTCTTGAGATAGTTCTCGTAAGCGGAATAGAATTTGCGACAATCGGCAATCAATGCACTGTCATCATTCAACGAAAGTCTTTCTGATAAGTATTGAAACTCATCTACAATGTGAAGCATATCCAGAATGGCTGAAACCGAAACTCCATTCATACCGTCGAGTATGCCTGACGGTATTTCGTGGAGGGAAAATTCCAAATATGATTTCAAAGAATAATACTTGAAATTCAATACATCAAGATTTTCAGGTTCCACATCAAGAACTAAATCAGCCAACTGTATGGGATTGTACTTATAACCAATAGCGTCACAAAAAATGGATAGCGGACTATTGGCATTGTTATATAACCTATCGTGACCACGGAAACAACTGAACAAAAACTTGATGCCATCAATTCCGTTGTTTTCAAAGTCAGCGGCTACCACAGGCACAACCACGAATTTTATGAAAAGATTGTTATAACACAATTCGCCATAACAATCCCGAAATTGGCATAATTCCGCCAATTCCAGAATTTCAGCTGTATGAATGTTTTTAGCCCATTCCGAAAGCATGGCATGTCGCTGTTTCCTTTCAGGTTTGCTCAAGCCATCTTTGCGGAATTGAGAGCATATAGAAATGTATTCTGCCAATACCTTATTCATTTCTCAGTCCTCCTTTCCACAGCATTGCTCTTGTCCATCCATCTGTAAATGATTGGAATCAATATTATTTGAGGAATGAAAGACACAATAAAATTCACACACGCTGCCATAGGCCACCATGAGCCGAATGTGTCTGCAAGCCATACTAATAAGACAAAGATTATATTATACAGAATCCATGTCATGACTACCGTAATCAAAGTGTTCGTTTTACACAGCCTGTAAGCAAGCAGACCGCTCAAAGGATATAGAAGAACATTACAAACAAAATATGCGATAAGCAATAGCCACGGATGTCTGATAAATCCTGTTGCACTTTTAAAGATACAAATCATTAGGCATGGGAGTATTGACAATATGATTCCGCATATCGCCAATATCCGCAAGTATTTTGTGAGCGTCTTATATCGGAGAGAGGTTTTCATATCTTGGCTTTTGGAATTAATGTAATTGATTCAAGTTTGGCGATATTGGTTGAAATCGGCTTGATTGTCAGCCTTACATCGTATTGTTCAAGAAGTAGCTTTACATTTGGGTAGTTGTTAAGATTGTAACTTCTCCAAAATGGAGTTTCGTTATAACGGAAACAAACCTCATCTATTCGATGTGTTGAATATCCCTTTAGGGAAGTTATCAAGGTTGTTGGAACGATTGACTGTGTCGTTATATTCCAATAGCTAAAGACAGCAAGGAAAACTGAAAGTCCACCAATGACAATAGATTTCAAATACTTTCCATATTGGGATTTCCGCGAGAAAACAAAACAACCGATTGCAATAAGCCATACGGCAATCATCAGGAAATCATATATCCGACTGGAGATAAGAAATCCTCTTGAAATCCATAACACTGCACTCATAAGCGCGATAATCGCCCATAGAGAATAGTCAATCGACCGTGAACGTGTCGACTGATATATTCCCTTGCCTATGCCATAGACAATAGCGATTATTACTATGTAGCGCAGTGTCGTTTCCATATTGTCATGTTAGTATTTCAAGCATACGCTTCTTAAGTTTCTTATAGTTGGCATATAACGCGAATCGTAGAAACAGGAAATCAATCAAAACAAAAGGTATAAATATCAATAGCTTTGCTATGCCCACAGCGATTCCATTTGTAAAACAAGATGATAACACAAGCATAAATATAAATAGCAATCCCATATTCCATACGGCCATCATAACCAATACAAACTCACTCATACCAACCGCCAAATGAACACGACATTTATCTTTTCCAACTTGCTCTACAATGCCGACTGCATCGGAGGCAAAGGAATTAACATAGTATGTATTCAGAGCTAAGTAGATGTTGAAAATTAGTTTATATCAATTTTTTTGCGTATCTTTGTGTAAACACATAAAGACACAACGCTATCGCAAAAATCAAAGTTATACAACTGACAGACCAACAACGTCTGCAATTAGAGGAAGGCTTTCGCCAAGGCAAGAGCCACGCATACCGCATGCGCTGTCGCGCAGTGCTTCTGAAATCCACCGGCCTGACTTCGGAACAGGTTGGAGAACAGACCGACATGACCCATATATCAGTCAATTCCTGGGTGAAACGCTTCGAGGCCGAAGGAATCAAAGGACTGGAAACACGTCCCGGACGGGGTCGGAAGCCAATAATGGACTGCTCGGACGAAGAGTCGGTACGCAAAGCCATAGAGAACGACAGGCAGAGCGTGAAGAAAGCGAAAGAGGCATGGCAGCAGGCTTCAGGGAAAGAAGCCTCCGAGAGTACCTTCAGGGCTTTTTTATCCGCCTTGGCGCGGGATATAGACGTATAAGAAAACGTCCAAAGGGGAAACCCTCGCCGCAGCTCTATGCGTATAAGACCGAGAAGCTGCAAGAACTCGTACAACAGGAAAAAGATTGTCTCATCGACATTTATTATGGAGATGAAAGCCACATCTGCACCGAGGGATATGTGCCATACGGATGGCAGTTCCGAGGTGAAGATGTCTATATCCCATCTGAAAGAGGTCTGAGACTCAATATTTTCGGCATGATAGACCGCAACAATCGATATGAAGGATTCTCCACAACTGAGAATATGACCGCTGACAAGGTTGCCGACTTTCTTGACCGATTTTCTCTCCGTATCCGTAAAAACACTTTTGTTGTCCTTGACAATGCAAGCGTCCACAGATGCAAACTCATGCGGGAACTCCGTCCAATATGGGAGAAACGTGGGTTGTATCTCTTTTTCCTTCCACCGTACAGTCCACATTTGAATATCGCCGAGACGCTCTGGAGAATCCTCAAGGGCAAATGGCTCAGACCTGCGGATTATTGCTCCACAGAATCCCTGCTCTATGCAACTAACCGTGCGTTGGCTGCGCTTGGATCTGAACTCAATATCAATTTTGTCCATGCGGCTTAGTATAAATTAATTTTTACGACTTACTTATTATCAGCAACCCCATACAAGCCATACACAACGCTCGAAGAACTCAACGACTCCAATAATGACGAACAATATAAGGATTTCCATCGTCTGATGGATTTCCTGCATATCAACGATGTCAATAAAATTGATTTCAAGGCCATATGGAGAGACTACTCTTCTGCCTTGAAGCATATTGAAAAAGAAACAGAAGAAACAATCGGACTGAAGCATCAGTCAGCAGAAAATATGCTCTATAATGTCATGGGACGTACCGAACGGTCCAACGAGGGCATTATTCATGAAATCTTACCTCCTGTTTATGATTTCCTGTCAGCCGGCGACATCACATCATTTATTCAGATGCAACACCTGATAGACAACTGCCGGAAGTTTGGCAAGAAGGTATATTCCGCTCCTGTTGACTATACAAAATCATCAGCATTCCAGCTCTCGTTTATGGACAACTATAAACTGAAAGATACGATAGCAGAAGCCTGGAAAGCCGGAGCCGGCAAGGGTATCAGGAAAGACTGTCTGTTACTTGACCGGGATAAAATCGAAAACTACTCCCTTGAAGACTATCGGAATGCAAGGCTCGGTTTCATTATGGCTACCATATTCGGCAAAGGCAAAAAATCGACGGGTGCAGAATCATTATTATGGATTCCTGCCTCTCACCCTTACTATACACAGCAACCGAATGTGTTTACACGGAATGAATCCTTCTCAAAATATCTGATATTTTCTTCCTGGGGCATGGTCCCGAAAATGCTTGCATGCATGATATCATACGAGGCCGAAAGACGTCTGCTACGCAGAACCAACGAATCCTACCGCAAAGAAGATTTCCAGATCCTTAAGGATAGCACAAAAACAAAAACATTAACCATCATGCATACTGTTTCAACTTCTCTGGCAGATATGTATGATCCTGAAGACAGCTTTGGAAAACCTTTAAGCGATATCAGACAGCAAATAAAAAAGAAAATCAGAAGCAAACTGAATGAATTTGACGGCAAAACCGTCAGCCGTGTAAGTTCGTTGGACATTTATCACCTTCTGACAGCTCTCGACAATTCCGACGCGGAAGTCAGAAACATACCCAAAGAAGCTGATGAGATATTGGTCTCAATGGCAATCGGAGCTCCGGCAATGTGTCTGTACCGTACATTCAAACGGATTGGCGATCTGAATGCCAGGCAACATGCTGAAGAAGTAGCCAAAGAACTGACGGGCATCTTCAACAACCGCCAAGGCATTGCCGCAGTCCGAAGCAATTGCAGAGATCATAGCAACTACTTCCGGAATGTGGTTGACTATTGTATCCAGGGAAATCTCCAGGCCGTTCTTGACGAGTTCGTACACATGATTGGGGAGAATAAATCACCTGAAACCATTGTTACAAGAATGAAGGAGTCATTTGCACCGGCATATCCACAGCCGATAAATACAATACAGACATTCGGCACAGACGATAAGTACTCTATGCGCAAACACTTTGCTGTTGATTTCGGAAGTGGCAAGCAGACAGAAAAAGATGTCAACCACGCAACAAACGTGCGCTCAGCCTTCAACAGTCCTTTCCGCCCCTTTGTCTTAGCCTCGACATCCGTGGGTCAGGAAGGCCTTGATTTTCATTGGTACTGCCGGAAAATAGTCCACTGGAACCTGCCGTCCAATCCACAGAATATGGAACAACGCGAAGGACGTATCAATCGTTATAAATGTCTATCCGTCAGAAGGAACATTTCCAGACTTTATCCTGACATCTTCCGGTGGAATGAAATGTTTTACAAAGCTTCAGCAGAACTGAAAGGAAATAATTCAGAGATGGTGCCATTCTGGTACCTGCCGTTGAACGATATCCACTTCAAAGACATCAAAGCAGAAAAGATCGAACGCATTGTACCGATGTATCCAATGAGTGAAGACGAATCGCGTTATGGAAGGCTCATAAAAGTTCTTTCTCTTTATCGTCTCACTATGGGACAACCGCGTCAAGAGGAATTATTACAGATACTTGACGGCAAAATATCGCCAGAACAGATTAAACGGCTTTTGTTTGACTTGTGTCCATTCAGCAGAAAGCACCACTGATGCAAGTCGGCGTGTGTTTCATCCTTTTCCAATAGCCCTGTTGATTTTTAGCGATTTTATATCTACTTTTGCAGACACAAAACATATTTTTAATCACACGTCGACATGTATCACAATAATAACATCAACCTTACGCCCGGAATCCTGAAAGGTATCATCTGGAGTGTGGCAGGCATAATACTGATTATTGTAGCAATGGCCTTCATCCGCCCCTGGTACAACGTCTGGTCACAGGAGATGGAGGGCAAGGCTGAGTTTGCCAAGGCCGAACAGAACCGTAAAATCAAAATCGAAGAGGCCAAAGCGAATCTTGAAGCTGAAAAACTCAACGCGCAGGCTGAGATCGAACGCGCCAAAGGTGCAGCCGAAGCCATCCGCATCGAAAACGGAAGCATTACCTCAACCTATATCCAGTATCTGTGGGTACGCCAGCAGTCAGACCTCAGCAACAAGACTGTCATCTATATCCCGACCGAAACTAATCTTCCTATCCTGGAATCCACCCGCGCCCTGATGACGCCAAAAGAATAACACACTCTTCCGGCGGCCTAATTAGGCGCTTCTGAATTAGCACATACGCCGGACAGCTATCTAAAAATCATACTGCATATGTCTCAATCACATCATTACACTGGGCTGACTGACGCTGAAGTTTCGGCCAGCCGGCTAAATAATGGTATCAACATCCTGACTCCCCCTGCAAAGAAACCTTTGTGGAAAAGGTTTCTTGAGAAGTTCAGAGACCCGCTGATCATCATCCTCATGATAGCGGGAGTGTTGTCAATCTGTATCTCATGCTACGAATTCTGGGGCCTCGGTGAGGGCTCCGGCGTATTTTTCGAACCCTGCGGCATCTTCATAGCCATACTGCTTGCCACCGGGCTCGCATTTTTCTTCGAACAGAAAGCCGACAAGGAATTCGCCCTGCTCAATCAGATCAACGATGACGAGCCGGTGCAGGTGATCCGAAACGGCTGCGTTACGCAGATTACAAGGCGAGATGTCGTTGTGGGCGATATCGTCATTCTCAACACTGGCGAAGAAGTCCCGGCCGACGGCGAACTGCTTGAGGCCGTTTCGCTCAACATCGATGAATCGACTCTGACCGGAGAACCGATATGCCACAAGACCACCGATCCGGCCCGATTCGACAAAGATGCCACATTTCCCGGCAACCACGCTATGCGCGGCACCAAAATAATGGAAGGCCACGGAGTGATGCGTGTGTTCGCCGTCGGTGACAAAACCGAGAACGGAAAAGTCTTCGAAACAGCGCAGATCGACGACAGCGTCAAGACCCCCCTCAACGAACAGCTTGACCGGCTCGGCAAACTCATCTCCAGAGTCTCCTACGCTTTTGCATCCGCTATTATCGCCGGACGTATCGCCATGTATTTTATAAATGTGTCCGACTTCGACTGGGTGGCATTTCTCGCATTCTTCCTGCAGACCCTGATGGTTGCTGTAACCCTGATCGTAGTGGCAGTGCCAGAAGGTCTGCCAATGGCAGTGACACTATCGCTGGCCTACTCCATGCGCCGTATGCTCAAAACCAACAATCTCGTGCGCAAAATGCATGCATGCGAGACAATGGGTGCCACAACCGTTATCTGTACCGACAAGACCGGAACACTCACCCGAAACCAGATGCAGGTCTACAAAGCCGACTTCTTCGGAGAACCGTCTGACGAAATTCTCTACGAAGGAATAGCCGTCAACTCTACAGCCCAGCTTGACATGTCAGGCGACCGCATCCAGGTGCTCGGCAACCCTACCGAAGGAGCACTTCTGCTCTGGCTCAGAAAGAGAGGCGTCAGCTACCTTGATCTGAAAGACAAAGCGGTCACGGTCGAGGAACTTCCGTTCACAACCGAGCGCAAATACATGGCCACCACAGTCCGGTCATCGACCGGGAAGACCATACTCTACGTCAAAGGCGCCCCGGAAATTATATTCGGGATGTGTAAAGACACCGCCGGAGTCACAGCTGATGAGATCAATGCCAGACTTCTCGAATATCAGAACCAGGCCATGCGCACACTCGGTTTTGCGTATCAGGAAATCAATGACGGCGACAAGACAATAGCCGACGGCAAAGTCGTGGCCACCGGTCTTACATTCCTCGGCATTGTAGCCATCTCCGACCCTGTCCGCACCGATGTCCCTGACGCTGTGAAGGAGGTTATCGAAGCAGGCATAAAAGTGAAGATCGTCACCGGCGACACTCCCGGCACAGCCAAAGAAATCGGACGCCAGATCGGACTGTGGAACGACAGCACTGACAGCGACCGCAACATTATCACCGGACCGGAATTTGCCGAACTCTCCGACACTCAGCTGAAAGAGCGTGTCAGAGATCTGAAAATCATAGCCCGCGCCCGCCCGATGGACAAAAAGCGTCTCGTAGAAGCCCTTCAGGCCAATAATGAGGTAGTCGCAGTCACCGGCGACGGCACAAACGACGCTCCGGCACTCAAGACAGCCCACGTCGGGCTCTCGATGGGCGACGGCACATCAGTAGCCAAAGAAGCCTCAGACATAACCATCATTGACAACTCCTTTTCATCAATCGGACGGGCTGTCATGTGGGGCCGTTCACTCTATCAGAACATCCAGCGCTTCATCCTTTTCCAGATGACCGTCAACGTCGTGGCCTGCTTCATAGTTCTCTTCGGATCATTCATGGGCATGCAGTCGCCACTGACAGTCACACAGATGCTGTGGGTCAACCTTATCATGGACACATTCGCAGCGATGGCGCTTGCCTCTCTCCCACCCTCCGCATCTGTTATGAAAGACAAACCACGCCCGCGCGAGGCATTCATCATCAACAATGCGATGAAGAGATTCATCATCTGCATAGGAGGCATATTCTTCCTGGTGCTCCTCGCCATACTCTACTATTTCGAGCACACTGACATCACATGTCTTACCGAAATAGGCTCTGTCACGATGGGCGGAAACACCGGGCTGAGCGGCTACGAACTTTCGCTCTTCTTCACCATCTTCGTATTCCTCCAGTTCTGGAACATGTTCAACGCCCGCGCCTTTGAGACCGGACGCTCGGCATTCCACTTCAAAGGCTGCGAAGGCTTCAGCCTAATAGCCCTCTCGATCCTGTTCGGCCAGATACTGATTGTAAGCATCGGCGGAGAATTTTTCAACGTCGAACCGCTTCGACTCATTGACTGGCTAATCATCATAGCCGGCACATCACTCGTGCTCTGGATTGGCGAAATCATCCGCCTTTTCAATAAACAACCTCTTTGAAACAGGCACCATCATTTAATAACATATCTCTCTGAAATAGACACTCCCACCGCAAAGCGACACGGCTGCCATCACGCAACCGTGTCGTTTTTTTCATCCCATCCCCCGAAAAATCAAGGGGTTGTGTCGATGAAATTAATACCTGTACATTTTCCCAGCAGACATTTCTTTACGGATATCACGAACTGAGAGACCACGGATTTCTCCGGCTCCGTGAATCTGTTGTATAATTCAATTCTTGGATTCCAATAATTGAACAATCAACTCACGGGGTATTCCCCAATTGAACCGTACAGCTGAAGTGTTATGAGGGATTTCGTCTAACTGAGTATGAGTGATAATTCCTTTTATATCCAAGAGTTTCTGGTCTGAAAATTCAGCCGAGAACTTCGCAGGAATGACCAGTGTTGTGTTTACTATTTTCCCGTCTTTTAGAACAGTCAACTCGCTCATAATTAGGGTTAGTATTTTGCCATATATTCACTGATATTCAAATACATTCATTGCCATTCATTTTCAAATAGTTATATCGCAAAGTATTTCTATGCTTTTGCCTTAATTTGCCCTTATTTTCGCATTTAGTACACAATTAGTACGATTAGATTGTTAATATCTGTTGTGAGCCGTTTTCACGTTTGATTACGCCTCATTACCTTTGCATCAAACAAAGATAATCACCTATGGCTAAAGTAGAAAGCAAGAACAAACAGAACCCGAAACTCGTGCAGTCCGAATTGCAGGACGGTCGGGCAAGCCTTGCGTTGGAGTATTATCTCAGACGCAACGAAACCCCGGTGCTTGATGAAAACGGCAACCATGTCCTCTATACCGAGGGGGCGATGAAAGGAAAACCGAAATATAGAATCAAGCATATCCGCAAACGAGAGGAGCTGAACCTCTATATATGGCTACACCCTCGCAACCAGCAGGAACGCACCCAAAACAAGAATACTCTCGCACTCGCCGAGAAGATACGGTTTGAGCGTGAGCAGGAATTTCTCGAAGACCGTGAGGGATACCGACTGAAAAAGGACGGTGAGAACGACTTTATCAAATACTTCCGCAAACATTGGGAGAACGAGTTGTATTCAAAGCCAGTGAGAACTACCTACAAGACCTCTTACAACCGCTTTATGAGATTCCTTGAGGCTACACCACGCTTCCAACGTTACACATCGTTTCTGCGCATGGAATTGATTACACCCGAAATGGTGACGAGTTTCACAGACTATCTGAAGAAAGTCGCCAAAGGAGAGGGAGCGCATAAGTCATACTATATGTTCCGAACCGTAATTCTCCATGCGATAGAAGAAGGACTGATGAAAAAGAATCCGTGCAAAGGAATCGTAATCCACCGTGACGTGAACACGCTGAAAAAAGAGATACTGACAATGGATGAAATCAAGTATCTTGCCTCCACCCATTACGAAGGAGAGGACACGGCACTGCAACGAGCATTTCTATTTTGCTGCTTCACTGGCATACGCTGGTGCGATGCAGTGAGCCTCACATACGCCAATGTCGATTTCTCGGCAAGGATACTCCGTTTCAACCAGCAAAAGACAGAGGGACGTAGCGCACACAGCGGTGTCACAATCCCGTTAAGTCCCGCATTACTTAAACTCATCGGAAAACCGGCACAACATACATCCGAAAAGATATTCAATATCACCTGCTACCGCACAACCGCAATCACACGCTTGCAGAAATGGGTAAAGGCAGCAGGAATCAACAAGACTATCACATGGCATTGCGCCCGCCACAGTTTCGCTGTAAATGTGCTTGGTGCAGGAGCGAATATCAAGACCGTTGCCTCTCTAATGGGACATTCAAGTATCAAGATGACCGAGAAATATCTCCACGTCATTGACCAGCAGAAGCAGGACGCAATCAACAGCCTCGGCGACCTTGACTATGACTGCGAGGCGGTCAGCATGTAGATTTTACCCCGTGGCATTTTTGACACTTTGGCACTTTTGGAACTCTCCGACCGACATCGGAGGGTTCTTCTTTTTTCCGGCGGTCATCATCTATGAATTTTGGTTTGGTTCAGTACGGGGGGTATATATAGGGTAAATCCGAACCAAGACAATATATGAGGGCAGAGAAAAGAAAAAACGATGAAAAACGCTCGCATTTTCTGCATTATCCGCATTTTGGAACTTGAAAATGCAGGAAATGCAGATAGTGTGGCGGTGTCAGTCAACATTTTTCAGGAATTATCCCATTGCACACCTTGCATTCTTGCACACTTTGAAAATGCCAAAGTGTCAAAAATGCCACGGGGTAATATTGAAATAACACAGATACCACACACCCTTATTCCTTGATGAAGCTGACCCTTGATTGTGCAAAAGTGCAAAGAATGCAAGGGGGACAATGAGAAAAATCGGATTTTCGTAATCGGCAAGATACCTTCTGACTACCTCAAAAGGCTCTCTCCCGACGGTCGGATATAATCACTAAATTGCTACAGTCATTGCAGTGGATGTGTTGACTTAAACGAATACTGTCATTACACTGACTATCGTCATTATGACGATGAGAAAAAAAGGAGTGCAAGGATATGTTTCGGGATTCCTTTTTCTCCGAAAAGCCACCGCCGAAACCGCAGTCACTGCCGTGACCGCTCTTTGTTTTTCTCATTGCCATAGGAGGTCGTTTTAGGGTGGAGCGAGTTTATGTTTAGGTATTACCTGTAATCCCAAAACGCTCCACAACCTCATCACCCAATAATGCCCTCTAACATCAATGATGAAATGACTGAATGACAAAGTGACCAATCATCCGGATGATTAAATGATTCGATGAATTGATGACTGAATGATTAATCATTTAGATGACAAAATGACTGAGTGACTAATCATCTAATCATTCAGTCATTTAATCATTCAGTCATTCCGTAAATCAATATCAAAACCAATGCAAAATACAACCACAACACCGTCGTGGAAATTACACCGACAAGAAATTCCTTAGCTCATTAGGGAATTTTCCGAGCCGCATTGACAAGTCAACGCTGAAAATATCCCGAATGAGCCAAAGGTTAACCTTTGGAAACCGTTGGCATGATTATTAGAAGGTGTATGCCAAGTTAATTGAGAAAGAATGCTCGGCAGGATTATAGACTGGTGATATGACCATGATATCTGAACATGGACTGTCCCATTTAAACCATCTTTGATATAACGGAAGCATCCAATAGCCTATCCTTGCAGATAGGATGCCTACACCTGCTCCCGCAATAACATCGTTTAGCCAATGGCGACCGTTATAAAGGCGCAGGAAAGCAACACCAACAGCAACGCTATAAGCCCCTATTCCCATACCAAGCCCATATTCTTCTCTCATTAATTCTGCTCCGGTAAACACGGTGGCAGTATGTCCTGAGGGAAACGAATTCCTTGCATTGGAATCCGGTCTTTTTTCTTTGAATGAATATTTACCGATATTTGTAAACGCCGTCATGGTTAAGTAGGCGGTAGCTTCCACCACGACACGCTCTTTAAAACTATGTTTTGATTTGATACCGATTGATCCAAATGTCAGATACGTTATGGCAGGAAGATATTGGACATAATCATCGGCACGGAAGAAATGATTTCCACGCAGATTATCCATTCCATTTTTGATGTTTGTGTCTAACTTTTTGAATGCTCCATTGTATACTCCAAAAGTACCAACAGCTATAAGAACTCCTGGTAAAATTAGTTGTTTAGCATTGAATTTAGAACATTCAGGTTTGTACTGATTGAAAACTAATGTACTGTCAATCGACAAGGTGTTGACAGTCCGCTGTGTATCTTGAAAAATCATATCTGATGATTCTTCAAAATTGGATGTTTGGGCGTACCCAGAGACTTGTGAGGTAAGAAGCCCCAATGTTATCAGACCTCCTACCAATCCATTTTGTTCATTGGCATATCGTTTGTGCGAATGCCAATGCTCATAAATCAAATTCGACGAATGCAAAAGCATGGGCAATGACTGCCCAGAATGCACCCGTCGGATTGGTGTTATGAACGGCAAGTCACGCCCATGCAATGCACGGACGTTCGCGACTTGTTCCTCATTCATAACACAATAAAATTTCCGACGTTTCATTCTGATTGGAACAAATAGCAAACGCTATTAATTATGTTATCAGAAGCCTCTGCCTCCGCTATTTTCAACTGCAAAGTTACAACTTTTTATGGCTCGTGTCAATAGCTTATGAGAAAATAGGTTTGGTTTAGCCTTAGATATATACATCTATACCGAACCAAACCTATATATGTGCTGGGCAAAAGAGAAATGTCCGTATCAGTTTTTCTTTTCACCAGCCCATATCCCGACACCAACCTTACCACCGAAAGAAGAAAAATAAGGCAAATAAATAAAGTTAACTACCGCAAATTATCTATAAATCGTTTCTATTTGTTTTCAGCCAACTGTCTAAATAGTACAAATTCAGTACAATGGCACATAGTTATGGCATTGATAATCAACACAAATATACCCAAAGCTAAAATTGATGTTAGTCTTTCTATTATTAAAATCCACGAGTTCTTCCTCTGAAAAGACCTTTAATATCTCAAGAGACATTTGATTAAGCTTTTTCGTTTGGCTTTTCATGTACTCTGACAACTCAAAATGTCTAATTCCTTTATTAACGATGTATGTTGCGTCGCATGAATCATCTAAAAAAGTAATTCTAACAAATTTCGAATGTGAAACTTGTTCACGGACTATCGATGTGTTGGAATTTTTTGCCTCATGCGAAACAGTATCTTGCTGATACGAATTATTTGCAGTTGAATCACATTCTAATGTTTCCAATCGAATGCCGGAATCAGCTTCTTGTGCCGGAATATTCAGACACAAGAGCAACATTGATACGATTATTAATAGTCTTTTCATAACGGGATTGATTAATCTTTTCAAATTAACGTCCAAATTCGCCTCATAGCATTCTTTAAAACATAAAACAAAGAGGTTGTGCAGGCCGACGATATCCAGTTAACTCATACAGACAAAACTCCCTGCCACAGAATTCTGCAGCAAGGAGTTGATTTTGTCCGGACAGACAATCTGATTTCAAAACCGGTTCTTACTCCGGAAGAATTTCATAAGAAATTGCCTGGAGGCAATAGAATGACAGATAAGGCTTGCCTTCCTTTTCCTGACGGGCTGCGATTTTGGCACGATAGTCAGCGATACGGTCATCAAAGGCAGTCAGATTTTTCTGTCCCTGGGCCGCGCGTTCTGTAGCGCATCCGCTTTCAACTTCAGCCTGAGACTCTTCGCCTGCTTCAGCAGCCGCTTTCTGAGCCTCTTCATACTGACGGATCATATTCTGAATAGCAGCTTCGTCGATGCGCTCCTCACAAACCACACCCTTGACACGGATGGGCTGATGGATTGTAGACTTCGGAAACGGTTCGCCCATAAGAGGAAAGGCCTCGCAGCGGATAAGCACACTGTCAGCCGATCCTACCACGAATGCCTTACGACCGCCGTGACGGCAAAGATGTGAGCACACGCCTTCGATCTCGATTGTGTCACCTACAAGGTTTTCAGCATCGGCAAGAAGCTGATCTACACTGATTGCTCCGGCTGCGTCATCGGTTGAAGCGGAATTAGACGCTCCTCCGCAAGAAACCATTGCAAGGCATAAGACTGCCAGAAGCGTAAAGATTGATGTTTTCTTCATTTTCTTTCTGTTTTTATTTTTGATTAATGATTGATATTTTTCAATTTCTTATAATGATGAACGGAATGAAAGCAAAAATTCCGAATACGAGAGTGACAAGCGATGCTAACGCAGGACGGCATATGGCATCTGCCGTCCGTCTGCGGTAAACTATGAAAATCACAAGCGCAAACATAGCATTCAGAACAAATGCCGCCCAGGAGAAAGATTCAATGCGCGGAGTGGCATAGCAGTCTGACGTCGATGTAAATGACAGAGTGTAAGGGAAGATATAGGATCCGATTTTTGCCACCATGCTCTTCTCGCTTGTCTTGGCATAGCTTGCCAGCAGAGAATAGTCATCGGCATCAAGCGCACTCCAGCGGGTTCCATCCTGGTTCGAGACTCTCACTATGATATTGAATAGGTTTTTGACCACGGAAAACCGGTCTTTCTCAGGATCGACCTTCCCGACGGGCAGCTGACACAGACGATAGCCATCGCGCTCTATGAGATAGAGATTATGGGTTTCATCTGACATCAGTCCGATAGCTTCCTTGTCAATATTTTCCATTATAAACACATGGGCAGCTCTGATCGAGTCAGGTTTGCGCACTTTCGACATATAAGGTCTGCCGGCCTGCATCTTCATATGGAATATATCACCGTTGTCATCGACCATAAGATAGCCTTCGTCATAAGCTTTTCGGCTTGTGATATTGGCCGAGAAACTTTTCACTGGCAAAGTGAACCCGCGGTCATTGAATATTTCGGTAAATCTTTTGCTTCTTGCCTGATTGATCTGATTGGTCTCCATCTCGATGAATTCCACACGACCGTCACGAAATCGGAATACTTCAGTAGGATCTTCAAGATCAATACGCGCCGGCATGGATTCCATTATAAGATAGACATCGGCAAAACGCTTGTTGATGTCGCGAGGCGACGATGTAAAAACCCAGGAGTTATGTTTAAGCAGCGGAATGGAGATCTCAATGCCGTTGATCGAATCAGGCATCTGCTCGCGGGCCACAAGCTGAGTGAAATAGAGCTGGGGCAGAAGCGAATCGCGCTGCTCTTTCGTATAGACCACTCCTTCCTCGCGAACTCCATCGGCATCAAGCGGATAGATCACGGATTCCTTCTCGCCGGTTCTTTCTGACACGATCATCCGGTCGCTTATCGGTGAGTATGCGATAAACGGATCAGAGGCCCCCACCGGAAACAGAAGTGAATAGAGCCAGGGAAGAAACCACGAGAGGACAATGACGCTCAGCGTCACGAGTAATATTGTATATGCTTTTTTCATGATTTTTCAGTGTCGGTTAATCCTGACGGCCCTCCTTAAACCTTATGATCGAGCCGAAAGAAAGAACGGTCAGAAGAACAACTGTTATGATTATAAGGATGAGCATTCCGTTGTAGGCCTCAGGTGCAGGCTGAAGAAAATACATTATCAGCACCGCGATAGCCAGAAGAGAGAGAACTATACGACGCTTCCAGGTGCCTTCGAGACAGACAGCCGTAACAAACAGATAGGCTGTGAAACCGGCAAAATACCAAGGGAGAGTGGTCAGCATCACACGCACTACAAGTTCTGACGGGAGTATTCTGAAATCATAGACCATGATAATCAGTGCCTGCACAAAATAGATTGTCAGCAATTCCGCCAGACCGGTCAGAAGCATCAGCCCAACAAGCCTGCGCTGAGGGTAAGGCAGGTGTAGAGTAAGTTTCAGGCGTTTCTGCGCCATCTCCGGAGCCATCTGCGCTACTCCAACGGCCAGACCTACAAGCAGAGGCACGTATTTGATCATGTCAATGAACGTATTGTCTTTGAGCAGTATTATGAGCCACAGATGCTCTACTCCTTTGAGTTCGATCAGCCGGTTCATCATCGCGACCGTATAAAGGCCTATGCACACAGCCAGCCCAAGAGATATGAAGAAGACCATCCGGGTCTTTACCCATTCTTTGAATATCAGAGCTCTTTCCATTTTTTCAGTATCAATATTTTCCGGTGAGTCCGATGAAGGCGTCTTCGAGCGACATGTCCTGACGGACAAGGCTTCCGGAATCGACTCCGAGAGAGCCAAGGGCCGCTCTGACTTCATCAATCGGTTTGAATGTATAGAATTCGAGTTCATCCTTGATCTTGCCAGGATTGACAAACAGACTGTCAGCCAAGAATTTCTCAACAGACATGTCTGTCTGAAGAGTGTAGCGGCAAAAGTCACGCAGAAGCTCATCGACCGGCATCTGGGTAAGGATCTTGCCATAGTCAAGTATGATGCAGTCATCAATCAGTCGTTCAAGATCCTGGATGATATGTGATGTCATGAATACGGTCTTCTCCTCAGCTTTGGCAAATTCACGCAGATAGTCTGTAAACAATCTGCGGTAGCCGGGATCAAGGCCAAGAGAAAAGTCATCAAGCACAAGCAGATCGGCATTCTGTGCGAGAATCAGACCGAGTGCCACCTGCGAGCGCTGTCCGCATGACATGGATGAAATCTTCTGGCCTAGCGACACATGGAGCTTGTTCATGAGTTCATAATAGGCATCCCTGTTCCATTTCGGATAGAACCGTGAATAGAAACGCTCTATCTGCTCGATTGTCATGAACGCATACTGCACATGGCCTTCGATCAGCAATGCGATCCTTGCACGGGTCGCCGGTGACATTTCTGTGATTTTTTCACCGAATATCCTGCACTCGCCTTTCTGCGGGCGCAGGTAGCCCATAAGTATATTTATTGTGGTGGTCTTTCCTGTGCCGTTTTTACCCAGCAGGCCGAGAATACGACCTTTAGGTACTTCGAAGCTCAGGTCACTGTAGATGATCCGCCCTGTGCCGTAGCGCTGAGTCAGATTTTTTACAGATATCACCGATTCAGAATCATGGTTCATTATCAAGTTTTCTTAAATTACATTTAGAGGCCGTTTTTAATAACATCCTCTTACTTACTATTTGTCAGAATTCAGCTGCGAGTGTGACTGCGGCACCGTGGCGGAGTCCTTCACCTATATAGTCAGTCAGCCGGTATGCCACCCTGAGAGAAACAATGAAATTCATTACAGGCCGCGATATCCCCGCCGAGACATTGAATGCGGTGCGGTCGGCTTTGAGCATCGAATAGTTTGACAGCACACATTGCCCAAGCGGAGTGTCCGGTTCAAGATCTGTCAGAATTTCTTCTTTCGGATCTGCTTTGGCATAGGAGACTCCGGCTGAAAGATTCCAGAGCCAGCTTTTGCCTGAAACGGCTGAAAAATCAGCATCAAACCCTGATATGACATGGCTTGCCCCCAGACGGCGCAACGGATCGGCATAGCTCTCCTTCTCTGATTCATAGGCTATGTCAGGGGTGAGCGTCATGCTTGAGTTTCCTTTCTCAAACCGCACTGGAAAAGAAAGCCCAAAGTGGGAGCTTTCGAATCTATACGGCGAACTGCTGCCTATGCGGTCATAGCTTGATCCGGCTGAAGACCCGAATATATTTTCAGTGCCCTTGCGCCGAAACATATTGCCGTCAATTGTGGGCTGGATCATGATTCCTCCGCCGAACTGAAGACGGTATGAAATGCCAAGATCAATAATATCATTGCCGGTATAGCCGAGGGTCAGATTATTATAGTTGCGCAACTGCTGCTCCATCCGGTAACCGGTATAGCCAATGGTCGCTGCAAAGCCTTGGCCGGAAACAGGCAGCCACTGAAACCCAATATTATAGCCGAACGATGAATAACCGCTGTTTTTGTTGGCATTGCCCATAAAGCGCCGGTAATAAGTGCCCATACCGGTCAGGGTGTAGGTGTTTATTTCATTCAGCGGATTATAAAAATCGAGATCACAGTTCTGATTATAGATATTCACTCCGGCATTCAGCCCGATGACACTGTGATCATTCACCGTATAGCCGCCACCCAGAGCGATGTCAATGTCAGAGACAACGGTCTTGACTCTCGGATCACGGTTACGGTAGGCAATCTCAGCTCTGTACGCAGCGTGAACGCCGACTGTCCATCTGGAAAAACCGCAGGCATAGCCTCCGGAAAATCTATAGCTGCGGGTGCTCAGGTCACCACCGGCTTCATCACCCAGCACATAAGGAGCCACGCGGTTATAGTCTATGCAGTCAGTCCATCTGACCGAACGATAGGTTCCGGTCACAAACGAAGCATTGCCCCAGACCACCCTTTCGGCTCCCAGACGGGTATATGATCCGGCCGAAACTCCTAACAGATCGGATCCATCGCCAAGTTGTTCCATCACCGGCTTGTCCTGACGGTCATACTCTCCGCTTATGGCAAATGACGAAAGCGAAACGCTGTCACGAAACAGCATTGCAGCCGGATTGCTCTCATATCTCTGCATCAGCGCGGCATTTACCGGCTGAGAGAGCCGTTGAAGCTCAGACAGAGACAAAGGCTGCGCCATGACCCCGAATGAAGGGATCATGGCTACAGCTATTATAGCCAGGCTGTATTGAAATCCAGAGACTTCCGACATCGATCTGTTTTTACTTCGTTAATCTGTTATTTCGCTGAAACAATTTCAAAATCCCTGGCAGAATCGTTGGTGTCCATCAGCACGGTATTGCCGGCGGCTGACACTCCGGCCACTTTGCGGACAAACTTCTTACCGAAACGGTTCTTGTCAGTCTTAGCCTCAGAGATAGCGGCATAGCTTGCGTCAACAGATGTGCTCAAAGCTCCCTGTATCCAGCTTTCAACCGGACAGAGGTTAACACCGTCGATGATCCAGTCATATTTGACAAGATAACATTTTGTTCCGGTCATTTCCTTCTGAGTCACACTGCTGATATATTTATATGTTCCGTCATACTCGGCGAGATACTGTTCGGCTGTCATGCCTTCGGGAAAACGAACAAGCGCATAGGAACGGTTGCACTGGTTGCTTGCAATCCAGATTGTCGGCGAGTAGGAATACCATTTGTCAAGGTTGGGAACATCAGGATTGTCGGTATCCTTCACCGAGGCGGAAATCGATTCATCATACCATTCAAAATCAGCATCGGTGTGATTGAGAGCTCCGGGCACCTGGGCTGTCCAGTCAATAGCCTGATCGACGATCTTGATTGACTCGCCGGGGGCAATGGCTACATCCTGACCGCTGCCGGGAATAACATACACGGTCTGCGCTGTGAAATTGGCTTCACGCTGATTGGCTGGGGTAACGATCACATTGGCATCAGTGTTCAGCAGCTTGCTTTCAACAATCGCAATGCCGTCGGCATACTGCACCTCGTCGGTATTGTTATAGATAGTGAAATATGTGTCATAGAGACCATTAGTTCCTGCCGCGTTGAGCGAGCCGGCAAAGTAGATTTCACCGAATACGAGTGTATTGGATGGATTATAGAAGAACCATTTGAGACTTGCTGACTGGGCTGAAGAGCTGATGACCTGCTGAGATGCCACGGCACGAAGTGTGCGTGTCACGCTGGCGCCCTCGTCATTGACGAAACTTACCTCCATCTGTCCGTCGATGTCATAGGTTCCGGCAGGAATCACATCTGAGTCGGTCAGAGGGAGTTCAAATGTATATGAGCGACCGGAATTCAGTTCTTTGTAAGTTATAGTCCCGGATTCTACCGTGTAGGATGACGGAAGTTCTGCGGGATAAGTAGGAGCAATGACAACCGGATAAGTCACCACGGTGTTGTCATCATCTGAACATGAAGCCACACTCAGTCCCATTGCGGCACACAGAGCCACACTCAGAAACAGATTCTTGATCTGAATTTTGTTTGATGTCATGATAATTGGTTATTTTGATGATTTTGATTGATTCCTATATTTTGAGATTGAGCTCCATCCCGAAATATGGAGTGGAGTAACGGCGGATGGTGATTCCGTAGCGTTCATAGTCAGGCGCTATGTACACCAGACGGTTGACGTAGACCGCCAGCCCTACCCGCTTCTGCCAGAATGTCTTTGTGGCTTTGAAATTGACGCTTGTCTCTGCCGGCACATTCTGTCTGACAAATGAACTTTCGGTGAAATTGCGCACCAGCTGTTTCAGGTATGGATCCGACAGACATTCATCGGTATAAGGATGTATGGCACCGTTTACATCCATGTACTGCACCGGAATTCCATCGCGTCGCAAAGTCTTACGCGAGGTCAGCCAAAGATTCTGCACACCGATCGAAAAATTCAGTCCGAGCCGCGGGAGATCGGTGTCAAAAAGTATATTGGTGTTGACGCTGCGGTAGTTGTTGCCGTCAAGGTCATCATAAAGTCCTACATACTGCAGCTCCCGGCCGTTGGCTATGATGCTTGGCTTGTACCACAGCGACTGACTGTTACTGTTGGTGGTGCTGAAGAATGCGCCGGAAATTGTCAGACGTGTGTTGATGACGGGCAGACGGCGCGACTGCAGAGTGTATTCCACACCCTCTTTCAATGTGCGGCTGCCGTTGGTTGTCTTGCTTCTCACTGCAAGGTAGGTCTCGGTCTGATAAGGCAGATCCTCGATCAGCGGAGCGCGTCCGGCGGCGTATGGGTCGAAGCCGGAAGCATCGTAGCGGTTATATGTATAAGTATGAACAAATCCGGAACTGCGGAAACCATCTGTCATATTCTCGCGGAAATATGTCACGGAAAGTCTGTTGCCACGATAACTGATGTCGGCGCGGACTTCCCACTTGAAGTTCCGGGCGGCCCGCAGACGGTAGTTGGTCATGTCCTCTATATAGGTCCTCACATTCATCACCCGATAGTCTTCCACATTGTGGTAATAGTTGAGCTGCTCGAAATCCGAATAGAGTTTTTCAGGATAAAGATATGCTGCTACTATGGGCGGTAAAACGAAACGTGCAATGTTGAGTGAGCGGTCGGAGGTCGGAAGCCGCGATGTTTCAGTGAGTTACGGCGCGATGTCGTGAAATGGCCGAAAAAACGAAAAGTACATTTGCTTGGATTTTGCTTGGATTTTCCGGGCGGTTGTTTGGATAGGAGGTTGGATTGATATTGGATTGTGTGCGGTCGTGCTTGTGGCGCGGCCTTTTTTATTGCGTGTTCGTCTGCATGGAGCGCGTCGGTGGCCTGTGGCGGTCGTTGTTCCGTAGGATGATAGAAAGGCCGTGGCGCGGCTAAATGCGCGGAAATACGGCCATTTATAGGCGTGTGGCGGGCTGTGGCCGTGAATAGATATGCCGCCGCGCATTAAAGGCTATTTGAGCGGCGATTGACTACCGATTAAAGACCATTTGAACGCCATGCGCCGGGATAATTGCCACCGATATTCGTACCCGTCGTTTCAACCGAAAATCATCAAAAATTTGTGTTGCACATAGGCTTGGACATAGTGTTGGACATAGTTTTCAGTACCATTTTAAGATAGGTTCAAACCCCTATACGGCCAAAAATCGGCTAAAAATCGGGCAATTTCACGCGATAACACCCCCTATAATACCACAAAAAGCGGGGTAATTCCAAGCCGATAAAGCACTGTAACCAACTGAAACTGTGCAGAATACAAAGGCTATAAGCCTTAAAAGCCGCGAAAAATAAATAAAAGCGATGAAAAAGCGGCCTGTCAGCGGTCGCGGTGGATGAACTTAAACGGTATCAGAGCGAAGCCAATCACCCTACATGCGCAGTAGAATCTGTGTTTACAAGAGCGGCAAGACGCTCCGCGTGTTTTTTTGTTTCGGCCAATTCAGCCTCTAACCGTCCTATCTCCTTTGCTTGCCTTTCGATTGTCGCCAACAACTCCGAAAAGAATTGCGGTGCTTCTTGCGTAGGCGAGATTTCTTGCTTTTGCTCCTGTGATTCTTGATTTAAGGGTTGATCCAGCGTCATATTCCCTACTCCCAAAATCAACCACGACGGATTGACTTCGGGAAAACACTTGAAAAAGCGAGAGATGTTGTCTTCGCTGATTCCGTTATTTTGCGCTAATACACCTCTCGTTACTCCCGATTTTCGGTAAAAATCGGCGGCAGACATGCCTATTTCAGCGAGATAAAGCAATATTTTTTGCTTTATAGGTGATTTTTCTTGCGAGATTTCTTGCATAGGCGAGATTTCTTGTTTAACTTTGCAGCGAATTAAAATTTTAACAGCCGCCAAAGGTACTAAAATTTGGCGAGATAACAGTAAAGAACCGAAAGGAATATGACAACGGAAGCGAACAACACCACGGAACGGAAGGCTCTAAACCTTGTGCAGCGCATAGTAGCGAACCGCCTTGAAAATGAGAATGGCAAAATACAGGTGAACATGAAAGCTCTTGGAGAGGACTTCACATATCACCTCGGCTGGAAATGCGAGGATATATACAAGCGGCATCTCCTGCGCAACTTCTACCGCGATATGCTGACACAACTCGCGCACCCGGACACAACCGAGGAGAGCGCAAAGGAATATCTGCGCCACACGGTAGAACACCTCGCCGATGATATTCTGCACGGAAGCCCGACACGCCACTCAACCAACGCGATAGGGAATCTCGCACACACTTGGGAATTTGAGACCAAGCAGGAAATGTATAACATCGCTGTGGGACTTCATAGCCAATTTGAAGACTGAGCCATGATTACAACGGAGGAATACATAGAAGCCTTACAGGGGGTCAAACGCCCCTTGATAAAGGCTCACGACGAGATAACGGGAGTGGCCGACTTCATCGAGGCTCGCTTGCAGACCGAAAAGGAGTTTGCCGACAGCCGGGTATATGGCACGGTCTGCCACGCCCTCGGAATCTTGGAGGAACAGATAACAAGTATAGGAAACCAAATCACCAAACTCAAAAAATAATGGAACGTAAAAGAATCATCGTAATCACCCCGGAGGAACGCAAGTATCTGCAGAAGATGATCGGCTGCTCAGGCGTAACCGTGTGGGAAGCGGTAAAATACCGCAAAAGTAATGACATACACAAGCGCATCCGCAAGGCAGCGATAGAGCGCGGCAACCCGCAAATGGTAATCGCGCCGGAATTCGACACAATCTATATCACCAACCGCCGAGACGCTGACGAAAAGATGCACCGCTACATGGTGCAGTCTTTTGAGAACGGAGCGACGTTGGAGGGATGCTTCGACACCGGGCTTGTAGAGGTACGCGACAAGTGCGGCGCGGTCAGAGGCCAGTGGCAGAACCCGAAAGTAACCGAAATAACAGCCATACAGGAGGTGGCGCAGTCGCTTTGAGGTATGGTCAAGTATTACAATCCTCCAAAGGCCATGTGCACTGCCCAAGAGCTCGCATCTCTGCTATCCCCCGTTGACAGACGCAGAATGGCATATCGGTATTTTGTCCATACCGCTGAAAAACAGAAGCAATCAGACGGGCGAACATATATCGAGGCATTGGCGGCTTCTCTCCGGAACGGAAGAAGTGATCTTCAACCCACAATTCTGAACCGTCTTTTAAGCCTTTGGCGACAGATTCAGAAAGAATGGCAGGTATCGCAGGTGCGTAATACTCGCAGTCTTGAAGATGTGCTATGTTTTTTAGAGTCTCGTGGACTAACGGTCGATTCTGAAACAGTGAGTATCGTCCATAATAGATTACGCAAAAGGCAATCTCCCACGGCTTGATGATAGCGGGCTTTTTCATAAAGAGCGATTAAAGAATTAACGACTACAAAATTACAAAAAATATGGAGTATTACGGCGGCTCACTTGGAATAAGCCAAGCGGAACTAACCGACGGCATTATGACTAAATCAAACCTTGACTACTACAAACGGAAAGGTGTGATTAGAACCCTAAGGCGTGGCTGTTACGGTACTACTGCATTATACGATGTCGAGACCTTACCGACGGAACACCGGGCAGAGGTAAAGCGGCGGTATGTAGACCCGGAGGCACAGGCAAAGGCGCGGGCATTCATTGACATAATCGTGATAGATCAGATAGCCGCTTCCTACTACGAGGGAGTGAGCATCGAGGGAGCGAGGGGACTGAGCGACGAGAAACGGATGCTCTACACCAACTCCGCCTCGATACTCAACGCTTGCCATAAAATGCTTATGGATGCAGCCGCCGAACAGAAAAAAGTCGGCAAGAGCCGCCGGGTAAAGATGAGCGAATTTTGGGAAGCTCGCGCCAAAGACCTGCCCCGCGTGGCCGACATCTACCCGCACAGCCTCCCGGAGAACCCGCGAGTGCTGCAACGCAAATATCAAGAATATTTCAGAGGAGGCCAGCCCAATTACGAGGTGTTGATTTCGGGTAAGTTCCGCAACAAGAACGCCGCGAGGGTAGCGACCCCGGAGCAGGTGGCATGGCTCACCAAATTCTTGGAGCATCATACCAACCTCGACGGACAGGAGGTGGCCGACTACTACAATACGGTATGCGAGGCTTTCGGATGGCCGAAAGTGACGCGCCGGACGATGTTGGTATGGCTGCAGAAACTCGGATGGCTTGTGAACGCCGGACGGCACGGAGCAAAGGAATATATGAACCGCTACGGAATGCAGAACAAACGCTTTGCACCGACCGCGCCGATGCTGTTCTGGTCGCTCGACGGATGGACGGTGGAGCTATACTACAAAAAGCGCACCGAGGGGAAGCGCGGCGGTCGTACCACATACTGCAACCGCATGACGGTGGTAGTGGTACTCGATCCTTTCAACAAATACCCGATAGGCTACGCCACAGGCTATCAAGAAAGCCCGGAACTGATAAAGGCCGCGCTTCGCAAAGCCACCAACCACACGGCAGAACTTTTCGGCCAACGTCTGCGGCCTGTTCAGATACAGAGCGACAACTACCAAATCAAGATTATGCTTCCGACCTACGGCATGGCCGAACATGTAACCCCGGCAGAGGTAGGCAACGCAAAGGCCAAGCCGATAGAGCCGTATTTCAGACGGCTCAACCACAAATACGCTAAAAAATGCTCCGGCAACTGGAGCGGCTACGGCATAACCTCACGCAAGGAGAGCCAGCCCAATATGGAATGGCTCAACGCGCACAAGGGGCAGATACCCGACGAGGCCGGGGTAAGGGCGCAGATAGAATGGATCATCGAATCGGAACGCGCCGCCAAGCGCGAGGAATATGTGGCCGGATTCAGCCGCATACCCGCCGACCGACTTCTGCCGATGCCGATTGAAAGCTACCTGCTGAACTTCGGGCAGGAGACAGGCTACAAGAACACACTGGAGGGCAGCGGCCTCAACGTCCGGCTTCTCGGAGAGCGCAGGACATACGACAGCTTCGACCTCGAATTCAGAAAATACGCACACCTGCGGTGGAGCATCAAATATGACCCCGACAATATGCAAGAGGTCTTGGCCGTGAGCGACGAGGGAGACATCCGCATACTGCTAAAAGAAAAGCACCTGCAGCCGATGGCACTTGCCGACCGCCGTCCCGGAGACGCGGAGGAACTGCAAAAGGTAAAGGACTTCAACGACGAATTGAAACGCACCGTGATAGAATACGACAGGCAAGCCACCGAGATAGCGCGTGAGAGCCTGTTGCGCCACCCCGACCTCGGCAACCCCTACATAACAGGCATACTCACCGACAGCCGGGGACAGAACAAAGACCGCAAGAGCCAATACCGCCTCGAATACACAGACGTAACCGAGGAGACCGCATACGAGGAAAGCGCGGGCGCGGGCATAGCCGAATCGACACGCGACCTCTATTGATTAACGGATAATCATAAAACTAATATAGGAAATGAAACAGACAGAAAAAGAAGCCATAGCCGCCAAACTGCGGACGTATGTAGACAGCAAGGAGAGCCAAAACGCTGCCGCCAAATCCCTGCGTGGCGTGAGCGCGGCCACCGTGAGCCAGATACTCAACGGCAACTGGGATCTAATCTCCGACGACATGTGGCGCACGGTAGGCAACCAAATCGGCTATGACCCGCGCAACTGGGTCGTGATAGAGACCGAGGGTTACAGGCGCATGACGCAGGTATTGACCGACGCGCAGCGGCACTCGCTCGTGATGGCCGTAACAGGCGACGCGGGCTGCGGCAAAAGTCAGGCGATAAAGGTATATGCCGGAGGCAACAGGAACGTGATCGCGCTGAGCTGCTCCGAATATTGGAACCGCAAGGAGTTCCTCGGAGAGCTGCTGCAGAGCCTCGGCACAGAACCCGGCGGCTCGACGGTGGCCGACATGATGCGCGAGGCCATACGGCAGCTCAAACGCCGCGAGGGGGTTCTGATAGTGTTGGACGAGGCCGACAAACTCTCCGACCAAGTGCTGCACTTCTTCATCACCATATACAACAAACTGGAAGATACCGTGGGAATCGTCCTCTGCGCCACGCAATACCTCAAAAAGCGGATAGAGCGCGGAGTGGTGAACAACCGCAAAGGCTACAAGGAGATATACTCACGTATAGGCCGCAAATTCATACCGATGCCTGTTGTGAACCGGGGCGACATAAAGGCCGTATGCACCGCCAACGGCCTTGAAGACCGCCGGGAGATAGAACGTATCATTGACGATGCCGACAATGACCTGCGGCGCGTAAAACGCCTTGTGTGCGCCCTCAAACTGAAATCAGCCGAGGGTTAAACCACGGTCAAACGCTGATTGAACAATGGCAAAGGCATTAAGCAACCGCAACGTGTGCGACGCGAATTTCAATGTCGCCGACTTCACCGGGGAGTGGCTCGCCACATTCGGAAAGCCGGAGCTGCGCGGCGCATGGATCATCTTCGGGGAGAGCGGCAGCGGCAAGACCCACTTCGCGCTCTCGCTTCTTGCCTATCTGACCCGGTTTGTGGATAAAGCCGCCTACGACACCATAGAGCAAGGGCTGTCGCTCTCATTCAAGAACTCATGGATAGACGCGAACATGGCCGATGTCGGCAACAAGGTAGTGGTCTACTCAAAGGAGCAGATACCCGCTCTGCGCGAGAGGCTGCGCAAGCGCAAAAGCCCGCAGGTGGTGGTGATAGATTCCATAACCGCGCTCGTGGGATTCACGCGCAGCACCTTTGCCTCGCTTATGGACGAATTCCCCGACAAACTTTTCATCTTCATCGCCCACGAGGAAAACGGCAAGCCCTATCCGGCGGTGGCGCGGCACGTCCGCAAACTGGCCGAGGTGAAGATCCGCGTGGAGGGTTTCAAGGCATACCCCACGACCCGCTTTGCCACCGCGGAGGGAGGCGGCGAGGAGTTTGTGATATGGCCGGAGGGTGCGGCCAAATACTACGCTCAAATAATAGACAAGGAGACCAACCAATAAAAACGAGATATTATGGCAACAGTTACGGCACAACAGCAGAAGTGGCTGCTTAAAAAATTCCACACGCTCTGCGCCCGGCTCAACATGGACGCGGACATGAAACTGGCTCTTATATCCGGCTACGGCGTGGAGAGCAGCAAGGATCTTACAAACGCGGAACTCTTGGAACTCTGCGACCACCTCAACGAGATACTGAACCCGGAGGATGCTAAAACAGACAAGATGCGCAAGCGCGTGATAGCGGCCATCGGAGGTTGGCTGCGCATGATCGGCAAAGGCGACGAGGGGATAAACTACATAAAAGGCGTGGCGTGTCAAGCGGCAAAGACCGACAATTTCAACAAAATCTCTCTTGAACGGCTCACCACCATCTACAACATGTTCCTGCGCAAACAGAAAGATGCAAAGAGTGTGAACGAGGTGGTCGGAAAGATAGCATACACGGCACGGTTCGGTGCGGACAACAATCTTCTGAACTGATATGGGTATGACAGTATTAAGTCTATTTGACGGAATGAGCTGCGGGCAGATAGCCCTGCGGGAACTCGGAATCTCGGTGGACGCATACTATGCCTCCGAGATAGACAAGTTCTGCATCGCGCAGACGCGGCTCAACTTCCCCGGCACAATCCAGTTGGGAGACGTGCGCGGTGTGGATCTCCGCTCGCTCCCGAAAATAGACTTGATACTTGCCAGATCACCCTGTCAAGGTTTCAGCATGGCGGGCAAGCAACTGAATTTCGACGACCCGCGCTCCGCTCTGTTCTTTGAATTTCACCGCATACTGCGCCAAGC
Source organism: Duncaniella sp. C9 (assembly GCF_004803935.1). Taxonomy (GTDB): domain Bacteria; phylum Bacteroidota; class Bacteroidia; order Bacteroidales; family Muribaculaceae; genus Duncaniella; species Duncaniella muris. Next base: position 2,943,701 of record NZ_CP039547.1, read on the forward strand.
CGCTCCCACGACAAAATTTCTGCTTGAAAACGTGAGAATGAAGCGGACAAGTGAGGATATTATAACAAGACACCTCGGCGGTCTCCGTCCTGTAGTCATAAACTCCGCGCTTGTATCGGCGCAGAACCGCGTGAGGTTGTATTGGAGCAACATACGCACCGCTCCTGTAAATCTCTTTGAGAGTTACACCGACATACCACAACCCGCCGACCGTGGCCTGTATCTCGCCGACATATTGGAGGACGAGGTGGACGAAAAATACCATATCACGGATAAAGTGCTGCGCAACCTCATAGCCCACAAGGAACGCAACGAGAGAAACGGCAGGGGGTTCGGCCTTACCATCAAGACACCCGCCGACAAAAGCATTGCCGTGAGGGTCGGCGGAAAAGAGATGTATGACATTGTGAAAATAGACCGACGCGGATATGTCAAACGCGACCAATTGAAAGCCTCCTGCCTCACAGTCGGAGGGCATGGGTGCGGCAATCATTCCGACATGGATATAATCCTACAACGGCCACGTGGCGATAAAGGCTGCACGGTCTACACCGAAAAATCCCCCACCTTGACCGCGAATGCCTGGGAACAGAACAATATAGTCTGCCGTCGCATGGTAAGGCAGGTAAATCCCTCTACGGAGAGCGGCGGCAAGCAGCCGTATCAGCAGAACCGGGTCTACTCAGCAGACGGAATCTCTCCGGCACTATGTTCATCACGTCCCGGCCACGCGCCGATAGTGATACTGCCCGGCGACATACTGCGCCGCATGACCCCCACAGAGTGCGCAAGGTTGCAGACAATCCCCGAATGGTACATGTGGGAATGCTCTGCGACGCAACAGTACAAAATGTTGGGCAACGGTTGGACGGTCGAGGTAATAAAGCACATTCTATCATACCTAAAAATATAAAAGATGATGACAGTTATTGAAAAACAATACATGGACGCGGTGATAGCGATGAACCGCAAAATGGCAGATCAGAACAAAGTAGACTGGGAACGCTACCGCATGGACGCAGCCCAAAATGTGGCAACCTACTGCATGGGGCAGTATCTTACCAACCGGGAAAGCGACAGACCTACCTATGCGGAAGTTGCGGAAGTCGCTGTAAAAATGGCTAACGCTCTCGTGACAGAGCTGCAAAACAATCCTCTAAACACGAAAAACGACGGAAATGGATAAAGAGCGATTCGAAGCAGTATGCAATGCTTACAAAGCAATGTATTTCAGCGCAAAAAACGATAAAGAGCGCAAGGATAGAATCAACTCGTTCCGCGCCGGACAAATCAAAATATCAAAGAGATAATCACCCATCATTTAATCACCATTAAAACAACAGACAAATGGCAAAAAGAGAAAAGAAAACAATCATCAGCGGCGTAAGTCGCGAGGCGATGGAGGACGCTTTCAGAGCATACGCCGACGCCGACGCAAAGCAGCGATCACTCACCGCCGAAATGGACGGCAAACTCGTGGAAATCCGCGAGGACTACGCCGACCGACTGGCCGAACTCGACGCGGAGAAAAAGGCCGCATTCGAGAAAATGCAGGTGTTCGCGGTAGAGAACCGCGAGGAACTGTTCACCAAGCGCAAGAGCATGGAGACCACGCACGGCATCCTCGGCTTCCGCACAGGCAATCCCAAGCTGAAAGCCCGCAAGGGCATGACGTGGGCAGGGATTCTCGAACTGCTCAAAATCAAAGGCAAGAACTACGTGCGCATGGTCGAGGAGGTGGCAAAGGACAAACTCCTTGCCGAGCGCGACCTTGACGAGTGCAAGGTAGTGATGGAAGCCTGCTGCATCGACGTGGTGCAGGACGAGACATTCTTTGTAGAACCCAAATCGGAGGGATAGCCTTATGGGAAAGCGCACGGAGTTTGCCCGCGACACCATAGAGGTGTGCCGCAACTGCAAGGCCGAGGGTATGGCGATAGTCGAGGAATTCGACAAAGCCGGAAACCACACAGGCAGACATAAAGAAATCTGCCCGGTATGCGGCGGTTCGGGATTAGTGAGTAAACATATCGAGGGGTTCGTAACGGTCGAGCCTTACGACAAAAAGAAAGCAAGGCCATGAAAAGAAGCGCGCCCGCCGCAAGGATAAATCGCTTGACAACGGGCAACACCGTGGAACGTGTTGCAAAGATAGCGGTTAAATTCTTAACATGGCGACAAAACCTCACAAAAATACACTCCTGCGCATACAGCACGTCTGCGACATCACCCGCGAGCATTACGAGGAGGGCAACCTTGCGAAATGCTACAAACAGGTGTGGAGGCATTTTGTGTACCCTGTCTATCCGATGTGTTACCACACGTTCCTCAGCTATCTTCGGCGTGGGCTGGAGGGATTCTCCGACAAGCCCCGCGACACACAGCCCTCCCTGTTCGACGACATAGACATGGGGGAATGAAAGCGACACCGCCCGCAGAACCGAAACTGCGGGCGGTGTTGTGTCTATACCATCTCCTCGGAGAAAGCGTCGGCGAAGATGTCGCCTGTGTCAAGGGTAACATTGCGCGGTGTGAGAATGTAGCCGTCATCGACGGAGGCCGAACAGTCTATGCAGTGGGTTCGCCACTCCTCCAAATCCTCGCATATCTGCTCATGGTTATGGTCGGTGTCCGAGCCGGAATATTGGAACTGCGAGAAACTGCGTCCCTGTTCATCCGCGCCACCCGAAAAGCCGTTCAAGGCGAGTTTGACGGCGCGGATCAGCCGGAAGCGGCACAGAGCCTCGTCGCGGTAAGGCGTGTCGGTCTGCGCGAGCGTGGCCGTTACGAAATGCAGCCTCACAGTCATATCGCCATGCACCGCACCGCGAGAGAGCGGCGACCACAGCACCGGGAGAAACTCCACGAAGATTCCCGGCGGGTTGAACGGACGCATCTGCGTGAGACGTGCCGTATTCTCGTTCCACAGGCCGACATGGTTAATGGCCGGAACTCCCGGTAATTTTGCGTCAGGGTCGCGTTTAGGTCGGCAGTAGATATATTTGTCATCCACGAGACGGACACGCGACAGACGCGCCTCTAAATCGGTAAAAATGCGTAATCTCATATCAATGTCGGTTAAAGTCATCGGCAAGGCGTTGCGAGAACTCCTGCAGCCGTTTGAAAACAATGTCGCCGAGGGCTTGCTGCACCTTTTCGTGGTCGCCTATGAACTGGCGTTGCGGCATATTCATCTGCCGGGAATGTGAGCGCACGGTGTATGTGTTCCCGGTCTTCTTAGACGTGCGCGAGTGGGAGCGGACGGTAACGGCGAAATTGCCGCCCTCGTTGTGCAGGGCTGTATATGGTCGGTCGGAGGTGAAGACCACGGCCATTCCCCGGATCATCGAACGGATGGAGCGTCGCATCGCCCCGGTAACGATAAGGATAGAGCCGCGTCCGCGTTTGTTTGTCTTGCTCGCCTTTGTCGCCACCCACTTCTCGCCGAAGAAACCCTGCTGCCGGAAATTGTCCTTGAACAGCTCCGTGAGCTTCACGCGGGCATCGCTCAGAATATCGTCGTAAATGTTGCGTGGCATGGCGGCGCGGATCTAATCGGCGAGATTCAGAAACAGCAGGGAGATAAGGCCGAGTTTGACCTGCATACGGTCGGACTTGTCCTCTATCTTCTGAAAATCTATCTTTGAGGGAGCGGCCTTGACCTGCTCCCATCTTTCCGGGGTCAATTCCTCGCCGAGACACATAAGGGCTGCGGCGACATCGGTCTGCGAGAACTCGGCTGTAACTGTTATTTTTTCGTCCATTTTGTTGAAAGTGTTGGGGTTTATTTTGTTGTATGAAAAAGAATGTCTATCTTTGCAATCCCATAGGAGGCCGCTGTGGGTTCTTTCGAGGAGGCGGCAACCTGCCCGCGCTGCGGGCTTTTTTTATGCCTATACATCATGTAGGCGAATATCTGCCGAGCCGTCCTCCTTTCGCACCACACAGACAATATGCTTTACCTGTAAATGTCGTGTCTGCCGTTTAAGCCATTTAACGCCGTTGGTAATTTTGCTTGGATGGTACATACTGCCGTCGTGGAAATAGAGGCACACGGTATCGGCGGCAATACGGACATCAGAGCGGGCATTATATCTCGCAAGCTGCTTGTTCTTATCCCGGAGCGCAGAGCCATAATGCCTTTTTTTCGATGTTATAGAGCGAATATCCATCATCACGCCGTCGAGCTGCATATCAAGAGCCGGGAGCGTCCGACCCTTTTTCTTCTTGCTCTCGTCGCAGAGGATAGCCGAATGGCCGCTTTGGAACAGAAGCCGCTGCACCTCATTTTCAAGATCCGCGCCTGTCATGCCCCACCGCAGAACCTGTGCATTATTGGATGTGGTATTGTGTCCCACATGGGCGGCGGTCATGCCGCCGGACACCGGGTCATACTCCACACCCCGATACTTGCTGTCCTTTGAAAGACGGTCATAGAGCCGCTTTGCCTCGACCCTGCGCTGCTGCTCGTGAACGACACGGCAGACCCGGCACTGTTCACGCTTGGGGTCGTAAGCAAGATTGAGGCGACCGTCGCAAGAGCCGCACCCCTTGGGGAGATATGGATGTTTCTTGGGGAACAGTGTCATCTCGCGTCCGGCATTGTAACGGAACATCCGGGCTTTCGGCTCATCGGTGCAAGCGTCCCCGGCGGCTTTGGCCGTCTCCGGGTCGGACATCGGGTAATCATCGCGCAGCACCTGATCCACGTCGCAGCGGCAATTCCAACCATTCGGCGGCAGATAGTCGCGCCAAAACGGGTCAGACGGCGGGAGCGTGATATTGTCGAGCGCGGCGTGTTCCGAGCGCACCCTTTCATCCCCTGCGGTACGGTATTGCAGGTTGTAGCGGTCGCCGTCGGCCACGAAATCGTGCCATTTAACGGCCATCTGCGAGGTGTGGACGGCATGGTTATACTCGGCATAGAGATAGTTGGTGTTATACCGGGCATCAATGGCCTCCACGTCCTTGCGGAACGTGTCGAAAGGCTTCACATGGCCGTCCGCATCGGTGAGCGCAAGGCCGACCTCCGAGAGTGAATGGTAGGTCTTGAAGCCGGAGAATATGAAAGCGTTGTTTTGGAGCGCGGCGGTCAGTTCCGGCGGGGTCTCGGTATTGATGGCCGTATCGACGGCGCGGTTAAGCGCGTTGTACGTCTCCTCGACGAGCGGTCGCACGGCGGGGTCGGCAAGCATATCCGGGGAGAAGCCGCCACGAGCGAAGACCTCGCGCACGGCGCGGTCGAACACATCACGGTTGAACTCCACACGTCCGACACCTCCGGCGAGGGCAAGCACCTGCGGCTCGTAAAGGGTGGTTAACGCTTGATTAAACAGGCGGTAATGGTCGGCTTTTTCTTTTTGTCTGTCTCGGGGCTTGGCCTCCTGTTTTTCGGAATCCTCACCCCCTACTCGAAAAAAGAGCCGGAAGACTGTTTTACGCCGAGAATCGGGATTTTGTATTTTTCAGTGAAATACTGCGGGTCGATGTCGAAGAACTGCAAGAGCATACGTTCCAGTTCGCGCTGCTCCGCCGGTGAGTATGTGGCCGCATCGTCCCACTTGAACGTAAGCCCGGCAAGAGGGAAACCGAGGCGGATCATCTTCGGAATAAGGTCGTCATTGATAACGTATGCAATCAGTTTGGCATCTGCGGCACATAGGTTTTCAAACACTTCAAGATGCGTCTCGGACTGCGATTTTGAGGAACCGTCATCAACGGTCATGGTCTGGCCGACCACGCCTTTTGACATCTCGGAGTTGGCGCGGTCAATGCGCTTGTCATAGACATTGTAAGCGTCGCCACGCGAAGATTCCTTTATGTCTATTGTCGTACCCTCCGGGAACAACGCCCATCCCGCCGCGCCCATCTCCTCGAGCATCACCTCAATCTGCTTGCGGTCGGCGGGGTTCTGCGAGGTGGTAGTTCCCACACGCATAGGCATACCGAAAATCTCGCCGAACACGTCCCAATAGGAGGTCATGTTCTTTTTGGATAACGCGTGGGGAGCGCATTTCAGCAACAGACCGAGGTTGCGGCTCTCGCCGACCTCCACGCACCAGTCGGCCAACGCACCCTCACGGTACGGAATGCCCTGCTGCGGGGAATCGGAGCGGTCGCGGAGCAGCACACCATACTCCGGGCATACGTGGTCTCGCGGCACCAGTTCCACGTCGGAGAACTTCATCACGCCGTTAGCGTCGGTAATCACGTCGCCCAACTGGATAAGGGAATGCCCCCACGCGATAGATTCAAGAGCATTGAGCAGGAAATGGTAGAACCACTTGCTCTCAAAGATTTTCGCCGCGTCCTCGTTCTCGTTGCCCGCATCGTCCGTAAGTACAAAGGCTTTGAGCAGCGTCTTGTGGTAGCGTTGAGTGAAGCAGCCTGTGAGGTGCATATCAATAAGCGCGTCGGTATAGATGGAATACAACGCTCCGCGCTTGGGGTTCTCTATGTTTAGAGCCATAGCCCACGCCCGCCGCCACCGGGCAACGTCCTGTTTGGTGAGGCTCTGCGTCTGTTGGTTGAGCATCATCACGAGGCTTTTTCGCTTCTTCATGCTGCCGCCGCGCTCGTTGTTGCGGCGAGCGGCGAGGCGTATTGATTCGAGCGACCTCTGCGAGGCGTATCTGTTTTTTGCCATTTTATCAGTGTTTAATCTTGTCGTCAATCATGTTTGAATAATCCTCGGAAGTGAGGCCGGAGAGCGCGGTGGAAATATTGGCCTTGTAGGTCGCTCCGCCGTCCTGTGGAGCGACAGCCGAGGATTTGAGCGCGTTAATGATAGCGTCGATTCTCGCCTTGCAGATGTTAAGCTGCTTCTGCAGTTCGGTGGCGTTTGCCGTTGTCTCGCTGCCGCCGTTCCATACCGACACGCCTTTCTTCATTTCAAGGGTCGTTCCGTCTATGTCTATTTTGAGGTTGTCGGCGGTGAGCGTGGCCGAGCCTTTCCGGGTTTTCAACACCACGGAATTGTCCTCGACGGTAGCCTCGGTGTCGCCGATGGTGATAACAGACTTTGTTATTTCCATCGCAAGCACCACTACGGCCACGGCGGGATTGAGGAAACCCACCACGACTTCAGAACCGACTGCCGGGAACGACACGAGGCCGACCGTCTGATTCTGATCCGCCTGTAAATTCACGGCGAGGAGCGGCGCACCCTCGTTAATGGGAGTGCAGTCGATAGTCCGGGCATCTTCGTCCACCGCGTCCACGGTGCAGACGGTGAGATACATTTCAGAGCCGGACAGGGCAAGCTGTCTTATCGCGTTTCTAATATCCATCACTCTGCCGCCCTCGCGCCGAGGGTAATGTCCTGCCGGAAGCCGGAGCTGCCGTATGTTATGGTATTCTTATGGACTTGGTACTTGCCCTTGCGCTCACCGTCGATCTTAATGCCTATCACGTCGAGGACATCAAGCAGCACATGACCGAAAGTCTGAAAAGACCCGGTAAGGCCGTCGCGTTTGAGACGCTCCAACTCCTGCTCACCCCACGCCTTTGCCTCGGCCTCGGTCTTACCGTAACAGTGCAGGGTGCGTTTTTCTCCGTCCGGATCGCCAATCTCCACCTTGATTTTCTTTTTGTTGTCGGGTTGTAGGCTAACCACTCTCAGCTTAATTTTCACGTCCTCGGCTCTCTGCTCGTCAAGGCTGCTGTCCGAAATGATGTTTACCCCTGTGGCGAATACCTGCCGCATCTCGTTGCCGTGGTCGAAAAGCACACCGCAATAAAGGACAGGCTTGCCGTCTTCAAGACGGAAGAAAGTGCGGATGTTGTTCTCTTTGAGGTGAGCGAGCAACTCGGCCACGTTCTCAAAATTCACGCGGTACTGCCCGATGTTCTGCTCGCCGAGAACCTTTATGTCGTATGGCAAGCCCTGTTCTTTGAGCAGCGTATGAATATCTACGTTCTTGTAGGACTTCTTCACGCAGGGGGTCTGTTTGAGCATAAACATCTCGTCCTCGCAGAAAATCTCAATCGGGGCTTTGAAACCCTTGCGCAGCACATATCCTGTAAAGGCGAGTTGGAGGTTGTCATCATAGCCAAGCCACACGGAGATTTTGTCGCCGCGCTTTATGGGGTTTGAGGTCTCGCCTTTCCATTTTACCTTTCGGGGGAGAATGAGCTTGCAGGTGATGGTGAGAGCCTCGCTGTCGCGCACGATCTCGCAAGCCGTGATTTTCTCAAAGACCCACGTCTTATCACCCTTAATCTCTATTTTCGCACAGAGTTTTAACATCGTTCAAATGCTGATTAAACAGTGGTTTACAAATCACCAGTCATAGCCGTTCTTCTTCATGCTGCCGTAACGCATCGGATTACCTCCGAGGCCGCTGTCCGGGTCGCCGCCGTCGGGATATTCGGGGAACTCCGGCGTAAAATTGCCTTTCTGAATATCCTTTAAGCGGGATATGGCATTGTCGTAAAGCGTCTGTCGCATCTCGCTTCCCAACATGCCGGGCAACCATTGGCCGAGCCACCACAGCGCGATTGATACAGTGAGCTGCACGAGCAGGGGGTTACGCTGAATGTCGGTCTTTGAATAGGCCGCGTCTATGTCATATCTGGTGCGGACATATCCGGCGACTTCCTCCATAGCCGTGCGCTCGGCCTGTCGGCGTATATCCTCGGAGGACTGGCAGATAATTTCAAGGTCGGACGGGCAGGTAACTACCCGGTAATCGTCGTTGGTAAGAAAAGACATCGGAGCAGGGATTAGACGGTTCTGTAAATCGCGATGGCCTCTATGTCTGCGGCGGTAACTCCTTTGCGGTAGACACCCTCGCGCACAAGCCGCTTGATATGCTGCTTGCTCACGACCACAGGGCGACCGTTAAGGTTAATGACAAGATGCTTCTGCCCGGAGACGGCGCGTCGGCGGTCGGCCTCGCGTCGGCAATGGCGCAGACGGCAGTCGAAAACGACCGCACGGAAGTAGGTTCTGATGTTGCGGAATAATTTCATATAGGAGAAGTGTTGAATTGTTACCATGAATTTTTAGGGGCTTTGCGGCGACCCACGGAGGGCTTGAACCTCTGCTGCCGGGTAAGCCCCTGCAGAATGAAAATCGCTCCCTCGTCGGCATCCGGGCCGTCGTCGTGTCCCGACATACCACGCTCACAGGAGAGCGTCTGGTCTATGCCTGTGCGCATATCGGGATCATTCTTCATGCGCACGTTATAATAGACGTGGCCGTGTTCCCACAGCGGGGAAATGGCCTCTATGCGTTGGAACTTGTCGGGCTTCTTGCGCGTGTCGCCGAAAATCGGGAGCTGATAGCCTCTTTCGTTGCCCTCGCGCACGAACTCGTCAAGGAGAATCTGCTGAAGGAAATTGGCCTCTATATAATAGGAGCATACGGCGTTGGCCTTTACAATCTTCTCGTGGAGGTCATAGAACCAACCCACCATCTCGGCCACGGAGCATTGGCGGACGAAAGCCGCGAGGCAATGGAGATCCGTGCCTGTCTTGCCCCACAGTTTAATGGCCTTGTAGTCGTTGCGGGTGGTGGACTTGAACGAGGGGTCGCAGTAGCACACGAGATAATCGTACTTGGCGAGAGGCAGCGGGCGACACCAACGTATCCAATCGTTGCGGAAGATGCTGCCCTCGGTAATGGGGTTGTTCATCTTCTCGCGTTGGAACGATATATAACCCATGAACCGCTCCTCGGCACGTATCTCCTCGATAGACCACTTAGCAGCCCACGCGGGTTTGCCGTTTTTGTCAATGGCATTCACCTTAGAGACCACGACACCGTCGGAGGCCATGAAATTGGCGAGGACAGAGTTTTTGCCTATAAGGTTGCCGACCATACAGAAACGGCCACGGCCACCGTCGAGCGTGCCGAACAGGGCTTCTTTTACCCACTTTGTGAGCCGCGCCACGCGGTCGGGGTTGTTTACAAGTTCGTCGTCGTCGAGGTCATCTATCACGATATAGTCCGGGCGGTACTTCTTGTAACGGAGACCACGCGGCGACTGGCCGCGACCGCGAGCGAAGAAAGCGCGACCGTCGGCGGTTACGAACTTTCCTGTCTCCCACGACCCTGTAACTTTCTGCACCCCGAAGTCGGATATATAGCGTTGGTTGAACTCGAACTCCGCCTGTATGTCGCCGAGGAGCGTCTCGGCATTGTCCTTGCTCTTGCCGACAAGCACCATGAGGTGCAGTTTTTTGAGGGCTTTGAGATACATGGGAATGCCGACATCGAAATGGACGGACTTCGCGTGGCCTCGCGCCCACTGCGCGGCATATTGGATTGTAGGATGGTCGCGGAGCGTGTGCGCCGCCTTTATCTGAAACGGTGCGCAGTCGGTATGCTTCCCTGTCTCCTCGTCGTCGCAGTAGTGCGCGAGATAGTAAGAAAAGAAGCGGCCATAGTCGGCGAGGAGATACGCGATGCGTTTCTCCTTTTGCGCCGGGGTCTCGCGGACAGACACGACAGAGCGCGTCTGCACGGTCTCGCACCATTGCTTCCACTGCTCGATCGCCTCCTTGCGGTTCTGTGCGGTGTTCCTTGCCATACGCTACAATTTGCTGCTGAGCATTTCAAGTATATACTTGTTCTGATACTTGTTGACAAGTTTACGGAACTCCGGCGTAATCTCCAGGTCTGTCTCCGCCTGGTATTCGAGCCAACGGCCAAAAGCCATGAAGCACTCGATGAAATCGACAGCGGAAGCCTCCTTGTCGAGACGCTCGATAGTGGCCGAGAGTTTCACGAGCTGATCGACGACCGTCGCGGACTTGGAGATGTCGAGGTCTCGCAGTTCCTCTATCTTGTCCTTTATGGCCGAGAGCAGTTCATTCTGCAGACTTTTGCGGGTAATAGACATCGCAGCGCGTTTCTCACCCCAGCAGCCGTCCTTTACCCACTTGCCTACGGTATTGGCCGACACGCCGACTTTCTCGGCGATAGAGTTTTGCGGCATACCCTGCATGAAAAGAGCCTCGGCGAACTCCTTTTTATCTGTTGAAACCTTGTTTGCCATTCATAATAAATGATGTTTTCGGGTTGTATCAATGTTGATTTTACGGTGCAAAATTGCGACAAACGGACGGCGCGAGAAAATAGAGTGTAAAGTTTTTACACTCTGTTTTGCAGGGCAGTAAACCCTCCCCAACTTTGCACCGTAAAACGACATCGCGGAGTAGAGCAGCCGGGTAGCTCGCAAGGTTCATTCCCTTGAGGTCGCGGGTTCAAGTCCCGCCTCCGCCACAACCCCCTTTTGCGATCCGTCGGCGCGGCGGCACAGGGTTTTCACACAGTGAAGTGCCACACAAGCCGCGCCGACATTTTTTCATCATTATCACGCCAATGCCGAAAGAAGCAATCATATCGACCCCGCGCCTCAACAGTTACGGCGCAAGGGTACTGACCGAGGGCATAGACCTCACGCAATACCAAAAGAACCCGGTACTCCTGTATATGCACCGACGCGGGCGCAAGGAGGATATGCCGATAGGGATCATGGAGAATGTGCGCGTGGAGGGGGATACGCTCTACGGCACGCCTAAATTCGACGACGACACCGAGGACGAGCGCAACATCTCGAAGAAATGGGAGCGCGGCACGCTGCGTATGCTCTCCGCCGGGCTTGACATCATGGAATGGAGCGAAGACCCCACGCTTCTTGTGGCCGGACAGACGCGCCCGACCGTAACCAAAAGCAAACTCATAGAGGTGTCGGTGGTGGATATAGGCGCGAATGACGATGCGCTGCAGGTCGGCCTATATCACGAGGGGAAACTGCTCACCCTCGCCGCCGGGGAGGAAAGCGACCACCTGCCGCTTCTGAACCTCACCGTACACGAAGAAAAGACAGAACAACCCCCAAATAACAACATCAAAAAGAACATGGAAAAGATCCTTTTGAAACTCGGCCTCGCGCCCAACGCCACCGAGGACGAAGCAGTGGCCGCAATCACAAAATTACAGGAAGACAAGGCCGCTATGACCCTCGCCCGCATCACCGACGCGGTAGACACGGCAATCAAGGAAAAACGCCTCACCCCTGACAAGAAAGAGAAATACATCGTGCTGGGCAAAAACGTCGGCCTTGACACCCTCAACACGCTCCTTGACGACATGCAGCCCGCACAGAAGCCCCTCGACCTCGTGCGTCCCGCCGGAGGCGGCACAGCCCCCACCGCGACCCTTACATGGGACAAGGCAACCCCCGAACAGCTTGCCGACCTGCGCGACAATAACCGCGAGGAGTATGCCCGGCTCTACAAGGAGTATTTCGGTTTCGCACCCAAATTCAACTGACATCAACTCAACAAACATTTTCAATCAACAAAAGACGAATGAAAAGATTTCTTCTCGCCCTTATGGGCATGATTATCGGAGTTGCGCTGACCTCCGCAATGGGCGCGACCCTCGGTGTGGCCGTGGGTGTCTCGCCGCTCGCCGGAGCATTGACGCTCAACGGCGTTGCGGTAGGCACGTCGCTCATAGGCGGTCTCGCACCCGCCAACGCGCTCCGCGCCGGGCTTTATCCCGAAGCGTGGACAGGCGAGCTTGTAAAGGCATTCCGCACCGCAGCCGCCGCAATCGGGTGGTATAACAAGATCCGCAGCTACGACCAATATGTGGAAAAGGACGTTATCCACATGGTGGATGTGGGAGTAGATCCCGAAGTGCTTGTGAACAACACCTCCTATCCGCTGGAGGTCGAGACGCTCGAAGACGGCGACATCGCCGTGCGCCTCGACAAATACCAGAGCAAGCCCACCCGCATCACCGACGACGAGCTTCACGCGCTCGGCCATGACAAGATGGCCTCAGTGATAGAACGCCACAAAGAGGCATTCGACGAGGTGCGTTTCAGCCGCGCAATCCACTCTCTCGCACCCGCCGAGAACACGGCCAAGACCCCGGTGCTGCTCACCACAGGCGAGGTTGACGGCGACCGCAAGCGACTGACGCGCCGCGACATCATCGCGCTCAAAAAGGCTTTCGACAAGGCCAGGATACCCGCCGAGGGGCGCATCCTCGTGCTGTGCGCCGACCATGTGGTCGACCTGCTGGAGCAGGATCAGAAATTCGCCTCGCAGTATTACAACTACGACAGCGGCGCGATAAACCGCATGTACGGCTTCGAGGTGTACGAGTATGACGCATGTCCCCACTACAACACCTCCACGAAGAAGAAACTGGCCTACGGCGCAGTCCCGGCAGCCACAGACCGCCAATGCTCCGTCGCATTCTCGCTCAAACGCGCCATGAAAGCCAACGGCTCGACGAAGACCTATCTGCAGGAGGCCGCAGCCAACCCCACTACACAGGAAAACCTTTTCTCCATGCGCACCTACACAATCTGTCTGCCGACAAAGGCCGAGGGTCTCGGCGCGATAGTGAGCGCACCGAAAGCATAACCAGGTATGAAACAAACGCTGAAATATCTCGTTCTGCACTGCACCGCCACCCCGGAGGGACGCGACGTGACAGCCGCCGACATACGACGGATGCACACCTCTCCCAAATCGGCGGGCGGTCGCGGGTGGAGCAAACCCGGCTATACCGATATAATCCGGCTCGACGGCACGGTGGAGCGTATAGTCGACAACAACGAGGACAACTTCGTTGATCCGTGGGAAATCACCAACGGCGCGAAAGGCTACAATGCAGTGAGCCGCCACGTAGTCTATGCCGGAGGCTGCGACAAAAACATGAACCCCAAAGACTCCCGCACGGCGGCGCAGAAAAGCGCAATGGCAAAATACGTGCGCGACTTCCACGCCAAGCACCCTAATGTAAAAATCATCGGTCACCGCGACCTGTCACCCGACCTCAACGGCAACGGCGTGATAGAGCCTTACGAGTGGATGAAAGCCTGTCCGAGTTTCGACGTTGCCGCATGGCTCAAAGAAATCGGCATAACACAATAACGCTGAATGACTGAAACGATCCTTGCCGCAGCGGTGGCGATCATCACCGCGCCGCTCTCGGCATTACTCACGGCCATATTCCTGCGCTCCAAGCACAAGGCAGAAGTGGAGCAGCTCCGCGCCGAGGTGAAAAAGACGCTCGCCGACGTGCGCGGGCGTGAACTCGACAACGACAAAAAGGCCATAGAGATGATTATGGAACTTGTGGTCGAGCCGCTGCGCAAGGATATGATTCAGTTACAGGAAAAAGTAGACACCCTCACCAATGCGATTGAAAAAATCAATTCATGTCCTCACGCTGACGATTGTCCTGTCAGCCATGAGCTGCGCCGCGCCAAGAAAAGCGATGTCGGAGCAGCGGTCACAAACGCACTCGTCGCAGTCAGAAACGACATCGGGCGAGACCCACCTGCAGGACAGCGCGGCGATGCGCACGGAGCGGCTTCTGAATGAATGGCTCGCGGCATGGCTTCAACGCGAGGAGACAAGGGACGAGGCCACCGAGCGCGTGACCGAGATATTCGACACGACGCAGCCGCCGGACAGCGTCACAGGCACCCCGCCGCTGTCAGCCCGCATCCGGGAGCGTCACGAGACCAGGAGCCAGAGCGACAGCCGGGCAAAGGTGGAGACCGCCAAGAGCGACAGCACCGCCACCGAATGCGAGGCTCACTCACGGACGGACGAGGCCACGCAGACCGACATCGAGGCCGAAACGTCCGGGGAGAGCGAGGCCGAAAGCCGGGAGGAGAAAGGCGCGGACAAAACCCTCGTTTGGGTGTCGATAGCCCTGTCCCTCGTATCGCTCGCTGTCATCGCCATAATTATCAAACACCGTTCAAACAGACATTAAACACCATACGACAATGGCAAAAAAGACAAAAGAAACAGAAAAATCCACGGCGACGGTGGCCGCGAAAGCCGCCGCCAGGATAGCCGAGGAGACCCTGCGCCTCAATCCCGACATAAACGAGGTACACGTAACCTCTGACGGCACGGCGTTCTACACCCGCAACGACGCGCAGAACCACGCCAACTCCCTGCCCAACCGCGAGGTGTACTCCACCAACCGCAGGACTGCCGCGCTGAAAGCCGCAGCAGCAAAGAGCAAGGCCGACACCGCCGAGCCTGCCGCACCCTCCGACACCGAGCCGGAGGTGGACGAACTGACCGGGGAGGCAGTGAATGATACCGACAACGAACCCGCCAACACCGACGAATAATGCAGAATCTCACCATTACCCGGACAAACGGCAACATCGTGCGCTCGCTCGCTGGTGAAGACCACATAAGCGGCCTCGTGTTCTACTCGGCAACCCTGCCGACGGCCACCGAGGGCGTGGACGGCTTCACCGCAACAGAGCGCATCCACGCCATATCATCGCCGGAGACCGCCGAGAAATACGGCATCACCGCCGACGCGGAGGCATGGGAGACAAGGGTGCTTCACTACACCCTCGCCTCGATATTCAATATGAATCCCGGCGTGAGCCTGTATGTGGGCATCTTCAAGCCCGCCGCCGGAACAAACGCCTTTTCGGAAATCAAGCAGATACAGAACCATGCCGGAGGCCGTCTGCGGCAGGTGGGCGTGTGGAACGGCGCGGTGGAGCTGAGCGACACCCTCGTCAACTCCCTGCAATCGGTACGCACCACGCTTGAAGCGCAGAACAAACCGCTGTCGATACTCTACGCGCCGAAAGTCTCCGACGTTACCGCGCTCCCCTCAGACCTCGCAAAGATCGGACGCAACGGCGTGTCGGTCATCATCGGACAGGACGGCGCGGGAGTGGCCGACGAGCTCTACCGCGACGCGGCCAACGCCGCCAAAGCGAGCGTGTCGGCACTCGGCGACGCACTCGGCGCGGTGAGCAAGGCAAAGGTACACGAGAGCATCGCGTGGGTGGAATCGTTCCCGACGAACATAGCAGTGGCCGCTTTCGGCGACGGCAAGAAACTGCGCGATCTCGACGACGAAGTTATAAAAACGCTCGACAACTCGCGCTACATTTTCCTGCGCACCTACGACGGCCTCGCCGGGTGCTTCTTCAACGACAACCACACCCTCGACATTCCTACAAGCGACTACGCCTATATCAACGACGTGCGCACGATGGACAAGGCCGTGCGCGGTGTGCGCACCTACCTGCTGCCCAAACTCGGACGGCCTATGAAAGTGGACGCGGACACCGGGAAACTGGAGCGCACGGCGGTGGAGCATCTCATCACCACAGGCAACAAGGCACTGGAGGAGATGGCAAAGGCCGGGGAGCTGAGCGGCTACCGCTTCGACATAGACCCCGACCAGAACATACTCGCCACCTCGCGTGTGCGGGGAGTGATAAAGAACGTGGCCGTGGGAGTTATGCGCAACCTCGACCTTGAAATAGGTTACGCCACAAGTGTATAACCATTAACGCGACAAAAGAATGAACACATTGGACGCGGCCTATAACGGAATCCCGCTTATCAACGGCGAGGAATATTCGTGGGGCAACATCAAGACCTGCATAAACGGCATCGTCGTAACCGGGATCACCGCGATAGCCTACGGCGACAAACAGGACATGCAGAACAACTACGGCGCGGGGAGACACCCGGTAAGCCGCAGCTACGGACGCATAACCCCCTCGGCGAAAATCACGCTCTACATGAGCGAGGTTGTGGCGATTTCGCGCACCTCCCCGACCGGGCGAATGCAGGACATCGCGCCTTTCGACATCGAGGTGGCCTATCTTCCCCCCAACGGCATCATTGTCATCGACAAGATCCGCAACTGCCAGTTCACGGAAAACAAACGCGACTGGAAAGAGGGGGACATGAACCAGCAGGTGGAACTCGAACTGCTCCCCGGCAGCGTCGAATACGGCAAGCCCGACGGCGTTTAAGCCGGAAACCCGGAGTGTGAAACCCGAAACACGAACTTTTTCAGAAACAACAATCTCAAACCGATATGGATAACAAGACAATCGACATCAACACAGAGAATTTCACAGTAGTAAACGGCGACATCACCGAGGAGCAGATAGCCACGTGGAAAGGGAAGCATGGCCGCGTGGTGGAGGTAGAGGTGGCCGACACCGACTTCGAGGAGCTGCACCGAGGCTATTTCCACCGCCCGGACATGAAGACGATGCAGGCTTTCTCGGCCACGGCCAAGCAGAACGAGGTGAGAGCCGCCGAGGTTCTGTTTGACAACTGCTGGCTCGGCGGGTCGCCTCTGATGAAGAGCGATGCGGTCTACAAGATGCAGGCGACCGGGGAACTGCAGAACATCTTCGGGAAGTGCGTGTCTAAGCTAAAAAACTTGTAGAGGCGCACCAACTCTCCGGGGGCGTGGAGGACGACGACCCTGGAGAGATAGCGAAAGGGTGCGCCTTGATCCGCGCCAACTTCGGGACAGACCCGGAGACACTCACCGACGAAAGGTGGGCTATGCTGTTCCAACAGGCCGTGTGGCTGGAAAACTTCCGTCTTGAAAACATGGCAAGAATCCTCGCAAAATTATTCTCACCCGCAGATGCCGAATGCAGCCTATAATGCAAAGCCACCTTTGAATGAGCAATTACAACTTCAATTACGCTTTCAACATAAGCGGCAACTGCAATGCCGTGGTCGCCGAGATTTCGGGAGGTGTCGAGAACCTCCAACGGAATCTCCGTGCGACCACGTCGCTGTGGGACACATTCGAGGGGAAGATACTCGCGCTTAACCAATTCACGCAGTATGTCGGCAATCTGAGCCAAACTCTCAACGAGACACTCGCTCCCGGCGCGGCACTTAACGCCTCGCTCGCGGACTTACAGGCCATATCCGGCGCGACCGGGAGAGAACTTGAAACCGTGGAGCGTTTCGCACGATCCACGGCAAGGGAATTCGGTGTGTCGGCCTCCGGCGCGGTCGAATCATACAAACTGCTGCTGTCGCAACTGTCGCCGGAACTCACCAAGAACACGGCGGCACTCGACGCGATGGGACGCAACGTCGCCATTCTGTCAAAGACGATGGGCGGCGACACCACCGCTGCCGCCGAAGTTCTGACAACGGCCATGAACCAATACGGCGTATCGCTTGAAGACCCGATGGAGGCTTCCCGGCAGATGGCCGACATGATGAACATAATGGCCGCTGCCGGACGTGAGGGTTCTGCGGAACTGCCCACTATCAAGGTGGCGTTGGAACAGTGCGGTATGGCCGCGAAAGCCGCCGGGGTATCTTTTGCCGAAACCAACGCCGCGATACAGGTTCTTGACAAGGCGGGCAAGAAAGGTTCGGAGGGTGGTGTCGCCCTGCGAAATGTCATGTCAACTCTCGCGCAAGGCCGCTTTCTGCCAAAGGATGTGCGCGAGGAACTCGCCGCAGCCGGGATAAGTGTAAACGACCTCACCGACAAATCAAAGTCTCTTGCCGAGCGTCTACAGGTACTCAAACCCGTAATGGCCGACGACGCTCTTTTCAGCAAATTGTTCGGCAAAGAGAACTCCGCAGCAGCAATGGCTCTCGTGCAGGGCATTCCAAAGGTGGAGCAATGGACTGCCGCCATATCCGGCACCAATACTGCCGTGGAGCAGAGCAAGGTCATTATGGAGACCTACAACGAGCGTCTTGCGCGGGTACAGGCGAAGTTCGACGACATAAAAATTTCCATATTCAACTCCTGCGGCGACCTCGGTATATGGACGCAGGTCGTGGTGGGTGCGCTCGTGCCGCTCTCCCAACTCGTGCCGCTGATCTACGGCGCGGCAAAGGCGGTCATGTTTCTGCGGAGCGTGAATTTCAAAGGCGCGTTCACAGGCGTTGTCTCCTCGATACGGAACGTTGTCGCGGGTCTGATGATGCAGAATATAGCCATAACCGCGTCCGGCGGCTATTGGCTCGCATTCAAGGTTCTCGCGCAGAACGTGTGCCGCTCAATAGGTGTCGCCATTATGAACATCCCCATTGTCGGGTGGATAGCCGCCGCCATTGCCGCAGTCATCGCCATAATTCAGCAGCTTTGGGATAAGTGCTACGGCTTCCGCGTGGCTGTCTTTACCGCGTGGGAGGGCATCAAAGCCCTGTTCTCCGCTTTGTGGGAATGGCTGTCCGGGCTGTGGCAAAGAATATCCGCGTTTTTCGTCGGCCTGTGGAACGGCATAAAGTCAATGGCACAGAAAGTCGCCAACGTCTTTATGGCCGTGGTAAACAAGATCCGCTCATTCATAGCCGCGATCCGCAACTTTGTCGTTAAGGTAGTCAATGCCGTGGTCGAGAAGGTGAGCGCGATATGCAAGCCGCTCGTTACCGCTTTCAAGAATGTAGCCAACGCCATAAAAGGTTTCTTCGGCAAAATCATTGACTGGGTGCGGGATAAGTTCTACGCTCTGATAAACTGGTTCATCGACAAATACAACTGGATAGCCTCCAAACTCAACTTCGACAAGATAGCCCGGCTCGGCAGGGAGGCCGCAGACCGCTCTTGGGCGGCAGACCACCCGGAGCAGCCAGACGATGATTCTTCCGGCGGTGGAAACGGCAGCTCCGATCCCGTCGGTAACGGAGGTGGGCTTGGCGGCGGTTCACCAATCGGCAATGCCCTCGGCAGTGTCGGCGGCAGTGCGTCGAAAGAGACCGACCGTGTCAAGAATATAAACATCACCATTGACCGCCTTATCGACAAATTCACCATAACGACCAACAATCTCTCCGAAAGCAAGGAGAGGATAAAGGATGCGGTGGCCGAGGCTCTTCTTTCGGCTGTCAACGATGCAAACTACGCTCTATAATACAGATCATGCAGGAATACAAGTTTGAAATAATCAATGCCCGGTTCATAGCGTCCGGGGTGGCGATACAGGCAAAGGGACTCGCTTACAGGCTGCGACCTAACAAAGGGAGGGACGCGCAGAAAAACGAGGACTACAAGCTCGGGACGCTGCCAGGCTACGCGATGGGGGGCGGCACTACCGAGGGGGCGCGGCTATCAACAAGGCCGAGGAGAAGT
The DNA here is from genome assembly GCF_004803935.1 of Duncaniella sp. C9. Lineage (GTDB taxonomy): Bacteria > Bacteroidota > Bacteroidia > Bacteroidales > Muribaculaceae > Duncaniella > Duncaniella muris. Next base: position 2,963,589 of record NZ_CP039547.1, read on the forward strand.
GGAGCGGGAGCGGCGACTATTGGCTTGGCCGCACCGCGCTTACGGACATGGTGGTGAAAGTTCCGGGAGAGGGTCTGCTTCTGATCAACGACGCGACGGTGAACGTTAGCCTGCAAAAAGAGGTGGTGAAGACCGCGCTTGTAGGCCGCGCCGGAACGATAAAGGAGTATATCACCGACGGCGACTACCAACTGAGCATAAGCGTGGGGATAGTCGCCGTGGACGACGATGGCAGGATATGCGACCAATACCCGGAGCGGGCTGTGGCGCAGCTGCGGGAGATAATGGAGAGGCCGGAGGCACTGGAGGTGAGCTCGGCGTTCCTTGACCTGTTCGGGATAAGCCATATAGTCGTAACCGGGTTCTCTGCAAAACAGATGACGCACTCTAACAGGCAGGTGATAGAGATAACGGCGTTGAGCGACACCGAGTATGTGATAGAATCAACCGATTATTAACCGACGTTCAAACACCTTTCAAACGATGAACGGACTTACGACATACGAGAACTGCGGCGACCTTGCCATAGAGGGCGGGGGCTGCATCGTGGCCGGGACGGAGGCGCAGACGATAGAACACGTTCTTGTGGCTAACCGTGGAGAGTGGCGGGAACACCCGCTGCTCGGCGGGGAGATCCGCAAGATGCAGCACGGCCTTGCCGGGAGGATGTGGGCTGCGCGTGCGCGGCAGATGTGCCGCGAGGCGGGAGTGGCCGTGAACCGGGTAACGGTGAGTGATAACGGAAAAATCACGGTGGAATGAAGACAACGGCGAGAGAGGGGCAATGCCTCGTTGACATAGCGTTGGCGGCGACAGGCTCGGTGGAGGGCGTTTGGGCGTTGGCTCTGCGCAACGGACTGAGCGTGACCGGGGAACTCGGCCACGGCACGGAAATAGCGTGGGAGGCCGGGGACGTTGCGGACGCGAGGGTTGCCGAGAAATACGCCGCCGAGGGGATATGCCCGGCGACGGCAGTAAACGAAAAGACGCTTGCGGGACTGCTCAACCGACCTGTTATAATACAAGTCCCGGACTACATGACAATCAAGGCCGACCCTGTGAAGAAACAGCAGACAAGGGCTGCTGTGTTCACAGGCGCGTTCACGGCGGCATTCTCGTAAGGCGCGAAAGGAGAGAAAACAGACGCATTACAAACAACATCATCATAAACAGACAATATGAAACAGGACTGGAAGCCCGACGAACTGCGGGCAACGTCGGCAGAGATCCGCGAGGCGGTAATGCCGAAATCAATCACGCCGGAGATGGTAGGCGGGACACTCGCAGGTCTCACCGAAGCCGTGGCCGAGGTGGTGGAAACCCTCGGCGAGATACCGAGGGAACATGTGCGTGTAGAGGTTACGGCTTGCGACGGCCAAAGCAAAGTCAGTGCCGAAGGAGCGACAGTGCGGCTTGACGTGTTTGCCATCGGCGGCTTCCCCTGCACGGCAATGCCACGACAGGAGCTCACGGCAGATGCGGACGGCGTGGTGGAGTTTGACGTGCCGCACGGCTTCAAATATGCGGTCTCGTCCCATATAGACGGCCTCGGCGCGTCGTTCCAACTGGTGTTTGACGCTGTGGCGGAGCAACGCGACGTGAGACTGTGGAACTTCCCTGTGGGGGTATGGGCACTCGGCCATACCGATCTCGCCCATTATGGCGATGACGGTTGGGAGGATGAATACTACACAGCGATACCATTCGTTACTCCTATGAGAATGGAGGAGGTGCCGGAAGAAATATATCTTTGGGCGCAAGACTCCGAAAAATATCCTCAAAACGAGGGATGGTGGTATATAGGCGTTCTTGTGTCAACCGCTGAAACGACATTTGCCATAGGCAAAAACAGCCTCTCTGATAAAACAATGGAGTGGTGCGACAGCCGCGACCGCAACACTCTGTTCCCGCTGATGGACTATGCCGTTCAAAAGAGATCGACCGCCCACGATTATGATGCGGCAATAGAGAAAGCCCGCACCGATATGGACGGAAATATGAACACCGCCAAAATACTCGGATTCAGCCCGACGCATACGGCAGCGAGATGGGCGGCTTCGTCGCCGTCCGATTATGACGAACAGAGATTCTTGCCCTCGGCGGGACAGCTATATATTATGTGGTTGAACCGCACGGCCATCAACGCTATAATACAGCAGCACACCGATGCGGGAGAAGAGGGCTTTTTTCTTCTTCCCGACATTAAGCCGGGAACGACTGGCCAATGGACTCAGCCGAATGGTCGTTGGGAGTATTGGTGGTCAAGTTCCGTGTACGATTCTCTCTGCTCGTGGGTTGTCTACTTCAATGGCGACATCGACTACACCAGTTACACCACTTACGACGTGCGGGCGGTGTCGGCTTTTCATTTTGAATATTAAACCTTTTTCCTTTCCTTTGGTGAGGTCGCCCCCTTAAAGGGCGACCGGGCAGAGGGAAAGCGACACCGGGCGAAGCCCGGTCGAAAAAATTTTCGTAACTTTGCAGACGATTAAAAAATTAACTGAAATGGCAAACGGCGCGGCGACAGCCGGGGCATACAAGAGCGTTTACAGGCTGATACAGCAGATGGTCGGCCTCAGCGACAACGTGCCTGTGAAATACCGACGGTGGCTTTGGGAGAAGACGTTGGACGCTGCAACGGATCTGATCGCGCTGATAGTGTATGCGTGGGATGAGCAGAACGTGGCGCACAAGGTTGTCTACATAGACCGGGCGTTGACGAAATTCACGGTGCTGAACACGTATATGCGGCTGTGCAACGAGGCGCGGGTGCTGCCATTGCAGAAACAGACAAGTCTGTCGGAGCTTATGGCCGATATATCCGGGCAGCTCGGGTCGTGGCGCAAGGCCACGGCTGAAAGGGCGAAAAAAGTGTCTAAGAGTGAGTGTTCCGTCGGCCACGGCTTACGGAAGCGCGATTTTCTTTAATGAAAAGGTCTGTGCGCTCTCATTAAGAGCAAGGAACAAGCCAGTCACAGAAGATTACTGCTCGTGGGTTGTCAACTACAATGGCAACATCAACAACAACAGAAACAACACTAACGACGTGCGGGCGGTGTCGGAATTTCAACGGAAAATGAACAACCAACCGGAACAACATATCGCCATAGGCTACGACAGTCTTTTGTCCGCCTATTATCAGTGCCGCCGCAACAAGGCGTGGACTGAGGCGGCTGCGGCCTTTGAGATACACTACGAGGCCGAACTGCTGAAACTGCGCGAAGAGATACAGGCCGGACGGTACAGGCCGCAGCCCTCGATCACGTTCCTCGTGGAATGGCCGACGCTGCGGGAGGTATTCGCGGCGATGTTCCGGGACAGGATAGTGCAGACTTGGATCGCACAGCGGATAGAACCGCTTTTCGAGGCGCAGTTCATCCCGGCGAGTTTCAACTGCCGCAAGGGTAAGGGTACGCTTGCCGCCGTGAAACATCTGCACGAGGCCATACGCGAGAAATCCGAGAACTACACCCGCGACTGCTGGGTTCTGAAATATGACCTCAAAGGTTTCTTCATGTCGATAAACCGGGCGATGGTGACGGATAAACTCTGCCGTTTCATCCGGGAGCGGTACAAGTGCGCGGACGTGGAGACGCTTGTCTACCTCACGCAGGTAACTCTGCTCAACTCCCCGGCGGAGGGGTGCATCATACAGGGCGACCCGCGCAAGTGGGAGGAACTGCCTCCGAACAAAAGCCTGTTCACCGTGCCGGAGGGGTACGGCCTCCCGATCGGAAACATCACCTCGCAGCTCGTGGCGAATTTTCTGCTTGACGAGACCGACCATTACCTTACCGAGACCCTCGGCCTCGACATAGACCGCTATGTGGACGACACGGCCACCGTGGACTGCGACAAGGAGAAACTGCTACTCGCTATGCCGCTTATCAGGGAACACCTGTGGCAGACAGCCGAGGTGAGGGTAAACCCGAAAAAGTATTACCTGCAGCACTACAAGAAAGGCGTTAAATTCCTCGGCACGGTCATCAAGGGAGAGCGCATCTACATCGCCAACCGCACCCTCGGAAAAGCGATGTGCCGTCTGCACGGATTCAACCGACAGGCCGAGGAGCGCGGCGCGGCATGGTGCAAAGCCAACGCGGAGCATTTCGTGAGCTGCATCAACTCCTATCTCGGCCTCATGCGGCAAGGACAGGAATATGGTATGCGCCGGGCTTTCTGCGGTAGGATCTCCGAGGCGTGGATGAAATACATTGTGGTGGAATGGGACTTCACCAAGATAATACTAAAACAGAAATACAAACACCGCGAGCGCGTGAAGCGTATGCTCCGCCGCAAGCGTAAACAAGCATCAAGAAACAGAATACCAAAAGCAAAGCGAATGACAGCACGAGTTTTCAGCGGGGAGACGCTCCCTGCCGTTGAGCAGTTCAACACCGGTCGCAAAAGGGGTTGCATTGTTCGTTGGGACTACGAGCCTGTCAAGACAACAATCCCCGAAGTTGACAAACGCGCCGCGTTCCGCAAGCGCAAGGCGTTGAGCCGCGCCGCCAAAAACGGCACACCCCCTCCCGCCGAGGAACCGCAGCAGGGCAAGGAGGTTGACAGCGGCCTTGTGGCCTATTCTGAAATGCGCTACTTAGGCATTCCCGACCCGGAGCGAGTTGTGGCCGACATTCAGTATGACCTCGACCTGCGTTACGGCGACGCACCGCGCCCGGAGATTGATTTCGACGCTTACCGCTCGGCCATAGCCGCGCTCAACAAAGCGTGAGGCGATGTCACGGTCAATCGCCGAGATAAAGGCTCAGATATGCGAGACCTTCATCTCACAGGACGCTATCCGCACAGGGTACGGACTGAAAGAGAACCAATCCTTTGACAAGGCTTTCTCGCCGGTGTCGCTGGAGAGCCTGATGTTCTACGTCGTCGCCTCCTGTATATGGCTGCTCGAAAAACTTTTCGACCGCCACCGCGAGGAGGTGGACGCGAGGATAGATGCCCTGCGCCCGCACACGCTCCGTTGGTACGTTACAAAGACCCTCGCCTATATGCGCGGCAAGGATCTCATAATGACCGACGGCGTGGTCGTGGCCGACTACTACGACACGTCGGGAATGACGGAGGCCGACATCGAAAAGGCACGTGTGGTGAAATACGCGGTCGCCACCGAGGACAACACGCAGGTGTTCATCAAGGTTGCCGCGAGGGGCAACAACGGCCAGCCCACGCCTCTGCAGCCCGATGACCTCGCCGGACTGAAAGGCTACCTCTCGCAGATAAAGGACGCGGGAGTGGCCATAAAGGTGCTGAACGAACCCGCAGACAATATGCGCGTGGAACTCGTGGTGCTTTATGATCCGGCCATACTCACGGCGCAGCCCACAGGCAACGGTCGCCCGGATGCGGACGGCTACACGGCCATAAGGCTGCTGCGCGACGGCAAGGACGTGATAACCGAGGCCGTGAGCGGTGTCATATCCAAGCTGCCTTTCAACGGCGAATACCGAAACTCCGACCTTATGGCCGCTTTGCAGTCCATTGAGGGAGTGCGCGTGGCCGACATCGTGAAAGTGGAGGCCGCAGCCGGAGGCTCGGAGGCTTACTCGCGTGTCGTCGGCTACCGCCGTCCCTATTCGGGTTATTACGCATTGCAGAACCTCACGGTCAGAGGCCGTGCCTATCAAGTGGCCGAATGATGATTTTTGACATAGATTTCGACAAGTGGATAGCGACCATGCTGCCGACGTTCCTGCGTCTGCGCCGGGTGTTCGCTTTCTGCCGCGCCTTATGCTCGCCGCTCTACCTCGGCGACGACACAGGGCTGTACCCGCGCTTCCTGCGGGCGCGTGGCGACCACATATACAGGTTGAGCCACAACGGGCAGGTGTGCTATCTCCGCGCCGCTCTCAACGACGCTTTCAATCTGAAAAAAGGGTTTGAGATCGAGGACGCGGGGGCATACGAGGGGGAGTGGGTCTATGCAAAAGACCCGACGATGCCGAACCAGTTGCTCGCCGTGGACGAGAAGAAGAACCGCAAGCCCGTAGAGGGTGAGCCGCCGGAACATCCGACACCGTTGCTCGCCGACGAAGCGCGGCTCAACGCGCCGCAGAACTCGTTCATCGTGCGCGTCCCCAACAACATCTACACAACGCAGCTCGACAAGGTGAAGGCCATTGTGGAGCAATACAGAATCCTTTCAAAAACTCCGATTTACACCCCAACAAACTCAAGCAATGAACAGAGCGGAATATTTATCAACGGCGGTCGCAAACGGTGGCAATGGCCTGTATCCATTATCGACGCAGGGGCTGTCGTTCATACAAGACCAGATTACCTTTTTACAGGCATTCGCAAGGATAGGCGGTAAACGTTACATCCTGCTCGCACCTACGGCCACCGCCGACGGCGTTGTGGTGATAGACGGCGAGGTGCTGCGCTTCAAGGCCGCAGCCAAGCCGGGCAACGGCATTCAGATCCGGGAGACAACCGAGAACATCGTGGCCGACGGCACGACCTACCGCGAGGCGCGGATTTACCGTTACGCCGAATATGTGCCGACATATACAAAGAACGTGCCGGGATTATATCCGGCCTCCGGGTTCTCGATGATAGAAACCAACGACCAGTTGGCAAAGAAACTGCTCGACTACACCGCCGTCAACAGCGACCTCGCCAAGAAACTCACCGTATTGTCTACCGACAGCCTCACCCGCGTTCAGTTGGACGCGCAAAAGGACAACGTGCGTCTTAACTGCCGCAAGGGGTGTTTCGCTCTGAACGGCGCGGAGGAATACACGATCAACGTCTACCGCCACAGCGCGAACAACATCACGCAGGAACAGATCCTGCCCGACCTGCGCCGCTACGTCCGCTATTGGAACAGCGCGGCAAAGACGTGGGGAGGTTTCTACCCGGTTACGGAAAACCTGCATATCGACGTTAAGGTTGTGAAAGGATCGACCGTCTATGTGCGCCACGGCTTTATCCCGGAGGGGGTTCAACTTGTGCTGCTCCGCAAGAAGAAACGCAGCCGAAAGCGTCGTTCCGGCGGCACGACAGGCACAAACGCCGCATGGAAAGGGAAATCCATGCTCCGGCAACCGAAGAACCAATACGTGCATTACAAGGGCGTGATACTCTCCACCTCCTCACCTAACAACTGGTATGTGCCTAAGTGCATAGGCGTAACCGACAAGGAGGACAATGCCCTTATCGGAAAGGAACTCGGATCTGTCTGCTCGGATATGATTGTGGCAAGCGGGAGTCTGTCAGAAATCGCCGCCGGGAACGGACTCTACAAAGTGGTCGGCACTCGCGTCAAGGCCTCCAAGAAAGGCACAAAGCCCAAGACACAGGCTTGCTGCTATGCGCGGATCGCGTTGCAGTTTGCCGCAGCCGGGAAGACGTTCAAGAGCGCGGGCGGCGAGATGGCGCGTATGAAATACCGCCTTTGGTTTCATCTCGACAAGAAGACCAACAAGACCGTGGTGCGCCGTGGGTTCTCTGCCGATTAGGGACAAAAAAAGAGGGGCGGTTGAAAAACTGCTCCTCTAAAAACCCCGGCGGTCGTAACTCATTATATGCTCTGTTGTGAAATCTTGTAGGTTGTCGCTGACTAATCCAGTCGGTGCTTCGTTCAAAATCATCTCAACGGGGTCTATAAGACGCTCAATCCCTGCTGTCGGACGCGGCCATTGCCGCGATAACTTAGTGTGAGAGGGAATCGCACATGCCGCACACACCATACACTATCTTGAAATCGAAATCGCAAAACTGTCGAGGGTGTAATGCATGGCGCAAAGATAACCGTTAAATTCTTAACCCCAATAAAACAGCCGATGAAAAAAACAGAATAACAGAAAACATACGTCGGTGGGCAATAAAAAACAGCCCCCGACCAGATAGTAAAGGCGGCAACCACATACTATCACAAAGACGCGATACCCCGCGCAGTCGAGGGCTGTATAAGCCTTTTGACCGCAGGGCATCGCGTCTTTGTATGTGGTTGCCACTGCAAAATTACGCAAAAGGGGCGAGATAACCAACCGTTTCACAAACTATCAAACCCCATTTTATGCTGAATGAATGACAGCAACAGTCTCCCGACGGAGATTTACAAGGAGACCTCCTCGCTCGGACGGCTTCTGATAACGCCTGTTGACAAGGCCACCGCAAAGGAAATGATTGTCAAGAACCACTACTCCCACAAATGGAACGACGGAGGTTTCGGTGTCTACAACTTCGGAATCTTCCGCGCCGACGAACCCGACCGCTGCCTCGGCGTGGCCGTCTACGGCTACATGAAGAATCCAAAGGCGCGCCTGTTCACGCACCCCAATCCCAAAGCGTGGATGTGCGAACTCAACCGTATGTGGATAGATGATGAACTCGGCCACAATGCCGAGAGCATTCTGATAGCCGCCTCGATCAAGCTGCTGCGCCGCCTTGACCCTAACCTCGTGGCCGTGCAGAGTTTCGCCGACGGTCGCCTCGGCTGCGGCACTATCTACAAAGCCGCCAACTTCCAGTATTACGGCTTTCACCTCACCAAGTTTCTGCGTAACAGGCGCAGCGGTGAGATGGTACACGAACAGATATTCACCAACTCAACATCGCCGTCGGGCTTTCTACGCGCCAATGTCGGGATGCTGATAGGCGATTTTGAAGTGTTCCACGTCAAGACCTACCGATACATTTACGCGCTCGACAAGCGTTTTCGGTGCGTAAAGCCGCAGCAACCTTATCCGGCATACGACAAAGGGATGGAAGCGACCGAATGGAAGCGCGACCGCTCGAAAATGATAGAAAGATGCGTCGGAATACTTACGAAAATGGCCGCAGATTCGGTGTGAACGCGGCCAAGATAACAATACAAAGGTAGTAAAAATCCCTCAAACCGCAAAAAGTTTGAGGGATTATTTTGCTGTAAAAATAACTATTTTTCAACCGATTAAACAGCGTTTGAGCGATGATTGAACGGCGGTCAAACAGACGCGCCCGAAATGGCCGGAAAACACCAAAAAATGTACTTTTCGTTTTTCAAAATTGCACTTTTCGTTTTGCCGATTATACTACCGGCATCTTTGTATGCCATCCGGCTCCGGCTGCGAGTTCGAATCCGAGCGGATAGTTTCTGACATAGGCCGGCGGCAGACTCCAGACAAGGTTGAAGCGAGGGTCAAAATAAGGCTTACCGCTCAGTTCATATCTGCTGTCGAGATGCAGAAGCTGAGTCTCTCGCAGACCGGCCGTCAGTGAAAGGGTGTGCTTCCCTGCATAGAATCTGGTCTCGCTTTCGAGGTATGCCGAGAGCTGGTGCATGGCCGGTACATCACGGAAGGCGCGCGGACGAGTGTTGTTGCCTGCTATCAGCGGGCGCGAAATATCATAAACGGCCCCACGGCCATAGTTTTTGCTCATGTTCCACTCAACTCCGAATTTCAGAGCCGATGACAGTGAACTCCCGCCGAAACGCAAGCGGCCGCTGCTTTTGAGCGAGGCGGTAAACGGACGGCCCTCCACACGGTAGTCGGCAAGATAGAGCATGGGGAGATAGCCGATGTAATTGTCACCTTCAACCAGCGAGACAGGCATCGGCATAACTCGTGACGAAGCTACGTGTTTCTGCTGCTCAAGCTGCTCATGTCCGTAGCTAAGTCCGGAAACCAGATTTAATTCCTGAAGCACGGAGGCAACAGACGGTACATAGCGCAAAGTGTTATCCCAGCGCATGGTGTGCTTGCTGTTCTGATAAAAGTCAATTGTATTGTTGACGGCAAGATCCGGATCGTTGTCATCTTTCTCAAACATGCCGCTGTAGCTGAAATTGGAATTCCAGGCAATGCGGGCCACCGGGCCGGTCCAACGCTTTGTGCTTCGCAACGAACCGGTCACGCGCTTGAAATTCTCGCGATTGTTGCGCGGGTCAATCTTCGAATCGAGATAGTCGACTCCGGCATTTATGATCCATGTGTTGTCGCCACTGAGATCAAAGCCTTTGCCAACATAGAAAAGCTGGCTCTGAGTGTCGGCTTTAAAACGGGCTTCGAGACGTCTGGCTCCGCTTTTGCTCTTGATGCTTACAAGTCCGGAGGTCAGCTCGCCGTATTCCACTGACGGAATACCACGCACAATCTCCACACTCTCTATATCATCTGTCGAAAGCGAGCGCATGTCAACTCCTTTACCTGTCGATATCCTTGAAGTTCGGTTGGCATCCGGTGTGATCTGCATGTCGGCATCAGTGTTAAGTCTCACACCGTCGACCACGAAAGCCGTGCCGAGGGCCGCTGTGGCATAATCGTCATTCTGAGTCATGCCCGAAGCCGAGCGCAGATCAATCCTGTTGACCGACCCCATTTCAGGATCTTTGGTCACTCCGCCAGGAAGCAGGCTCATGAGATCCGTGAAACTCGACGGCTGAAGATGCCTCATAGCCGTAGTGTCAATAAGTGATGCGGATGTGGCATTATAGCCCTCGCGGGCGGTGACAACAACTTCATTCAGGGAGGTGGACGGTTCAAGCCTGAAATTCAGCGTCAGACTTTCACGGTCTTTAAGCGAAAGATTGCGACGTTGCGCTTTATAGCCTACAAGATTCAGCTCTATCACAGCCTGGCCGGGCTGGACCGTAAGCGTTATCGAGCCTTCCGCATCAGTATGGCCACCGGAAACTCCGGCCACCGCAGGCTGGCGGAATGTCACCGCCGCAAATTCCAACGGTTCGAGTGTAGCCGCATCCTTTACGTTCACAACCAGCCAGACTGCAGCCGATACATGACAGGCCGCACCGACCATTGTCGATACAGCCATCACAAATATGAATAGGGCTGACTGATATTTTGATTTGAAGATCATTTGTTGACCGGCTTGTTTTACACTCTTTTTTCAGTGTGCAAAATTACGCCGGTCTTCACAGCCGGGAAATACCTATTTTTTGGTAATTTCAGATCTCATTACAAGCTTCAGATACCCAATAACCATTATGAGACATTCAGATCAGCGGCCACGGCGGCAGCAGAACGGTCTCCGTCAATTGCAGCCGACACAATTCCGCCAGCATAACCGGCGCCCTCGCCACAGGGATACAGACCTTTCAGGGTGATATGGCGCAACGACTCATTGTCACGCGGTATGCGCAAGGGCGACGAGGTGCGCGTCTCTGCCCCTATCAGAACTGCGTCATTTGTAAGGAAGCCGCGGTTCTTACGGTCAAAATCCTTGAATCCGAGCTGCAGACGGCGGGCAATTCCCTTTGGCAAAAGCTTGTCAATGCGCGCCGGATGCGCTCCGGGAGCATATGAAACCTGTGGCAATGAAGAAGACGGCCGGCCGTTGACAAAATCAGCCATCCGCTGTGCGGGAGCGTTCTGAGTCTGTCCGGCCTCCTGCCAAAAGGCCTTCTCAATGCTCTCCTGGAAACGCAGCATCTTCAGAATGCCTTCCGGATCATCATCTGTCCCTACTGTCGGAATATCTTCAGGCAATACTTCAACCACCATAGCAGCATTGGCCCACCGCGATGAACGCGCTGATCCCGACATACCGTTGACGGCAAGCTGCTCAGGACCACTGGCAGACGGGATAACAACGCCACCAGGACACATGCAGAAAGAGTAGACTCCACGGTCATCGACCCTTGTCAGCATTGTATATTCGGCTGCCGGCAAATAGCGCCCGCGGCCGTCTTTGGAATGATAGCGCAGACAGTCTATCAGATGCTGCGGGTGTTCGAGACGTACCCCGACGGCGAGTCCCTTCGGTTCCATCGTCACTCCGGCTGACAGCAGGAAGCGATATACATCACGGGCCGAATGGCCTGTTGCAAGAATCACAGGACCGAAATATTTTTCACCGCCGGCTGTGACCACTCCTCTTACCTCATCACGCTCTATTATCAATTCTGTCACACGGGTTGAAAATCGGACTTCACCTCCGCAGCGGCAGATGGTCTCGCGCATGGCCTTTATGACTCCTGGGAGTTTGTCGGTACCGATATGCGGGTGGGCATCCACCAGAATGTTTTCCGAAGCGCCATGCTGGGCAAAAATATTCAGAATCTTGTCTACCGAGCCGCGTTTTTTTGATCGGGTGTAAAGTTTCCCGTCAGAAAATGCCCCGGCACCGCCTTCACCAAAGCAATAGTTTGAATCAGGATCAACTACTCCCTTGCGAGCTATATCGGCCATATCGGGTCTGCGCGAGTCCACATCCTTGCCGCGCTCGAACACAATCGGGCGCACACCTTCCTCTATCAGCCGCAAGGCTGCAAACAGTCCTGCCGGACCGGCACCAACCACTATGGCCTGCGGAGCGTCTGAAGCCACCGAGCGGTAATCCACCGCACGGACAAGCGACAGAGACGAAGGCTCTTCGTCGATATAGGCTCTGACCGAAAGGTTGACCATCACCTGACGCTGACGTGCATCAATTGAGCGTCTGGTCACGAGCACATGACTGACTGATTCTTTACTGACACCTGCCAGACGCGCCACCTCTTGGCTGAGCAGATGAGGTTCAGCAGCTACACGCGGCGTTACACGTAGATCAAGAGTTTCTTGCATTGAGTTCCATTTTTTTCATTGTGTGTCCCATCCACCACCAGAGGGTGACTACGGCGACAACAAAAGCTATAATATCAGATCCTGCCATCGAAGCCCAGACTCCCGGCACTCCCCACAGACGCGGGAAAATTATCAGGAACGGAATCAGGAACAGAAGCTGGCGTGTCAGAGAGAGGAATATCGACATCTGCGGCTTGCCCACACTCTGGAAAAAGTTCTGAATGACGATCTGGCATCCGACCACCGGATAGCAGATGAAGTAGATTCTGAAGCCGTCACGGGCTATGCCGACAAGAGTCTCATCTGTGGTAAACAAGGCGGAGACCACATCCGGGAAGCCTTCACTGACAATCCAGCCTACAACCGTGATTGCAACTCCGATCCATATGCCGAGCCGAAGCACTCGCTTGACTCTGTCAAAATTGTTGGCACCTATATTATATCCGAGAATAGGTTGCATGCCCTGGGTGACTCCGAACACGATCATCACAAAAAACATTGTGGTGCGGTTGAGAATTCCATAAGCACCTACAGCAAGATTGCCGTCGGCACCTCCATAATCAAGAAGCGCCCTGTTGATAAAGATCACTACCACACATGCGCAGACGTTCATCAGAAACGGCGAAAGGCCGATGGCATAGATACGTTTTATTATAGACCACGTAAGCCACTTGTTATGCCGCTTGAAGTGAATCGAACTTTTGCGCGAAAGGAAATGTGACAGCACCCAAACGAATGCCGAAAACTGGCCTACCACAGTAGCACACGCCGCTCCTCTGATGCCCCAGTCCAATACAAATATGAAAATCGGCGCGCATATAAGATTGACAATCACCGATATCAGGGCGGAAATCATGGCCTTGCGCGGATAACCGGTGGCGCGCATGAGGTTGTTGAGGCCAATGAACACAAAGCCCAATGGAGTTCCCAGCAGAATTACCTGCATGAATTCACGCGCATAGTCAATGGTCTCTTCCGTCGCTCCGAAAAACAGCAGGATTGGATCAAGGAAGATCAGTGTGAGCCCACCGAACACGATCGAATGGATCAGACAGAGCGAAAAGACATTGTTGACCACATCTGTAGCCCGACTGTAGTTCTTCTGCCCGAGGAAAATAGAACTGATAGTGGCACCGCCGGCGGCGATGAGCATACAGAATGCCGCGACGAGGTTCATCAGCGGAAATGTGATGGCCAGACCGGCAATGGCCATAGGACCGACACCACGACCGATAAAAATACTGTCTATGATATTGTATAACGAAGTAGCGACGCTCGCAATAATGGCCGGAATCGAATACTGGGCCAATAATTTCCCGACAGAACTTTTGCCGAGATCCTCTGTTGATGTGCTTGCAGTCACTGCCATATCCTATATAACCTTATATAAATGTATTATTGAAACGCGGGTGCAAAATTACTCAATTTTGCACCACTCTCTTATATGATAAAAATATTTTAACTAAAAACTTCTGATCAGCAGACCTAAAGGCCATGTTTTCTGAATTTTCTCATACCGTTCAGGCATGCAGACGACGTCTGGTAAAAAATGATCGGGTAAAGAAAAGCAAGAGCAAAGTGCCTGCGATCTGAGAGACGGAAGTAACCCAGAAGGCAGCCGAATAGCCGGCATATTCCACAAAGAAGCCACCGAGGAGTATGCCGAGCCCCATGCCACAGTCCCAGGAGGTCAGGATTGAAGAGTTGGCCGTTCCTCTCTGGTCATGACGGGCTACACAGATAAACATATTCAGAAAAGCCGGGAACATGCGGCCGTTGCCAAGTCCGATCAGCACGGCCGACAGATAGTAGGCCCACACTCCCGGAGCGAGAGCGAACAGAGTGAAACCCACAGAGCTTATGGCGGCTCCCTGAAGGGCATTTTCAGTCAGATGTCCCTCTCGGAGAGACTTGACTCCATAGAGGCGCGAAACAAAAAGTCCGCCTGAAAGAAGTGCGAAGAACAAGCCTGTGCCATCGGTGATGCCAAGTTCTTCCTTTCCATAGATAGCCACATAATTGCTCATGATGCCCCAACAGAGACCGAAAAGCAGAATGTTTATTGCCATCAGCCATGCACGGCTCAGAAAAAAGTGATCCATGCTCAGTTTCGGTTTTCCTTCAACCGGCGGACGGTGAGGCAGCCTGATGGTGCTTACAAAATAGAATCCCACAAAAGCAACCACCAAAGAGATCCAGAAGAGCAACCGAAAATTCCCGCTGAGAGAGTAGATATAGATTCCTGCCGAGGGAGCAATAGCCATTGCAAGGTTGTTGCTCAGGCCATAGAACCCCACTCCTTCGTTACGCCGTGAGGATGGGAGCACATCAATGGCAACTGTACTGTTGGCAACTGTGGTCGCACCGAAGGGCAAACCGTGAAGAGTACGCACCACGGCAAACATCAGAATGGTTCCGGCTCCGATATACCCCGTAAAACATATGAAAAACGCAAAGAAACAGAGCATCAACACCTTCTTGCGGTTGAAACTGTCGACAATAAAGCCGCTGAAAGGCCTTACGAGGAGTGCAGCGACAACATAACCGGACAATACAAGGCCTATGAGATCCTTGTCGGCCTTGAATTCCGCATCGAGATAGATGGGCAGCAGCGGTGTCAGCAGATAAAATGAAAAAAACATCATGAAATTGCCAACCATCGCCTTGCAGTAATTACTGTTCCAGAGTTTTTCCTTTGCTGCAGCAGTGGTGCCCTGGACTGCTTTTGTCTGTGAATTTAGATTCGTATCTTCCATAAATCACCTTAATCGCCCTCAATCTCTGGGGGTCCTATTGAAAAACAGTGCAAAGATACGCAGAATTTGGTCAGGTCCAGTAACCGGCTCTTCAAAATTTGTAGGCTCCGCCGATAAATCCTGAGTGTGTTATGAACTTGCCATGATCTGACGGAGACCTGTAATCGTGTCGACAACCGGAGTATAGGCTGTAGTCGGATATACCATATCCTATGAAGACAATGAAGCGATCAACCTGGAGATTTATGCCGGTCTTCAGATCCCAGGAAACCCATTCAGCCCGATGGCTTCCTGAAGCTCCCGGTGAAAGTATTATACCCGGTTCGGCAAAAAGATAAAATCCGCCACCCTGATTTTTCCAATTGATAAGCTTCGGACTACGGACCACCAGCGAGGATGTGGATTTAAAACGGGCGGCATAATCGAGGCGCGAATCATATTCATCATCACCCCAGTATTCCACAGGCACAATCTCTCCGGCTGATCCCAGCTGAGTCTTTATGCCAAGATATTGAAGCGGGAAGTAAGCTATGCCAAGGTCAAACTGATATCCGTCGGTATTAAGGCCGGCTGTGAAATTAGCTTCCCAGTGCATATTGCCGTCATCACATTTCAACGCCTGCGAAGATGCGCCGACCACACAAGCAGCAAAAACCAGCAACACATATAATCTTTTCATAATTGCAATCTTTAAAATAAAAATTAGAATTTCAGACTGAGTAGTTTTCATTTATCTCTATCATCAAACGCAGATTTCAAAATTTCAAATTCTTTGGTTGTCATCGTCAGTGGCTAATGTGTTCTTTTTCCAAAACAGAGTGCAAAAATACTGATTATTTCCCAAATAGTCTTCTTTTAAGGTATAAACAGCAACATTTACCGGACCGACAATGTTATTATTATTGATAATACATAAACCTCAAACCAATAAAACTCATAAATCATGGATTTTCTGACTACTGAGAAACTGACCATTGTCGGAGCTGCCGGCATGATCGGATCAAACATGGCCCAGACCGCAATAATGATGCGTCTGACTCCTAACATCTGTCTCTACGATCCTTTCGCACCGGCTCTTGAAGGCGTTGCCGAGGAACTCTATCACTGCGGATTCGAAGGATTGAATCTGACATATACCTCTGACATCAAGGAAGCTCTCACCGGAGCAGCCTATATAGTATCGTCAGGCGGTGCAGCCCGCAAAGCCGGCATGACCCGTGAAGATCTTCTCAAAGGAAATGCACAGATCGCAGAGCAGTTCGGTAAAGATGTCAGACAATATTGTCCGGATGTAAAACATATCGTTGTCATCTTCAATCCTGCCGACATCACCGGTCTTGTAACTCTTCTCTATTCCGGCGTTGAGCCTTCACGCGTGACCACTCTTGCCGCTCTTGACAGCACCCGTCTGCGCAGCGAACTGTCGAAATATCTCAAGATTCCAGCTGATGAAATTGTCAACAGCCGTACCTACGGCGGTCACGGAGAACAGATGGCAGTATTTGCCTCGACCACAACCGTTGACGGCAAACCGCTTGTAGACATCATCGGAACACCGAGTCTGCCTCTCGAAGAATGGATCAACATCAAGCAGCGCGTTATCCAGGGCGGTAAAAACATCATCGACCTTCGTGGCCGTTCTTCATTTCAGAGCCCGGCCTATCTGTCGATCGAGATGATAGCCGCAGCAATGGGCGGACAGCCTTTCCGCTGGCCGGCCGGAGCCTATGTCAACAATGACCGCTTCAAACACATCATGATGGCTATGGAAACCACCATCAGCAAAAACGGCGTGGAATGCAAGCCCGTCAACGGAACTCCCGAAGAAGAAAAAGAGCTTGAAAAGAGCTATGAGCATCTTTGCAAGCTGCGCGACGAAGTAATCGAAATGGGCGTCATGCCTCCTATTGCCGACTGGCACCGTCTGAATCCTTATATGGATCAGAAGACCTGCTGATAGTTACTTCTGACATGACGACAAAAAAAATTACTAGTCATCACGACGAATAACTTTTTTACCTTAAATCTAATACCATGAAAAACTTATTCGCAAATATAAGTCATGAAACGAGCCTTGTCAAGCAAATTAACATAAATTCTGCTTGATTTTACAATATTTAACTTAATAATTTCCTATTCTGCAATTAAGCCTATTCTAACACGGGCGAAAGTTGTGGGATAGGAAATTATCCATTAAATTTGCACTGACGTTCGGCTTGTTTTTAACAATCCGGAACTAAACAACCGGAACCATCTATATAATCATCCAAATGGGACAAATGATCGCCATAGTGGGACGCCCTAATGTGGGCAAATCCACACTTTTCAACAGACTTACCCAGTCACGCACCGCTATCACCAACGACGAGGCCGGAACTACCCGCGACCGCCAGTACGGCAAAGTTGACTGGAACGGGAAAGAATTCTCGATTGTCGACACCGGCGGCTGGGTGGTCAACAGCGAAGACATTTTCGAAAACGAAATCAATAAGCAGGTCCACCTCGCCATCGAGCAGGCCGACGAAATTCTGTTTGTGGTCGACGCCATGAACGGCGTGACCGATCTTGATGACCAGGTAGCCGAAATTCTCCGCCGCTCAACCAAGCCCGTAATTCTCGTGGCCAACAAGGTTGACGCAGGTGACTCGCTCTACAATATCGCCGAATTCTACAGTCTCGGTCTCGGTGACCCTATGGGTGTCTCAGCTGTCAGCGGTTACGGCACCGGCGATCTTCTTGACGAAGTGGTCCTCAAAATGCCTGAAAAAGATGACGATGAGGAATCCAAACTCGACGACATACCGAAGATTGCCATCGTAGGCCGTCCGAATGCCGGAAAATCGTCAATCATCAATGCGTTTATTGACGAAGACCGCCACATCGTGACCGACATCGCCGGCACCACACGCGACTCGATCTATACGCGCTACAATAAATTCGGCTTCGATTTCTACCTCGTCGACACAGCCGGTATCCGTAAAAAGACCAAGGTTACAGAAGATATCGAATATTATTCGGTTATCCGTTCGATCCGCGCCATCGAGGCTTCGGATGTCTGCATACTGATGATCGACGCCACACGCGGCATCGAGTCGCAGGACGTCTCCATCTTCTCGCTCATCCAGCGCAACAAGAAGGGCCTTGTGGTTGTGGTCAACAAATGGGACCTCGTAGAAGACAAATCGAAGGAAGCGATCAAGCATTACGAAGACGCCATCCGCGAGCGCTTCGCACCCTTTGTCGATTTCCCGATCATATTCGCATCGGCTCTCACCAAGCAGCGCATCTACAAAGTGCTTGAGACAGCCCTTCACGTATGCGAAAACCGCAAGCGCATTGTCCCCACATCGCAGCTCAACACCGTGATGCTCGAAGCCATTTCGGCATATCCGCCTCCCGCCAATAAAGGAAAGTTCATCAAGATCAAATATGTGACCATGCTGAAAGGCTCTCCCATACCCACATTTATCTTCTTCTGCAACCTGCCGCAGTGGGTCAAGGAACCCTACCGCCGCTATCTGGAGAACAAGATCAGAGAGACATGGGACTTCCACGGCACACCGATCAACGTTTTCATGCGTGAGAAATAATCTCCACGCATGAAAACACACTCCCTCTCTCCCCTCACCTTCTCCCTCACGCCACGACAAATCACACACTACCTTAGAATTTAACAAACAACGTCGATTATCATGAAAACTGAATCTACCACCTATTATATAGCGGTGGATCTCGGTGCGACCAGCGGTCGCCTTATCCTTGCATCGTTTGACGGAGAAAAAATCTCAACTGAAGAACTTCACCGGTTCAAACACCCGATGCTCCCCATCGCAGGCCACCTGTTCTGGAATCTGCCCGGACTTTACCACGAAATTCTTACCGGCCTGAAAGCCGCAGCTGAAAAACTCAATGCCATTGGAGCTAAAGCACAGTCTATAGGCATAGACACCTGGGGTTGCGATGTGGCCTATTTCCACGCTGACGGCACACTTGCCGGACTCCCCTACTGCTACCGCGACCCACACACCACCGGAGCTGTCGACAAGTTCTGCGAAGACATGTCAAAAGAGACAGTATATGGCAAGACCGGAATCCAGTTCATGGATTTCAACACTCTGTTTCAGCTCTACACCATAGGCAAAGAACAGGGCAACGCACTCCACAACTCAGACAAGATTCTGTTTATCCCCGATGCACTGGCCTACATGCTGACAGGCGAGGCCGTGACAGAATATACCGTAGCATCGACCTCTCAGATACTCAACCCGACAACCGGCCGACTCGACGACGAACTTCTTGCCCGCATAGGACTGAGCGAGGACCGCTTCGGCAAACTCGTGAACCCAGGTCATCGTATAGGCTCACTTACACCCGCCGTTCAGCAGCTGACCGGACTGGGCGAGGTCCCCGTCATTGCAGTAGCCGGACACGACACAGCCTCGGCCGTGATCGGCGTACCTGCCAAAGATGCGAATTTCGCATATCTGAGCTGCGGCACATGGTCGCTTCTCGGCATCGAGACACCTAAGCCCATCATCAACGAAAAAGGCTTTGCCTACAATTTCACCAATGAAGGCGGCCTTGACGGCACCATCCGATATCTGAAAAACATCTGCGGAATGTGGATATTCGAACGCGCCCGCACCGAGCTGAAAGACGCGCCGGCCAGTGTTGCCGATCTGTGTGCGCTCTACACCGAATCTGACATCGACAGCACAATCAACCCAGACGATCCGTCATTTGCAAATCCGGCCTCGATGACCCAGGCCATCTGCGACTACTGCGAGCGCACCGGACAGAAAGTGCCGGTCACAGTGGCTGACTACGTCCGTCTGATATTCCGCAGTCTGGCTCTCCGCTACAAAGAAGTGCTCGGCTGGCTGCGTGAGCTCTCCCCAAAAGAAATCAATACCCTGCACGTGATAGGCGGCGGATCACTCAACGCCCATCTGATGCAGCTCACCGCCAATGAACTCCAAATGCCCGTGGTGGCCGGTCCGACCGAATCCACAGCCCTCGGCAATGTACTCGTGCAGCTTCGCGCTGATGGCCGCGTCAGCGACCTCTCCGAAATGCGCAAGGTGGCAATCAACTCAACCGAGACAAAAACTTATCTCCCTCAATAAACAGACACATCAAATTTTACCTAAATACATCTAAATCTATCTTATCATGAACGAAGGAACTGTAAAACAAGCTTATGAAATAGCCAAAGAGCGTTACGCAAAACTTGGTATCGACACTGACAAGGTGCTGCAGCAGATGCAGGACTTCCACCTCAGCATGCACTGCTGGCAGGCTGATGATGTAGCCGGCTTTGAAAACCAGGGCGGCTCGCTGACCGGCGGCATCCAGGTCAACGGCAACTATCCCGGCAAAGCACGCAATATCGACGAACTCCGCGCCGACATTCTCTATGCCATGAGCCTCATCCCCGGCAAGCACCGTCTCAACCTCCATGAAATCTACGGCGATTTCGGCGGCATGTTCGTTGACCGCGACCAGTGCTCTGTCGAACACTTCCAGAGCTGGATCGACTGGGGCAAAGCCAATGACATCAAGCTCGACTTCAACTCAACCTCATTCTCTCACCCGAAGAGCGGCGACCTCAGCCTCTCGAACCCCGACAAGGGCATCCGTGATTTCTGGATCGAACACTCAAAACGCTGCCGTGCCATCTCTCAGGCCATAGGCGAAGCTCAGCAGGACCCCTGCATCATGAACACCTGGGTTCACGATGGTTCAAAAGACATCACCGTCAACCGCTATCTCTACCGTGAGCTCCTCAAAGACTCTCTCGACCAGATCTTCGAACACAAATATGACTGGATGAAAGACTGCGTGGAGTCAAAGGTGTTCGGCATCGGACTTGAAAGCTACACCGTAGGCTCAAACGACTTCTACACATCATACGCCGCCAAGAACAACATGATGATCACCCTTGACACAGGCCACTTCCACCCCACCGAAAGTGTAGCCGACAAGGTGTCAGCCATGCTGCTTTTCGTGCCCGAACTGATGCTCCATGTGAGCCGCCCCATCCGTTGGGACTCTGACCATGTCACCATCATGGACGACCCGACAATGGACCTCTTCAGCGAAATTGTCCGTGCCGGCGCCCTCAACCGCGTGCACTACGGCCTCGACTACTTCGACGGCACCCTCAACCGCATCGGCGCTTACGTGATCGGTAGCCGCGCAGCCCAGAAGTGCATGCTCCGCGCACTGCTCGAACCCACCGAAACTCTGCGCAAATACGAACTCGAAGACAAGAGATTCCAGCGCCTTGCCCTCCTCGAAGAGTGCAAGAACCTCCCCTGGAATGCCGTTTATGACATGTTCTGCCTCAAGAACAATGTGCCTGTCGGCGAAAACTACATCGTCGAAGTGGAGCAGTATGAACGTGACGTCACCAGCAAACGATGATACTGATAGGTCTCCTTATAATCGCGATCGGCGCTTTCTGCCAGTCCAGCTGCTATGTACCCATCAACAAGATCAAGTCATGGAGCTGGGAAAGCTACTGGATTGTGCAGGGCGTTTTCGCGTGGCTCATTCTGCCGTTTCTGGGCGCACTCCTCGCCGTTCCGGCCGGCCATTCGCTGACAGAGCTCTTTACAGCCGACCAATCATTCAACATCTGGATGACCATTCTCTTCGGAGCACTCTGGGGAGTGGGAGGTCTGACCTTCGGACTCTCCATGCGCTATCTCGGAGTGGCGCTCGGTCAGTCTATAGCCCTCGGCACATGTGCCGGCTTAGGCACCATAATGGGCCCCGTGCTGCTCAACATTTTCTTCCCTGAAAACGATCCGCTCTCTCAGCTGACAATGGCTGTGATCCTCGGAGTGGTTGTCACCTTGATCGGCATCGCCATCATCGGCATCGCCGGATCAATGAAAGCCTCATCGCTCAGCGAAGAAGAGAAGAAGGCTGCTGTCAAGGACTTCAATTTCCCCAAAGGAATCACCATCGCCCTGCTTGCAGGTTTCATGAGCGGCTGCTTCAACGTAGGCCTTGAATTCGGCAGCGGAATCAATTTCGGTTCACTCACCCCTGACATCTACAAAACCCTTCCGGCCACTCTGCTTGTGACCCTGGGCGGATTCGTCACAAACGCCGTCTACTGTTTCTATCAGAACCACAAGAACCGGACCTGGGGCGACTATGCCAACAGAGCCGTTCTCGGCAACAACCTGCTCTTCTGCCTCCTTGCCGGAGCTCTCTGGTACAGCCAGTTCTTCGGACTCGCACTCGGCAAAGGATTCCTGACCGACTCCCCTACGCTGATGACCCTCTCGTTCTGCATCCTCATGGCGCTCAACGTGGTCTTCTCCAACGTCTGGGGCATAATACTTAAAGAGTGGAAAGGCTGCTCGTCAAAAACGATCACAGTGCTTGTCATAGGCATCGCAGTGCTCATCGTTTCGTGCTTCCTTCCGCAACTGATCTGACCATCAATATTTATCACATACTTATGTCATCAATATTAGAAAACCGCCCCGTGCTCACAGCCGAGGTTGAAAAAGTAGCTGAAGTAGCCGGCTATCTCTGGGAAAAGGGATGGGCCGAACGTAACGGAGGCAACATCACAGTCAACGTAACCGAATATGTCGACGATGCGATCCGCGCCATGCCGGCCATCGCTCCCGCCGCTCCTATCGGCATGACTCTTCCCAACCTCAAGGGATGCTATTTCTTCTGCAAAGGCACCAACAAGCGTATGCGTGATCTCGCCCGCAAGCCTATGGCCAACGGTTCTGTGATCCGCATCACCGATGACTGCGCCCACTATGAGATCATCGCAGACGAACCGGTGAAACCCACCTCGGAACTGCCTTCGCATCTTGCCGTCCACAACTACCTCATCGGAAAAGGCTCGAAATACAAAGCATCGCTCCACACTCATCCGATCGAACTCGTGGCAATGTCACACTGCAACAAATATCTTGAAAAAGACGTGGCCACCCGCCTGCTCTGGAGCATGATCCCCGAAACCAAGGCTTTCTGTCCGCGCGGTCTCGGCATCATCCCCTATCAGCTTCCCGGCTCAAACATCCTCGCCGAGTCTACCATCAAGGAACTTGCCGACTACGACGTGACACTCTGGGAAAAACACGGAGTCTTCGCCGTAGAGGAAGATATCATGATGGCCTTCGACCAGGTTGATGTGCTCAACAAATCTGCCCAGATCTACATCTGCGCCAAGAACATGGGCTTCGAACCTGACGGCATGTCTGACGAGCAGATGAAAGAGATGACAGTGGCCTTCAACCTGCCCAAATAATCAGGCGCAAGCTACCCACACATAATCAGCCCCAGAAAGGCGGCCAAAGCCTCCTTATATATAAACGGTCCTGCCGGTCTGAAAGAAAAAATTCAGACCGGCAGGACCGATACTTTATGCAGAATCCCTATCGGGCTCTAAGCTCCCAGAAAGCCACAGCCGCCGCGGCGGCCACATTGAGCGAATCGACCCCGTGAGCCATAGGAATACGCACTGTATAATCGGCATCTTCAATAGTCGCATCGGCAAGTCCATCGCCCTCGGTACCCATAACTATAGCGAGCCGAGGCTCCTCTCTCAGCGCCGGGTCTTCAAGAGAGACAGACTTGTCAGTCAGAGCCATCGCCACCGTCTTGAACCCGGATTCACGCAATGAGCCGATCGGTCCGTCAAGCCATGTCCACGGCACAAGAAATACCGACCCCATCGAAACCCTTACCGCTCTGCGGTTGAACGGATCGCATGATGACGGCGTAAGCAGCACGGCATCAATGCCAAGAGCGGCAGCTGAGCGAAATATCGCTCCTATGTTGGTTGTGTCTACCACACCGTCAATCACCACCACCCTGCGGGCTTCATTCAGCACTGCACCGACAGTCGGAGCCTGCGGACGGCGCATGGCACAGAGTACCCCGCGTGTCAGAGTATAGCCGGTCAGAGTGCCAAGCAGATCCCGGTCACCTGTATAGACCGGGACTGAGTCTCCGCAACGCGCCACAATGTCGGCAGCGTCACCTTCTATATGTTTCCGCTCACACAGCAAAGCCACAGGCTCATAACCGGCTTCAAGAGCCACACGTATCACCTTAGGACTCTCTGCTATGAAGACACCCTTGTCAGGTTCTAGTCTGTTACGCAACTGGGCTTCGGTCAATGAGCTGAAAATCTCTGCTCCGGGATGGGTCAATGATGAAATTTCAATTATCGGCATAATTCTCAATAGTTAGTGGAGGGGTGTGAGCGTCAGAAAACTTTACTCCAAATTATCACAAAATTAAGTCAATATTACGGTTGTTGCAACCTCCGGGGAGCGTTTTTGCCGAAAATATTTCAAATCCCGCCCAATTCTGCGTAACTTTGCACCCGCGAAATAAAAGAAACGAATTAATTTAATAGACCAAATGGCTTATAATCTTTTGAAAGGAAAGCGCGGCATTATCTTCGGCGCGCTCAATGACATGAGTATTGCCTGGAAAGTAGCTGAGAAAGCTGTAGAAGAAGGCGCTACAATCACTCTGTCAAACACCCCGGTCGCAGTCCGCATGGGTGATGTCAGCAAACTCGGCGAAAAGCTTAATGCTGAAGTTATCCCGGCCGATGCAACCAATGTGGAAGATCTCGAAATGGTATTCCAGAAATCAATGGAAATCCTCGGAGGAAAGATCGACTTCGTTCTCCATTCTATCGGCATGTCACCCAACGTGCGCAAGAAACGTCTCTATGATGACATCGACTACGATCTGCTCAACAAGACGCTTGACATATCAGCCATATCATTCCACAAGATGATTCAGGCCGCAAAAAGACTTGATGCGATCGCTGACCACGGCAGCATCGTGGCCCTCAGCTACATCGCAGCCCAGCGCACAATGTTCGGCTACAACGACATGGCCGATGCCAAAGCGCTCCTCGAATCAATAGCCCGCAGCTTCGGCTACATCTACGGTCGCGAAAAGTCAGTGCGCATCAACACCATCTCTCAGTCGCCCACCCAGACCACTGCAGGCAGCGGCGTGAAGGGCATGTCTTCGCTCATGGACTTTGCAAACCGTATGTCGCCCCTCGGCAATGCCACAGCCGACGAATGTGCCGACTATTGCATTGTCATGTTCAGCGACCTTACCCGCAAGGTCACCATGCAGAACCTCTTCCATGACGGCGGTTTCTCAAGCATGGGCATGAGCCTCCGTGCAATGGACCAGTACGAAAAAGGCTTTGACCAGTACCGCAACGAAGACGGAACAATCCAGTACGGCTAAACACTCAGCCAGACAGATCCAGACTATAAGCACAGATCCCGAAACCGCCACGGCTTCGGGATCTGTCTTTTCTGTGTGAGCTCTCTATTGTTACTTTTTCTTTGATTTCGGAAACGGGAGATCATTCCATAGAGTTTCAATCACCTTAAGAGCCTTGCGGGTGTCAGCGAAGTCAAGGATATAGGCCTCCTTTGCGCCCTGATAAGGAAAGCCGCACTCGGCATCAGCCATCAAGTCGGCAATACAGGGCAATTTCTTTACGTAAGCGATATTGTCGCAGGCTGTGATTACACATTTTTCATTGACATAGATGACGTAATCGCCCATCATCTTGCGACTGCGAACCACACCCAATGGAGCAAGTGCATCACAGATGAATTCAATAAATGCATAGGTACACGCCATTTTATTTAGTCTTTGGTGAAAGAGTGGATTTCAATCAGGTTCCCTTCGGGGTCTGCAATATAGCAGGTGCGTTGCCCCCAAGGCATAGTTTGCGGTGCAAATACTGACTTTGCTCCAAGGGCGGTCACTCTCGCATACTCTTCATCTACATCGCTGAATGTCGGTACATAAAAAGCCAGTTCGACCGTGCCGTTCAGTCCGCATGGATAAGAGTATTCCCGCCCGGTCATCTGTTCAAAGGCGGTACGTGGGAACAATATTAGCCACATATTGCCAAGCTGCATCCTTACATCAGGGTCTTCACCGTTCCAATCGGTTTCAAACCCCATTATGTCACGATAGAATGCCACCATGCGGGTATTGTCAGTCGTAAACAATCCGATGGTATTGAAATTAAATTTAGCTGCCATATTATCTGTTTGCATTTTTACGGTTTTCCATTATCCGTTCAAAATTCTCGCGTCCCCAGTTGAGCAGAGCCTCGACGTGAGGCAAAAGAGTTTTACCGAACTCCGTCACCGAATATTCCGTCCGTGGAGGGACATCCGGAAAGAGTTCGCGACGGATTATGCCGTCGGCGGTCAGCTGACGAAGCACTTGCGACAGTACCTTCTCCGAAACCGACGGGATGTTGCGGTACAGTTCGTTGAAGCGTACCGGTCCGCTCTCTGAAATCTTCACGAGAACCACCAGCGCCCACTTGTTGCCGAGCCATTCAAGCATCGGAGCCGCCTTGCAATATTCGTAGTCAAGTTTTTTTACCATAACCGAGGTTTCAAAAAAGACTGATCACGAGCAATACAAACTTTTCGGTAAGGGTCAAACCTATCGGTAAGTCATTGCTTCCACACTGATAATCATCTAATTTTGCATTACAAATGTGAAACATTCGCGAGCGAGCAGAGAGCGCATGTCGGCGCATCTGGTGCGCGGTGCAAAGCACTCTGACTCACCGCAAAGTTACAAAAAATAATCAAATATGATGTATCCGCAACTCCATTTCACCGGGCAGGTGTGGCGTCCGCCATACGAGGCCAATTCTCAACTTCTTCAGATCACATCCGGCTGCACATGGCACAAGTGCAAATTCTGTAGCCTTTATCACGGCACTCCGTTCCGTATGTCGCCGCTGTCAGAGGTGGAAGAAGACCTGAAAGTCATTCGCCAGTGGCAACCGCGTGCCAGACGAGTATATCTCACAGGAGCCAATCCTTTTGCGTTGAGCTACAACAAACTGATGGATGTGGCACTTCTGTTAAGAAAATATCTTACTCACATGGTATCGTTCGGAATGTTCGCCCGTGTGACAGACATTAAATCAAAATCTGTGGAAGAGCTGAAAAACCTCCGGCACATGAAGCTCGACAGCATCAACATCGGCATCGAGACGGCTCACGATGAGACCCTCGACAGAATGAACAAAGGTTATCACGCCTCTGACATTCTCGAACAGTTATCGAAACTTGACGAAGCCGGAATCCGCTACAACGTGTTCTATCTGAACGGACTCGGAGGAAGAGGGAAAGGAGAGGAAAGCGCCGTGGCAACAGCCAATGTCCTCAATCAGCTCCACCCCTGCATAATCAACATTGTATCACTCACGATATTCCCGGAGTCACAACTGTTTAATGAAGTACTCGACGGGACTTATGAGGAAGAACCGGAAATCGAGAGGCTGATGGAAATGCGCACACTCATTGACCGACTTAGCATAAAAGTCAACCTGCTTGGTCATCACATATCCAATACGGTACCGATCACCGGAGCGCTTCCAAACGACAAAGTCACATTGCTCCGAGAATTTGACAATGCGATAGCCAAGTTCCCGGAAGAAGAACTCAAAACATACCGCCACCGGATATGGCATCTGTGATTTGCACATGCAAAGTATCAAAAAAAAGCAGGGAGCGACATTTCTGTCACTCCCTTTGAGCCGCGAGTGGGACTCGAACCCACGACCTTTTCGTTACGAATGAAATGCTCTACCGACTGAGCTATTGCGGCTTGATGACTGCGGTCCGGACTATTGAATGTCCGTCATATGCCGGGACCACAAAAAAAGTAACTTTGCGGCAACCCCGTCAGGACTATTGCAGCGCAAAGTTACTAATTTATTTTTTAATTACCAAGGGTCTGCTTGCTGTAGCTGAACTTGATCTTGGCATTCGAGAAATCAAGTGTTGCCATTACCGGTTCGGTTACATAAGGTGTTATGGAGCTTACCTGAGTGGATGTGGTGTTGTAGCCGTAGTAATAGCTGTAGTAGTTTGAATTGGAATTCACATAGAACGACACCAGTGCCGGACAGATGACGAACTCCTCATCCTCTTCCGTAGCCTCGCCTTTCTTGATTATGTCGAGAATATAATCGCGCATTGACGAGAATGTATAGCTCTTGGTGGTAGAGTTGTATGAAGCATAGAACGACGAGAGATTGTCATTGATCTGAGTTCCGGCAAAAAATTTGTCCTTATCCTTCTTCTTGACAAGCAACACATATGGCGGAGGTGTCAGACCGTAGTCATTTTCGATCTCTTTGGCGGGAATCGAGAGCGAAAGTGAGTTGACCACTGCAAGCGATCCGCTGTTTTCCTGATAGCGGCGGAGTATTTCGCGTGCCGGGAAGTTGAACTCCACATCGTAGCCGGTGGGAGCTATAAGCATTGTTTCGCCTGACTGGGCGCGCTGCTTAAGTTCTTCCGACATCTTATATACTATATTATTGTTGGTAATTACCTCAGGAGTGACAGCCATATATGATCCGACGAGGTTGAACACTGTGTCACGCTGCGGATCGGTGTCAGGAATCGGCATAACCGAACGGTAATAGACGTTGATCATATTGTTGACTATTCTTGTCACACGTCCTGAACCGAATGAATTGGCGATGTATAATCCTGGGAACCATTTTGCGAATGCCTGTGGGGTGGCAAATGTGGCCTCCGAAGTCTTGAACTGATTGTAGAGACGGACACCGAATTCTGTCGGCAGAGTCACCTTTATATCCTTTATAATACTGCCCTCGCTGTCAGCTCCTATATCCTCGGCTCCGTCAATGAGCGCCGAGTACGATGTTGAACCGATAGGTGCCGAAGGATCGTAATATCCGTCAGGAGTGAAGTCACTGTAGATCGGCGAAGGCAACTGTTTGTTGAGTTCATAAACCGTAAGCCCCATCGGCACCACAGAGTCTCCGGCAAATCCGTCCTTATACATAGAAAGGACGAGCTTGACAGAATCAATATAGTCCGGCTTGACATAAAATGTATCGACATAAGACGATGGCATATACTGGCAGACGATATCGCTGCGGAGATTGCCATATCCTTTGGCATCCAGATTTCCGAGAAGCTGAAGCACAGTGCGTGACTGCACCAGATCATTGCTGACCGGGCGTCCGCTGACGGTAAAGTTGGAGTCTATGACGATCTCAACCTCATCCTCGACCAAGCTCCCGCCGGCCGTTGAGGTGCTTTCGTCACATGAAATGACGGAGAGTGTGGCTATTACGCCTGCTGAAAGCAGAGCTAATTTTTTCATTCTGATCGGAGATTAATCATCATCCTCGCCTAAAAGCGAGCGATAAAATTCTGTGTAACGGTCAACGCGATCTTCCTCGCCCTCATAAGCAAGGAATGGTTTACCGGAAGCCTTGGCATATTCAACCAGCACTGGATCGACATCGCCGGTCACCTGGATGACGGCATCGGCATAGTCAATGGCCAGACGGTTAAGGGTGGCGAAATCCACGGGGTCGGAGCCGAGAGCCGCTATATCTTCTTCGCTGAAATCACTCATGCGCAGTTTCTCTGCGAAACGCGGGTCAAGAGTTCCTTCAAACTTTTCAGGCTGCAGGGCATAGACGATCTTTGAGTCTCGAAAAATCGGGTCATCCGAATAACGTCTGCGCAGATACAGTGGAGTCAGAGCCGAAACCCAGCCGCTGCAGTGGATCACAGCCGGCTGCCAACGGAGTTTTTTGACGGTCTCCGCAACACCCATTGTGAAGAACATGATGCGTTCGTCATTGTCGGCCGGCAGAAGATCTGTTTCGAGCCCCTTTTCAGGTAATGGCTGAAAATAATCGTCATTGTCAATAAAATAGACCTGCATGCGCGAAGGCAGCAAGGTTGCCACCTTAATTATCAAAGGGTGGTCTGAATCATCTATGATAAGATTCATGCCGGAGAGACGAATCACTTCGTGGAGCTGGTTGCGGCGTTCGTTGATGCAGCCATATTTCGGGGTGAAACTCCTCACTTCGAATTCTTTGCCATGAATACCCTGCGGTATGTCACGACCAAGGACTGACATTGATGTGTCCGGCAGATAAGGCGATACTTCTTGCGAGACGAATAGAACTTTTTTGGGCGCCATTTAGGATAGATAGTCTTAGCGAACCGGCCAAGGTCCATATTTTTTACAGCTGAACTCTTGGCCCAGGCTCTTTGTTATGTGATTGGATTGCAAAGTTACAATTTTTTTTTCATTTTTCCACCATCGCGCGCATCCAAACAGCAACTTTTCGACTTTCAGACCTTGATCTCACCTCTTTTAAGACTCTCAAATTTTGATATAAGCCGAAAAATTACTACCTTTGCACGAATTATCTGCTATAAGTAGACATGAGACAATTAAAAATCACCAAATCTATAACCAATCGTGAAAGCGCGTCGCTCGATAAATTCCTCCAGGAAATCGGCCGCGAAGAGCTCATCTCCGTCGAAGAGGAAGTAGAGCTCGCCCAGCGCATTCACCAAGGAGACCAGAGAGCTCTCGACAAGCTCGTTCGTGCCAACCTCCGCTTCGTTGTATCTGTGGCAAAACAGTATCAGAACCAGGGGCTCAGCCTCCCCGATCTTATCAACGAAGGCAATCTCGGCTTGATTAAAGCGGCACAGAAATTTGACGAGACACGAGGCTTCAAGTTCATCTCCTACGCCGTGTGGTGGATTCGTCAGTCCATCCTCCAGGCTCTGGCCGAACAGAGCCGCATAGTGCGCCTGCCGCTCAACCAGGTAGGTTCGCTCAACAAAATCAGCAAGGCACTCTCGAAATTCGAACAGGAAAACGAACGCCGTCCGTCGCCTGAAGAACTCGCTG
The DNA here is from genome assembly GCF_004803935.1 of Duncaniella sp. C9. Taxonomy (GTDB): domain Bacteria; phylum Bacteroidota; class Bacteroidia; order Bacteroidales; family Muribaculaceae; genus Duncaniella; species Duncaniella muris. The sequence continues at coordinate 2,994,652 of NZ_CP039547.1, forward strand.
AAAAGCTCGACGTGCCTGTCGACAAAATCGCCGATACACTCAAAGTTTCAGGACGCCATATTTCTGTCGACGCCCCCTTCGTTGAAGGCGAGGACAACAGTCTTCTTGACGTGCTCACAAACGATGACTCTCCTATGGCTGATGCAACACTCACCCAGGAATCTCTGTCAAAAGAAGTAGAGCGCGCCCTCAAGCAGCTCCACGACCGTGAACGCGAAATCCTCAAAATGTTCTTCGGCATAGGCTGTCAGGAAATGACCCTCGAAGAAATCGGCGCCAAATTCGACCTGACCCGCGAACGTGTGCGCCAGATTAAAGAAAAGGCCATCCGCCGGCTCAAGGGTCAGAAAAGCCACCTGCTCAAAGCATATCTCGGCCAGTAATCAGCATAAACCTCAAAACCGACTCAATTCATGCTCGCGTTTTCACTCCTGCTTTCAATTACTGTTACCGTTACGAATCCACAACCGACACCCCGCCAGGCGGTGCCGGTTGTTGTTCCTATAGCACAAAACGGTAAAGAAATCAACTCGGCGGTCATCAAAGGCCAGCCCGACACGCCTTGGCAACTTGACGATCTCAACGACGACGGCCGTCCCGATGAACTCGTTTTCCTCGTCGACCTGAAAGCCAACCAGACAAAGACTCTGACCGTCGACCTCTCATCGGCCCGCCCGAAAACATCATTCACCCCCGAAACCAAGGCCTACCTCAAGCTCAACGACAAAAACAAGAAGCATCCTGAGATACAGGCCATCGCTTTTCCGGGCGATGTTGACAACCGCCAGATGTACAACAGCATCTACGGCCACGGAGTTGTGCTTGAAGGGCTCTATAATGCCATTCGCATCTACATGGACAACCGCCAGAGCGTAGACCTCTACGCCAAAAACACCCCGCGGCTCGAACTTGACAGCACCGGCTTCTACACCACCCGCAAGCAGCTCGAACAAGGCTACGGCCGCGACGTGCTCTGGGCCGGAACCTCAGTAGCGCTCGGCTCGTTCCGCGGATGGCAGAACGGCAGCCCCGTCACCATTGACACCGTCACCACCCGAATGCAGCGCGTGATCGCCTCAGGTCCGGTCCGCTCCATAGTCGAAGTCTCTGACCGCGGCTGGATCTACAACGGCGCACCCCTCGAAATGCGTCAGCGCTACACAATCTATGCCCGTCACCGCGACATCGACGTAGACATCACCATTTCAGGCGCTCCCAAAACATATACTTATTGCACAGGAGTGCAAAAACTCGCCACTGACAACCAAGGCTTCCTCACCCAAACCGGTCTTGCCGGAAGCTGGGGCACAAATCTGCCTGACAAAGGAATGCCCGACATAACCGACACAATCGGACTCGGCATCTTTGTGCCGGCAGCCTATCTGCGATCTGTCAAGGAAGATGACGTCAATTATCTGACGCTTCTGAAAACCGACACCAAGGGCCGCATCCGTTACAGCTTTATCTCCGGAGCCGAACGCGACAGCGCCTCTCCCCACTCTGCCACCGAATGGTTCGACTACCTACACCGGTGGGAAAAAGAGAAACGAAATCCGGCAAAAATAACAATCAAATAAAACAATTCGAGAGGATGCTTGGTTATCAGGCATCCTCTCAATTCGTTAATATCAAAAAAAATAAAATTTCAATTTTAATATATCACAAACATTCATTACCTTTGCGGCTCAAAACTCACTTAGTAGCTTGTAACAAATCAATTAAAGACTAATGAAAACTGCACTGATCACAGGTATCACCGGCCAGGATGGTTCGTTTCTGGCAGAGTTCCTTTTAGAGAAAGGTTATGATGTTCACGGCACCATCCGCCGTTCGTCAGTAGATTATCGCGAACGCATCGCACACCTTGAGGGAAAGCCCAACTTCCATCTTCACTATGCCGACCTCGGTGACTCGATGTCGATACTACAGGTAGTGTCAAAAGTGCGCCCTGACGAAATCTACAATCTTGCCGCCCAGAGCCACGTCCAGGTATCTTTTGACTCGCCCGAATTCACAGCCGACATCGATGCCACCGGTGTGCTCCGCATCCTTGAGGCCGTGCGCCTCACCGGCCTTGCCGACACCTGCCGCATCTATCAGGCTTCAACTTCAGAGCTTTATGGAAAGGTTGAGGAAGTACCTCAGAACGAAAAGACACCCTTCCACCCCTACTCACCATATGCAGTGGCAAAACTTTACGGATTCTGGATCATCAAGGAATACCGCGAGGCATATAACATGTATTGCTGCTCAGGCATTCTCTTCAACCACGAATCAGAACGCCGCGGCGAGACATTCGTAACCCGCAAGATCACCCTTGCCGCTGCCCGCATCGCCCAGGGAAAACAGGAAAAACTCTATCTCGGCAACCTTTCATCGCTCCGCGACTGGGGCTATGCCAAGGACTATGTGGAATGTATGTGGCTCATCCTCCAGCAGGAAAAACCCGAAGACTACGTGATCGCTACCGGCGAACAGCACTCAGTGCGTGAATTCTGCCTCTACGCTTTCCGTCGCGCAGGTATCGAACTGCGTTTCGAAGGCGAAGGAGCCGATGAAAAAGGCATCGATGTAAAGACCGGCAAAGTAGTCATCGAAGTATCGCACGACTTCTACCGCCCGACCGACGTGGTCAACCTCTGGGGCGATCCTTCAAAAGCCCGCAAGCAGCTCGGCTGGGACCCTTCCAAGAAGACCTCTTTCGAGCAGCTCGTCAACCTCATGGTAGATGCCGACATGGCCAAAGTAGCCGTAGAACGCGCCGGCGAACAGGTACGCACCAACCTTGCCGAATATCTTGAAAAAGGCATCGTGAAATAACCGCAGACAAAACTCTGCTCTCAAAAGGAGCTCATTTTTGCCGATGCGCCCGGAGTGGGGCGCATCGGTGATTTTTCAGATGATTTTTCAAAGTCCCGATGCCGTTTTTAGACCGCTTATGATTTGGAAAATCACGAATAAAACTCTACCTTTGCGCCGACAAAGGGGTGCGGCATTCACCCTCCTGTGATTGCCGCTGAGATGATACCCTCTGAACCTGATGCGGTTAGTACCGCCGAAGGGATTGCACTTGACTTTGCCTCAGCCGCTTTGTCAGTCCGACGTCTGACCGCCTGACGTCAGCCGGACTTCGAAGAGTATCGTCTGGCCTTATGCCCACTACGGCATAAGCAGGAGTTTTAATAATAACAAAGCGCGATGAGAACTTACTATCCCACTCTCACAATCGCCGGGTCCGATTCATCGGGTGGCGCCGGCATCCAGGCTGACATCAAGACAATGTCGGCCATCGGCTGTTATGCTATGTCGGCCATAACCTCGGTCACAGCCCAGAACACCACCGGGGTGCGGTCGATCATGCCGGTATCGCCGGGAGTAATGACCGATCAGATCGACATGGTCATGACCGACATTCCGCCTCTGGCCGTCAAGATCGGGATGCTCTGCAATGCAGAAGTCGCCGCGGCTGTAGCCGATCGTCTCGAACACTATCGTCCCAAAAATCTCATTATCGATCCGGTAATGGTCTCGACCTCCGGATCAATGCTCCTTGAAGAGGATGCCATCGAAATCCTTGTCAGCCGCATTTTCCCTTTGGCCACGCTTGTTACTCCCAACCGGATGGAAACCGAAAAACTGGCCGGATCTTCAGACACCGCAGAGCAGATCGAAGCATTGCGGAAATTTGGCTGCAAGAACATTCTGATCAAAGGCGGCGACTCTGACAGCACTGATTTCAAAACCGACACACTGTATCTCGGCGCCACCGGAGAAACCATCGAACTCAAAGCCGATGCTGTCGACACAAAAAACTCCCACGGAACCGGGTGCACCCTCTCATCGGCCATAGCCTCTTATCTCGCACTCGGCTACTCCCTGACCGAATCCGTCAGAATGGCAAAACTCTACGTGACACGCGCCCTTGAAGCCGGTGCATGGATCTCCACAGGCCACGGCCACGGACCCGTGAACCACTTCTTCTCACCCAGACGATTAAAAAATTTCAATCCGAAAAGCCGCTGATCCCGGCAGGCTATTTCAACAGATAAAACCAACAACCATGACCGTAAAAGTCAACCAAGTAGACATAACCCTCTCTGACGGCGCCTCTCTGCAAGATGCTCTTGACGCCAAAGAAATAAAACCACAGGGAATCGCCACAGCCGTCAACGGAAAAGTAATACCCGCCGTGCTGCGTCCGTCTCATAAACTTGCCGACGGAGATGACATTGTCATCATCAAAGCATTCTACGGAGGCTAAGCCATAAATCTCTCCGCGATGACAGCGATAGCCATTACACCGGAACGCCTCGAAAACGAGCGGCATGAAGCAGCAGCGGTATGCGCGCTTCTTGATGCCGGATGGCACAGAATACACCTCCGCCATCCCGGAGCGTCACGCACCGATGTCAGAAAACTCATCGAAGCAATACCCCAGGCTTTCCACAGCTGCCTCGTGCTCCACGGCCACTTCGACCTCTGCAACGATTTCAATCTCGGAGGCCTGCATCTGAACCACCGCTGTCCGGACGCACCGGCCCTCTACAGAGGAGCCTTGAGCCGTTCATGCCACTCGATCGATGAACTCAGAAAATGCACAGGGCTGGCCTATGCCACCCTCAGCCCCATTTTTGACAGCATCTCCAAACAAGGCTATCACTCAGCATTCACCGGCGAGACCCTCTCCGCTCTTGACGATATCCCGACTCCGGTCATCGCACTCGGAGGCGTTACTCCTGAACGAATTCCATATCTCAAACGTTATAACTTCAATGGCTTCGCCATGCTTGGAGCCATTCCGTGGAACAGCCCGGCCACAACTGTAAGGCAGTTTGCGGAACAAACCATAAAACTAATCTGACTCTTATGCTCCAGTTCATAACCCATCCATCCGAGCGCTACACAATTGCGGAAGAAGTCCAGATGGTCCTTGAAGGAGGCTGCAAATGGATACAGCTCCGCCTTAAGGATGCCACTGATGAAGAATTCCGGCAGACAGCCCTTGAAATCATTCCGCTCTGCAAGGAAAACGAAGCCTTCCTCGTGTTCGACGACCGCGTAGAACTTGCCATCGAGATGTCGGTCCACGGCGTGCACCTCGGCAAAGATGACATGAATCCGCTCGTCGCACGTGAGAACATGGGAGCGGAAGCCATCATCGGATGCACAGCCAACACTGCCGCTGACATCACCCGGCTCCGCGGCTGGGACGTTGACTATGTAGGCCTCGGCCCTTTCCGCTACACCACCACCAAAGCCCGCCTCTCGCCGGTAATCGGCCTTGACGGCTACACGGAGATAGTCCGTGAAATCCGCGCCGCTGACATCCTGCTCCCCATCGTGGCTATCGGAGGAATCACCCTTGAAGACATCCCGGCAGTCATGGCCACAGGTGTCAACGGAGTAGCCATGAGCGGATCAATCATCAACGCCGATGACCCGGTGGACTATACCCGCAAGGTGCTCGGCGCTCTTCAGGAAGCATTCGAAAAGCGCCGGTAATCCTCAGATAACCCTTCCAGACAAAATCATCACACAAGCTTATATATGAACGACATTTTAACCATCGGAGGAAAAGAATTCACCTCACGCCTATTCGTAGGCACAGGCAAATTTTCGTCCAACCGCCTGATGCTTGAATCAATTCTCGCTTCAGGCTCGCAGATGATCACTGTGGCCATGAAGCGGATCGACATGGACCATGAGGAAGAAGATGACATGCTGCGCCACATCAACCGCGAGCATGTACAGTTTCTCCCCAACACTTCAGGCGTCCGCACAGCCGAAGAAGCCGTGCTCGCAGCCAATCTCGCCCGTGACTGTTTCGGGACCGATTTTATCAAACTTGAAATCCACCCCGATCCCAAATATCTGCTCCCCGACCCCATCGAAACGCTGAAAGCCACCGAAATCCTTGCAAAACAAGGCTTCAAAGTGCTCCCCTATATCCAGGCCGATCCGGTTCTGTGCAAGCGCCTTGAAGAAGTAGGCACCGCTGCTGTAATGCCACTCGGCGCACCGATCGGAACTAACAAAGGGCTCAAGACACGCGATCTGCTTGAAATCATAATCGAGGAAAGTCGTGTGCCGGTGGTGATCGACGCCGGACTCGGAGCTCCCTCTCACGCAGCCGATGCAATGGAAATCGGAGCCGATGCCGTTCTGGTCAACACAGCAATCGCCGTAGCAGGCGACCCTGTTGAAATGGCAGTCGCATTCAGACTTGCAGTCGAAGCCGGACGTAAAGCCTATCTCGCCGGTCTGGGATCTGTCTCTTCATCAGCATCCGCAACAAGCCCTCTCACTGAATTTCTCAATCTATAAATCAGACATTTATCACCATAACTCAGAATATGGAAATAGAAAACATCGACGTAAACAGCTATCCCGGTTCAGAAAAAGTCTACATTGACGGAAAACTCCATCCGATCCGCGTAGCCATGCGGCGTGTCAACCTCACCCCTACTGTAAAAATCATTGATGGCGAACGCCTGACCCGCGAGAACGGCTCTGTCTATGTCTATGACACCAGCGGTGTCTACACAGACCCGAACGTAACCGTTGACATCAACGCCGGACTTCCCCGTCTGCGCGAGGAGTGGATAGCCGGACGCGAAGACCTCGAACAACTCTCATGCATCACCTCTGACTACGGACGCATGCGCGAAGCCGACAGCTCTCTCGACTCAATCCGCTTCAGCCACCGCTACGCACCCCGCCGCGCGGCCGAAGGCAGGGAAATAACCCAGATGGCGCTTGCCCGCCAGGGTGTCATCACCCCTGAGATGGAATATGTAGCCATCCGCGAGAACAATAATGCCGAAGCCCTCGGCATCAAGAGCCACATCACTCCTGAATTCGTACGCCAGGAAGTAGCAGCCGGACGTGCCGTCATCCCCGCCAACATCAACCATCCCGAAGCCGAACCGATGATCATCGGCCGCAACTTCCTCGTAAAACTCAACACCAACATCGGAAACTCCGCCCTCTCTTCCGGAATCAAGGAAGAAGTCAGCAAAGCCGTGTGGAGCTGCTACTGGGGAGGCGACACTCTGATGGACCTCTCGACCGGCGACAACATCCACGAGACCCGCGAATGGATCATCCGCAACTGCCCGGTCCCGGTCGGAACAGTCCCCGTCTACCAGGCTCTTGAAAAAGTCAACGGCAAAGTGGAGGATCTGACCTGGGAAATCTATCGCGACACACTGATCGAGCAGGCAGAACAGGGTGTGGACTACTTCACCATCCATGCCGGAGCTCTCCGCGCTCATGCTGACATGGTTCAGGAACGTCTGACCGGCATCGTGTCGCGCGGCGGCTCTATAATGACCCGCTGGGCCGTGATCCACGATCAGGAAAACTTCCTCTACACCCATTTCGATGAAATCTGTGAGATCCTCGCCCGCTACGACGTAGCAGTTTCGCTTGGCGACGGTCTGCGTCCGGGTTCTATCCACGATGCCAATGACCGCTCGCAGTTCCTCGAACTCGATGTGCTCGGTCAGCTCACCGAAATAGCCTGGAAACACAATGTACAGGTGCTCATCGAAGGTCCTGGACACGTGCCGATGCACAAGATCCGCGAGAACATGGACCGCCAGATCGACAAATGTCACGAAGCGCCGTTCTACACCCTCGGCCCGCTGACCACCGACATCGCTCCCGGCTACGACCACATCACCTCGGCAATCGGAGCCGCACAGATAGCCTGGATGGGCACCGCTATGATCTGCTACGTGACCCCCAAGGAACATCTCGCACTCCCCAACCTCGAAGATGTGCGCAACGGTGTGATCACCTACAAGATCGCAGCCCATGCCGCCGACCTTGCCAAAGGACATCCCGGCGCACAGGTCCGCGATGACGCCATGAGCAAGGCCCGCTTCGAATTCCGCTGGAAAGACCAGTTCAACCTGTCGCTCGACCCAGCCCGCGCACGTCAGTACTACGTAGAGAGCCACAAGGACGATGACCACTTCTGCACCATGTGTGGTCCCAACTTCTGTGCGATGCGAATCACCCAGCAACTTGTTGACGACTGCGCAAAATAAAATATTCATCACTTGATGCCACCGTATATAACCGCAAGAGGGACCCTACTGCGATTGTAGCACCCTCTTGCGTCTATCAGTGGTTATTGCTTTTCATGTCTTCTGATGACATAATCACACACTATAACTTAACCGTTCAACTATTTTTACAATTTTCACCGATGACCAATAGGCTTTTTCTTTGGCTCCTCTCCATCCTCTCTTTCACACTATGCTATGTCCCGGCCAAAGCGCAGAGGGTCGCGTTGAAGACCAACACGCTTGACTGGGTGCTTATGTCGCCCAACCTCACCCTTGACACCCGTCTGTCACGCAGAGTCACTTTCGAGATCGGCGTTGCCGGAAATCCTCTCGACAAGACTGTCTACGGCTCAGATATCAAGCTCAAAAACCTGCGCATCGAACCGTCGCTGCGCTACTGGTTCAACCGCCCGATGGCCCGCCACTTCATGGGAGTAGCATTCAGCGGCGGAGTCTTCAACCTGCGCCTGCGCGAACACTGCTACAAAGGCAACGGAGTAGCCGCCGGTCTGACCTACGGCTATGCCCTCGTACTCAACCGACACTGGAACGTAGAATTCACTCTTGGACTTGGAATGGCACGTGTATGGGGCTACAACTATCTCTACCAGAACGGCCAGCCTGCCACCACAAACATGAGCCGGTGGGTGCCTGTGCCTGTCGGAACCGGAATTTCATTCTCTTACATTTTTAAATAATCCGCGAAAGAAATGGAAATGACAACAGCCAAACGCATCCTCTCCTCTATCGCGGCTATCCTTATGATAGCGCTCGCCGCTACAGCACGTGACATCAATGTCCGCGGCATCGTTACCAATTCACAGGGCGAGCCGATGCAGGGAGTCTGCATTTACAATGCTGAAAACGAACAGCTCCTCACAAGCACCAACGAAGAAGGCAAGTATCTCGTAATCATTGACGGCGACGGCAAGCTCGTGTTCTCCATCCTCGGCATGGAAGACACCGAAGTCCCCGTAGAGGGACGACTGACCATCGATGTTATGCTGACACGTTCCTCGATAACCCTTGATGAAGTCCTGGTCAAGGCCAAAGGCAAACTCAAGACCGTGGCCCCGGAGCCTACCGACATCGAGATCAAAGGTAACTATGCCCACATAAAGACCCGCATAAAAGTGCCTCACCGCTTGTTCGGCTCCTCCACCCGATTGATAATCCAGCCGGCACTCTACAATGTCTCGGCATCGAAAATGTGGTATCTCAAGCCACTCGTGTTTGACGGACGCCGCTACAACATCACCCAGGACCGAATGCTCGATTTTGATCTCAATGACGATCCGCTCACACCCTATGTAGAGGTCCAGAAACATTCAAGCCGCAAGGACGACATGATCTTCTGGAGCGACTCCGTCTATCTCGATAATCCTGACCACGACTTCCACTGCGACATGCTCATGGCAATGGAAAACTACAACCGCGTATTCTATCGCGACACCACAACCATAGCCCGCGGCACTGTCAACCCGATGCGCTTCTTCCAGTACAATCTGATCGGGACCGAAGTCACCGACACCACATTCTATCCGACACCTGAAATGCAGATGCGCGACACCCGTGGCGACGTCATGCTGACATTCCGCGTCAACGACGCCCGCCTTGACATGGACCAGGGCAACAACCGCTCTGAAATGAACTCGCTTCTGAGCCAGCTGCAGCGCATCGAAAACGACCCGGATGCCGCCCTCAAGAGCTTCTATATCTACTCCACTTCGTCGCCTGAAGGCAACTATGAGAAAAACGTGACTCTCTCGCAAAGACGCATGCAGTCGGCTCTTGACCTGATCATGGACAACCTCTCCCCCACTACCCGCCGATACATGGAAGTCAAAAGCGATGCCTCGGTCGAACCGTGGGAAACTCTCGTCAAAATGCTCCGTGCCGACAGCCTCAACACCGAAGCCGATGCAGTGGCCGAGATCATAGCCCGCTACCCCGGACAGATGGACATGCAGTCAGTCCGTGTGCGCAAACTGCCCTTCTATTCATCGCTAATACCCGAAAAATATCTTCCCCGCATGCGTAAGGTCAGCTATGAATTTCTGACATCGCAATACCGCTATCTGACCGACGATGAAATAGCCGAAGTTTACAAAACAGATCCCAAATCGCTTTCCCGCTTCGAATTCTTCCGTCTTTACCGCTATGTGGCCAAGACACCGGCTGAGAAAGAGGAATATCTGAAAAAAGCGCTTGAGACACATCCGAACTTCATTGTCGCCGCCACTGACCTCTCGGCCATGAAGCTCGAACGCGGCGAAGCGGACTACGACCTACTCGCCGCCTATCTCAAACCCGGAAACAAGACAAAGAAAATCCCCGACGAATCACGGCTCAACCACATAGCAGCCTGCCTCGCCTCTCACCACTATCTCGAAGCCGACTCGCTGGCATCGCTTCTGCCTGACACTCCGAAATTCCACAAAGCCAAGGTCTACACCGATGTGTTCAACGGACGCTATGAGGAAGCCATGCAGGAAGTAGCCGCCGAATCACCCATCAATGAAGTAGTGATACTCCTTGCCCTCAAAGCCAATGATCAGGCCTGGCGCAAGGCTTCAAAACTCGGAGGCTCAGCTGAAGAGGAATACCTCAAAGCTGTGGCGGCAAACCGTGTGGATGAATACATGGCAGCCGTAAGCCACCTTGAAAATGCTCTCCGCCTTAAGCCCGAACTTAAGGAAATCGCCAAAATAGACGGCGACCTTATTGACCTTATGGAAGAACGTGAAGAAGAGGAGGAACAGATATGAAAACCAATATACGCACCATCTGCACTATTATAAGCTCCTGCATTCTGCCCTTAGGCGCTTATGCCACCCAGGATGCTCCGGTGGCCATCGACTCGACTATGAACGCGCTTGACTACGTGCTCCAGCGCCCTGCCCCTGCCGAGAAATTCGCTCACAAACGCTTCGGCGACCATCTTTTCATCTCTATGGAAGGCGGCCCCGAATGGATGCGCCCCAACTCGCATCTGTCAGGTCCGTCATCCGAAAACGGTTACCGCGCAGGGATATCCATCGGAGACTGGATAACTCCCGTCCACGGCTGGCGTCTCGGAATCAGCGGCGGACGCCACCACGGACTCAGAGACTACAAACCGTATTTCGCAGCCCTCTCACTCGACTACATGATGAACCTCTCATCCCTGCTTCGAGGCGACAACCCCTCACGCCATTTCGAACTGGTCGGAATCATGGGAATCGAAGGCCAGGCGCTCCACCGCGAAGGTCACCGTCTCTGGGGTGTGGCCGGTGCCAGAATAGCCCTGCAGCCAAGAGTCTACCTCACATCATCCACCTATCTCTATGTGGAACCTCGTCTCGGCATCTACGGCGACAAGCTTGACGATGTCAAGACATGGCACAAATATGACTGGAACGCATCTGTCATGGTCGGTCTCGGCTACCGTATGGCCGGAGGAAAAGGCATCAGCGTGGACAACTCCATGTTTGCCAACAACCATTTCCGCGACAATCTCTTCATTGGTCTCTCAGGAGGAATTGTGTCAATCGGCGAAAACACCTCTGAATGGCGTGACCGCATAGGCGCCGCAGGAACCCTCTCTATCGGAAAATGGTTCAGCGCACCCGCCGGCCTGCGTCTTTCGATCGGCGGCGCGGAACTCCGGCAGCCCGCAGGATTCAAAAAACGCTACAGCACAATAGCCGATCTTGACTTCCTTTGGAATCTTAATTCGGCATTCGTAGGCTATAACCCCGATGCCAAAATAGAGACAAACGTGGTGCTGGGTGCAAGCGCAGCCTGCCTCTCAGGCGAAGGAAAGAAATTTTTCCCCGGGCTTCATGCCGGACTTCAGGGCATATGGAAAGTCTCACCCTCTGTAGGGCTCTATCTTGAACCCAATGTCAGGGCATTCGACAGTGAGATAGCTCGTGCCAGCCACCGCGTCGCTCTGATGCCGGGAATTAACGTTGGCCTCGTCTACCGCTTCAACACATCACCCGAATATGATGCCTACAAGTCGCATTTAGACTATCGAGAATTCCTCTCCTCACGCCGCTACTTCTTCGATCTGCTCGGCGGAGTGCTGATGCGTTCGCGCTCATGGCAGCCTAACTGCGCAGTGAGCCTGGGCTTCGGCAAATGGTACACCCCGGAGAGCGCCTGGAGAATCAACGGCGAATACGAATATTATAACACCGGAGCAAACTACCGCTCCCTTTCGCTCTCGGCCGACTATCTGTTGAGCCTGTCGACACTCGCCGGCGGCTTTGACAGCGAACGTAGCTTCGATCTTGATGCCTTTGTAGGCATGAACGCCGGTATCGCACATTATAACCATAAGCACAACAGCATTATCTGGGGACCAAGAGCCGGACTGCGCGGACGCATCGGCGTGTCACCCGCAGTCGACATCATCCTCGAACCTCAGGTGCAGCTGCTTGCCATCCCGAACTACACACGCCGTTTCAATCCTGAAGCACGTCTGCTCGCAGGCCTCAGCTACAAAATAGGCCGCACCAGGAAAGAACGTTCGGCCCATGCCTCTGCCACTGATTTATCGGAATTCCGCCCCTATGTCGGAATAGCGGGAGGCCCGATGCTCTACAGCGAAAGTTTCTCCAACACATCGTTCCGCAAAGTCTCCTGGGGCTTCAACGCCACAGCCGGAGGGTGGCTCACCGGCACCTCCGGACTGCAACTCTCATTCGCTTATGACTGTGTGCCCTTCAACCGGATCGTCAATCAGGAGATCAAAACCCTCAGCCTCGACTATATGCTCAATCTCACCCATGTGTTTACCGGAGAGACTGACCGCCGCTTTGAAATCAGCCCGATGGCCGGAATCGGCTTCGGCTGGGGATCATGCAGAAACTCCAAGACATCACTGGCTCTTGAAGGCGGCCTGCGCGCCAGCTATCGCCTGACCGACAACATCGGTCTGACACTGACTCCGATGGTGACCGTCTGGCAGCCACGAATCAATGGCGAAAAACACAACGGCCACCACTTCGTGGGAGTCGGTCGCCTACCGCTTGGCATAACCTACCGATTTTAACCGAGAGGCTGACGCTGCTCTCTCGCGTCGGCCTCTTGCAAAAACATAAACACCAAAACTCTTATGTTTTCAGAAGAACTAAAAAAATATGACTGGGATGAGACCACACGTTTCATCCAGTCTCGCACGGCAGCTCACGTCGAGAGTGCCCTGCGCAAGCAGCATCTCAGTGTCGAAGACTTCATGGCACTGATCTCGCCTGCCGCGGAGCCTTATCTCGAACAGATGGCGCAGCTTAGTCACCGCTACACTATGGAGCGCTTCGGCAAAACCATCTCTCTCTACATTCCGCTCTATGTGTCTAACGCGTGTACTAACTCCTGTGTGTATTGTGGCTTCAACCACAACAACCCCCTCGAACGAGTCACACTGACCCTTGATCAGGTCAAGGCCGAATGCGAGGCCATCCGCCGTCTAGGTCCTTTTGAAAACCTGCTTATCGTATCCGGTGAATTCCCGGCCCTCAACGGCGTAGACTATCTTGAAAAGGTGTTGAATGTGGCGCGTCCCTATTTCAACAATCTCACCATCGAAGTGATGCCAATGAAGACCGAAAGCTACGCACGTTTGGTTGAAAGCGGTCTTAACGGAGTGGTATGCTTCCAGGAGACCTACAATGCCGCCAACTACAAAACCTATCACCCCAAAGGCATGAAGTCCATTTTCGACTGGCGCGTCAACGGCTTCGACCGCATGGGCCAGGCCGGGGTCCACAAAATCGGCATGGGAGTGCTCATAGGTCTCGAAGACTGGCGCACCGACCTTGCAATGCTTGCCCGCCACCTGCGCTATCTGCGCAAAAACTACTGGCGCACCCGCTACAGCGTGAATTTCCCGCGCATGTGCCCGGCCGAGGGCGGCTATCAGCCCAAGGTCGTGATGAGCGACCGCGAACTGGCTCAGGTGACATTCGCTTTCCGCATATTCGACCACGATGTGGACATATCTTATTCTACACGCGAGGATCCGGAGTTCCGCGCCAATATGATGAAACTCGGTGTCACCTCCATGAGTGCCGGAAGCAAGACCGAACCGGGCGGATACTGCTCTACGCCTGACGCACTCGAACAGTTCGAGGTGTCTGACCCACGCTCGCCTGAAGCTGTGGCAGCCGACATCCGCCGCCTCGGATATGAAGCCGTCTGGAAAGACTGGGACAAGATCTTCGATTGACCTGAGAGTGTAATTCCACACACCAATACAAGAGCCGGTTGGACAACCCTGTCAGCCGGCTCTTGAAGTTTTTATCAGCGTTTTATTACTGCATGACAAAACTTTTTCACTCCGCAGCCATTTATTATATATAACATTACTCACTTATAAAACTATTTGACTGTCTTATGAAATCTTTTGGCAAAGGCCTTTTCTGGATTGGCTTCATACTCCTGATGGGAGTGGTAATAGCATATATGATAACGATGTTTGTCGGAGTTGTGGCTCTCGCGTCATGGACCACCGCCGTCACATTCGGCGCGCTGATAATTGTCGGCGGAATTTTCATGCTCATAGGCCGTGCCTCAGAGCGCCGTGGCGAAATGAAGCGCTTCATCGAAAATGAGAAGAAAGATATAGCCACAGCAGAAAAAAAAGCTTCATCCGCTACTGATGAAAGTCAGGCATCAACCATCCCCACCTCTTCGCAGATGCAGTAACAGTCAGGCTCTCTACGAAACAAAACGCCGGATTCCTTCTCGGAGTCCGGCGTTTCTACTATATAAAGAAAATGATTCAGTATTATCAGAATTCAGCCTTGCCCGGAGTGCGCGGGAAAGGAATGACGTCACGGATGTTGGTCATGCCGGTAACAAAGAGCACTAGGCGTTCGAATCCGAGACCGAAGCCGGAGTGAGGCACTGAACCGAAGCGGCGGGTATCGAGATACCACCACATATCCTTCATCGGGATATCGAGTTCCTCAATGCGGGCCAGAAGCTTGTCATAATTTTCCTCGCGTTCAGAACCTCCGATGATTTCACCGATATGCGGGAAGAGCACGTCCATAGCGCGGACTGTCTTGCCGTCTTCGTTCTGCTTCATGTAGAAGGCCTTGATTTCTTTCGGATAATCTGTAAGGATCACGGGCTTCTTGAAGTGTTCTTCCACAAGATAGCGTTCGTGTTCGCTCTGAAGGTCGGTGCCCCAGTGCACAGGGAATTCGAACTTCTTGCCTGATTCCTCAAGAATCTTCACGCCCTCGCCGTAAGTCAGACGCACGAAGTCATTCTCGACCACGAACTTCAGACGCTCGATGAGATCCTTGTCATACATATCCTGAAGGAAGGTGATGTCATCAATGCAGTGTTCGAGCGCATAGTTGATGCAGTATTTCACAAACTCCTCGGCAAGATCCATGTTGTCAGTGATGTCATAGAAAGCCATTTCCGGCTCGATCATCCAGAACTCTGACAGGTGGCGCGGAGTGTTTGAATTCTCAGCGCGGAAAGTCGGGCCGAATGTGTAGATCTCACCGAGAGCGGTGGCGCCGAGCTCGCCTTCGAGCTGACCTGACACAGTCAGTGCGGTCGGCTTGCCGAAGAAATCCTGAGAATAGTCGGTCTTGCCGTCTTCAGTCTTGGGAAGGTTGTTGAGGTCAAGGGTTGTGACCTGGAACATGGCTCCGGCACCCTCACAGTCACTCGCTGTGATCAGCGGAGTGTGGAGATACTGGAATCCCCGTTCGTTAAAGAATTTGTGGATGGCGAAAGCCAGTGCGCTGCGCACTCGCAGCACGGCTCCGAACGTATTGGTGCGGGGACGCAGGTGAGCTATCTCGCGAAGGAATTCCAATGTGTGGCCCTTCTTCTGCAGGGGATAGCTTTCAACATCGGCTGTGCCGTAGACCTTAAGGCTCTCGGCCTGCACTTCGCAGGTCTGGCCTTTGCCCTGCGACTCTACAAGCATGCCTTTGACGCAGATGCTTGATCCGGTTGTGACTGGCTTGAGTTCCTCATCGCTGAACTTGGCCATGTCAAACACAATCTGTATATTTTTTATTGTAGAGCCGTCACTGAGTTGCACAAACTGCACGTGTTTGTTGCCGCGGCGGGTGCGCACCCAGCCTTTGGCTTCAACCTCGGTTCCGATCAAAGACGAATCTTTGAGCAGATCAGCTACTTTTGTTCTTTTCATTTGCAAGAGTCTGATTAGTAATGATTATTCAAACGAGCCCATTTTGAGGAAGTTTACTTCTTCCTGGGTCAGATAGCGCCAGCGACCGCGGGGCAGGTTCTTCTTGGTGAGTCCGGCGAAGTAAACGCGGTCGAGCTTGGTCACGTGATAGCCGAGGCTTTCAAAGATACGGCGCACGATGCGATTGCGTCCGGAGTGGATCTCGATACCGGCCTGGTTGCGGTCAGTGTCGGTGGCATATGAGATAGCATCGGCGTGGATAGGTCCGTCTTCAAGCTCAATGCCGTCAGCAATACGCTGCATATCCTCTTCGGCTATATCTTTGTCAGTCCAGACATGGTAGATCTTTTTCTTGACATATTTGGGGTGGGTCAGCTTGGAAGCGAGATCGCCGTCGTTGGTAAGCAGAAGCACACCGGTTGTGTTGCGGTCGAGACGGCCTACGGGGTAGATGCGTTCGTCGCAGGCTCCCTTGACGAGATCCATCACAGTCAGACGTCCGTTGGGATCATCGCTGGTGGTCACGCAGTCTTTCGGCTTGTTGAGCAGGATGTAGCACTTGCTTTCCAGTGCCACTACCTTTTCATCATATTCAACCACATCGCTGTGTGAGATCTTTGTTCCGAGTTCGGTGACAACATTGCCGTTGACCTTGATCAGACCCTGCTGGATGAATTCATCAGCTTCGCGGCGCGAGCAGAGACCTGCATTGGCCATGAACTTGTTGAGACGGATCTGTTCATTTGGATCGGGCAGCGGCATTTCATATTCTATGCGGCGGGGGCGCGGAGTGAAGCTGCGACCTCCCTGCGGCATTCCATACTGGTTCTGGCGGGGAGCCTGCTTTTTGAATCCACCCTGACGGTTGTTGTAGCCGTTCTGGTTGTTATAGCCACCCTGGCGGTTGTTGTTATAGCCGCCCTGATTGTTATAACGGTTATTGTTATAGCCGCCCTGACGATTGTTGTTGTAGCCGCCCTGACGATTGTTGTTGTAGCCGCCCTGGCGGTTGTTGTTGTAGCTGCCCTGACGGTTGTTGTTGTAGCCGCCCTGGCGGTTGTTGTTGTAGCTGCCCTGACGGTTGTTGCTGTAGCCGCCCTGGCGATTGTTGTTATAGCCGCCCTGACGATTGTTGTTGTAGCCGCCTTGATTGTTATAACGGTTATTGTTGTAACGGGGCTGATAGCCTCCGCCTGCGTTTTCGCCTTCTGATGAAGTTGCGTTCACGCTTCCTTCGGGTGAAGTCTGAGGCTCTCCTTCGAGCTGGGGATTAGCCTGCGGACGGGGCTGATAATTATTGTTGTAGCGGTTATTATTGTTGTTGTAACGGTTATAACCGCCCTGGTTGTTATTGTTGTAACGGTTGTTGTTATAGCCGCCCTGACGATTGTTGTTATAGGGACGCGGCTGATATGGACGGTTGTTGCCATAAGAGCTGTTGCCATAGGAAGACTGATGACGTTCCTGGCGTTCCTGGCCCTCATGTCCACCTTCCTGTGATGAGAAGTCACTGCGGTTTTCTACACTGTCTGAATTGATGGGGCGAACTCCGATTCGCGGGCGTTTGCTTTTCTTTTCGTTGCTGTCCATGAGTGGTTTTCTGAATTTTGGAAGTTTGAGAATTTCCTATCGGATATTGTAATTGTGATGCCAGGCTCTCCTGCTTGGCCAACACAACTGCAAAAGTAATCATTATTTTCAATTTTTCCTATATCCTGACAATGAAAATTTTGCTATTTTTTCACGCCTTTTTCGCAGCAACGCCGAGCAGGCATCAGCTGAACACAACGGTTTTGTTGTTATATGTCAGTATTTTACGCTGTATATGCTTTTCAACGGCCCGCGAGAGCACTATTTTTTCCAGATCACGGCCTTTCTTGACAAGTTCATCGATGGTATCCTTGTGTGAGATACGGGCCACGTCCTGCTCTATGATCGGTCCGGCGTCAAGGTCGGCTGTGACATAGTGACTCGTGGCTCCGATGAGTTTCACGCCTCTCTCATAGGCCTGATGGTAAGGCTTGGCTCCTACAAAAGCCGGAAGGAAGGAATGGTGTATGTTGATGATGCGGTTAGGATATCGCCTGATGAAATCCTCTGAAAGCACCTGCATGTAACGGGCAAGCACTATGAAATCAACCTTATGCCGGTCAAGTATCACAAACTCACGTTTTTCCATTTCCTCCTTGTTGTCGCGTGTGACCGGAATGTGCTCGAACGGTATGCCGAACTGCTTTCCGGCTATAGCGAGATCAGGATGATTGCTGATGATCACAGGAATATCAACATCCCACTCGCCGGCCATATGGCGCGCGAGCATATCGTAGAGACAATGTGACATCTTGCCGACGAAGATAGCCATACGCTGCCTGCGGGTGGAGAAACTGATGCGGTAGGTCAGTTCATAGCGCCGGGCATAAAGGGTGTTGAAATATTCATCGATCTTTTCGGCCGGGATCATGAAGTTTTCAAGCTCCCACTCTACGCGCATGTAGAATATGCCGTTCTGACGGTCTACATACTGGTCGAGATAGATGATATTTCCTCTGTTTGTTGTGATGAAATCTGTTATTACAGCTATGATTCCGGGCTGATCCGGACAGTGCATACGCAGGATGGCGGTAGGTTTCTTTCTGTTATCCACGACGGTTTGCTTTTTCAGATAAGTAACTAATTTCAATATTCCGCAAATATACTCAATTTTCCACTACCCTAAAAACATCAGCATAAAAAATCCGCGCTCCGGAAGCTGAAGGCTTCTGAAGCGCGGGGCCTATATCTTGTAAAGATTGCCGGAAAAACAATCTTCTACTGCGGCAAGGCGAGTATGAGAGCCGAGCGCGGAGCCACTGTCATTCTGCCGCCCTTGCTTTCGCCAAGTCCTGAGGCGGAAATGTGGCCGTCATCAGCGATCACAAGCCACTTGCCGCGCGGAATCTTCACTTCACGGGCCTCATCGGCTCCGTTGAACACCACTTTGATCTCTTTCCACTGATCGCCGTTCGCATGGTCTTTCAGTGAATAGGAAATGAGATTCGGTTCCTTGACATTGTCAAATTTCAGATGCCTGGCCACCTGATCGGCTGTAGCCATTCTGAATGCAGGATGCTCCTTGCGCAGCTTGATCAGCTCGCGGTAATAGTCAAACTGTTCGCGGTTGACATGCTTGAGATTCCAGTCGATAGCGTTGATCGAGTCAGGCGACTTGTAGGAGTTGTGGACTCCTTTCTTATCACGGAAAATCTCTTCGCCGGCAAACATAAATGGTGTGCCCTGCGAGGTGAACACTATGGTCTGGGCCAGACGTGCCGCGCGCTGACGGTCGGCCTCGCTTGCGTCAGGCATCGACTTGCGCAGTTTGTCGGTTAGCATCAGATCGTCATGACACGAAACATAGTTGATGATCTGTGTCGGAACCGAGGCATAGGCGAATTTAGAGTTGTTGCCCTTTGAATAGTCTACCTGCGGATGGGCTGTGGCACCTACAATACCGATCTTCACAGTCTCTTCCAGTCCGGGCTTACCGGTGGCGAATCCGCGGTCAGAGGCATCGGTATAATGCCCCTTGACAGCGTCACGGATGTCATCGCTGAACACCGCCACCTGAGGCATCTTGCTGACATTCTCTTTCAAAGCGCGCTGGCTGACAGGCAGAGGCGAGTCACCTGCTGTCCAGCCTTCGCCATAGACAAAAATATCAGGATTGATCTCTTTCAGCGCGGCAGCCACCTCATTCATTGTCTCGATGTCATGAATGGCCATCAGGTCAAAGCGGAATCCGTCAATGTGATATTCCTTTGCCCAGTATTTGACAGAGTTGACAATAAAGTCGCGCATCTGCCGGCGGTCAGAAGCTGTCTCATTGCCGCAGCCCGACGCATCGCTGTAACTGCCGTCAGGACGGTGACGGTAATAGTAGCCGGGAGCGGTCAGAGAGAAATTGGAGTTGTCATTGTCGGCAGTGTGATTGTAGACCACGTCCATGATCACTCCGATGCCGTTGTCATGCAGCGACTTGACCATCTCTTTCATTTCTCGGATTCTTGCTGACGGATCGGCCGGATTGGTCGAATAGGAGCCTTCGGGCGCATTGTAGTTGTAGGGATCATAACCCCAGTTATACTGGTTGGAAGGCAGATTTGCTTCGTCGACACTGTTATAGTCGTATGACGGAAGAATATGGACATGCGTGATGCCAAGCTCTTTCAGATGGTCAATTCCGGTTGCTTCGCCGTCAGGACTGGTGGTTGACGGTTCGGTCAGAGCGAGAAATTTTCCTTTGTTGACTATACCGGATGACGGGTCGACCGAAAAATCCCGGTGGTGCATCTCATAGATGACGGCATCGTTGATATGTGCGATGGCCGGGCCCTTGTCGCTCTCCCACCCTTCCGGATCAGTGGCGGCAAAATCGATCACCGCCGCACGGTGGCCGTTGGTACCGACAGCCTTGGCCCAGACTCCGGGAGTTTCGTCAAGCCACTTGCCGTTGTCGAGAATCGAGAAGGTGTAGAATGAGCCGTAGAGCTGACGCGGCACTGCCGCAACCCAAGTTCCACCCTCGCCGCGGGTCATGTCAATAGTATCCACAGCTTGTGTGTTTCGGTCACTGTCATAGAGAATCACTCTTGCCGCCTGAGCTTTAGGCGACCACAGACGCCAGTGTGTTCCCTTGCTGTCCACTGTCAGTTCAAGATCCTCACCGGAATAGGTGGGATAAGTCTGAAAGACTGCATCGGGGTTCTCTGCCTTTGTGGCTACGGATGCGCTTAATGCGAGCATTGTCAGATAGATTGATCTTTGATGCATTGGATTGAATGATATGGTATTAAAATGAAAAGAATCGGGAGCGCGAACTCCCGATAGGTAAGTATGTATATAATGATATTTTTTATCAATCCGAGCCGGTCATCAGTCAACCTCGATCACCAGGAAGTCTGAAAGCTGCCAGAATTTTGCTGGATCTGAAATTCTTATTACTTTCTGACCATTGACGTCAACGATCGTGTAGGAACCCTTGGGCTGAGAGGTGAGCACTTTGGCCTTCTTGCTGTGAGTGGGGATCTCGGCGAGGGTGCGACGGTCACCGGCGGTGAAATAGCTCATGTCGAAATTGCCTTCCATCACTTTGGTCTTGCGGAGGAAACCGGACTGAAGAATCTTCTTTTCTTTAAGTTCCTTACCGGTTCCAATGGCATAATATACAGTGTTGAGTTCGTTGGTAGCGGCATTGGCAGCTTCCTGCGCGGCTTCTTTCTGCTCGCGTTCTGCTGTCAGACCGGTGTTGAGCGAGTCAACGTCGCTGTTCAGATGAGTCACCTGATTGTTAAGTTCTTCAATTCGGATGTTGGCGCTCGCAAGCTGATTTGTCAGAGTGGCGATTTCAGTCTGCTGCTCGGCCATCTGCGCTTTCAGATTTGCGATTGTACGTTTGAGAGTGCTGCTCTCACCGCCGTTGTCGGCAAGTTTCTTTTCGAGTTCGGCAAGACGTTCGCGACGCTCCTGAAGAGCTTTCTGTATGGCGATCATGTCATTCTTGATCTGGTCTCTGCGTGACACCGATTCACCGAGTGAGCCGGGAGTCGAGATGATCTTTTCGAGATCTTTGATCTGATTCATGCCGTCTGAAATGTCATTGACAAGAACCAGAAGACTGTCTTGGGTGGCAAGCGTCTCACAAAGATCGCCTTTCAGC
Organism: Duncaniella sp. C9; assembly: GCF_004803935.1. Lineage (GTDB taxonomy): Bacteria > Bacteroidota > Bacteroidia > Bacteroidales > Muribaculaceae > Duncaniella > Duncaniella muris. Next base: position 3,016,592 of record NZ_CP039547.1, read on the forward strand.
TGTTCATTCTGAGCTTCGGCTTCACGAAGTTTACCTCCGTTACAGGCGCTGAGTATTGCAGTAGCAATAACTGCCAAGGTTGCAAGCTTTTTCATAAATCTGTTGTTGAATGTGAGTTTTGTCTATATTTATTCTTATGTACCTTAGGTGCCTTATCATCCCGTGCACCTACGATTATAACAATTTCTCCTCGCGGAATGTTTTCTGTGAAGTAATTCTTCAGTTCGTCGAGCGTTCCGTTGACGGTGGTGTTATGCAGTTTCGAGATCTCACGGCTGACAGAAGCCTCTCGCTCTCCGCCACAAGCCACTGCAAGCTGCTCAAGTGTCTTCACAAGCCTCAGCGGCGATTCATAGATGATTGAGGTGCAGTCACTGGCGGCGATTTTCTCCAGCCTTGTCTGACGGCCCTTTTTCGGCGGTAGAAATCCCTCGAATGTGAATCGGTCTGTAGGAAGCCCTGAATTTACGAGCGCTGGCACAAAAGCCGTGGCACCCGGCAGGGTTTCCACCTCGATTCCATCGCGCCGGCACTCACGTGTCAGCAGAAATCCCGGATCACTGATGCCCGGAGTGCCGGCATCCGAGATCAGCGCAACTGTCTCTCCGGCAAGAAGCTGGTCAATGATCGGCCTTACTGTGGCATGTTCGTTGAACTTATGATGGCTCGAACAGGGGGTGGTGATTTCGAAATGGCGCAGAAGCACTGCCGAAGTCCTTGTGTCCTCGGCATAGATGCGGTCACAGCTCTTAAGCACCTCGATGGCTCTCGGTGTCATATCGGCCATATTACCGACCGGGGTAGGAACTATATAGAGTCTGCCCATCAGAAATGTTTTGCGACTATAGCCATGAATTCCTTGACCTCTTCCTTTTCTGAATCCCAGCAGAGATCGTTGTAGAAATATTCCTCGGCTTCATCCATATCGGCCATCGAGCCTATCACTTCAAGTGTCTCCTTGAACTCCTCGTTTGAGTTGCGGAAAAGTTCACGGCAGAAACGGAAGCGGTCATTCAGAGTGAAAGCCTTTGAAATATCAGCCGCACGTTCGCGGGCAAGTTTTTCGTCAAGAGTCAGTCCTGACGGCGCCTCATCGGCATCGGCCTTTTCTTCAGCCTCGGCGCTTTCCGCTATTTCAGATTCCGGAGTCCGGACATCGGCATCCTCATGGCTGACAGCCGCTGTCTCGGCGGGAATCTCAGCCTCGGCTTCGGCCTCCTGCTCCTCAACCGCGGCATCGGCATCGGCTGCCGGAGCGTCACAGACTACCGCGGCATCGCAGGCTGCAAGCGCATCGGCAAGCAGCTTTGCCTTGCCGGCAAGCAGCTCTTTCATTTCAGACGGAGTCTCGTCGCCGCGGTTGATCCGGAGCAACAGCAATCCCTCTATCTCGTAGGCCAGGTTCAGCAGGCCGGTCATATCATTGTTCATCATTCGGATTTTCAGTTATAGTCTCTTCCTCTGAAAGATTTTCAGACTGCAAACTTACGTCAAATTTTTCTAATAACAATCTCTCTATGTCATTTTTTAACGCCGCACGGCTGCAACGGAAATTGTTGACCATAAAAATTATCACATGGGTCGGATGGCCGTTTTCATCAAAAAGATAGCCCGCATAGCTCTGCACTCCTCTCATCGAACCGGTCTTCATGGCCACGCGCCCTTCCAGAGAGGTCCCCAAAAGGAAATTGCGCATCGTGCCGTCATATCCGGCACGAGGGAAGAGCGAACTGTAGTCACCGCCGAAAGAATCTGTGATCATATACTGATAGATTCCGGCAAGGAAACGCGCTGTCAGACGGTTGTCACGCGAGAGTCCGCTGCCGTCCTTGATCACTACGCCGTGAGGGCTGATTCCTGACAGAGACCACACCGCCATCTCTTCCTTTATGGCATCCTCGCGGGTGCCCCCAGGGGTGATGGCCCGCAGAATCCCTTCTGCCATAAGATTGTCTGACCGGAACATCAGGCTGCGCATGATTTCTCCGAGGCTCGGCGAATGATGTTCATAGACAGTCCATGAGTCCTGAGAAGAGGCGGTCTTGTTGCCTCCGATTTCAATCCCGCTGTCAAGCAACACGGTCACTATCTCATGGCGCATGGCTTTCCACGGATTGGGCATGGAGAACACGTCGTTGAGTCCGCGACGCTGATTCCCGCTGACAATGAAGGTCTCGGATCCGTCCTTGCGGTCTATCTTGACCCTGCGGCGCTTTGGATTCGTATAGGAGAATTTCAGATCAGGCACAAAAGGCTCAGTCTCTTTCGAGGGCAGACGCAGTCTGAATCTGTTGTCGCGGAAATTGGCTCCCTGGAGTCTGGCTCCATATGGCCACGGTATGTCCTCGTCCATCCATCCCGGAGGAGTAGTGGCATCTGGAAAATCGGAGGAGTCAATTATGACATCGCCGGTGACGGATGTGACGCCAAGCCGGCGCAGACCGGCGGCAATGCTGTCGGCAAAGCCCTGGGATGACGGCAGAAACTGTGATTCGATTGTCGGATCACCGCAGACTCTGACCACGATATTGCCTGAAAGCACTCCGTCACTGATGCTTCCATCGGCCACCACGGGTGTGATGAAACATTCGCTCGTATCAGCAAGGTTCAGCATCGACCCTACGGTCACTGACTTCATGACTGACGCCGGAATCAGTGACCTGTCTACGTTTTCCGAAACTATATCCGCGCCGAAACGCAGATCGCGGATAAGGATTGCGGTGTTGACTGAGTCAATGCCGCTGACACGCAGCGGAAAGGCAGAGGCCGAGACAGCCCCGCTCAGAAAAATAACGGCGGTGACCGCTATGCGGCAAATTTTCTTGATTACCATCAGCCTTTGAATTGCATATGGTCCATCATGACGTAACAGAACGGACGCTCTCCTACCGCGCGGAAACCTACACGCTCGTATAGACGGCGCGCACGGTGATTGTCTTTGTCAACCAGCAGTCCGGCCGGCTTGCCTGCGTCAGCCGCTCTCTCCACAGCTCCCTTAATCAGCATCGCGGCTATGCCTTGCCCGCGGTATTCGGGAAGCACTGCCAGTGTGTCAAGATAAAATTCATCAGCATCAGTCTCATCTTCGACATCATCAAGGTTCTTGTCAAGGACAGTCTTGACAAGCTCAAAAAACGGCTTGCGCAGTTCGGCGAGCTGAGCCCCGTCATAGGACACTATGACTCCTACAGCCTTTCCGTCATCATCGGCTGCCACAAGTGTATTGAGATAGCTGTACTGGCTGTCATCTCTTTCAGCCAGCGTGGTGAACAGGCGTTCCACATCTGCAAGCGTTCTGTTTTCGCCTGCAAGGTTCTCACATATTTCCGCTCCCACTGCATCCATTATTGAACGGGCTATCAGAGGTGCGTCAGCCTTTCTGGCCTTTATTATTTCCATTTTCTAATTTCTATATGTTATGATTCGATGACCGTCAACAGTCTCACTGTCTATAACAAACGGGAGTCGGATAAGATCGGGTGCTTTCACACGGCCATTGATACACTCCGGCGAGATTTCCACCCTGATTTCATCCCAGAGGTCCTCTTTCATGAACGATTCGAGCACCTGGGCTCCGCCTTCCACAAGGACTGATGTGATTCCCTTACGGTAAAGTTCCGACATGGCGTCTCCGAGCGATCCATAATCCGACATCATGATCACCGGGATATCACCTTTGAATATTCCGGCTTCAGGTCCGACGCGCCTGCGCCTGTCAAGCACTACCTTGACCGGCGATTTTCCGGCATAGAGACGAGTTGAGAGCGACGGATTGTCGGCAAGCACTGTCCCGCTCCCCACAAGGATGGCATCATGCGTGGCCCGAAGTTTGTGCACGAGCATAGAGGTGAGCGGTGTTGAGATTTTTCCGTCGATAAAACCGTCGCGGCTCTGCGCCCATTTGAGGGTGATGAACGGACGCTGTTTCTCATGAGCGGTCATGAACCTGAGGTTCAAAGCACGGCATTCGTCTTCAAGGACTCCAGTGACCACCTCAATCCCGGCTGCTTTCATCCGCGCTATACCCCTGCCTGATACCTTGGCAAATGGATCGGCCGTACCGACCACCACCCGCGGTATGCCATGCTCTATTATCATGTCGGCGCAAGGCGGCGTCTTGCCATAGTGGGAGCAAGGTTCGAGAGTGACATACATAGTAGAGTCCAGCAGACTCTCCCTGTCTCTGACAGAGGCCACGGCATTGACCTCGGCATGACCTTCGCCACAACGGCGGTGCCATCCCTCGCCTATGATCCGCCCGTCACGCCCCACGATGACCGCTCCGACCATCGGGTTGGGCGATGCGTCAAGCAGACCGTGACGCGCGAGATCGAGTGCCCGGCGCATATATTTTTCGTTTATCTCCATCCGCAGTTTTTTATCGCACCGGGCCTGACGGTTCAACCCAGTCACCATTGGCCTTGATAAGGCTGACAAGGTGGCTGATAGCCTCTTCGGCAGGAATATTTTTTTCAATACACTCTTTCCCTTTGTAGAGACTTATCTTACCGGCGGCGGCACCTACATATCCATAGTCGGCGTCGGCCATCTCGCCCGGACCGTTGACTATACAGCCCATGACTCCGATTTTCAATCCCTTGAGATGCGAGGTAGCGGCTTTGATTTCTCGCAGTGTGGACTGTAGATCGTAGAGCGTACGGCCACAGCCGGGACATGATATGAATTCGGTCTTCGAGATTCTCAGTCTGGTGGCCTGAAGTATATTCAGAGCAAGCGCTGTCAGCCGCTCGCGGCTTTCGCCGGAGGCTTTGATCCAGACTCCGTCGGCAAAACCGGCAAGCAGCAGCGAACCGAATTCAACCGATGCTGCAATTGTGCGCTCCTGCTCACTGAGCCCGGTGTAATCCCGACAGACAATCACCGGATTTTCCACCCCCTCGCTCTTCAGCACGGTAAGGAATGCCCTGAGGTGGCCAAGCGCGTTGGAGACTTCGGAACCGAGCACTACCACGCGGTCAGAATCAGCCTTAAGCTCCTCAATCAGCTCAGGTGCGATTCCGTCTTCAGCCTTGAGCGCCAAGGCTCCGGATAATGAATCGGGGTCAATATCAAGGCCAACAACCTGCGGAAGTCTGTCAGTCCAGCGGCTTTTGCGCCGTGAAGGTTTATAGCTGTCATAATCCTCTCCGACAGTGACTGCCGCGACTTCCGGTCCGGAAGAAAGCGAAGCGATGAACTTGACGATGCCGGTTGCCGGTTCGATCTCACATTCCGGTTCCTCGCTGAGCGATACACGGATTGTGTCACCGATGCCTTCGGCAAGCAGACTACCGATGCCGACGGCTGATTTTATGCGTCCGTCCTCGGCATCACCGGCCTCTGTCACTCCAAGGTGAAGCGGGAAGTGCATGTCCTCCCTGGCCATCGCATCGACAAGACGGCGCACGGTCTCGACCATCACGCAGACATTCGATGCCTTTATCGAGATAACCACATCACGGAAGTCGTGGCGCAGACAGACACGCAGAAATTCAAGAGCACTTTCCACCATTCCGGCCGGCGTATCGCCGTAGCGGCTCATGATGCGGTCTGAAAGTGATCCGTGGTTGACACCGATGCGCAAGGCGGTGGAATGTTCCCTACATATGTCGAGGAGCGGAACCAGCCCTTCCTCTATCTTTTCGATCTCGGCTGAATATTCCTCATCGGTATAGTCGATCTTTTTGAATACACGGCCAGGATCAACGAAATTGCCTGGATTGATGCGCACTTTTTCAACCCGTGAGGCTGCGGCAAACGCAGCCCGCGGATTGAAATGTATATCGGCAACAAGTGGCACCGAGCAGCCGTCGGCCCGGAGTCTGGCTGAAATTTCAGCCAGATTTTCAGCCTCACGGACTCCCTGGGCTGTCAGACGCACTATCTCTGCTCCGGCATCAGCTATCCGCTTGATCTGAGCCACGGAACCGTCGGTATCCATAGTGCTTGTCGATGTCATTGACTGAAGGCGCACGGGATTGTCGCCTCCAATAGTGACATTCCCGACTTTCACTGGCCAGGTGGCTCTCCGCCGATAGTTGAAATCAAGTGTCTTTGATTTGCTTTCTGTCATCTGTCAGTCGACCTTAAAGTCATATTTAACATCCTTGAGTTCCTCGTTGGCCTTGACGATCTTCTTTGAAAGGGTCGCGCGGTAAGCTTCATAGCGTTCGGCAAGTGCAGGATCGGAAAGAGCGAGAATCTGCACGGCTGTGATGGCAGCATTCATGCCGGCATTGATCCCGACTGTTGCCACTGAGATGCCCGGAGGCATCTGGACTATCGAATAAAGTGCGTCCATGCCGCTGAGAGTCGAATTGATAGGAATGCCGATCACGGGCAGCGGTGTCATCGCCGCGATCACTCCCGGCAGCGCGGCTGCCATGCCTGCGGCGGCTATGATGACTTTGATGCCTCTTTCCTGCGCTCCGTGGGCGAAACTTTCAACTTCCGACGGTGTGCGGTGGGCCGACAGTGCGTTCATTTCAAACGGCACCTCCATCTGGTTGAGGAAATCGGCGGCTTTCTTGAGGATGGGAAGATCACTGGTGCTTCCCATTATTATACTTACGATCGGTTTCATGATATGTTAATTTATTAATATGTAGAGGTTAAATTTTTCAGAGCATTGACATCAGATATACGCAGATGAATCCATTGGCGCATCCGGCAAGCACCTGCCACAATGTGTGGCGTCCGAGATATACACGGGCGGTCATCACAGCCCCTGCCAGAATTATAACGGTCGAAAGCCAGAGATTCATATTATAGAGTGCGTAGTGCGATGCTACGATTCTGAACAGCAGGGCCACAAGTCCGCCCATCGCTGCTGCGTGGGCACTGATTTTCCACCAGTAGTTGACCGCGACATTTATCACCGTTGCCAGTGCGGCACCGGCGAAGAACATAGGCAGCCACAGCGGGGCGCTCGCCTTGAAAAAGAAAAATCCGCAGCCAAGATAGCAGAGCACCACAGCTCCGTAGGGCAAGTATCGCTCCTTGCGCTCGTTGAGCCCCGGATCAGAGACCATGCCTGACCGGAAGAGTGCCATGATGATAGACACTGGAATCAGACAGGTGATGACAAAAGTTATTCCGACAGCCGTGCAAAGAAGATTGACCGGCAGATATCTAAGTATGGTAAGAAATGCGGCCAGGATCATGCCATAGGTGGGAACCAGCAGCGGAGAAAACAAGACCGACAATATTTCCGAAATTCTTTTCATTATTCTCTGATTATAAATATAACGTTAATTCATGCTATATGCCTTTCCGCAAACGCGCCACCGGCAGGCCAAGGCGCTCGCGGTATTTCGATACTGTCCGTCGGGCTATCTCGTAGCCCCTGTCGTTGAGTTCTTTCATAAGCGCGTCATCGCTGAACGGATGGAGCGGGTCCTCACCCTCGATGATCTCGCGAATCACTGCAAGGATCTCACGCGAGGATGTCTCTTCATCATCTCCTCCTACACGCTCGTTGAAAAAGAATTTCAATGGATAGATGCCTACAGGGGTCGAGACATATTTGCCGGCCGTCGCTCTTGAGATCACTGAAAGGTCATAGCCTGTCTCGCGCGAGACATCCTTGAGAATCATGGGCCGCAGGCGAGTCTCGTCTTCGCTGACAAAAAAATCGCGCTGAAGTCTGACTATCGCCGCCATGACATTGTAGAGAGTCTGCTGGCGCAGGCGCAGCAGATCAATGAAGTCTGTGGCATCCTCACGCTTGCGGCTGACAAACGCCATCGCATCCTTCCGTGAGGCGGCTGTCGAAGCCACTGAAAAGCTTTCGCCATCGGCAGAAAAACTCTTTTCGATAGTGAGATCAGGGATGTTGTTAAGCAGCGTCAGGGTGATACTGTCACCGTCTACTTCTACATTGAAGTCGGGTATTATATGCCGCGAGCGTACATCGGCGTCACTGTCACCGATAATGCCTCCTGGCTTTGGATTGAGCGAACGGATCACGTCGATTGCATCCCGCAGGCTGTCACGGTCAATGCCCAATGCCGCTCCGAGACGGTCGTAATGCCGCAGAGAAAAAAGGTCGAAATAATAATCTACTATCTCCAGAGCGATTTTACGTGAGGGAGTTGGTTCAAGCCTTTTGAGTTGTAGTGACAGGCAGTCTCTTAGGTCATAGGCACAAACTCCAGCCGGATCAAGGGCTCGGATGCGGTCGGCTACAGCACCAAGCTGCTCCATAGTCAGTTCAAGCCCTGCATTTATTGCAAGATCGTCGAGAATCTGCGGGAGCGTGCGGGTCAGATAACCGTTGTCATCAAGATTCCCTATAATATAACCGGCAGCAAGAAGTTCAGTGTCGTTTATATCGGTTTCCCGCAACTGGTTCATGAGCCATTCTCCGAGGGAATTCTCTCCGGCTACGGCCACCGGTTCATAATAGACATCATCACGCGAGGAATTACGCGCTTCAAGCCGATAGGCCGGAATCTCGTCTTCGTCCTTGTAATCTGCGAGCTGCATCTCTTCGGCACTTTCGTGAAAATCATCCTCCGGGGTCTCGCTGTCACTGCGGTCGGCAATCTCAAGCGCCGGATTGTCATCAAGCTCGCGCCTTACCTCTTCCTCCACTTCCGGACCGGTCATCTCAAGCATACGCACAAAACGCATCTGCAGGGGCGAGAGCCTCTGCTGGAGTTTCTGGGAAAGCGATAATCTGAGTGATTCTTTCATTTCTGTTACAATGCCGTGATGACTGCTGCTGTTTTTACTGTCGCTGACACATCGCCGCAGCGCTACAGTTCGATCAGAGAATCATATGCGAAATCCTTTTTGGCCACCTGGCCGATCACACTATCCCACTGCATAGGGCTGATGCCATTGCCGGGGCGCTTGACCGTAATGTTCTCTTCTGTGAACATCTCACCCTTGACAATGGTTCGGGCGGCGACTATGCTCTTGCGGGCTACTTCTATATTCGGTCGCTCCGAGTCTGCCACGGCCTTCACGCCGCTGCCCAGCGCTTTTTCTATATGGCGCACGGCCTTTACCATCTCGGCGAGCTCAGCCGGATCGAGCGAGGCGCGGTGGTCTGGTCCGGGCAGATTTTTGTCAAGTGTAAAATGCTTTTCTATCACCTTTGCGCCAAGTGCGGCGGCCGCGACAGGAACCTCGATTCCAAGTGTGTGATCGCTATAGCCCACGCCACCGGTGTTCAGCCGGCGCAGACTGTCCATAGCTTTGAGATTCACATCGCTGTAAGGTGTAGGATACTGGGTTGTGCAATGCAGCAATATGATGTCTTTGCGGTTTATGCCTCCGGTTTCGAGGATATCGACTGCGGTTGCTACCTCGTCAATGGTCGACATTCCGGTCGAAAGTATCACCTTGCCGCCGGTCTTAGCGATCTTGCGCAGATAGGGCAGATTGGTTATCTCGCCGGAAGGAATTTTCCAGTAGTCCATATCAAGAGACGCAAGGGAGTCGATGCTCACAAGGTCAAACGGAGTGCTCATGAAACCGATGCCTTCCTCGCGGCAGAGTGCTGCCAGTTCAGGATAGGCCGAAAGAGGCAGATGGATTGCCTTACACATCTCAAGCTGTGATTCGGCCTCTCCGGTGGTCTCTTTCTGATACTCAGCCTTGGGGGCTATCGATGAGATGACCAGTTCAGGCACCGCAGTCTGGAATTTGACATAATCCGCTCCCGCACGGGCGGCTTCCACCACCATCCTGCGCGCCATTTCCATCGAGGCGTTGTGATTTACGCCGGCCTCGGCTATGATGATTATTTTTTCTGCGTCGTTCATACAGTCAATGGAAATTTTTTTTAACATCAAATACCGCTTCTTCAAAGTAGCGGCAGATCATTACTCCGCTTCTGACTTCACGGCTGCCGTCATAAGGCTGCCCGCAAGCTTCCGCAAGAATCATCGCCGGAATATCGGCTCCGGCATGGACCGAGCATACCACTCCGCCGCCAAGCCGCGGATTGATCTCCATAAGCATCAGCCGGCCGCTTTCAAGGTCACGCAGATACTGCAGGGTCACGGCTCCGCGCAGTCCGAGACGCTCTACAGCCTGACGTGAGGATTCAAAGATATCCTGATCATCGACTGTAACCGTTCTGGAAACTTCGCCGCCTACCACTTCGAGTCTGCGCCGCGGGCTCACGCACAGGGTTTCGCCTTTCTGTGTGATATAGCAGTCAACAGTGTATTCCTCTCTCTTCGGATAATATGTCTGAAGCAAATATTCGTCACTGACATTCTGGAGCCGGCGGAAATCGCTTATTCCGTTCAGCACTTCAATTCCCTTGGAAGCCGATCCGCGCCGCGGCTTGGCTATCAGAGGAAACACAGGCTTGCCTCCACGATATGTTGTCGGTATTTTCAGACCTGCGCTCTCGAAAGCACAGGCTGAAAGCACTTTGTCAAACAGAGTCTCGGCCAGCCCCGGTCTGACAACCGGTGACCACGCATCGCCGTAGGTGGCCACATAGGCCCCGGCTATCGAGATCGCACCGTCGACAAACGGCAACAGCACATCGATATGATAGGCTCCGACAATCTGATGGATATGATCAAGTATGTCAGGCGCACCCCAACGGCGACCAATGATTATACCGCCTATGAGCGCTACGGGCACTTCAGCTTCAAGTTCATAGCTGTAGATTCCGATCTCAAGCCCCATCCGGTTTCCGGCCTTTATGAGTTTTCGCCCGAAAGAAACCCGTTTGGCTCCTCCGAGAAAAAGGATATTGATTCTCTTTTTACCCTCTGCCATAAGCCTCAGACGTTATAGATACCGCTCTTGTATTTCGACAGGTTATCACCCTTGGTAAACCACTCCACCGTCTCGCGCAGTCCGTCTTCCAGGCTGTAGCGCGGACGCCAGTCAGTCAGAGATGTTATCAGACTGTTGTCACCGCAAAGCCTGAACACTTCGCTGCCTGAGGGTCTCAGACGCTGCGGATCCGTCACATAGTCTACCTTTTCGCCCATGATCCTTGCTATTGTTTCAAGCGTTTCGCGCATGGTGACCTCTGTGCCGGTGGCAATGTTGATCTCTCGGCCTTCTATGTCCTCTGCGCGGCCGAGCGCAATGAAACCCGCTGCCGTATCCTTTACGAAATTGAAATCACGTGTAGGTGTGAGATCGCCCACTTTTATCTCACGCATTCCGGATGCGATCTGAGTGATGATCGTAGGAATTATGGCACGGGCGCTCTGACGCGGACCGTAAGTGTTGAACGGACGCGCAATCACAACCGGCAGTCTGAATGCGTTGTAGAAACTGAGTGCTATGGCATCGGCTCCGATCTTTGTAGCGCTGTAGGGCGACTGCGGCTGACGCGGATGGGACTCGTCGATAGGCACATATTTTGCCGTTCCGTAAACTTCACTGGTCGAGGTTACAATCAGACGGCGCACCCCGCAGTCGCGGGCGGCCTGACACATATTGAGCGTTCCCTTGATATTAGTGTCGACATAGCTGTCAGGCGCTACATAGCTGTAGGGAATCGCAATCAGTGCGGCGAGATGATAGACTGTGTCACAGCCTTCGGTAATATGGCGGCAGAAATTCGGGTCTCTGACATCGCCTGTGACTACTTCAAGATCCGGGCTGCTTACTTCTTCAAGCCAGCCCCAGTTGTTGAATGAATTATACTGGCTAAGCGCTCTGACTGCGTAGCCTTCGGCCAGCAGCATCTCGGTCAGATGAGAGCCGATAAATCCGTCGGCTCCGGTAACGAGCACTCTTGTTTTTGCCTTATCCATATCTCTTATTGTATATATAATGTCTGTGTTAATAGGGTCTTTTTAGATAATATGTATATGTGACATCGTCAGCTCCGATATATGAGAGCACCATACGATGGTTTTTAAACCGGTCGATGTGCAGACGTGTTATGCCATCGCTCACCAGATGCAACGCAGCCGGCGCCCTATAGCCCGGCTCGTGGCCCGGCTCGTCATCACTGTAGCTGAAATTCAATTCAAGCACATCATTTTCTTCACGCCATGAACCGGTATGTTCCACATATTCATGACGGGGCAACATCTCCACAATCTGAATGATCTTGCCCTGAAACGCCCAAGTATAAAGCTCAACACCGCTTCCATCGGTGTAAAGCGGCAGGGCCTCTCCGTCAGCAGTAAGCTTTTCAAGACGCCATTCGCCGAAATAATCGCCAATGTCGCCATCATTCCGGGTGCAGCCGCATGTGACAAGCACCAGCAGCAACACAATAAATATATCGGTCAGTCTGTGTCTCATTTCTGTCTGCTTATTTTATATTTGATCCCTACAAGAGCGCCGAATGCATTTCCGGGCATCGTACCTCGGTCAAGCTCAACCTGCATGTTAAGGCTAAGTCCTTTGACAAGCGTAGCCGGATGCCAGTTCGCCTCCAGCATAACCGCCGTTTCATGGATCGGAGTTTTCAGCATAGCCTTCGAGGTTCCCCACGCTTTGCGGTAGCCCCCTTTCAGTCTATAACTGATATCACCGCCCAGCTCACCCTCCACTCCGATGTGGAAACCACGCAGACTGTTGGCGATGAAGCCGGGGTAGCCGTCGCGGTTATAGATCGGCGCCATGATGGCCGGTGTGCCTAACGACTGTCCGTAGTAGGCATATGAGTTATGCGAGGCATTGTTATAATAATCATCAGCACCTGAAACATGGTCAGGCACTGTGGTTCCCGGATTGTCAACCGGAGCAAAATGTATAGGCCCGCTCTGATTCGTGAAATCAAGATATTCCACAACGGCACCACTTACCAAACCTTTCGATTTTGCCTTATAGCCAAGACCCCAGAGGCCATCCCAGCCGTTGAGTTTACCTATGCCGGAGCCATCTTCCCAAAGCCAGGAACAGTAAGCCGATAGTTCGGATCCATTGGCAAAAGCATATCTGGCTTTGATATCCCATGTGCCGAGATGGTTTCCTGACACAAATCCCTCACCTCCGTCTTTCGAAGGAAGTAGCATCATGAAAAACTCCTTTATCCCTGCCGGATATTTGTCTTCAAGTATAAGTTCTCCGCGCCGATAGTAACGGTTCGTGCCCCCGAAAACGGCAACGGCCTGCATACCGAACGTAACAGACAGCCGCTCAGTCGGCTTAGTGCGGAAATAGCATCGCTTGTAATTATAAAGCTCGTTCTCGCAGATATGATAGGAATAATAGTTATAATGATCACGCCACCATGAACTATCCATCATTTTGCCAAATGCCACCTCACCGGAAATCTGCATCCAGCCATTAGTGAAAGGTATGTTCTGAAAATCCCAGAAACCGGCTCTTATCTGCGGAATCGGTCTCGCGTTTCCGCTCTCCACCAGATCTCCGCTCGTCAGCGACTGAGGCAGAATAGGAGAATCATGCTCCTTCATCCCGGCTTCGACAAACACCCCGCGGTATTTTATTTCGCCGTAAAGCTGCTGGACTCTCAGCATTGAAGGACGCTCTGAATGATAAAACCATGAATTACTTTCCCGGTCATAGCGCTCATAGCTCACCGCAGAAGAGTAACCGCCTATCACGTCAAACCCGAAACCGAACGAAAAACGCCGGTCATAGTCCATGTCATGCCAAAGACGGGCTTCCGCCTGCACATTGTCAGCCTGAGTGAAACGCCCGTGACGCAACGACGAAATATAAAACGGCGCAAAATCACCGCTTCCGGCTCCCACACTGAACTCTCCCTCATAATTCATCGGAAGTTCAGCAGAAACCGCAAAAGGCAAAACTAATGCAAAAGCCACTACCGACTGTCTGAATCGCCGTCTAAAATTCATGTCATCACAGGATTCTAAATTGTAAAATAATATTTTTTTAATTTCATTTGGGACAGATAAAACCATTCCCGATACAAATTTAGGCAAAATCCGTGAGAATCCCCAAGCCGCCACAAAAACATAATTCAAAATTTATATCCCATGAGCGGAACCATCCTTATTCCAGCTGTGAATAAATAACAATGATTCGGTAAAAATTACGGGTCCGCGGATTTTTCCGATGGGCGGAGGGATATAAAAAAAGCGGGCCGGAAGCTGTCTCTGTGACAGGATCCGGTCCGCGGTTTAGAGGGGGCGGTTATCTACTTTCCCACTTTCGTAGTATCATCGACGTGGTGAGGTTTAACTTCTCTGTTCGGAATGGGAAGAGGTGGAGCCCTCACGCTATGGCCACCTTAGTATCGTTAAAAAAGAGGTGACTGGAAGCGAAGCTGATGTTCTTCAGCTATCTCGCGAGTTTGTATTTCAGACGCTCTGAACTGAACCAGAGGCTTTGTTATCGTTTGCCGTTGCTTTGATGTTCTGCCGGCTGAAATTGTTTTTGTTTGTTTGGGATTGCTCCCAAGAAAGGGTTTGGGCGATTAGTATCGCTCGGCTGTGTACGTTACCGCACCTGCACCTGCGACCTATCTACGTCTTCGTCTTAAACGGCCCTTATGTGGAGATCTTATCTTGAGGGGGGCTTCGTGCTTAGATGCTTTCAGCACTTATCCTTACCCGACGCGGCTACCCGGCGGTGCTCCTGGCGGAACAACCGGTAAACCGGAGGTCGGTCCAACACGGTCCTCTCGTACTAGTGTCGGGGCCTCGCAAATCTCCTGCGCCCACAACAGATAGAGACCGAACTGTCTCACGACGTTCTGAACCCAGCTCGCGTGCCACTTTAATAGGCGAACAGCCTAACCCTTGGGACCTTCTCCAGCCCCGGGATGTGACGAGCCGACATCGAGGTGCCAAACCACTCCGTCGATATGAGCTCTTGGGAGGGATCAGCCTGTTATCCCCGGAGTACCTTTTATCCTTTGAGCGATGGCCCTTCCATGCGGAACCACCGGATCACTATGCTCTAGTTTCCTACCTGTTCGACTTGTCTGTCTCTCAGTCAAGCGCGCTTGTGCCATTACACTCTGCGGCCGGTTACCAATCGGCCTGAGCGCACCTTTAGAAGCCTCCGTTACGCTTTTGGAGGCGACCACCCCAGTCAAACTACCCACCAAGCAGTGTCCGCGCCGATGCGCGTTAGAAACCAGATGTGCAAAGGTCAGTATTTCAACGTCGACTCCACGATGACTGGCGTCACCGATTCTCTGTCTCCTGACTATCCTACACATCGCACACCCGGTCACAGTGCTAAGCTGCAGTAAAGGTTCACGGGGTCTTTTCGTCCCGTTGCGGGTAATCGGCATCTTCACCGATACTACAATTTCACCGAGCTCACGGTTGAGACAGTGTCCGGATCATTACACCATTCGTGCAGGTCGGAACTTACCCGACAAGGAATTTCGCTACCTTAGGACCGTTATAGTTACGGCCGCCGTTTACCGGGGCTTCAATTCAATGCTTCTCTTGCGATGACATCTCCTCTTAACCTTCCGGCACCGGGCAGGTGTCAGGCTGTATTCTTCATCTTTCAATTTCGCACAGCCCTGTGTTTTTGTTAAACAGTTGCCTGGACCTATTCTCTGCGCCCCTCCCGTGAAGGAGGGGACCCCTTATCCCGAAGTTACGGGGTCAATTTGCCTAGTTCCTTAACCGTGAATCTCTCGAGCGCCTTGGTATGTTCTACCCGACCACCTGTGTCGGTTTGGGGTACGGGTCCCTTCAGGATTAAGTTTAGCGGATTTTCTTGGGAGCCTGATTACCTCCGCTGTCGGATTGCCACGGGGGCTCTCCGTACTGTCCCGTTTCAGCATCTGAGGCGGATTTGCCTGCCTCAGATATACCTACGCGGTTTAACGTGCTATTCCGTCAGCACGCGGGAGTGTCACTTCTCCGTCTCCACGTCACTCCTGAAGGGAGTAACGGAATGTTGACCGTTTCTTCCATCGGCTGCGCCTTGCGGCTGTGCCTTAGGTCCCGACTGACTCTGATCCGATTAGCGTTGATCAGAAACCCTTGGTCTTGCGGCGAGGGGGTTTCTCGCCCCCTTTGTCGTTACTTATACCTACATTTGCTTTTCCGGGACCTCCAGCCAGGCTCGCGCCTGACCTTCTGCGGCTACCGGAATGCTCCCCTACCAATCGACGGATGAACCGTCAATTCCACGTCTTCGGCACCGGACTTATGCCCGATTATTATCCATGCGGGATCACTCGACTAGTGAGCTGTTACGCACTCTTTAAATGAATGGCTGCTTCCAAGCCAACATCCTAGCTGTCCTTGCAATCCCACCTCGTTATTGTCTTCAACTTAGCCCGGATTTGGGGGCCTTAGACGGTGGTCTGAGTTGTTCCTCTCTCGGACGCGGACCTTAGCACCCGCGCCCTCACTCCCGGGGATCGTGCCGTGGCATTCGGAGTTTGTCAGGACTTGATAGGCGGTGAAGCCCTCGCATCCTATCAGTCGCTCTACCTCCACGGTACTGCGCCCGAGGCTGCACCTAAATGCATTTCGGGGAGTACGAGCTATCTCCAAGTTTGATTGGCCTTTCACTCCTACCCTCAGGTCATCCGAAAGCTTTTCAACGCTTACCGGTTCGGTCCTCCAGTGGGTGTTACCCCACCTTCAACCTGCCCAAGGGTAGATCACTTGGTTTCGCGTCTACCGCCGCTGACTAGATTGCGCCATATTCTGACTCGCTTTCGCTTCGGCTCCGTCCATCCGTGGACTTAGCCTCGCCAACGACGGTAACTCGTAGGTTCATTATGCAAAAGGCACGCCGTCACTGCACGAAGCAGCTCCGACCGCTTGTAGGCACATGATTTCAGGGTCTGTTTCACTCCTCTGTTCGAGGTTCTTTTCACCTTTCCCTCACGGTACTGGTTCGCTATCGGTCTCTCGGTAGTATTTAGCCTTACGGGATGGTCCCCGCGGATTCGGCCAGGATTTCTCGTGTCCCGGCTTACTCAGGTGCCGTCTCTGTCAGTCGTCTGTTTTCGCCTACGGGGCTGTCACCCGCTGCGGCGCCCCTTTCCAGAGGCTTCGGCTAACTTCAAACTGTCCATTTGCTGACGGTCCTACAACCCCGGTCAGTGCCTGAACACCGCCGGTTTGGGCTCTTGCGCGTTCGCTCGCCACTACTGGCGCAATCATTGGGTTATTTTCTTTTCCTTTGGGTACTGAGATGTTTCAGTTCCCCAAGTTCGCTTCTTCCATTCGGAAGATACTGCCTGTTCGGGCAGTGGGTTGCCCCATTCGGAAATCTGCGGATCAAGGGATATTTGCTCCTACCCGCAGCTTATCGCAGCTTATCACGTCCTTCGTCGCCTCCGAGAGCCCAGGCATCCTTCATGTGCCCTTCTCTCCTTTCTTTATGACCTTAGTTTTCAATCGGTTCGAACATCACGCGGCTCGCTCTCTGAAATTGTTCAGTCTTTTGTCTGATTTCAGAAACGCGAAGTTTGTTACCTCGTGTTTCGCTTGATTTGATTTACTCGTTGTGTTTGCTTGAAGATTGTATCTTCTTCGCTTCCAATATGTCAATGTCCTCTTTTTTGAGTGGAGAATAACGGATTCGAACCGTTGACCCCCTGCTTGCAAAGCAGGTGCTCTAGCCAGCTGAGCTAATCCCCCTTTTAGCCGGAAAAAAATTCCGGTTATAAGGTCAATAGAACGCTGAAAGCAGTACCGGAGCATCTTCCGGCTTGTCACTCTTTTCATAAGTCAGTCGCTGCGGACATCTCCGGTCCGGGAGTTTCGGGAAACTGACGCTTGGCGTTGTTTCCGCTCCAGAAAGGAGGTGTTCCAGCCGCACCTTCCGGTACGGCTACCTTGTTACGACTTAGCCCCAGTCACCAGTTTTACCTTAGGGCGCTCCTTGCGGTTGCACACTTCAGGCACTCCCGGCTTCCATGGCTTGACGGGCGGTGTGTACAAGGCCCGGGAACGTATTCACCGCGCCATGGCTGATGCGCGATTACTAGCGAATCCAGCTTCATGGAGTCGAGTTGCAGACTCCAATCCGAACTGAGACAGGCTTTCAAGTTCCGCTTTGCGTCGCCGCATTGCTTCTCTCTGTACCTGCCATTGTAACACGTGTGTCGCCCCGGACGTAAGGGCCGTGCTGATTTGACGTCATCCCCGCCTTCCTCACAGCTTGCGCCGGCAGTCTCGCCAGAGTCCCCAACTTGACTTGCTGGTAACTGGCGATGGGGGTTGCGCTCGTTATGGCACTTAAGCCGACACCTCACGGCACGAGCTGACGACAACCATGCAGCACCTCGACACAGGCTCCGAAGAGCTACCTCCTTTCAAAAGTATTCCTGTGTCGTTTGAGCCCGGGTAAGGTTCCTCGCGTATCATCGAATTAAACCACATGTTCCTCCGCTTGTGCGGGCCCCCGTCAATTCCTTTGAGTTTCACCGTTGCCGGCGTACTCCCCAGGTGGAATACTTAACGCTTTCGCTGTATCACTCAGGGATCATTCTCCCCGAACAATTAGTATTCATCGTTTACTGTGTGGACTACCAGGGTATCTAATCCTGTTCGATACCCACACTTTCGTGCATGAGCGTCAGTTGAGCGCCGGTATGCTGCCTTCGCAATCGGAGTTCTGCGTGATATCTATGCATTTCACCGCTACACCACGCATTCCGCATACTTCTCGCTCACTCAAGAAAACCAGTTTCAACGGCTCGAAGAGGTTGAGCCTCTCAATTTTACCGCTGACTTGATCTTCCGCCTGCGCACCCTTTAAACCCAATAAATCCGGATAACGCTCGCATCCTCCGTATTACCGCGGCTGCTGGCACGGAGTTAGCCGATGCTTTTTCTTCGGGTACTCTCGGAACGCCACGCGTGGCGTCTTTTGCTCCCCGACAAAAGAGGTTTACAATCCATAGGACCGTCTTCCCTCACGCGACTTGGCTGGTTCAGGCTCGCGCCCATTGACCAATATTCCTCACTGCTGCCTCCCGTAGGAGTCTGGTCCGTGTCTCAGTACCAGTGTGGGGGACCTTCCTCTCAGAACCCCTACGCATCGTCGCCTTGGTGGGCCGTTACCCCGCCAACTAGCTAATGCGCCGCATGGCCATCCGTAGCCGGTGTTACCCTTTAAACTCCATGAGATGCCTCTCGGAGTTATTACGCGGTATTAGACGGAATTTCTTCCGCTTATCCCCCTGCTACGGGCAGGTTCCATACGTGTTACTCACCCGTGCGCCGGTCGCCGGCGGAAGTATTGCTACCTCCCCGCTGCCCCTCGACTTGCATGTGTTAAGCCTGTCGCTAGCGTTCATCCTGAGCCAGGATCAAACTCTTCGTTGTTGTCTATATATTTTTCTTTTCTTCTTTATTAAAAAAAGCAAAGCTAAAATACAGACCGTTTGTTCTGTTATTTCTTTTGCTTTCACAGAAACAACCGTCAAAAACCGAATGTCTGCCCGGTCCGTCAGTGGATGTCCGTTCAATCTATTGCGATCTAACTTTGAAATTGACAGAGTGCATTTCCTAAAAATGACTCTTGTACTACTTTCATGTCTATTGTAAATCTTTCAATGTTCTCTCGTTGCTTTCTCGATCGCCGTGGCGGCCAGTGGAAAACTTTGCAAAGGTACAACCTTTATTTGAATCTCGCAAATTTTTCTGAAGATTTTAACCTTTCTTAGGATTTGATCGGCAAACCAACCTACTAATTCCAGCGTTATATCTTCTGTCAGTCTGCCGCTGCAGGCCTTGCTTCTCAAAAGAGAGTGCAAAGGTAGACATTTCTCTAATTCCCTCCAAATATTTCGCAGTATTTTAACGCTATTTTAACATTTAAGGGCGATTTTACCCTCTTTTTTGAGTTCTATGGCCTTTTTTGAGCCATCAGGAAGCACTATTGTGGTAGATCCACCATTCGGAGAATATATGGTAGCGGATGACAATTTTCCACCTCGCCACTCCATATCTACTATGAATCCACCACGCGCACGCAAACCTTTAACATTTCCATCGGACCATTGGACAGGAATAGCAGGCAGCAAGACTATACTTTCAGGAGTTGACTGAATCAGCATTTCGGCCACGCCGGCTGTTCCACCGAAATTTCCGTCAATCTGAAATGGAGCATGAGCATCAAGAAGGTTAGGATAGGTGCCTCCCCCACTCCGTTTATCCGATCCTTTATAATTGTCAGGACTCACATATTGCAACAGGCGGCGATACATATGGTAGGCTCCTTCTGAATCGAGCAGACGGGCGAGCAGATTGACACGCCATCCGGTGCTCCAGCCGGTTGTGTTGTCACCCTTTATTTCCAATGTACGCGCGGATGCGCGCGCGAGGTCCGGAGTAGAGGCCGGTGAGATATGCCTTCCCGGAAAGAGTCCGTAGAGATGTGACTGGTGACGGTGAGTAGGGTCGCGGTCTTCCCAATCGAAATACCACTCCGAAAGATTGCCTTTGTGTCCGATCTGATAGGGATAGAGTCGCTGGAGCACGGAATCAGCTTCTGTGCGGAAGTCCGAATCAAGGCCAAGCTCCTCGGCTGCATCACGGGCATCCATCAGACACTGCCTGATCATGGCAAGGTCAGCCGCTCCGCCATAGAATGTGGCTCCGGCATAACCATCGGGAGTGACATAGTTGTTCTCCGGCGAAGTAGAGGGCGATGTGATCAGCTTTCCGTCTTTTTCAATGAGCCATCCGATGCAGAACTCGGCAGCTCCCTTAAGAGTCGGATAGTACTCAGCCAGAAACTTCTTGTCCTGCCCGAAGAGATAATGTTCCCAGATATGGCTTGCGAGCCATGCGCCACCCATGTTCCAATTGGCCCAAGTGGGATCACCATCAGTCAGCCCTACAGGATTTGTCATGGCCCATATATCTGAATTGTGGGCGAGACACCATCCGCGGTCCACACCATAATAATTACGGGCCGTGCGTTTGCCGCTTGCCGACAGATTTTTGATCCAGGGGAGCAAGGCGGTGGCATGAAGTTCGCCAAGACCTGTGATTTCAGCCGGCCAATAATTCTCCTCTACATTTATATTGGTGGTATAATTACTGCTCCACGGCGGAAGGATATATTCATTCCAGAGCCCCTGAAGATTTGCAGGCACTCCGTGAGTGCGCGAACATGAGATCAGCAGATAACGGCCATACTGGAAATACAGCTCCTCAAGGTCGGGATTCACCTCCTTAAGATCAGTATAGCGTTTCAGCTGCACATCGGTCGGGAGCACAGCCACAGAATCAGGCGTCGCACCGAGATCAAGGCTGACGCGTGAGAATAGCGATGTATAATCTGCAATATGGTCACGCTTTATGCTATCAGCTCCCTTGGCCACGGCTTTTTTGATACGCTTTTCAGCAAGCGCCACATAATCGCGGCCATCTTTGGCCGGATCACGGTCGAAGCCGTTGAAACTTGTGACATTGGTTATATAGATGACGGCTCCTCTGACATTCTTGAGTTTGAGCGCACCGTCAGCCTCGGCGATGATCTCACCGCCATCGGTTTCTGCTTTCAGAATAGTGCAGAACTTAGTGCCACGCTCAGGGTCATACTTCAGTTTTTCTTCAAACGACGTATAGCCCGGAAGCGAAAGATAGGCGGCGTGGCCGAGCGAACGGATCTCTCCGCGGGCATCAGACGTTACCTTAGCAGGCAATTGCGATGAAAGTCTGAGCGTGGCGGTAAAAGGATGCTCGCCCGAAAGCCTCAACACTATTACCGAATCAGGGGCCGAGGCAAAATAGTCGGTTTTCAGTTCCCCCTTTCCGTCATTAAACCTGTTGGCGGCCATAGCTGTCGTCAGATCAAGTTCCCGCTCATATGAGCTGACCTTTGGCGCCACACCTTCGTGACTGATGGTCAACTGCCCCAGCGGCTGATAGTTTTCGCTATAATGTCCCTGCACTTTACGATGAAGAGAATCTGCCGCACGATAGTCGCCACGGTCAAGGGCCGCTCTGATTTCAGGTATTGCCTTATAGGCATCGGGAGTAGTCACTCCGCGTTCCGGCTCACCGGTCCAGAGTGTTATATCGTTAAGTGAAATCCGGTTTTCAGCAGTTCCGCCATAGATTATGGCTCCGAGATTGCCGTTGCCTATAACCAAAGCCTCTTCAAAAAACTCGGCAGGACGGTCATAGTGCAGTTTCAGTCTGTTATTTTCATCAGCGCCTGCAGCAGAAATGGCAGCCGCGCCAAAAAGGATAGCGAGAAGAGTATTTTTCATGGTACTCCGTGAAATTATGTATTGTCAGGTAAGTAAACTATTGCATCTTGTCTCGGCTGATAGCCGAAGACCGTGATAAAGAGAGATTTTTCGATAAATAGAACGAGGCTGTTTGCGGGGCGATCAGACATCAGCGCCGGAAACGCCCCGCTACAGAAGCCTCATATCGGGTCAGACATTGAACAGGAAGTGCATGATATCACCATCCTGGACAACGTAATTCTTGCCTTCGATTGCCATCTTGCCGGCATCGCGCACCGCGCTTTCAGTTCCGAGAGCCACATAATCGTCATATTTGATCACTTCCGCGCGGATGAAGCCGCGTTCGAAGTCGGTATGGATCACGCCGGCACACTGCGGAGCCTTGCTGCCGCGCATGAATGTCCAGGCTCTGACCTCATCGGCACCGGCTGTAAAGAATGTCTGGAGATTGAGCAGCGCATAAGCCGCACGGATCAGACGGGCCACACCCGACTCTTCAAGACCGATCTCGGCCAGGAACTCCTGACGCTCCTCAAAGGTGTCAAGTTCGGCTATCTCGCTCTCGGTTTGGGCAGCTACGATCAGCAGCTGGGCATTCTCGTCCTTGATAGCCTCACGGACAGCCTCTACATACTTGTTGCCGCCTACAGCCGATGCATCATCGACGTTGCAGACATACATCACCGGCTTGCTCGTCAGCAGGAAAAGATCATGGGCGAATTTCTGTTCGTCGACAGTCTCCAGCTCCACCGTGCGCGCCGGTTTGCCCTGCGAAAGCGCATCATGATACTTCTTCAGCACCTCATACTGCAGTTTGGCCACCTTGTCGCCTCCGGTCTGAGCCTGCTTCTGAGTCTTTGCCATACGGCTTTCCACAGTCTCAAGATCTTTGAGCTGCAGCTCGTAGTCTATGATCTCCTTGTCGCGGACAGGATCCACAGTATTGTGGACATGCGTCACATTGTCATCATCGAAGCAGCGCAACACGTGGAGAATGGCATCCGTCTCACGGATATTCGCCAGAAACTTGTTGCCAAGTCCCTCGCCCTTGCTCGCGCCCTGGACAAGTCCGGCTATATCCACGATCTCGACTGTAGCAGGCACCACACTACGCGGCTGACACATGTCGACAAGCTTGTTGAGACGAGCGTCAGGAACGGTGATCACACCCACGTTGGGTTCGATAGTACAGAACGGGAAGTTGGCCGACTGAGCTTTTGCGTTTGACAGACAGTTGAACAATGTTGACTTGCCCACGTTGGGAAGTCCCACTATGCCACATTGAAGAGCCATGATATAATGATTTGTTTATTTACTGTTTTGAATTATATTGAAAATTAGCATACAAAGGTAATCAAAAAAATCCACACCTCAAAGATTCAGTTCAGTCGAAGCTATCAGCCTGAAATCAGGATGAGAATGCAGCAGAAGAAGCGAGGCCACCTCGCAGGCCGAATCGCCAAACTCTTCATCGGTAAGCCCGCGCAGGTCAGCCACGACATCGACAGCACCCCAACGATCGGCCAGATCGTCGACAACCCCGTTGAGCTGCCCCGCATCGCCTGAGTCCACCGGATAGAACCGACATCCGGCACTCTGGGCTATGCGAGTCCCCTCACGTCGGTCTGTCATACAGAAAGCCACCTGGAAATCCGCTTTCCGGAAACAGCTGCACACACGGCTGACGAGGGCGGCATCCTCGCAGAGCACAAGCACACTCATTGGCGGAAAGGCCACCACAAATTCTCCGGCCTTACGCTGCCGGGCCACATAAGTCTTTCCACCTTTCGAAGTCAGCTTCCCGGCTCGGTATTCCTCCATCCGCTTTTCAAGATAATTGTCTGCCATAAAAATTTTCAATTCGTTTTAAATTGCAAACATACAAATTTTACCGGATTAATTCGGTAATTTTGCACCCCGATAGTAAAAGTTACTTATGAACATCGCTCTTTTACGCAAGCGCATCAAGCCCTGGATACTCCCTATCGCAATGGTAGCCGGGATGCTCTTCCACGACTTCATGGTACAGATTGAATTCATCGCCCCCTACCTCATCTTCATCATGCTATTCATCACATTCTGCCGTGTGAAACCACATGAATTCAGGATCACAGCTCTGTCGTGGAGCCTGCTCTCCGTGCAGATCATCGGAGCACTGGCACTCTATTTCATCATCGCCCCCATGAGCGTCGATGTGGCTCAAGGCACCTTCATCTGTGTCTTCTGTCCCACCGCCACAGCCGCACCCGTCATCACCGGGATGCTCGGAGGCAGTGTGCCGCGCCTGGCTACATTTTCTATAATATCCAACATCGCGGTCGCTCTGCTCGCCCCCGTAATTTTCACCCTCATGGGAAGCGATGCCGGCATCCCCTTCTCCGACGCCCTGCTGACAATCTCAGCCAAAGTCATGCCGCTTATAATCCTCCCGCTCGTGCTTGCGCTGTGTCTGCTTAAAATCTTACCGAAAGTCCACCGCGCGGTTGCCGAAAAGCAGGCCGTCTCGTTCTACATCTGGGCTGTCTCGCTCTTCATAGTTGTCGGACGCGCCGTCAGCTTCATCATGGACGAGCCCACTGAAGCCATCCCGGAAATGATCATCCTCGCCATATTTTCCGGCATAGTCTGCTGCGCCCAATTCTGGATCGGACGCAAGATCGGACGCCGCGGCGGCGACAAGATTGCAGGGGCACAGGGACTTGGCCAGAAAAACACGGTCCTGGCCATATGGATGGCCCTCACCTATCTACATCCGGTATCGTCCGTAGCCCCGGCAGCCTATGTGGCCTGGCAGAACACCATCAACTCCGCCCAGCTCTATTTCAAAATGCGCCGCGAAAACTCCGGAAAGTAACCGGGCAAATGGCAATTCTATAGAACGGAAAAACTAAATTCTTCCAAAATCCGTTAATATAGATAGAAATAAAAACATAGCGTCTATGGCACTCAACAGCATGTATGAGAATCTTATGGGGCTTCCGCTGTTTAACGGCGTGAGCTATAACCGTATATCTGAGATTGTGGGCGGCACCCGCCTTGCATTCCTCAAGTTTCTGCCCGGCGAGAAAATAGTCATGGCCGGCGATCCCTGCACCAGACTCATGTTTGTGATCGGCGGCAAAGTCAGACTCTCCATCCGCAACAGCTCCGATCGGTTCATTGTAAGCCAGACTCTCGAAGCGCCATCGGTAATCTCTCCCGACTTTCTCTTCGGGCGCAATACCCTCTTCCCGGCCTCCGTCACAGCGATTGACACCGTATCTATAATGGAAATCGAAAAAAACGACTTCATTTCCATTATCCGCAGCGATGAAGTCTGCCTCTTCAACTATCTTAACTTCATTTCAACCAACGCCCAGAAAGCCATTGACGGAGTTGTCGCTCTTACATCAGGATCTCTTGAAGAACGAATCGCCTTCTGGATCATCGCCCTCACCCAGCGCGATGCCAAAGACATAGTGCTCGCCTGCCGCCAGCGAGACCTCTACTCACTGTTCGGCGTGCAGCGCTCGTCATTCATCAACACCCTCGACTCCATGAAAGAACGCGGCCTCATTGACTACGGTCCGACCGAAATTCGCGTAATATCCCGCAACGACCTCCGATCCATCCTCCTGAAATCGCCCGACTGAAGATTGAGGCAGACCAGAGGATCGATGCCATACCAACCGCCAGAAACTCATATACCATTACGGATAAAAAACTCCGCCTGTGCATTTTCTCGCACCGACGGAGTTTTTTTTACTGTATATTTCTATTCTGACTGAGGCCGCTGTGTCAGAATATTTTGATAGACGGAATGTAATGCTTGGGCTTCTTCTTAAGGTCGATCAGAATGCTGTCCACATGCGCGGCACAGTTGTTCAGATTGTTATAAAGTTCCGAATCGTTGAGCAGCAGACCGAGCGACGAATTTGTAGAGTTGAGCTGCTGGGTAGCGCGGTCGAGATTGGCTGTTATATTATTGATATTGCGCATTGTCGAGTCAAGAGGCATTGTCTTGAGATCCTCTGACACCACCGCGAGAGCCGCCGAGATCTGAGTGAGATTGGCAGAGATCTCCTTCACGTTTGTCATGGTTCCGTTGGCGGTGTTGACCAAAGCCGGAACGCCGGCCATAGCCGCGTTAAGATTTTTGGTCGACACTTCAAGGTTAGCCATGATATCGTCCAGGCGCTGCACGGATCTTAGAAGAGCCGGATCACTTGCTATGGTGGTCAGCGCAACAACAAGCGAGTCGATGTGAGGTGCGATTCTGGCCAAAGTCGGCATCAGGTCTCCGCCGAGCTGGTCCATCAGGCCTCCGTTGACCACACCCTCTATCTTAGAACCGATCTCATAAAAATTCTTGCCTGTGCCCATCTGCAGCTCAATGCTCGAAGTGCCGAGCATGTCGGTGACAAGAGCGGCCTTTGTGCCTTCCGGAAGCTTCAGCTGCTTGTCAAGACTGAGCTCGACAGCCACATGTCCGGGATTGTCATACTCATAGCTGATCTCTCTGACAAGCCCCACCTTGAAACCGTTGAGAGTGACCGGAGCCGATTGCGACAGACCTGCCACATTCGTGTAGGAGGCGTAATAGTAATTGGCCGATTTAAAAACATTGATACCCTTGAGGTAATCAATTCCGAAGAAGAGAATCAGCAGCGACAGCAATACACTGGCACCTATGATGAATTCCTTGGTCCGTATTTTTTTCATGAGTCTGGGTTATTTGATGCGTTTCCCGTTGCATGTCTTGATGACAAATGCGTCAGGGAATGATTTCTTTATTTTTTTCAGTTCTTTGGATGCTTCCGCCTGGGAGCAATATGATCCGTAGGTGTATTTGACCATATTTCCATCCTTATAATATTCAACCGGCGAGAGACCCTTCAGCCTCGAATCGCCCTTGCGCAGAGGCGAGCCGGCTGTCAGGAACTGTATTTTATATACAATTCTGTCCTTGGCATCGGCAGCGGCGGCGGCGGCCTTGCTCTCAGCTTTTTTACCGGCTATTGTTTCAGAGCCTGACTGCGCAGCGCCTGATGACGGCAGTTCCTCAGGTCTTGAGTCGGCCACCACTCGTTCCTTCCGTGAGTCCGCCGGCTTGTCAGCGACCTTGCGGTATTTTTCAATTCCGCGATAGATAGCCAGTGCAAGCTTCTTCTGTCCCTGCTCCGAAGCCATGAACTTCTCCATAGCAGGATTACAGATGAAATCAAGCTCCACAAGTATCGCCGGCATGCTCGTGCGCACCAACACCCAGAAAGGAGCCTGGCGCACACCGTTGTTCTTGCGGCCGGCCGTTCTGACAAGCTGATTCTGCACAGCCTCCGCAAGCTCTATGCTCTGATCGAGATTGGCATGCTGCATCATCTCAAACGCTATGTAGCTTTCAGCCGACGACGGATCGAACCCCTCATAGGTCGTCGAGTAGTCCGGTTCCAGTTTCATCACTGCATTCTCGCGCATAGCTACACTGAGATTCGTTTCGCTGCGCTGAAGTCCGAGAGTATAGACCGCAGCTCCGTTCACGCTTGTGAACATCGGCGATTTCTTGTCGACCGAGTTGGCATGTATCGAAATGAAAATATCGGCATGCTTACGGTTGGCCATGTCAGCACGTCCCTGAAGAGTGACAAAGGTGTCATTGCTGCGTGTCATGATGACATTGACATCGTTCATGTTTGACCTCAGCAGATCTCTGAGTTGTTTGGCTACTGCCAGATTTATGGTCTTCTCATTTGTCTTCCGTCCGAGAGCTCCGGCATCCTTACCTCCGTGGCCGGGATCTATGACTACCGTAAACTCCTTGCCTTCGGCTGACAGAGCCAATGCAGGCAGAAGCAGTATAAGTAGAAGCTGCTTTATGATTCGTGACAGTGACATGTAGAATTTTCTGGTTTGCCAAATTTTAGGCAAAGTTAGTAAAACTATCCCTAATTGCCATTTCTCAGCCTCGATTTTGTGCATTAATGGCAAAAAATAGCTACTTTTGAACAATTAAACAGTACATATACTCCCCATGATTCTTCCCGTCAGACAATACTACACCTTATATATAATATATGTGGCCGTCATGCTTGCCATACCGGTGACATTCCTATCATCATGTTCCGGAAGCCGGGCAGGAGAACCGGTAGAGATCAGGCGCCTTGACCTTGCCCTGCGGGCCGACATCATGCCGGAAGATCCGGCCATGCAATCAGCAGCCGCCACCCTCTTCTCTCTCTCCGGCTACGGTCAGCTGACCGACTCTGCAATCCACGTCTACAACCGCAATCCCGCCATCCGCCTGCATGACCGGGCTATGGACTCCGTCTGGCATGACATGCAGCCGCTTGAAAACAGCTTGGGCCGCATGAGATTCAGTTTTGAGAAACTCTTTCCCGGCAATCGCTTTCCATCGGTCATAGCCATAGTCTCGCCGTTCAATCAGTCAGTCTTCACGGTCGACTCCCTCCTCTACCTTGGCCTCAACCACTATTTAGGCTCAGACTATCCGCCCTACGCCTACTTCCCTGACTATATCCGCGCCAGCAAGACCCCTGAAAGGCTCCTGCCTGACATAGCTGAAGCCATAGTCCGCGGCAATTATCCCTATCGCCCCTCCGCTGAATATCCTACAGCACTTTCACGCATGCTTTATGAAGGAGCCGTCACAGAAGCCGTCATGCAGATCTGCGGCCTCAGCGAGCAGCAGGCCCTTGGATATGACACCGAAGCGATGAAATGGGCTGACTCCAACGAGCATCGAGTCTGGCAGACAATGGCCGAACAGAAAATGATATTCTCAACCGATCCTCAGCTGGCGGCGATGCTCGTAAGCCCGGCCCCGTTCACCTCAGCCATAAATCCCCGGTCGCCAGGAGCCATAGGGCGCTTCATAGGCCACCGCATAATATCCGCCACGCTCGACCGCCACGCCATAGCGCTCCCCGACCTCCTCTCTCCCGCCTTCTACGACTCCGAGACCACACTCTCGCAATCCGGCTACAAATAACCGATAAGAGAGTGTTTCATAACAACAGTTAAAATCTGAGCGAAAGATTTGAGATGGATATGGCTCTGAATTGAAAGAGCATAGCGAGCTTTGTAACTGAAATGAAGAGTCATATCCACTGCAGCAAAAAAACGCAATCCGCCTTTGGCATCATACTCTTGATACCGAAGGCGGATTGGATTATGATCTCTGTGCCGCGGAGTCTGCGGCGTCAGTCGGTGTGGATTAAGCGAATTTCGACCAGTCCACGTTGCGCATGTCGCCTGACGAGAGGAACTCGGTGTGGAAAGCGAGTGCGGCGTGGAGAGTGTGGGGAGTCTGACCGCCACGGGTGCTAAGTTTCAGATAATCGTTGAGCAGTTCGCGGTAAATCGGGTGCGCGCAGTTGTTGATGATCTCATGGGCGCGTTCAACCGGGTCAAGACCGCGGAGGTCGGCGATACCCTGATCGGTCACAATGATATCTACCGAGTGTTCGGTATGGTCTACGTGTGACACCATAGGCACAATGTTTGAAATCTTGCCCTCCTTGGTGATCGACGGGCAGGAGAAAATTGAGATATAGGCGTTGCGGGTGAAGTCTCCAGAACCGCCGATACCGTTCATCATGCGTGTGCCGGTCACGTGGGTCGAGTTGATATTTCCGAAGATGTCGGCTTCAAGAGCTGTGTTCATGGAGATCACCCCCAGTCGGCGGATGACCTCAGGATTGTTGGAGATTTCCGACGGGCGAAGAACCACGTGCTCCTTAAAGAACTCGATATTGCTGATGACCTCGTCCTCAACATCGTTGGAGACGGTCAGCGAGCAGGTCGATCCGAATTTGCAGCGGCCCTGCTTCATAAGGTCGATCACAGCATCCTGGATTACTTCGGTGTACATTTCGAACGGAGGAATCTCCTTTGCGTCTGCAAGACCGTAGAGCACAGCATTGGCCACATTGCCCACACCGGACTGAAGCGGAAGGAAGCTCTTGGGGATGCCGCCGCGACGAAGTTCCTCGATAAGGAAGCGGCAGACGTTAGCGCCGATCATCTTGGTGGTTTCGTCAAGCGGAGTGAAAGCCTTGACACCTTCATAGTGGTCGCTCATCACCACACCGACAATCTTTTCCGGGTCGATCTTAAGCACGGGAGAACCGATGCGGTCACTTACCTTGAAGATGGGTATCTCGCCACGGTTGGGGGGATCGAGCGGAAGATAGATGTCATGGAGTCCGTGGAGGGCGTGGCGCAGTTTTTCGTTAAGCTCTATGATGATCTTCTTGGCCATGCGGGCTATCGTGGGAACGTTGCCCACGCCTGTGCCTACCACTGCAGTGCCGTCATCCTGAATGTCAGACACCTCGATGATCGCGAGATCGAGATCACCGAAAAATCCGTAGCGCAGCTTCTGAGCGGCTTCAGAAAGATGCAGGTCGAAATAGTGGGCGTCATGCGTATTGATGCGCTTGCGCAGATCCGGGTGGTTCTGATAGGGAGTACGCTTGCCGATGGCATTCGCACGGGCGAGAATGCCGTCACAGTTGTCGCTGGTAGAGGCTCCCGTGATGATATTGATTTTGAAAGGCTGGCCTTCGGCATGAAGCTTTTCGGCTTTGGCTGCTATGGCCTGGGTTACCACTTTAGGCGATCCGGGGGCGGTAAAACCGGAAAATCCACATTTTGCATCGTGGAAAAAAAGTTCTGCGGCTTCTTCCGGAGTCAGGATGGGGAATTTCATAACTTTTCTTTTTTCTGAATTTTCTTTAGGAGGTGAAGGAGAGATTTATTTTTCGAATGATCGGTTTTGATTTTTGTTCTGTTCTATCTGTAGAGGCTAAAATTTACGCTGGAGAATCTCACTGTCAATTATAGCCCGGCGCCAGCGCTGATAATGCTCGCTCAGATCCTGCTCTTGCTTTCCGGAGGCAAAGACCTCCTGGTTCTTTCCGGCTTCGTCAATCGGGCTCTCGTCGAATATCGAGCCTACTTCGTCAGGCAATGCCGGCGGCTGCTGTGACAGGCGGCTGATCCCGGCATCCGCAGGAGTCTGAACACAGCTGACCGGCAGAGGCGGCTTGCGCTCCGCCTTCTTTGGCTTGCGCCTGGGTTTTGGGGCCACTGTCCGGGCTGTGGTTTCTGATGCCTGAGCGGAGCCGAAAATTTTACCCGCAACGCTGTCCGCTCTCTGTTCCCTCTTCTTCTTGAGGTACTCAAAGAACGAACCGACACCGAATACTATCAGGAATAATATCAGTTTCTCCATTGCCCGTTGCGCGGTTTTTCTTAATTTTGTAGCAAAATTACGGATTCTTATGCTTTTCGCCAAAGTTTCCACCTTAAAAATATGACACAATCACGTAAATTACATATAGAAACCTATGGCTGCCAGATGAATGTGGCAGACAGTGAAGTCGTGGCCTCCATCATGGAGACCGTAGGCTATGAGATGGCGGCTACTCCGGAAGAAGCTGACGCTGTGTTGCTCAACACATGCTCTATCCGCGACAACGCCGAGCAGAAAATAGTCTCCCGCCTGGCCTACCTCGCATCGCTCCGCAGAAAGCGCTCCAAAGATCTGCCGAAACTCATCATCGGAGTGATCGGTTGCATGGGCGAGCGAGTCAAAGAGGAGCTGATCGAACGTCACGGCGTTGATCTCGTGGCCGGACCTGACTCTTACCTTGACCTTCCAAACCTTTTCGCTTCAGTCGAAGCCGGAGAAAAGGCCGTCAACGTAGAGCTGAGCACCACAGAAACATATCGCGACATTATACCCGCCCGCATCACGGGCAACACCGTCTCAGGCTTCATCAGCATCATGCGCGGATGCAATAATTTCTGTTCCTACTGCATTGTCCCCTACACCCGCGGCCGCGAACGTTCGCGCTCGGCCGAAAGCATCCTGGCTGAACTCGCCGATCTCCGCTCCCGCGGCTTCAAGGAAGCCACCCTCCTCGGACAGAACGTCAACAGCTACCGCTACGAGACCGAAAGCGGCGAGACCATCGACTTTGCCCGCCTGCTGGCAATGGTAGCCGATGCAGCCCCGGAAATGCGCATCCGCTTCACCACCTCGCATCCCAAGGACATGTCTGACGAAATCATCGCAGTCATAGCCTCAAAGCCAAACGTCTGCAAACACATACACCTGCCCGTCCAGTCAGGCTCCGACAAAGTGCTCAAGGCCATGAACCGCAAATACACCCGCGAGTGGTATCTCGGACGCATCGAGGCAATCCGCCGGGCAATTCCCGACTGCGGAATCTCCACCGACCTTTTCACCGGATTCCATGACGAGAGCGAAGAAGACTTCCAGGAAACTCTCTCGCTCATGCGCGAGGTGGGCTTCGACTCCTCATTCATGTTCAAATACTCCGAACGCCCAGGCACACTGGCAGCCCGCACCATGCCTGACAACATAACCGAAGAGGTGAAGATCGACCGCCTAAACCGCATGATCGCCGTGCAGAACGAACTCTCGCGCGATAGCAATGCCCGCGATGTAGGCAAGACTTTCGATGTGCTGGTCGAAGGAGTCTCCAAGCGTTCACGCGAACAGTTTGTGGGACGCAACCAGCAGAACAAGACCCTTGTCTTCCCCCGCGGCGACTATCGTGTGGGCGACACGGTCAGAGTCCGCGTGACCGGCTCATCGTCCGCCACACTCATCGGCGAGCTCGCCTGAGCGCACCGTGGCTATATCCATGCGCACACCGGACTCAGCCCGGACAAGAGGCTGTCAAAAAAAAAACAATCAGGCCATGCTCGACTTTGAATCACTGATTTTCAACATAGACATAAACCGGAGTGCCATTCCGCACGCCGGATCGCTTCTTGTCGCCGAACCGTTTCTGAGAGAGCGCTACTTCCACCATTCCGTCATCTGCCTTGTCGACTACGAAGAACGCGGATCAGCTATGGGCATAGTGCTCAACAACCGCACCAGCTACACACTTCAGGACCTCCTTCCCTCCGTCACCGCATCGGTCACGATACCCGTCTACTGCGGCGGTCCGATGTCATGCGAGCGGCTGTATTTTGTCCACACGCTCGGCGATCTGATCCCCTCGTCGCGCGAGATAGTCGACGGTCTTTATATCGGAGGCGATTTCGACACCATGATCTCCATTGTCAATGACGGCTATGCCCTTGAAGGTAGCATGCGCTTCTTTATCGGATACAGCGGTTGGGGAGTGGAGCAGCTCGACGAGGAACTGCGCAAAAACGTATGGGCCGTCACCGACATCCCATCCGTCAGCGATCTGCTTCGTGGAGAGGAAGACCCCTACTGGCACCGCATTGTCCGCTCGATGGGAACGCCATACAGAGGCTGGCTCTACCACCCCCGTAACCTACAGTCAAACTAATACGCAGCAACTGCCACTTCCACCACACAATAGTAGCCATATCCATTCCGACGGCTTGCAAGATCCCGGCCACGGCTCCCGCAAGCCGTCCTTTTTCCGGACCTGAGCAGACAAAAAGCCACCACAGATGTTAAATATACTTAAATACAATCCCAATCCACCGCATTGTCAGGCCTCAACGGTTGGCAATCACGCGCAAAAGCAGTAACTTTGCGCCCGAATTAATCAATACAAATCACAAATTAATGGCAACAAAAATCAGACTGCAACGTCATGGTCGCAAGAACTATGCGTTCTATCCTATTGTTATCGCCGATAGCAGGGCACCACGAGATGGTAAATTTATTGAAAGGATAGGTTCTTATAATCCGAACACTAATCCTGCTACAGTAACTTTGAACTTCGAGCGTGCTTTGTATTGGGTTAACGTTGGTGCTCAGCCCACCGACACCGTACGCACCATCCTCTCTAACGAAGGTGTTCTTCTCATGAAGCATCTCCAGGGCGGTGTGAAGAAAGGCGCTTTCGACGAAGCTGAAGCTCAGCGTCGTTTCGAAGCCTGGAAAGCTCAGAAGCAGCAGACTGTCGACAAGTTCCGCGCTTCTATGGCCGACAAGAAAGAGCTCGACGAAAAGGCTCGTCTTGAAGCTGAAGTAGCTAAAAACAAAGCCAAGGCTGAAGAAGTAGCCAAGAAGAAAGCCGAAGCTGCTGCCGCAGCTGCCGAGGCTGAAGCTGCAGCAAACGCTGAAGAAGCTCCCGCCGAAGAGGCTGCTGCTGAATAAGCATCTGGCTCCGCATCGGAAACAGGTCTCTGCGCCTGATCCATATGTGCAAAACCAAACAGAGGTTGCGTCTTGTATTCACCACGACGCAACCTCTTTTTTTATGCTTTTATGGATGAAATCTAAGAAACTGTTTAAACTCTTATCGTAAATTTTAAATAGCTTCTTGGAGAGTCGAGCCTCGTGACGCCCCTCACTTGCGCAGACGGCGCGCTATTTCTCTGTGATGGTGGGCCGAGGATTTATCGCCGGCAGTGTCATATATGTCGGCCAACAGCGAATGCAGACCGTGAAGCGCCTGACGCGGACAGTCGGCGGTCTCGCTCAGCGACAGAGCCACCAGGCAGCGGTCCATAGCATTATGCACATCATCCATGCGGTAATAGGTCATTCCCATGCGCACCATCGCATCGAAATTAGCCGGATCGAGCCTCACCACCTCTCCCAGATCATCAAGCGAACGACTGTAATCCTCAAGAGTGATGGCTGCGAGCGCACGGCCGTAAAGCGCCGGGATATGGCCCGGCAACAGAGCAAGAGCCTTGTCATAGTTCGCTATGGCCGGCAGAGGCATCTCGTCTATACGGCAGTCATCGCCAAGCGAGGTGTACTCCATAGCCATGTCGCGGAAACGCTCGCGGTCAGCAGCTATATCCGACTCAAGCTGCGCTACCCTCTCTCTGAGTTTGCCGATCACGGCCAGTTTGCTTCTGGCAAGCCTCATGGCACTCTTGTTGTCAAGAATGCTTTTCGCTCTCAGTCCTTCGGCAAACAGATCGAAAGCCTCGCTGAAATCCCCCTCGTCGGCCTTGGCGAGAGCATTTTCGTAACACTCCTCGGCATGAGCCTTGCGCATGGCCCCGTCAATCAGTATCGGATCGTTGAACGAACGGCTAAAATTCAGAATGGCCGGATTCACAAAGATATCTCTCTCGGCCACGGTAGACCTCAGCGTCAGTCCCTCGAAACTCCGGCAGCGTGAGAGCGCTACATAAGTCTGTCCGCCGGTAAATGCCCCGCGGCCAAGGTCGATTATGACATTGTTGAACGTCAGCCCCTGGCTCTTATGGATGGTAAGCGCCCAGGCCAGCTTCACCGGATACTGCGTGAAACTGCCAAGCTCCGTCTCTATGATCTTGTTGGTTTTCTCATCAAACGAATACTTTATATTCGACCACTTTTCGGGTTCCACTTCATGGATTTCGCCGTTTTCAAGCCTCACTTCAAGCAGATCCTGCGTGAGAGTGGTCACAGTGCCGATCGTGCCGTTGACCCAGAATCTGTCAGGCGAATTCTTGATGAAAACCACCTGCGCACCCTCTTTCAACGACAGTTCCAGATCCGTAGGGAGCGAATTCTCAGGGAAATCTTTTTTTATCTCGCCGATAAATGTAAACACCGGCTTGTCAATGGCCTCCAGACGCGATTCGTTGATCTGATCAACCATATCGCGGCGCGAGGCCAGAGTCATGGTGGGTTTCTCCTCCCCCTCCACAGGCAGAGACAGCGCCACGCAGCGCGAGTTCAGCCGCGAGATATCGGCGGCCGTAGCAGCGCCCATACGTATCCGGTCAAGAAGTTCCACGAATTCACCCTGGCTCTGACGGTAGATCTTGCGCAGTTCTATCGGCACGAGATTTATCCTGTCAAACGCATGGGCCGAGAAGAAAAACGCATCGCGGTAAAACTTGCGCAGTATATCGCGCATATCGCCAGTAAGCACCGGTTCGAGCTGAAACACGTCGCCCACAAAAAGCAGCTGCTTGCCGCCGAACGGCTCCCGCTGGTTGCCCGAATAGGTGCGCAGCAGCAGATCCACGAAATCAATTATGTCGGCCCTCACCATCGAGATCTCGTCGATAATTATCAGTTCGAGCTCGCGTATGAGTTTCACAAGGCTTCCGGGATACTTCATTCGCTCCTTGATGCGGTTTGGCGCGAAGTCAGGATCGCCGGGCACTATAGGCTTGAACGGAATCCTGAAAAACGAATGGAGAGTGACCCCGCCCACATTCACCGCCGCGATTCCGGTCGGTGCGAGCACCACATATTTCTTACGGGTATGGGCAGTGATATAGCGCAGGAAAGTCGATTTTCCCGTTCCGGCCTTGCCGGTCAGGAAAATCGACTGTTTGGTGTGCTGCAACAATTCCCAGGCTTTGATGAATTCGGGATTGTCGAGATCTATGTTGTCATTCCGATCCGCGACTATGCGTCGGGCAGGTCGCGAACTCTTTTTTGCCATTCGTTTTGCGGGCTGTTAAAAAGCTGTTGTGAATAAATCAGTTGTTATCAGAAGCGCACGCCTACGGTGAGCACAAGCGAGTTGTTGTCATCCGAAACCTTTCCGGTCGGTGCAGGCACGTAGTAGTCGGTGCCATACTCGTTGTAGTTCGAAAACGCGCTGTACTTGGCCGAACGGTGGCGGTGGACATAGGCCAGATCGGCATACACATTCTTATAGCGGTAGCCGATACCGCAGGTCACATACTGAGTGGCCTTGTCAAAGGTGTACGAGGGCTGAGTCTCGGTGTCGTCAGGGCCGGAAGTGTAGACATCGTTGGCATCTATCGCCTGTCCGTTGGTGGTATATCCGGTCATAGCCGTGGTAGTCACGGGAGATGATTCATAGGAATAGCCGGCGCGGAGGCTGACCTGTGGTGTCACGCGATACTCCAGACCGAGACGCATGATGTTGGTAGCCTTGTAGTAGTTCTTGATATCACCGTTGACATCGGCGAAATCGGTGCCTTCATAATCCTGGACCTTGATGTCATTGCTTGCGCGATATTCATAGTCGGCACTGATGATTGCGCGTCCGCCTATCACACCGGCCGCTCCGACCATGAAGCGCCACGGAGTGCGGCATTTCCAGTCGAATTCACGCATATAGCCGTCATCCGTAACCGCTGTGCCGGAAACCGGCTCGGCATATTCGGAAGAATCGTAGAGATAACCCAGCTGGCCGCTGCCTTCATATGAAAGATTATAATAGGTGGGAGTATGCACTGCCACACCGATGCGGAATTCATTGACCGGCTTGAGGATCACACCCGCTTTGAAATTGAAGCCGCTTCCCCAGATGTGCTTATAGTTCGCAAGAGTATAGTCAGCCGTACCGGTGACAAAGCCGCCGTCATAGGCCGATCCGGGAACCATAGCATTGTTGATGCTCTCTGAGTAGTATGAACGCGAACGGAACTCCACGTCAGTAATTCCGAAGCCTATGCCCCAGAACACCGTATTGGAGATATTGCCACCGAAGTCTATGGCATATTCGTCTACATAGCCTTTCTCCTCGACCTCCACAGATGCTAAGCCAGAAGACTTCTGATAGTCATAGAGACCGTTATAAGTGGAGCTGTTGGCGGTAAGCGGATTGATGGCTCCGGCAGTGTACATCAGAGTGCTCAGCCAGGGCGCATAGGGATTTCCGTTGTAGTCGTCCCAGTAAGGATTATAATCGCTGCCTTCCACAAACTGCATCTGCTGCGGAGGTATGCCGCCGTTGTTGACAAACGTGCGGTTGGTATTGTCAGCCACGAAGTTGCTCAGCGAGGTATTGATCGAACCGAGCGATCCGCGGTAGCGGCGGTCAAACGAGGCCGCACGCGAATAGCTCACACCCCAGTTGAAAAACGGCATCACCGAATTCGACCCAAGGTTCACGGTGCCGATATAGCCGAAATTGTTGCAGGCCACACCGGTGTGGTTCCAACTTTGGGAACCTGCTCCGGCATTGAATTTTCCGGATTTGAAGGTGACATCGAGAGTGGCCGTGATGTCACTGCTGCGGTAGACACCGATACCGCCGGGGTTCTGATTGAGTGTCGAGATATCACCGCCGAGAGCGGTAAACGCACCGCCCATCGACATGAAGCGGGCACTACCCCGCATATCGGTCTGCGAAATCGAAAACGCATCGAGTGCAGTCTGGCCCATCATTGCTGACGGAAGAGCTACCAGCATCCCTGCCAATACTTTCTTGTTCATAAGCTGAAGTTTGTGAGTGTGAGTGTTTTTGTGTTATACTTCTGATCAATGACGACCGCGTCCG
Source organism: Duncaniella sp. C9 (assembly GCF_004803935.1). Lineage (GTDB taxonomy): Bacteria > Bacteroidota > Bacteroidia > Bacteroidales > Muribaculaceae > Duncaniella > Duncaniella muris. The sequence continues at coordinate 3,054,842 of NZ_CP039547.1, forward strand.
CCGCGGCTGCCACCGCCTGACCCCATTCCGCTTCCGCGGCTACCGCCGCCGTAACTGCCGGAGCCATAGCTGCCTGTGCCGTAACGGCCGCCGATGCTGTTGGGATTGTAATTGTTGTAGTTGCTGTTATTGTTATAATTGTTGTTATTGTTCGGACGCTGATTGGTGGCCGGACGGCGGTTGGTGGTCACGTTGGGCCGACGGTTGGTGACTGCCGGCTGACGGTTGGTCGACACACCCGGACGGCTGTTTGTATAGCCGTAAGATCCGGGACGCCGTCCGCTTGACGACGGACGGGCGGCACTGCCCACACCGGGATGACGGCCGGCAAGAAGATTCGGAGCGCGACGCGGACCGGTATAGACCGGACCTCCCCAGCCCCAGCCCGGATGGCCCCAGCCTGGACCCCAGCCCGGATAGCCCCAACCCGGACCCCAGCCCGGATAAGCCCATGACGGTCCCCATCCCCAGGCCCAGTAAGGATCATACCATGATCCCCAGTACCATGCCGAGTTCCAGCGCCAGTAGTTGTTATACCAGTAAGGCGATGCCCAGGCGTTGTAGGGATAGAAATAGTCATATCCCCAATAGGCCGACGGGGTATTCACGTAGATATTGACCTGGTCGGGCTCCATATAGTAGATATTGGCCAGTTCCTCATCTCCTGAACCGCTTACAATCTCCGGATTGTAGAACTGCTCTATGCGTCGGGTATAGGCAAAGTCAGTAGCGGTAGTGTCGGCCGTCAGAGAGTCGGTCGCAAAAATTCCGCGCCGGTTATAGTCATCGACGCTGATGGTGCGGGTGCCGCTGACCATATAATTGTCAGCCGACGGATAGTCATAGACCACAACTGCGGTCCTATTATTGTTCTTTTTGGCCGTTTTCTGGGCTGGCTTGCTGGCTTTGGAGGCGTCGAAATATATGTCGTCATCGTAATACGACTGTGCCGACACCGCTCCGGCTGCAACCAGAGTTCCGGCTAAGAATGTGAAAATACGCTTGATATTCATAGTGTGTGAGAGATATTGTGATATAGTTTAGACAAGCGAGCGTCTCAAAAGTTTAATCGCGCGCGTATATATTTTGCTTTTCATGCTTTCGCCCTACTTATATCTGATCCACCTGACAAGTTCCTTGACCGAAGGCTTTTTGCCATACATGAAGATGCCCACGCGGTAGATCTTTCCGGCAAGCCAGACCATAGCCACAAACCCCGCGGCAAGAAGCACGAGCGACAACGCTATTTCCCAGCCCGGAATCCCGAACGGTATGCGGGCCACCATCACCATCGGCGATGTCAGCGGGAACATCGACATCCAGAACGCCACGCTCCCCATCGGGTCTGCGGCGGCCACCATTGCAAAAATCAGTCCGAAGAGAATCGGAAACACGGCCAATGATGTCAGCTGACTGGCATCCTGAATATTGTCGACGGCTGATCCTACGGCTGCGAAAATCGACGAATAGAGCAGGAAGCCGAACACCAGAAACACCGTCATCAGCGCCATCAGCGTAACAATATTGCCGACATTACCGAGCATCCCGATGGCCTGGATGATCTCGATTGACGAAGAATCGCCCACCTGGTCGAAATGGCCGCTCTGCACAGCCGCCACATCGGCCATCGCATCGGCCGGAACAAGCGCTGGAAGCACGAAGGCCGACATGACCGAGAGCAGCACTCCCCAGATAACCATCTGCGTCACTGCCACAAGCGCCACGCCGATGATCTTGCCCATCATCAGCTGCACGGGCTTCACTGACGAGACCACCACTTCGAGCACACGGTTGCCCTTCTCCTCGATTATGGATGTCATCACCATCTGCCCGTAGATCAGCAGGAACATATAGAGAACGAAAGTCATGGCAATGCCTATGCCGTAGCTGAACATCGACGAGTTGCTCTCCTCGCTGTCTTTGTCGGCGCGCACAGTGGTGAGGCTTACATCGCTCTTCACGCTGCTCAGAATCTCATCAAGATTTTCGATATTGTAAGCCTTGAGCCGATGGGCCTCGATGATGCTGTTGATGCGGTCAGTGATTCCGGCCTCAGTGCCTACCGATGACGGACCGCTGGTGTAGTACTTCAGCCCGGCACGCGGATTGTCGATGATATTCTCAGGAATCACCAGCACCGCGTCTATGCCCTCGCGGGTCAGCGCCGAATCCACCGTGGCATCGACCGCCGGACAGAATCTCAGATCTTCCGAACTTCTCAGCTCCGGCAGTATCACCCTTGTATTGTCGATCACAGCCACCGTAGCGGCCGACGAGTCGACATAGCTCATGATCAGCGCCGGCATGGCCATCAGCAGAAGCATCAACAGAGGCATCAGCAGCGTGGTGATGATAAAACTTTTCTTTTTGACGCGCTCCATGTATTCGCGCTCTATCACTATTCCTATTTTTGACATTGTGATGTTTTCTCCGTTTGTTTATTAATCGTAAAATTTACCCGCTGATTCCTATCGGCAGCTTTCGTCTTCTCTGACAGCTCTGATGAATATATCGTTCATCGAGGCTATGCTCTCGCTTATGCCGGCAAGCCTCACAGAGTCATTGGCTATCGCTATCGCATCGCGCAACCCGACGCCTTCTTTCAGATGGAATGTCAGTCTGCGCCGTCCCTGCAGCTGATCGGCCGCCGTGACTTCAAACTCATTGCCCACAGACTGCAGAGCCTCCATCAGGCTGCGGTCATCGCCCTCGTAAAGAAGATCATAACGGTTGCCGAAATACTTCCGACGGATCTCTTCCACATTTCCGCTCAGTATGTTGCGGCTCTTGTTGATCAGAGTGATATTGTCACAGATCTCCTCGACCGAAGCCATGTTGTGGGTCGAGAAAATCACCGTGGCACCCTCTTCCTTGAGCCTGAGTATCTCGTTTTTAAGCAACTCGGCATTGATGGGGTCGAAACCGGAAAAAGGCTCGTCGAAAATCAGTAGCTTAGGCCGGTGTAGCACCGTGATTATGAACTGTATCTTCTGTGCCATACCCTTTGACAGCTCCTCGACCTTCTTGTCCCACCAGTCGAGAATATCGAAGCGCTCAAACCACTCGCGCAGGCTCCTCGTGGCCTCATGCTTCGGAAGCCCCTTCAGGCGAGCGAAAAACAGAGCCTGCTCTCCCACCTTCATTTTCTTATAGAGACCGCGCTCTTCGGGCAGATAGCCTATGTGACAAACATCGGCCTCGGTCAGCTGATGGCCGTCGAGAAGCACACGGCCGCTGTCAGGAGCGGTGATATGGTTGATGATGCGGATGAGAGTGGTCTTGCCCGCGCCGTTGGGGCCCAGCAGTCCGTAGACCTGACCTTCGGGAACGCTGAGCGAGACATTGTCAAGCGCACGGTGTGACGAATAGCTTTTGCTGACGTTTTCTACCTGTAGGATGTCCATGTTGTGATAACTGGTATATTCTTTTATAGCTTTCTGATATTTTTTTCTTCGTTAGACGCAAAATTACCGAAAAAGTTTCAATCCGCTGTAACTTTTCTGCCGAATTCGCGTCTAATGAAGAAAACCATCACCCACTTCCCCCCAGTAAACCCCATCAGCAGCATCACATGCGACAGAGCGAAAAAGAATCCCGGTTCATGAAGGTTGTCAATGACAGCCGTCAGCTTATATGCAAGGTCTGTTACATGTATGCCACCGACCGCGACCACTTCCAGGACCTCTATCAGGAAGTTCTCGCAAACATCTGGGTGGGCCTCGACTCCTTCCGTGGCGAGGCGGCGATATCAACCTGGCTCTACCGCACGGCCATCAACACCTGCGTGACATTTTTCCGCCGCCACAACACCCACGCCACCTCAATGACCTCTCTCGATTTCGCTGCCGACCTCGCAGCCGACGACGGCAGCGCCAGAGCCGAACAGCTGCGAGAGATGTACAGCCTGATTTCAGGCCTCGACAAACTTGACAAAGCCATTATATTAATGTGGCTCGACGAACGCTCCTACGACGAGATCGCAGAAGTGACCGGATTCACCCGCAACAACGTGGCCACCCGGCTCCACCGCATCAAATCGCGGCTGGCCCGCCAAAGCAACCGCTGACACCATCCACCACCTCCCCCCCGACCTGAATTTACCAAAGACCCCAAAGCACAACCCATCATGAATATCGACGATTTGAAAAGCAACTGGAACTCCATCAGCTTCCCTCCCGGCTACGGCGGCGTGCCGGAGACAGCCGAACTGATGTCGCGCGTCAGAGCCGGCCGTGTCTCCACTCTGCGCGATCGTCTCGCCTCCATCAGCTTCGCACTGACCATGCTCTGCCTGATGGGTGTACTGATCATGGTTCCATACTTCGCGGCCACCCCGACTCTGGCCATCCTCGCCATATGCTTCTTCATATTCATAGGCTCGTTACACCTTCGCAACTACCTCCGTGTGCGCCGCCTCAACTTCTCGATCATGTCGGTCCGCGAAGCCCTCGCCGCCGTCTGCGCCATCGAGACATCGAGAGTACGGCTCAAAGCCATAGCCATGACACTCGCCTTCCCGCTGCTGCTCTACATGTGTTTCACATTCTCATCGCTCTACGGCCACCTGATGTTCTACGGCTGCCTTGCAGGAGGAGTCATCGGAGCCACCATCGGCTTCTTCATCAACCGCAAATCGATGACAATCATCCGCGAAATGCGCCGCCAGCTCTCCGACTCCGAAGCCACGGATAAAAATTAATCTGAAAATTCCCGCCGTTTTATCCGTCGGATTAGACGAAAATTCTATAAATTTGCAGTGAACTCACATTTCACTGCAATGAATAGCAAAAGTCTTGTTTCAATCAGCGATATAGGCCGCGATGAAATCATGTCGCTTCTCGACTCGGCCCGTCGCTTTGAAGAGAATCCAAACCGGCGTCTGCTTGAAGGGCGCGTAGTCGCAACCCTGTTCTTCGAACCGTCAACACGCACTCGCCTGAGTTTCGAAACCGCTGTCAACCGTCTCGGAGGCCGTGTGATAGGCTTCTCCGACGCCAACACCACAAGCTCATCAAAAGGCGAGACCCTCAAAGACACTATCAAGATGGTCAGCAACTATGTGGACATCATCATCATGCGCCACTATCTCGAAGGTGCCGCCCGCTACGCCTCCGAAGTCACTGACATCCCGGTAATCAACGCCGGCGACGGAGCAAACCAGCACCCCTCCCAGACAATGCTCGACCTCTACTCGATCTACAAGACACAGGGAACCCTCGAAAATCTCACCATCACCCTCGTCGGCGACCTCAAATACGGCCGCACAGTCCACTCTCTGCTGATGGCGATGAGATATTTCAACCCCACCTTCCGCTTCGTGGCATGCGAGGAACTCGGAATGCCGAAAGAATACAAGATCTTCTGCGACGAAAACGGAATCCGCTACACCGAACACCGCGACTTCTCACCGGAAGTAATCAACACAAGCGACATCATCTACATGACCCGTGTGCAGCGCGAACGATTCGCCGACATCATGGAATATGAGCGCGTCAAAGACCTCTACAATCTCAACAGCGCCATGCTGACAGACGCCCGCCCCAACATGCGCATACTCCACCCACTGCCCCGCGTCAACGAGATAGCACAGGATGTCGACGACAACCCCCACGCATATTATTTCGAGCAGGCCCGCAACGGCCTCTACGCCCGCCAGGCCATAATCTGCCGCGCACTCGGCATCGAAGCCTGACCCGCGCCGGCGCATCTCACCACCTCTCCCCTCACTCCACCCCTCTAACACCACACTCGAAATAAAACAACCATCACCCATGACCGTCTCAAAACAAGAACTCGCAGTAGCCGCCCTGCGCAACGGCACCGTGATCGACCATATCCCCTCGGCCTCCCTCTTCAAAGCCGTCAGAATCCTCGGAATCGAAAACCTCACCGGCGCAGTGACCATTGGCTACAACCTCGACAGCAAGAAACTCGGCACCAAAGGCATCATCAAGGCCGCCGACGTATTCTTCCCCGAATCGACCCTCAACCGCATAGCGCTGATAGCACCATCGGCGGTAGTCAACATCATCCGCGACTATGAAGTAGTGGAAAAATTCCCCGTCTCACTCCCTGACACCATTGTAGGCATCGTCAAGTGCGGCAACCCCAAATGCATCACAAACAACGAACCGATGCGCACACGCTTCCACGTAATCAACCGCGACGACGTGACAATCAGCTGCCACTACTGCTCGCAGGTTGTAAAAAGCATCGACGCAAAAATAATCTGATCCATCCCCCCGCAGCCACGCCCCCGATGAAAACATCCTGGAAACCCGGCACAATGATCTACCCCCTTCCGGCCGTATTGGTGACATGCGGCACGGAAGAACGCAGCAACATGCTCACCGTAGCCTGGACAGGCACCATCTGCACCAACCCGCCGATGTGCTACATCTCAGTGCGCCCCGAACGCCACTCCTACGCCATGATCAAAGAACAGATGGAATTCACCATCAACCTGACCACAACCGCAATGGCCCGCGCCACCGACTGGGCAGGAGTCCGCTCAGGAAGCGACTACGACAAATGGAAGGAAACCGGGCTCACTCCCGTCGCCGGCCAAAAAGTCAGCTGCCCCTCCATAGCCGAATCGCCCCTCTCCATCGAATGCCGCGTCAAAGAGATAGTAAAACTCGGAAGCCATGACATGTTCATAGCCGACGTCATCAACGTCCTCGCCGAAGAAAACCTCATCGACCCCGCCACCGGAGCCTTTGACCTCGCATCGGCCGGACTCCTCAACTACTCCCACGGCCACTATTTCGAGCAAGGTCCTGAAATAGGCCGCTTCGGCTGGAGCGTAAAGAAAAAATAACCCCTAACCCTCAACCGATCCAAAACTCACCCCCTATATTTTATTTAAGGTATGAAAGAAGACAAAGTAATCTTCGACATCATTGAGCGCGAGCACCAGCGCCAGAAAAAAGGAATCGAACTCATCGCTTCCGAAAACTTCGTCAGTGACCAGGTGATGCGCGCAATGGGCTCGTGTCTCACCAACAAGTATGCCGAAGGCTATCCCGGCCACCGCTACTACGGAGGCTGCGAAGTGGTCGACGAATCCGAAAGCATCGCCATCGAACGCCTCAAAGAACTCTTCGGAGCTCAGTGGGCCAATGTACAGCCCCACTCAGGCGCACAGGCCAACATGGCTGTCTTCATGGCCTGCCTCAACCTAGGCGACAAATTCCTCGGCCTCAATCTCAGCCACGGCGGTCACCTCAGCCACGGTAGCCCAGTCAACTTCTCAGGCCTCGTATATCAGGCTCTTGAATACAACGTTGACCGCGAAACCGGACGCATTGACTACGAGCAGATGGAAGAAGTGGCCCGTCGCGAACGTCCGCGCCTCATCGTAGGCGGCGCAAGCGCCTATAGCCGCGAATGGGACTACGCCCGCATGCGCCGTCTCGCCGATGAAATCGGAGCTATCTTCATGGTCGACATGGCCCACCCCTCAGGCCTCATCGCCGCAGGTCTTCTCGACAACCCCGTGAAATACGCCCACATCGTGACCACCACAACCCACAAGACCCTCCGCGGTCCCCGTGGCGGCGTCATCATGATGGGTCAGGACTTTGAAAACCCCTGGGGAAAAACCACTCCCAAGGGCGTAGTAAAGATGATGTCGCAGCTGCTCGACTCAGCCGTATTCCCCGGAGTGCAGGGCGGTCCGCTCGAACACGTCATCGCAGCCAAGGCAGTCGCTTTCGGCGAAGCCCTCTCCCCGAATTCCGCGAATATCAGCTCCAGGTGCAGAAAAACGCCGCCACCCTCGCAGGCGCACTCATCGAAATGGGCTATGACATCGTCTCCGGCGGCACCGACAACCACTGCATCCTCGTAGACCTCCGCAGCAAATTCCCCGAACTCACAGGCAAGGTAGCCGAAAAAGCCCTCGTGCTCGCCGACATCACCGCCAACAAAAACATGGTTCCCTTCGACTCTCGCAGCCCCTTCCAGACCTCAGGCATCCGCCTCGGCACCCCCGCCATTACAACCCGCGGCGCCAAGGAACCCCTCATGCTGGAAATCGCCGAGATGATCGACACCGTGCTCCGCAACCCCGAAAGCCCCGAAAACATCGCAGCCGTCCGCGCTAAAGTCAACGCCACGATGCAGCCCTACCCCATGTTCGCATGGTAATCACTTCAGGAAAGCATCATCCATAAAAGGCGCTCGGCAATAGCCCGGCGACCCAAAACTTACAGGCCGTTCAGAAATCTCAGCAGAATTCTGAACGGCCTTTTTCACAATTTGGCGGACAGCCCGGAATCGCCACCAAAATAACAATTTTAAAGCGACATCCCCATAAAACACACATTTTGTAACACATATTTGCATATTTAATCAACAATCGTTAATTTTACCGCCAGAATATTCACAAAATGCAATCTCAGATTTATCGTATAAAATCAGAAGGAGCTTAATCAAAATTTTACTGTCCTTTCCCTCATCTCTTGCTTGGAACTACCCATTTTTAACTAAAATCATAATTGATGAAATTACATTACTTGCAATTTGCTATTGCCGTGACCGGAGCATTAGCTGTTACAGCCCAAGCTGGAGCTGACGACAAGCTGGTTGTAACAGGAACCGACAGCAAACAGACCGCCATCAGCATCGCGGATGTCAGCCGTATCACCTTCAACGGCGACAAAATGAAAATCGCCACAACCAAAGGCGATCTCGACTATCAGTTAGGAGCGATTGACAACCTTGCCTTTGACCTTGAAGCAAGCGCGGCCGACCATATCGAAACCTCGCTCCGTGACGACATTACCCTCGGCATCAGCGGAGGCATTCTCTCCGTCTCAGCCCCCGCAGGCGTCCCCCTCTCGGTAGCCGTCTACAACCTCAAAGGGGTCGCCGTGGCGCGCCACACCGGATTTGAAAACATCAGCATCGACTTCAATCCTATGGCGCCGGGCATCTACATTGTAAAAGCCAACGGCAAAACCATCAAATTCACCCGTTAATCACCACCAATCACTGAAACATCACAGACATGAAAAAATATCTGCTTCCCTCCCTTCTTCTTTGCGCCGCATCGGCTTTCGCCCAAACCCCGGCCTACACACTCAGCATCAATCTCAAAAACGGCGACAAAGTCCAGTATCGCGTCGATGAAATCGACAGCATGACATTCGATGAATCCAAGGAAACCACCCAGGCAGTGGCAGTAGAAATCCCCACCGACTTCTCTACCGGATGGGTACAGAAAGTCATGGCCGATGGTAAACAGGTGGCCGAAGTAGCCAAGGAATACATCCGCTCCATCAACAGACAGGTAGTGGTGATCTACCCGATGGGAGCCGACGGACGCGCCGATCTCACCAAAGGCCTCACCTCAACCGGAGCCTCTGTGGTCTGGGATCTTGACGCAAACACCGCCACCGTAGGCGAGGAAGGCAATGCTCTTTCCACCGTCTATGTAGCCGACGGAAACATCATCTCTTCTTACAGCGGCGAGACAACCGCAGCCACTCTTCAGCCTGATGTCATTACCGACAACCGAGGCCTCTTTGACCGCAACACATACAAGATCGTAAAGATCGGAACCCAATACTGGATGGCTGAAAATCTCCGCGCCACCTGCTTCCGCGACGGCTCTTCAATAGCCTCCATCTCCTCAGGCGAAAACGCCGCCTGGAAAGCCAACACAACCGGAGCCTACCTCGCAAGCACCGACTATGACTGGCTCCAGGTTGCAGGCTACATGTATAACGGCTACTGCGTGACCAGCGAAAAAGGCATCGCCCCGGAAGGCTGGGAAGTACCATCGACCGAGCAACTCACAAAACTGCGCACCGCCGGCGGTCTTGCCGCTGCCAACTTCAAGGCCTCCGACTTCGGAATGTGGTCAGAAGGCATGACCGGAAACAACATCACCGGATTTGATGCCGTCGCAACCGGCACCTATGCCAACGGAGACATCACCGGCCTGTATTCCGACACATATTTCTGGGGCTCTACCGTTTCCACCAGCTGGCTCCGAGTCGAAGGTCTCAGCACCCTCCGCGTTAATGGCACCGCCAAAAATGTAGCGGTCAGCGGCCCGGATGACTGCCATGCCTACACATTCGGCCACTCCATCCGCTGCGTACGCAAATAATCATCCCTCCACTCCTCCTCTCTCCGCTCTTAATTACAAAAATCACTTATTACAACAGAGAGTCCAACTTCTGCTTTTCAGGAAGTTGGACTCTCTTTTTGATTCCGGCAATCCGGTCTTTTACGCCTTACTCGAAAATGCCTACGAGCGTGCTCTTGTAGCTTTCGAGAGCTGCTTTGAGTTGAGTGTTCACACTATAGTCTGTATCGGCACCGCTGTAGTTGAGATCCCAGACAAAATCGCCGTGGTTGAGACGGCCTGCGCCGTAGAAACCGGTCACCACAGCCGGCACTTCTGACGCCTCAAGCGGAGTGTAGTCATACATCAGAGCCGGATTTGTGTCGAAGTTGTCATAGGTGCCACCGCCTACAAGCGCCTTGAATGTCGAAGGCACTTTTTCGTCACGGCTCGATGCCTCGTAGCAGTCAAAATCCGTAGCACTCATGGCGTGAGTGATCACATTATATTTATCGGCCGTGCCCTTTTCGGCATAGAGATTTCCGAAGCTCTTGATGATGCCGCCGTTTTCGCCTGAGAAAGTGCCATCGCCCTTTGCATCGGTGCCCTGACGCGAGCTCATCATCGGAGCAAGAGAGTGGCGGAAGAAATTACGCTCAACAAACACACTCGATGAGGTCGTGGCACCCACTCCGTATTTCGAACAGCCGTCATAATAGTTGTTCCAGACATGCACTGTCATAGTGCGCACACGCGGATGGCGCGAATCGCTGTGGTCAAACCAGTTGTGGTGATAGTCGATATAGTTCGGGCCTGACTCCGACTTCATGCCGCAGAGCGAGCTCTTGCCGCTGTCATGAAAACGGTTGTAGGCCACTGTGATATACTGCGAATCATTTTTGATGTCTACCGTGCCATCGCCTTTCGCCTGGTCTGAATCGCCGCCGGCGTTGCCATAGAACAGATCAAGGTGATGGACCCAGCAATACTTGTTGTCAGTGTCGATCGAGATACAATCATCCATGCAGAGCATGTTTGCGAAGTTTCTCAGCTCAACAGAGACCGTATTTCTGAGCAGGAAGCCGAAGCCCCAGGTGGTTGCGTCATCACCGATACCTTCGATGGTGATATTCATTGGGATGGTATTGTTCTTGCCCTTTATCTGCAGACCCTCTGCAGAGCTGCCTAATGCGTCCATATCGGAGTCACGGATTGTTCCGATCAGACGGACAGCGAGCGGACGGGTCTCCACACCCTTCTGATAAGCATTGATAATGGCCTGGAGTCCGGTGAACTCAGTGCCCTCGCCGTCTTTGTCGCTCTGCTTTACCAGACACTTCACAGTCTTGGCAGTCTCTGCGGTGACATAGATCACACGAGCATCATCTTTCAGCTCGCCATTGTCCTTGTAGGCACCGACACCACTGTTGTTGAAATGAGCGAAACCGCTGCGGTCATAAGCCTTGACGGCCATTTCCTTGGCCTCGCTGGCCATACTCTCGTCTTCCGCTCCGCCGATCACGGGCACAACCTTCAGCGAATAGACCCCGGCAGGAAGCCCAACCATGTCGACACGACCGTAAGAGCCATAGTTGCGCACCAGCTCGCGGTCTATGCGGGTATAGTCGCTATACTTGCCACCTTTAATATATACACGGTAGGTAGACGCGTCTTCAAGCGGCACCCACTTGGCATAGACCGACTCCAGCCAACCTTTAGCCTCGGTGATGTTGACACCCTTGTTGCTGATTTCCGCGTCAGCTCCGGTTTCGGGAGCCTTGGCGAATCTGATGGCGGTTACATTCTGCTTGAACTCATCGTTCCAGTCGCCGGCGAGAGGAGTCACGCTCACTGTTCCGGTGGCCTTGTCGATGTTCACCTCTGCAAGATCGGCGGTATTGTAATACTTGACATCACCGCTTCCGAGCTGCAGGAGCATCTGATTGTTCAGAGTGTTCATACCCACCGAATGGTCACCTGAAGGAGTGGGGCCCGGCTCAGGATTCTCGCCGCCGGTTCCGGGATCGCGGACAACCGAGATGAACATAAGGTTAGTGCCTGTATTGCCGTCACGCACAAGCGAGAGATTCGGCTGATCCTCTACGAGAGTGTAGGTCAGTTTCTCAGGAGTGTCAGGAGAGCTGTAACCGTTGATGAAATCGGGGAACGCGTTAAGTTCGACTATTTTATTTCCCTCTCCCAAAGAAATAAGTTTGACAGCGCCGCGTTTCGAGGCATCCTTATTGTTTATAAAACCTTGGATAGTCACGACATCTCCGGCCTTGAATCCATCAGAGCAGATAAGATTGATCGCGTTTCCATTATAGACGTTCTCTGTAGTGTAGCCGTTTGCAAGCTGCAGACAAGTGACGCTTGTCGTGTTAGATGCATACTTAACTGATTTTGAAACAGTAGTGCCTGAAATCGAGATGTTGGTCATCGACCCGTTCGCATAACTGCAAAGCAAGGTTTCGGCATTCATTGCCGGCACAAGGGCAAATAAAGCTATTACGGCGGTCAGAAGTCCGCGCAAAGAGTAGAGATGTTTCATTTGACGTAGACTTTTTGACCGTTGACAATGTAGATTCCTTGTGAGAGGCCATCAGGTTTTTCGCCAAGATACTGGCCTTTGAGGTTGTAGACGCCCTTCTGCTTTTTGGGATCAGCGAGGATTTCCTTGATGCCTGACTCGCCGCTGTGGTCGAGAGTCACGGCTACGAGGCCCATTTCAGCAGTCTCGCTGGTGTTGTCACTGAACGTCAGAGTAACCATCTTGTCATTAAACGTGAGCTTTGTGAGATCTTTGGCAATTGTCTGCCCGTTGATGACGGTGGTCACCTTCGAGTCAGCCTGAGCCGTCACGGCCATTGCCAGAAGTCCAAGCCCGAAAATCAGTTTCAGGGGTTTCATGGTTTTTGTATTGATGTAAATAATGAATGTCTGATAAAATTCAATAGTTTCCAAGCAGAACCATAGGCGCTTGAATCATGGTATCAACATTGGTTCCTGCAGCAGAGATATTGTATTTTGCAAAAATCGAATTTGGGACAAAATTACAAATTGAATTTTGAAAGATTCACATCCGTAGACTTAAAATAAGTTAAACCACCCGGAAGCACTCTCCTGCGGCCGTCAGCTGACAGCCTCATCAACAACAGCACCCGTGCGGTCTGTTCTCAAATTGCTTTTTTTAATTAATTCACAAACAAATGCCATTTGTATTCCAAAAATCTTCGCTATATTTGCGGTTCACATTTCTTTTCATGCACACATACTGCTTAAAACTATCCTTTCTGCTCTTCGCCCTGTTGCTGCTGACAGGTTGCAACAACGATATTTTCATTGACGATACCCCTCCCTCATCCTCCGATTTTGAAATCGCCATCGGCGAAGGGAAAGAGGTCACATTCGCCACCGATTATCTGCGCAGCATTCAGCTCCAGCTTGACCGTTTCAGTTATGACTGGACAACCTATAACGAATACGGCTACACCCAGACCTACAACGACTATACCCGCCTCTATCTGATGGACGTCAGCTCAAGCCTGCCTTTCATCAGCAGAGTCGAGGCCGTCAGCAACGATCTGACGGTGGAATTCGTGCAGGAAAAGCTCGGAAAGATCAAAATCAGCTCTCTTAAAAACATCTCCGGCGAAAACGTCAGCGGGCGCATAAAACTCGAATACTCCTACAAGACCGAATATGTCAGCTTCACCATCATGCGCGAGGAGGAAGAAGGCCACTACATCATCACCGCCCTGACCTACGAACCAGACATCTCGAATGACTTCCGCACCACCACCAGCAATCGTATCACCATCAACAACCGCGGACCCAATACCATCACCCAGTCATACTGCGTGGAGAACATCTGCCAGATATATGTCAGATTCGAAACCCCGTCGCTCCGCAACTTCGACATCGACACCGATTCGGAATTTCCGCTGGTGGAGATACCGACCTATATCCAGACAGCTGAAACCGAGATGGTCACCGGAAAATTCAACGGCGAGAAAGTACGCTACTCCGAAGAGCTCTCCTATATCAAACCACTCGACAGCGCCTCGGTCAACGGTCTGAGTTTCTCGGCAGTCTATCCGGTGGAGATACCGCCCATGTCAGCCGCTATAAGCAATATGACTATATCGAGAATCATAATGACGGCCAAAGGATCGCTCCGCATAAGCAACCCCATCTCAGGCCGAAGCCACGATCTGCCGACAACGGTAACCGTCATCCAGCCATTCTTCTATACATTCAACTGGAAAATATCACCCCTCGATGAATAACACCAACCGGACATCACTGACCGGGGCGATCTCCACAAAGCTCCGCGCCATAGCCGCCGCGGTCCTGACCGGCACGGCACTCTCACCCGTCTCAGCAGCCACCCCCGCAGCGGCTGACAGCACCTCGTCAATAGTCAGCCATCTTGGCTTCGACATGTGCGGGGCATATGTAGGCTCCTCCACCTCAGCCCTGCGTGACGCCGGCTATTACGGCGATGACCAGAAAGAGCTCCGCTCGGCCATGTCGGCCCACCTGAAATACTCGTTCAGCTACTCCCACTCAACCCGCACCGGCCGGCTCTATCCGGGTGCATACCAAGGCATAGGCCTGTCAATGACATCGTTTTTCGAAAACCGGCGCGTAGGAACGCCCCTGGGCATCTACGTGTTTCAGGGCGCACCGATCTTCAGGCTGACCCCGCGGCTCACCTTCGACTACGAATGGAACTTCGGAGCGTCATTCGGCTGGAAAAAATATGACGAAGACCACACACCCGTCAACCTGATAGTCGGCTCGAAGACCAACGCCTACATCAACGTAGGCTTCATGCTGCGCTACCGCCTGACATCACGGCTCGCGCTTGCCGCCGGCATCGACATGACCCACTGGTCAAACGGCAACACCTCATGGCCCAACCCCGGAGTCAACTCCATAGGCGGCCGCGCCGGACTGATCTACACCTTTGACAGCCGCGCCACCCAGGCCACCCTCTCGGACATGACTGGCACCGAACCGGTCAAACCCCACTTCAGCTACGACCTGGTCATCTACGGCGCCGCCCGCAAGCGTATGCTCCATATCAACTCCGCCCCCCAGCTTCTGCCCGGACGCTTCGGCATAGCAGGGCTGAATTTCGCCCCGATGTATAACTTCAACCGCTTTCTGCGTGCCGGAATCTCAGCCGACATACAGTATGACGAAAGTTCCGGACTTGGAAAATATTACGTCGAAGGCACCTACGGCGACAACATCAAATTCCGCCGCCCCGGCTTTTTCCACCAGGTTTCGGCCGGACTCTCGGCCCGCGGCGAGCTCGTGATGCCCATCTTCTCTATCAACGCCGGCATGGGCTACAACATCATCGGCAACAGCGACAGCCGCAACTTCTATCAGGTCCTCGCCCTGAAAGTCAACGTCTGGCAGCACCTCTTCCTCCACATCGGCTATCAGCTCAACAGTTTCCGCAACCCCAACAATCTAATGATAGGCCTCGGCTACCGCTTCCACGACCGCCGCTGACCCCGCCGAACCAAAACAGCCTCATTGACGGACGTTTAGCCGAAAGCAACACTTTTTCAGCGTCCATCCGGCAAATTCAGCTTACTTTTTTGCCCGAATCATGATCAAGACCGGGATTTTTTTGTTAACTTTGTAGCCAGTACAATTCTAATTACTATTATTAATCAATAAACCTCTTAACTAAAATGACAAGTTATAAGGAATTAGGTCTCGTAAACACCAAAGAAATGTTTGCAAAGGCCATCAAGGGTGGTTATGCGATCCCCGCATTCAACTTCAATAACATGGAGCAGCTCCAGGCCATCATCAAGGCTGCGGCTGAAGAAAAATCACCCGTAATCCTTCAGGTTTCCAAAGGTGCACGCAATTATGCCAACCCCATCCTGCTCCGCTTCATGGCCCAGGGTGCTGTTGAATATGCAAAGAGCCTCGGCTGGGAAAATCCCCAGATCGTGCTTCACCTCGACCACGGTGACAGCTTCGAGCTCTGCAAGGACTGCATCGAACACGGCTTCTCGTCAGTGATGATCGACGGATCACACCTTCCCTATGAAGAAAACGTTGCCCTCACAAAGAAAGTATGCGACTACGCCCACCAGTATGACGTGACTGTAGAAGGCGAACTCGGCGTGCTTGCAGGCGTTGAGGACGAAGTGTCATCCGACCACCACACCTACACCGACCCTGAAGAAGTTATCGACTTCGCAACCCGCACCGGTGTTGACTCACTCGCAATCTCAATCGGCACCTCTCACGGCGCTTACAAGTTCAAGCCCGAACAGTGCACCCGCGACGCCAACGGCCGTCTCGTTCCCCCGCCGCTGGCATTCGACGTACTCGATGCCGTTATGGAAAAACTCCCCGGATTCCCCATCGTGCTCCACGGCTCAAGCTCTGTTCCCCAGGAATACGTTGACGAAATCAACGAATACGGCGGCAAGCTCCCCGACGCCATCGGTATCCCCGAAGAAGAACTCCGCAAGGCCGCCAAGAGCGCTGTCTGCAAGATCAACATCGACTCTGACAGTCGTCTGGCAATGACCGCCGCCGTGCGCAAGGTGATGGCCACCAAGCCCGCTGAATTCGACCCCCGCAAATACCTCGGTCCGGCCCGCGACGAAATGGAGAAGCTCTACAAGCACAAAATTGTTGCAGTGCTCGGCTCAAACGGCAAGGCTGAATAATCAGCATCCGCGCCGAACAAAAAAATACTCTGACTGACAGGGCTGATGCGCGGTGCGCATCAGCCCTGTCCGATTTTCCAGCCATTCCTTTTTCAGTCTATCCGGCTTCAGAGAGCGTTTCTTAACATTTGTTATCAGACTCACTCACAAATATTGCGTATCTTCGCAAATACAAACCATCTTCAAAAACTCGATTATGGAACAGATGTCATGGGACAGACTCATCAACGACAAACGCTTCGGGCTCGAACACTTCCACGACCCGAAAACCGGCTCGCGCAGTGACTTCCAGCGCGACTTTGACAGGCTGGTCTTTTCCTCGCCGTTCAGACGTCTGCAGAACAAAACCCAGGTGTTTCCGCTTCCGGGCAGCATCTTCGTCCACAACCGCCTGACCCACAGCATAGAGGTGGCCAGCGTAGGCCGTTCGATGGCCGCCGAGATAGCCGCCGGACTTCGGCAAAAATACTCCTCTGAACCGTGGGTCGGCAAGCTCTACTCCATCGGCGAGATAGTCAGCGCCGCCTGCCTCGCCCATGACCTCGGCAATCCACCCTTCGGCCACTCAGGCGAAAAAGCCATCTCGACTTATTTCAGCGAAGGCGAAGGCCGCTGTTTCCGCGACCGCCTCACAGACCTCCAGTGGACCGACCTGACCAACTTCGAAGGCAACGCCAACGCCTTCCGTCTTCTCACCCACCGCTTCAACGGACGCCGTCCCGGCGGATTCGCCATGACCTACTCCACCCTCGCCTCGATAGCGAAATATCCATTCGACTCCTCGCTAGCAGGCTCACACGGCAAATTCGGATTCTTCTCATCCGAGCAGGACGATTTCATAAAAGTGGCCGAAGAACTGGGCATGATCCGCCACAAGGAACCCTCAGGAACCGTGCGCTTCGCCCGCCATCCGCTGGTCTACATAGTGGAGGCCGCTGACGATATCTGCTATGAGATCATGGACATCGAAGACGCCCACAAACTGAAGATACTCTCAACCGAAGAGGTCATTCCCCTCTTCCTGGGATATTTCGACGAAGCCCGCCGCGCCCACATAACGCGCGTCATGGAAAGCGTCGACGATCCGAACGAGAAGATAGCCTATCTGCGTTCGTGCATCATCGGAGCGCTCGTCAACCGCTGCGCCGAGGCCTTCCTCAGCCACGAGGAAGAGATACTCCGCGGACAGTTCCGAGGCTCGCTGCTCGACCACATTCCCGATCCCGAACACCGGGCCTACCGCGACTGCGAGGCTCTTTCCTGGAAAAAGATCTACTGCGCCGGCGATGTGGTCGACATCGAGCTTGCCGGCACACGCATCATATCATTCCTTATCCACGAACTTGTCAAAGCCGTCTGCAACCCCGACCTGAACTACTCGCGCCTGCTTCTGGCTAAAGTGCCGGAGCAATATGAAGTAGACTCACCGGGGCTCTACGGCAAACTCCAGGCTGTACTTGACCACATCTCAGGCATGACCGATGTATATGCCCTCGACCTCTACAGCCGTCTGAAGGGCATGAGTCTTAAAATCAACAACTGATGATGACCAGAAACCACCACCCCTCCGCCCTGCGCCTGGGCCTTGCCCTGCTGCTCCTCCTCTGCTCGGTGACAGCGAAAGCCATCACCGTCGACGAGGTGCCCAACGTGCATGTAGCCGACCGCTCTCGCTACGTCTCCAACCCCTCCGGTGTCCTCTCCGACGCCGCAGTCCGCAGTCTTGATGCCGAAATCGGATCGCTGTGGACCGACACCTCTGTCGAACTGGCCGTTGTGGCCGTGGACCGCGTAGACGCCTCGATGACTCCTGAGGAATTCGCCACAAAACTGTTCGAAAAATGGGGCATCGGCAAGAAAGACAAAGACAACGGCATACTGGTGCTGCTGTCGCGCGACGACCATGCCGCCATCATCCGCACCGGCTACGGAGTGGAAGGAGCCCTCCCCGACATAATAGCCGGACGCATCATCCGCAACGTCATGTTTCCCCTCTACCGCGAAGGCCGTTATGACGAAGGCACCGCGGCAGGAGTCAGCAGCATCGCAGAGATAATCCGCAACCCGGAGCTTGCCGAAGAACTGAAATCGAAATATGCCAATGACTCGCGCCGTGAGTTCGAGAATGACCTCAGCGGCAGCGAGCTCTTCAGCATGTATCTCTCGTTTGCAGGCGCAGTGGCCCTGGTGCTCCTGGTGATGGTGGTCTACGCCATCGCATCGACCCGCCGTCTCGACGACGTGCAGCGCTACCGTGCACTCGACCAGTACCGCACCCCCACCCTGTTCGGCCTCTTTCTCACCCTCGGCATGGCACTGCCTGCCTTCCTGCTCCTCGTCTTCAAGATGAAACGTGTGCGCCGCCACAGACGTGACTGCCCCCACTGCGGCACCCGCATGGAGCTGATCGACGAAGAGCATGACAACGACTATCTCACCCCGGCGCAAGACACCGAGGAGCGCATCAACTCGATCGACTATGACGTGTGGCACTGCCCCAAGTGCCACCAGACCGAGATACTGCCCTACATCAACCGTCAGAACAACTACAGCATCTGTGAGCGCTGCGGAGCACGCGCCATGTCGCTCGTCGACCGCCGCACCCTGCGTCAGCCCACCGTCTCCCAAGAAGGCGAGGGCGTAGACATCTACATCTGCAAAAACTGCGGAAACCAGCATCAGAAACGCTTCCGCATCCCCAGGAAAGCCGATCCAACAGCCGCCATAGTGGCCGGGAGCATTCTCGGCAGCTCACTCCGCGGAGGCGGTGGCGGCGGCTTCAGCGGCGGATCGTTCGGCGGTGGCATGACAGGCGGCGGAGGCGCAGGCGGACGATGGTAGGCGAATCTGTGACGGCTCTCGCCGACTTCCTCTGCGGCTATCCGCTGTTCATCCTGCTCATCGGCGGCGGCTTCTACCTCTTCCTGCGTTCAGGCATGGTGTCGCTGCGATTGCTCCCTGCGGCGTTCAGTGAACTGCGCGGCAAGCAGTCGCGCGAATCCGGACGGCAGATCTCATCGGTCCAGGCTCTGACATCTGTGGTAGCGGCAACCGTGGGCATGGGCAACATAGCCGGTGTGGCCATTGCTCTTGTGATGGGCGGGCCGGGTGCCATTTTCTGGATGTGGGTCAGCGCCCTGGTGGGAATGTCGACCAAATTCCATGAAGGAGTCCTCACCACACGCTACAAGACCGCCGGCCCTGACGGACGCACATCAGGCGGCACAATGTATATCATAGACCGAGCCCTCGGCCCGCGATGGCACTGGATGGCGCTGACTTTTGCCGTGGCCGGAATGCTCGGCACGCTCTGCATCATGAACGCCAACCAGCTGACCGAAGCCGTGGTCAGCACCTTCACCACTCCCGAATGGCTTGAAAACAGTCCGGCTGTAGGCTCTCTCGCCTCGGCTCTCGGCTGGGGCCACGAAGCAGCCTTCCGCCTCATGGTCGGAATAGCCATAGCCCTGATTGTGTCATCGGTAGTGGTAGGCGGCATACGCCGCATAGCCGGAGTGGCCAGCTGGCTCGTACCCTTCATGGTAGGGCTTTATTTCCTCCTTGTGCTCTACATAATCATCACTCATTCCGCCGAAGTCCCCGCAGCCTTCAGATCAATCTTCGCCGAAGCCTTCAACCTGCGCGCAGGCTGGGGCGCTCTGGCCGGCATAGCCATCATAGGCGCCCGCAGAGCCGCACTTGTCAACGACGCGGGTGTCGGCACGGCCACCATCATGCACGGAGCCTCGGCCAACAGCGAGCCAGCGCGTGAAGGCCTCATCGCCATGCTTGGTCCGGCCATTGACTCAGGCCTTGTCTGCACCCTCACCGCCCTCGCCCTGCTGCTTTGCGGCGATCTGCAGGCAGTGGAAGGAATCAAGGGCCTCGACGTGGCCATGAAAGCCTTCGCCGCCGCCATTCCCGCCGGCGAGTACCTGCTGATGGGCATAGTGCTCTGCTTCTCGCTGTCGTCAATGTTCAGCTACAGTTTCTACGGCAACCGCTGCGCGGCCTATCTCTTCGGCGAACGCCGTGCGCGCTTCTACACCTGGTTTTTCATCCTGACACTCGTGGTCTTCGCTGTCATGCCGCTCGGAGTGGCCATAGGATTCTGCGACCTGTTCTACGCGCTCATGGCCTTCCCGACAATGATCACTCTGCTGCTTCTCGGCGGTAAAGTGAGGGAAGAAATCAGAAAATTCACAGGCCGTCCCGCATTATCGCACTAAAACCATCGCCGCACAACCGTATATTTGCAGTGAAAAATCACTGCAAACACACATCACATCCATACGGTTATGAAAAGACAGAAAAAACAGAATCTGAGCGTATCGCAAAACTTCTATGACGGGATAATGGCCCGCATCGACAGCTCCATGAAGGCCGTAAGAGCCACCCAGGAAGAGACCTATCAGGTCAAAGCCTACATCTACGAATATCTGAGAGACGGAAAAGCGCCCGGACGCCGGCTTGAGGGGCGGCAACTTCTGACCGTCATGCTGCTTAAAGCCGAGATCGAGAAAGCCATAGCCCGCTCGGCCAAAGCCCGTCAGCGCAGCCGCAGGCGCAAAGAAGCGGCTGTGGCCGCCACTCCGGCCGAGGCGCTTTCTACAATCCGCACCGATGAACCAGAAGAGGAGGCAGAAACCGAAGAAGCCCCCATCACCGTAAAGCTCAACCGCCGTCAGCGCCGCCTCCGCGAGATGGCCCTGCGGCGCATGGCCCGCAAAAGCGCACAAAAAAACTGCTGCCCGCCAGGACGATCCCTGGCAGGCAGCAGCCGATGATTGTGAAAAAAATACGAATTCTATTATTTTTTCTTCATGCTTGTGTCGTAGCCAAGCTGTTCCATTTCAAGCGAAGCCCAGATGAACGGGCCGATGCCCTTGGCATCGTTGTCGCGGACAGGCTCGCTGAGATAATAGTCATAAGAACCGTCGCGGCGGGTGTTTTCCTTCACCTTGGGAGCGGCGGCTTTAACCGAGGGGCTCATGCCCGGACCGAGGCCTGCCACAGCGCAGCAGTCGGTGAGCGAGATGGTTCCGTCAGGATTTTCCTTGATGAATTCCTTAAGAATTCCGCGATAGGCCTTGATGCCGGCGTCACGGTAGCTCTGGCCTACCCAACCCTTACGGGCGGCTTTCAGCAGAGAGTAGGCGAACATGGAAGACGCGGTTGATTCAAGATAGTTGCCCTTGCGGGTAGGTGAATCCATCACCTGATACCACACATCGGTCTTCTTGTCCTGCCATTTGATCACATTGTCAAATGTCTTGGTCAGCAGCTCGATCACCTCGCCGCGGCGCGCATAGTCATCAGGCAGAGCATCGAGAAGTTCCACGAGAGCCATAGTGTACCAGCCCTGGGCGCGCGCCCAGCAGTGCTGCGAAAGGCCGGTTTCGTTGTCGCTCCAGAACATGTCGCGGTTTTCGTCCCAGGCATGGCGGTTGAGACCGGTGGCAGGGTCGAGAGTGCGCTCATAGGTCTTCTTGACCTGATCGACAGCATCGTCGTAGATCGGGAGAGCCTGTTCGGGCGCATAGATCATTGACGCGGTCAGCACACGATAGGGAAGGCCCATGAAAATGCCGTCGAGCCACACCTGATAGGCGTAGATGGCCTTGTGCCAGTAGACACCCTCTTTGGTTCTGGGCTGGTCGTTGAGCTGGAGCATGAGAGTGTTCATGGCCCGGAGATTCTTGGCTTCGGGGAAGTGCTCATACATGCGGGTCACGAAGTGGCCTGTGCGGACATTGTCGAGATTGTAGTCCTTCAGATTGTAGCGGCGTATCTCACCGGCAGGAGAGATCATCGTATCTGTGTATTCTATACAATAAGCCTTGATGTCGTCACCGCCGTAGCGCAGATAGGTGTCGAGCATAGACTCCAGTTCGATACCCATGACATAGCTCCATTTCGGGCGGTTGGAGAAGTCCAGGAGATAACTTTTCGGCTGACGCTTCATCTCAGAGCGTGTCATCCATTCCGAATAGTGTTTGGGCTTTTCGGGCGCAGGCGCGGCGGGCATCGAAGCCACAGCTTCGGCTGCAAAAACCGACATTACAGCCCCGGCAAGCATTAGCTTTAACTTTTTCATTGGTTTTAGAGGTTGTGATAAACGGATATTGATTTCAGCACAAAAGTAGTAAGAATCCGCCTAACTGCCAAACAGCCCCCCGCCAGGGCATTTGGATTTAAGAAGTTTTAATCGTATCTTTGCATAAAACCAATCGGCTATGACAAAAGTCGATAGCCCGCGGGATATGGTTTTCTTTACAATAAGGCTTCCCAGGCTCCTGCATCGCCAATCCAATCAAATTAAACCATTCATAGATCCATGAAACTTACCCACGCGATAGTATCTGCCGCCTTGCTCGCCATGACAGCTCCGGCTGTAAGCGCCCAGATGCTACCCTATCAGAACCCGGCCCTCTCGTCGACCGAGCGTGCCGAGGATCTCTGTTCGAGACTCACTCTCGAAGAGAAAGTGAAACTCATGATGAACTCCTCACCGGCCATCGAGCGCCTCGGAATTCCCGCTTTCGACTGGTGGAGCGAGGCTCTACACGGTGTGGGCCGCAACGGCCTGGCCACAGTTTTCCCCTCTTGTATCGGCATGGCCGCTTCTTTTGACGATGACCTTATAGAAGAGGTGTTCACCGCCGTCAGTGACGAAGCCCGCGCCAAAAACACCCTCGCCCGCAAGCAAGGTAATGTCGGGAAATACAAATGCCTCTCCTTCTGGACCCCGAACATCAACGTGTTCCGTGACCCCCGCTGGGGACGCGGTCAGGAAACCTACGGCGAAGACCCATACATGAACGGCCGGATGGGCCTCAGAGTGGTTCGCGGACTCCAGGGTGACGGAAGCGACAAATACTGGAAACTCCACGCCTGCGCCAAGCACTATGCCGTGCACAGCGGACCTGAAAAGACCCGCCACCAGTTCGACATCAACACCCTCCCCGCCCGTGAACTGTGGGAAACCTATCTCCCCGCATTCAAGATGCTCGTGCAGGAAGGCAAGGTGCAGCAGGTCATGTGTGCCTACCAGCGTTTCGAAGGCGCTCCCTGCTGCGGATCTGACCGCTTGCTCAACTCCATACTTCGCTACAAATGGGGCTTCGACGGCCTCGTGGTCAGCGACTGCGGCGCCATCGGCGACTTCTACCGCGAAGGTCGCCACGAAGTATCGAAAGACGCTGCCGCCGCCTCGGCCCTGGGTGTGCTCAGCGGCACCGACGTGGAATGCGGAAGCGTCTACAAACGGCTCCCGCAGGCTGTGTCACGCGGAGACATAAAAGAGTCTGACATCGACGTCAGCGTAAAGCGTCTGCTCAAAGGCCGCTTCGAACTCGGTGACTTCGACCCAGACTCACTCGTCTCCTGGACCTCGATACCTCTGAGCGTGGTCAACTCAAAAGCCCACCGCGATCTCGCCCGCAAAATGGGACGCGAACAGATGGTGCTCCTGAAAAACAACGGCCTGCTGCCCCTATCGCCCAAGTCTGGCAAAATTATGGTCATGGGCCCCAATGCCGCTGACTCCACCATGCAGTGGGGCATCTACTACGGACAGCCCGGCCACACAGTGACCATCCTTGAGGCTCTGCGCGAACGCCTCGGCCAGGATCTGCCCTACGTGCGCGGATGTGCAGTCACTCAGATGACCGACCGCGAGAGCGTGTTCGGATCGATGACCAGCTCCAAAGGCCGCGGCATGGAGGCCACTTACTGGAACAACACCAGAATGGAAGGCACTCCAGCAGCTGAAACCGTCTATACCTCAGCCATACAGCTTGACAACGGAGGCAACACCGTGTTCGCCCCCGGAGTCAACCTCACCAACTTCACCACCCGCATCAAGGGAACCCTCGTGGCCGACCGCGACGAGACCCTCAACATGATCTACAACAACGATGACGGCCTCCGCATCATCATCAACGGCGACACCGTCCACAACCGCTGGAAAACCGATCCCCTCGGCTTCCGCGAACGTGAACTCCCGGTGAAGAAAGGCCAGAAATATGACATCGAGGTTGACTACATGCAGCTTGAAGACGATGCCACTCTCAATTTCGACATCATGCGTACACGCCAGGTGACAGCGGCTGATGCCGTAGCCCAGGCCAAGGATGCCGACGTGGTGATCTTCGCAGGCGGCATATCTCCCGCCTATGAAAGAGAAGAAGCCAAAGTGCGCGAACCGGGATTTGACGACGGTGACCGCACCTCGATCGAGCTCCCCGCTCCCCAGCGTGAAATCCTCAAGGCCCTCCACGAAGCAGGCAAGAAAATAGTGCTCGTCAACTGCAGCGGCAGCGCAGTGGCCCTCACTCCCGAAAACGAAACCTGCGATGCCATTCTTCAGGCATGGTATCCCGGCGAACAGGGCGGATATGCCGTGACCGATGTGCTCTTCGGCGACTACAATCCCTCCGGAAAGCTCCCAGTCACCTTCTACAGGGATGACTCACAGCTCCCGGCCTTCGACGACTATCTGATGGCAGGCCGCACCTACCGCTACATGCGGCAGGCTCCGCTCTACCCCTTCGGCTACGGCCTGAGCTACACCACTTTTGACATCTCGAAGCCGAAATACAAGAACGGCAAAGTGACCGTCAGCGTCAAAAACACCGGCAAGGTCAGCGGCACTGAAATAGTGCAGGTCTACATGCGCCGCCCCTCTGACACGGCAGGCCCCAACAAGACCCTCCGCGGCTATACCCGCGTGGATCTCGCTCCCGGCCAGAGCAAGACCGTGGAAATCGACTTCCCACGCGAACTGTTCGAGAACTGGGACGAGGCCGTTCAGGAAATGCGCGTCGTTCCCGGTGAATACGAACTGATGGTCGGCTCTTCAAGCGATGCCAAAGACCTCAAGACCATCAAGGTAAAAATCTGAACGGAAGCACACCGCAAATAAGAGGTTGTTGTTAAAAAACCTCTAAAAAGCATACCTGATAATAAAAGTCACCGTCAAGGACGAAAATTCCTCTGACGGTGACTTATTATTATTATTTAGATCGCGTTCCTCAAAATGTATGGCCGGATCAGGACTGATCGGTCAGATACAGTTCCACGGGACAATGGTCCGACCCCATGACATCGCCTCGGATATTGGCATCGGCCAGACGCGGAAGCAACCGCGAACTGATCAGGAAGTAGTCTATACGCCAGCCCACATTCTTCTCGCGGGCCCGTGCACGATAGCTCCACCATGTGTAGGCATCCTCAAGATCCGGATGGATAGCACGGAAGGTGTCGACAAAGCCGCAGTCGAGCAATTTTGAAAACTCGCCGCGCTCCTCGTCGGTAAATCCAGGGTTACGGCGGTTAGACTTGGGATTCTTCAGGTCGATCTCCTGGTGGGCCACATTCATGTCACCGCAGATGATCACCGGTTTCTGACTGTCAAGCCCGCGGACATAATTGCGGAATGCCTCCTCCCAGGCCATACGGTAGTCCAGACGGGCAAGCTCCGACTGCGAGTTGGGAGTGTAGACCGTCACCAGATAACAGTCGCCCATGTCAAGAGTGATCACACGCCCTTCGCGGTCATGCTCCTCCACACCGATGCCATAGCTGACCGACAGCGGGCGCTGACGGGTGAAGATGGCCGTCCCCGAATAGCCCTTGCGGTCGGCAAGATTCCAGTAGGAGTGATAGCCCTCGAATTCGAGCTCAAGCGCGCCGGGGCTGAGTTTGGTTTCCTGAATGCAAAAAAAATCTGCATCCATTGAGGCGAAAAGCTCGTCAAAGCCCTTGCCGCACACAGCTCGCAGGCCATTGACATTCCATGAAACAAATTTCATTTTTATCGTATTTTCAGTTGTTTACATAAATTTAACACTACAAAGATACGGATTTCAGAGCTTTTTCTGACGCAGGCTGTAACTATTTAGGTAATTTTGCGTCTAATTAGGAAAAAACATCTTAAAAACCGTCAGTGTTTCCTGCACACCTGACACCATGCCAATCGGTATAATTTTAATTCTGCTATGATTATCAGCCTGAAGGACATCAATAAATCTTATCCCGGAGTCGTGCCCCTGCATGTGCTCAAAGACATCAACCTCACCATTGACAAGGGAGAGCTTGTCTCAATCATGGGTGCGTCCGGTTCCGGAAAATCCACACTGCTGAACATACTCGGAATTCTTGACAATTATGATTCCGGAGAATACTGGCTCGACGGTGTCCTCATCAAGAATCTGAGCGAGAACAAGGCCGCCGACCTGCGCAACTATATGATCGGCTTCGTCTTCCAGTCATTCAACCTCATCAGCTACAAGAACGCTCTTGAAAACGTGGCTCTTCCGCTCTTCTACCGCGGAGTGTCGCGCCGGCAGCGCAACAGACTCGCTATGGAACAGCTCGAACGCATGGGAATGGCCGACCGCGCCACCCATCTGCCCAGCGAACTCTCAGGCGGACAGAAACAGCGTGTGGCCATTGCCCGCGCACTGATCACCAAACCCTCCATCATTCTCGCCGACGAACCCACAGGCGCTCTCGACTCAAAGACCTCGCGTGAGGTGATGCAGGTGTTCCGCGACCTCAACGCCGAAGGCATGACCATAGTTATAGTCACGCATGACCCCGGTGTCGGCGAACAGACAAACCGCATCATCCGCATTGCCGATGGCCGTATAGTCAGTTAAACTCAACAACCTTGTCTGACAACTCAAATGTTTGATCTCTTAAATGAAATATTAGCCACGCTGCGCAACAACAAACTGCGCACCGCGCTGACCGGCTTTGCCGTTTCGTGGGGCATCTTCCTGCTGATCGTGCTCCTGAGCGTGTCACGCGGACTGGTCAACGGCATGGACGCGATGTTCGGACAGCACGACACCGAGACAGTGTCAATCCGCGGCGGCTACGCCCAGAAAGCTTACAAAGGGCTGAAAGAAAACCGCCGTGTGCGCCTGCGCGACAAAGACATAGCAATAGTGGCCTCGCAGAACAGCAATGTCGCAGCCGAGGTAGTGGCAAGCGTCACAAACGACTCGGCTCAGATCTCCACCTCCAAAGACTATCTGACCGACGGCTACAAAGGGGTCTATCCGGCCGAAATACGCAACAGCGGCGTGACCATCGAGAAAGGCCGCTTCATAAACCAGAGCGACATCAACAGCAAACGGCGCGTGGTGGTGATCCACACGGAATCGGCCGAAACCCTCTT
This sequence comes from Duncaniella sp. C9, assembly GCF_004803935.1. Taxonomy (GTDB): domain Bacteria; phylum Bacteroidota; class Bacteroidia; order Bacteroidales; family Muribaculaceae; genus Duncaniella; species Duncaniella muris. The sequence continues at coordinate 3,082,821 of NZ_CP039547.1, forward strand.
CGGCGACAAAGATCCCATAGGGCAGCAGGTCAAGATCTGCAACCTGTCATTCACAGTCGTAGGCACTTACAGGCAGGAATGGCGCCGCGACAACTTCATCCCCTACACCACCGCACGCTCCATGAGCGGAGGGTCGGACTACGTCAACAACATCACCGTCAAACTCAAAGATGTCAGGACGCTTGAAGAGAGCGAAAACGCCGAGAAAGGCTTCCGCTCAACCCTCGGCCGCCAGCACACCTTCGCTGACGATGACAGCGGAGCCCTCTGGATCTGGAACCGTTTCTCTGACTATCTGACCACCTCCTCGGCAATGGGAGTGCTTGGCATGGCTGTCTGGATAATCGGGCTGCTGACCATGCTCTCAGGCATAGTGGGCGTGAGCAACATCATGTTTGTCTCGGTGCGCGAACGCACCCATGAGATAGGCGTGCGCCGCGCCATCGGAGCCAAGCCACGCAGCATACTGCGGCAGATCATACTCGAAAGCGTGGCCATCACCACTCTTTTCGGTTATGTCGGCATAGTGTTCGGAGTGCTCGCCGCCCAGGGCATCGCCGCCCTCACGGCAGGAGACGGCGAAGGCGGACACCAGATACTCAAAGATCCCACTGTAGATCTTGCGATAGCCTTCCAGGTGACACTCGTGCTCATCATAGCCGGAGCGCTCGCAGGCCTCTTCCCGGCCATGAAATCATTGAAAATCAAACCGGTCGAAGCCCTCAGAGATGAATGACCATCAGCCAAAACGCCACTACGATAAATGAAAAATCCAATATTTGACATAGAAAACTGGCGCGAGATAGGCACAACCCTGGCTCAGAACAAGACGCGCACTTTCATGACCGCCTTCGGCATCTTCTGGGGAACGGCGATTCTCGCCATGCTCATAGGCGGTTCGAAAGGCCTCAAAAGCTTCATGAGCCGTAACTTCGAGGGCTTTGCCACGAACGTGGCCATCGTGTTTCCGGGCCGCACCACTGTTTCATACGGCGGCTTCAACAAAGGGATGGAAGTGCAGCTCAACCTGCAGGATGTCATCAACATCCGCCGCGCCATCCCTGAGATAGAAAACTCATCGGCTGTCAACAATCTCTGGGGCGAGGCTCTCTACGGGCAGAACCAGACCACCGCACAGCTGACCGGAGTGGAAAGCGGCTATGACAAAATCTTCGTGCCTAAGATCTACGAGGGCCGCTTCATCAACGAGGCCGACAACGCCCACAGCCGCAAAGTATGCGTGGTAGGCAAAAAGGCCGCCGACGAACTCTTCGGCTCCGAGTCAGGCATAGGAAAAGACATCTCGCTCAACGGCATATATTACAAGGTGGTAGGCATTGCCGGACAGACATCCGAAATACGCATGGGTGCCGAACTTGACGAGTCTGTCATCATCCCCTACAACTCGATGCGGGCCAACTACAATCTCGGTAACGATGTGGGCATGTTCATGATGACTCTGCGCAGCGGCTACTTGCCCGGCGACTATGAGAAAACCGTGCGCCGCCTGATTGCACGCAACCACCCGGTCGATCCGGCTGACAAAGGAGCTGTGTTCTTCATCGACGTCTCGGAGAAGTTCAAGATGGTCGACAATCTCTTCCTGGGCATCACGCTGCTTGCCCTCGTGGTAGGCGCCGGCACTCTGATGTCAGGCATCATCGGAGTAGGCAACATCATGTGGATAATAGTGCGGGAGCGCACCCATGAGATAGGCATACGCCGAGCGCTCGGCGCCAAGCCACGCGACATCATCACACAGATTCTCTCCGAGAGCATGGTGCTGACCACCGTGGCAGGCCTGGCAGGAATAGTCCTGGCCATCCTGCTGCTCGGAGGAGCCGAAATGGCCTTCTCCGATGACCGCGGCACCATAGCCTTTCAGCTCTCCTTCAGCCAGGCCGTGACCATCCTTGCCACCTTCCTCGTGCTCGGTACGGCCGCAGGTCTGATCCCGGCCATAAAAGCCATGAGGATCAAGCCGATCGAGGCGCTCAACGACAAATAACCCATCATGCCACACCGGAACAAACAACAGAAAATATAACCAACGTAACCCCATAAAAAACGCTATGAAGAAAATTTTGCGGATATTCATGTGGTGTCTGATCGCCGCTGTTTTCATCGGGACATTCGTCTATCTTTTCATGAAATCCCGCCCGGAAAAAGAAAAATATGAACTCGTCAGCCCCTCGACCGGCGAGATCGAGCGCAGCACTGTGCTGACAGGCAAGATAGAACCGCGCGACGAGATCGAGATCAAGCCTCAGGTATCGGGCATCATCTCGGAGATCAACGTAGAGGAAGGCGACATGGTGCAGGTCGGTGATGTCATAGCCCACATCAAGGTTGTGCCTGACGAAGGCCAGCTATCCTCGGCCCTGTCACGGATAGCGACCGCCAAAATCAGCCTTGATGACGCGCGCGTCAAGCATGAGCGCAACCAGCTGCTCTATGACAAGAAAGTGATCAGCCGCGAAGAGTTCGAAACCACCGCCACCGCACTCGCCCAGGCCAAGGCCGAACTGAATGCGGCTGAAGACGCCTACTCGATTGTCAAGGAAGGTGTGTCGAAAACCAATGCCAAGGAGAGCAACACCCTTGTGCGCGCCACCATCACCGGCCTTGTGCTCGATGTGCCCGTCAAAGTGGGCAGCTCGGTAATCCAGGCCAACACGATGAACGACGGCACCACCGTGGCCACCGTTGCCGACATGAACAATCTCATATTCGAAGGCAAGGTTGACGAGACCGAGGTCGGACTCCTCTCCGTGGGCCAGCCCATGAGCATCTCGATCGGCGCCCTCCCCGATCTGAAACTCGATGCCGTCATCGAACTCATAGCCCCCAAAGGCACCGAGACCAACGGAGCGAACACCTTTGAGATCAAGGCGGCCATCAAAGTGCCCTCAGGCGACACCCTGCGCGCAGGCTACAGCGCCAACGCCACCGTGAGCCTCAGCAAGGTCTCCGATGTGCTTACCATTCCGGAAAGCGTCATCGAGTGGGAAGGCGACAGCACTTTCGTCTATGTACTCACCGACAGCCTGCCCGAACAGAAATTCGAGCGCAAGGCCATCAGAACCGGCACCTCTGACGGCATCAACATCCATGTGACCGACGGTATCGAAAAGACTCAGCTGCTGCGCGGCGGCGCGGTCAAGAAAAACTGACAGACAGCCACCATTTCGCTAACACACAAGAGGTTATTTAAAAAGAATACAGATGAAACGCTTATCATTACCGCTGCTGCTGTGCTCGATGGCCATCGCTTCCGCCTCGGCCGAGACCTGGAGCCTCGACAGCTGCATCAGCTACGCACTCGAACATAACCTGCGGATAAAGTCGGCCGAGATCGAACGCATCCAGGGCGAATATTCCGTAACCGAGGCCAAAGACGCTTTCCTCCCCACTCTGAATGCCTCTGCCTCGCAGAATTGGGACTTCGGGCGCGGCCTGACCTCGTCAAACACTTATGCCAACCGCAACACCTCCATGTTTTCATGGGGCGCGCAGATGTCACTGCCCGTTTTCCAGGGGCTCAGAAACATACGCCAGCTGCGCTATTCCAAATCCTCTCTGACAGCGCTTGAGATGCAGGCCGAAGCCGCTCGCGACGAGGTGCGCCTCAGCGTCATCACCGATTACCTGCAGGTGCTCTACAACAAGGAACTCCTTGAAGTGAGCCGCGAGCAACTGCGCCTGAGCCAGGTGCAGCTCGAACGCCAGAAAGCGTTGCTCGAAGGAGGCAAAGTGCCTGAGGTCGACGTGATCCAGGCCCGGTCAAAGGTGGCGCAGAGCGAGGTCCAGGTGGTCAATTCAGAGAACGAATATCAGACCTCGCTTATAAATCTGGCCAAAGACCTTGAACTTGATGATATCAGCGGCTTTGAAGTGACGCCGATCGACGAGAACAGTCCGGCCATTGCAAGCGCCGACGAAGTCTATGCCAATGCCCTGGCCAACTATCCGGCTCTACGGGCCTCACGGCAGAATATCAAAGCGGCTGACGATGCCATATCAGTGGCCCGAAGCGGCTATCTCCCGCGTCTGAATTTCAACGCCGGGCTCGGCAGCAGCTACTACACCGTGTCAGGCCAGCAGGGAGAATCATTCTCAGCCCAGATGAAAGACAACTTTTCCAAGCAGCTCGGCTTCTCGCTCTCGGTGCCGATCTTCGACGCACTCTCGACCCGCAACAACGTGCGCCAGGCCAAAGTGCGCAAACTCAGTGCCCAGATCAACCTCGCACAGCAGGAAAGCGAACTCCACAAGAGCATCCGGCTCGCCTATCATCAGGCAGTCGGAGCCGAAAAGAAGTTCGAGGCCGGGAAAATAGCAGTCGAGGCCGCCAAGGCATCTCTCGACGCCATGACCGAAAAATATACCTACGGAAAAGCCAATGCCACCGAGTGGGAACAGACACAGTCGGACTATATAACCGCCCTGGCCCAACAGGTACAGGCCAAATATGAGCTGATTCTGCGCAACCGTGTGCTGCAGTTCTACAACCGCAAGTAGCACTACCCCATACAATCGTCAATAAAAAACTGTTTCAACAGCAGATTTCCACAATTTATATGAAGGCAAAGGCTCATCAATAGGCCTCTGCCTTCATATTTGTAATTTTTAACATCTCTTTGAGGATGCGGGCCACTACAAATTGCTAATTTTGCGTGTTATATAACATAGTTGCTCGACACTCTACTCATGGTCAAAAGTACAATTGAAAAAATTCTGACGGAAGAACTTGCTGAAATCTGGGCGCTTCTCACCAACGAGGAAAAGCGCAAACTGATTGATAATTTCACCATCCACCACTACAAAAAGAACCAGATCATCTATGCAGAAAAGGAGGACCCAGAATATCTCTGGGCCCTTATTGACGGCAAGGTGAAGAAATACAAGGACGGTGTAGGCGGCAGAGTCCAGATTCTCCGGCTTGTCAATCCCGGCCAGTATTTCGGCTACAGGGCTTTCTTTGCCGGCGAGCCATACGTGTCAAGCGCCGCGACAATCGAGCCTTCGACTTTAGGCACTCTGCCCATGAGCCTTGTAGAGGAGATGATCAGCAAAAACAACCGGCTTGCCATGTTTTTCATCCATGAGCTGTCACGCAACCTCGGCAATTCAGACACTAAAATCGTCAATCTCACCCAGAAGCATATCCGCGGACGCCTTGCCGAAGCCCTGATAGTGCTGCTTGACACCTACGGCTATGAGGAGGATAACAACATGACTCTGAAGATCTATATGGCCCGTGAGGACCTTGCGAATCTCTCGAACATGACCACCTCGAACGCCATCCGCACACTGTCGAACTTCGTCACGGAAAAAATAATCGTGGTAGACGGCCGCAAGATCAAGATACTTAACGAACCGATGCTCCGCAAGATCTCCAAATTCGGATGACACAGCGACTTGGCCGGGAGGGTCAGAGGATAATGGAGTTTGTTTGAAAACAGCTTCTGAAACACACTAAAACACACAATCTATATAATTGCAAATGTCACAGAAAACTACTTTCGCATCAAAAATCGGGCTGATCGCCGCTACTGTAGGCTCTGCGGTCGGACTCGGCAACGTGTGGCGCTTTCCGGCCGAAACCCAGGCCAACGGAGGCGCGGCTTTCCTGCTCATCTATATGGCCTGCGTCTTTCTGCTCGGAATTCCGGTGATGACAGCCGAATTTTCGCTCGGACGCGGTGGAGCCTCTGACGCCACGGGAGTTTTCCGCAACGTCACTCCCGGCAAGAAGGGCTGGTGGCTTGTAGGCGCGCTTGCCATTCTCGCATCGTATCTGATATTGTCATTCTACATGGTCGTGTCCGGCTGGACGCTTGAATATCTTGTGCAGTCCGTCACCGGCCATCTCTATTCTTCGGCATCGCCGGCTGTCGGACCTGATGATGCGGAAAGACTTTTCAGTGACAAGATGGCCCAATATATCACCGGGACTTATCGCCCGCTTGTGATGACCTACATCATGCTTGCCACCAACCTTTTTGTGCTGCTGAAGGGTGTGCAGAAAGGAATCGAGAAGATGTCGAATATCATGATGCCGCTGCTGTTTGTGCTGCTGGTGGTGTTCTGTGCGGTCTCGCTGTCACTGCCAAAGGCTGCCGAGGGAGTGGAATTTTTCCTGGAGCCTGATTTCTCGGCAATCTCGGCCGGGACTGTGGTCAACGCTCTGGGCCAGGCCTTCTTTTCGCTCAGTCTTGCAATGGGTATCCTCGTGACATATTCGAGCTATTATCCTAAAGACACAAAGCTCACCCGCACGGCTGTCACCGTCTCGCTTCTGGATCTTGGAGTGGCTATTCTGATGGGGCTCATAATTTTCCCTGCGGTGATGACATTCGGACTTGCCGATCACAATCTGGCCGGTTCGGCGCTGGTGTTCATCACGCTGCCTGAAATTTTTGCCCAGATGGGGAGCACCCAGGTCTGGTCGGCGCTCTTCTTCCTGCTTCTGTCGGTGGGTGCTTTCACATCGACCATATCGCTGGCCGAAGTCTCGGTAGCATTTCTGGAATGCCGTTTCAGTTTCAGCAGGACAAAGGCTGTGCTGACTGTGATTCTGCCGCTTTTTGTTCTCAGCTCAATCTGCTCTCTTTCTGTCGGGCCGTGGAGCGGCTATACCATATGCGGCATGACCATATTCGATTTTCTCGACACGGTGGCAACAAACATCATGCTTCCGGTGGGCGGCATTCTGATGTGCATCTACATGGGATGGGTGGCTCCGCGTTCGTTCTTCCACAACGAGATGACAAACGGCGGCACGCTGAAATCACACATTTTCGGCATTGTGGCCTTCATTGTGAAATGGGTGGCTCCGCTGCTGATAGCGACAGTGCTGGTCAGCCAGTTCATCTGACCGGTCAGAATTGCGAGGGGCGGGAATATCATGAGTCTACGGTCTTGCCGTCGGGATAGGTGACTTTTCCGGTGGCGATGTCATAGGTGATGACTGTATTTTCCATAGTCAGTTTATAGAAATGCGCATCGCGGCTCATGCGATAGACGGAGTTCTGCAGCTCTACACTCTGAAGATAGTTGAACAGAGCCGGCGGGAGCTGATTGTAGACAAGGACTTCAGGCAGGCGGACACCGTTGCCGTCAATCGAAGTCCAGGAATAGTCGCTGTCAAATGACAGAGTGGCTCCGTTGGTGATTTTTACCTGATAGCCGTTGTCGGTCTGATTGTAAGAACTGAGCCCGCTTCCGGGATAATACTGTTCGACAAAGGATGTTATCGGGGATGGAACTTCGTCCCAGACATTGGATGAACAGGCTCCAAGAACAATGATGCCGACAACTATCGGCAGGAAGAGGAATTTTTCAAGGCGGCTCATAAGCAGTAGAAGATTTGTAGATGAAGATTTTTATACAGATTAAACATAATTTTGCCTTAAATTGTTGAACATCACTCCATAATTAACACATTACGCCGGTCATGATTTCAAAAATCCGCTAAAATTGGATAAGTTTCCGTAAAAGCGCCCAACATACGCCGGCGGCCAGAGGTTATAATGACAGAAAATTTTAACCTCAACTCATTATGGAAAGAATCATAAAACTCGCTGACCTGAAGTCTGCGGTACAAAAAGCTTATGACAGTCACAAAAACGATACATGCGGCACTCCTGATCCGAAAACCGCAGACATGAACGAAGGCTTGTTCGGCATTTCGGTGCGGCTGACTGACGGCTCTAAGTTTGACATCGGCCACACTCAGGCTCAGTTTGCAATGGGGGCCATCAGCCGTCTTCCGATAGCTGTGCAACTGCTTACCCAGATGAAGCCTGAAGAGCTTGTAGGGAAAATGGGGCTCGGAAAGAATGGCTGCAAATGCGGATGCCAGTCTCAGCCTGACAAACAGGGAGAGAAACCGCTGAAAGGGCTCCACGCCAAGGGTGTGCGGGCTGTGAGCCTTGTTGAACCTACGGGCGATTTCGACGGCAAGATGGAGATTCTTTCCGATATAATGGTCTCGCTGATGGGATCGTCGCCCGTGCTTGATGACCGGCTCTACAAAGCCTCAATGGCCGAGAATGCCGGGGCCGATAAGGTCAATGCTTTTGCTGATGCGGGCTATGAACTGTATGATGCCGCTGATATTTCGATTGACCTCTACACGCGCCTGCGCTCGATGCTCGTGACCACCGAACAACTTGCCCAGATGGGTGCTACAATCGCTGCCGACGGAGTCAATCCGGCTACTAAGGAGATTGCTTTCGACGGCAGTCTTTCGGCCTCACTTTGCGCCATGATGGCGGCCAAGGGTCCGAAGCATATGGGCAAACCGTGGCTGATCATCACCGGTGTGCCTGCAATGTCGGGCTTCGGAGGCGGTTTTGTGACTGTCATTCCGGGCTTCGGCTCAATCGCAGCGTTTTCGCCCGGACTCAACGAGGCCGGAGTTCCCGCCAAAGCGGCCAAGGCAGTGAAAGAGATACTGACTGAACTTCAGCTCAACGTCTTCGGCAGCGCCAGAGTCAAGGTGGAAGTCTGAGTTTTTTAGAATCCTCATATCTGACCGAAGGGTATAATAAGCCCCTACAAGCGCCATCGGTGCGGGAGCCGTCTGTGTTACGGCAACCGGGACCGGTGGCGTTTTTGTCGGAATACGGCTCCGGGCACGATGGGGTCCGGCTTTTTCTCACCGTTGTCCAATCCGATGAAAATGGCTACCTTTGCAGTAAGCTGAGACGAACAGCGTGCAATTAGAGGTCGTTGTTTTTAAACGACCTCTCAAATTCAATTCATAAGTCTTCATGAAACTGACAGAAAAATTGAGTGTTTTCGGAGCGAGGCTCGGAACGAGTGTGAAGAGTCTGGCCAAAGTGGCGCTTCTGGGGCGCAGGCCCGGTGTGAAGCCCTCGCCGATGGCCGCGGATGGGAAGCCTCTGATTATTCTCGGCAACGGGCCGTCGCTCAGGGCTCTGATCGACTCCAGGGGAGAGCAGCTGTGCAGGGCTACGACGATGGCTCTGAATTTCGCGGCCAACGCCGAGGAGTTTCCGATGCTGCGGCCTGATTTCTATCTTCTGGCAGATCCGCATTTCTTTGAGGGACGCGAGTCGGATCCGAATGTCAGAAAAATGTTTGAGCGCTTCAACAGCCTTGTGGACTGGCCGATGACGCTCTACATTCCGACCTCGCAGAAAGCGTCGGGGCTGAAGATCACTAACCGGAATATCAGCATCGAACGGTTCAATTTCATAGGGGCTGAGGGGTTCGGATGGCTTGAACGGTGGCTCTACGGGACCGGGCTGGCTATGCCGCGTCCGCGCAATGTGCTGGTGCCGGCGCTGATGACCGCGATGCTCGCCGGATTCCGCACCATCTATCTGACGGGGGCTGACCACGGCTGGCTGTCGACTCTTGGCGTGACCGAGGAGAACACAGTGGTGAACTTTCAGCCCCATTTCTATAAGGATAATGACGAGGAGCATTCGAGGGTGGCGAGCGTGTACAGCAACGTGAGGCTCCACGATGTGCTGCTGAGTTTCTATCTTGCCTTCAGGTCGTATCACCGGGTGGAAGCTTATGCAAAAGCCTGCGGAATCACAGTTGTCAATTCCACTCCGGGGTCTTTCATCGATGCCTTTGACCGTGGTCCCCTGCCTTTTTAAACGGCGGGGATATGAACAATCGGCAGACCGCAGATGTTAGTATGACATTGTAACCATTTCCTTAAAAGTTGCTAATTTAAATGTTAATTATTAATTTTGCGGTACTATACTATCTTCTCACTTTCCGAGGCCGCGTCAGCACAGGCCTCTGCTAATAATTGTTCTAACCCGACGGTGCGGTCTACACTTGGCCTATATCACGCATCTGCCTCATGCTGAGGGCCTGTGGCCTTACTGCATTACATTCTGGTGCCTGACCGGCTCCACTCATTTTTCATGGCGCGAGCTAAAAAAACGCTCAGGCCTCTCACGTTTTCGCATATCACATTATACAGTCACAAATGAAACAATATGACATAGCTGTAGCCGGGACAGGCTACGTAGGACTCAGCATAGCGACTCTTCTCGCTCAGCACAACCACGTCACCGCCGTTGACGTGATCCCCGAAAAAGTCGAGGCCATCAACCGGCGCAAGTCTCCGATCCAGGATGAGTATATCGAGAAATATCTTGCCGAAAAGGATCTTGACCTGCGGGCCACGCTTGACGGCGCCGAGGCTTACCGCGGGGCAGATTTCATTGTGATAGCCGCTCCGACCAACTATGATCCGGTGAAGAATTATTTCGACACGTCGCACGTGGAAGAGGTCATCGATCTGGTGCTTGAAGTAAATCCGGATGCGGTGATGGTCATAAAGTCGACCATCCCGGTGGGCTACTGCCGCTCGCTCTATATGAAGTATGCCGCCAAGGGTGTAAAGCAGTTCAATCTGCTCTTCTCGCCGGAATTTCTGCGCGAGAGCAAGGCGCTCTATGACAATCTCTATCCCTCGCGCATCATTGTAGGCACTCCAAAGATCATTGCCGACGAACGGTTCAGCGAGGAAAACGAGGCTATTCTGTCGGTGACAGACATTGCGCGTCTCGATGAGGCCGCCCGGACTTTCGCTTCGCTTCTGCAGCAGGGAGCCATCAAGGAGGAGATCCCCACCCTGTTCATGGGCATGAAGGAGGCTGAGGCGGTGAAGCTGTTTGCCAACACTTATCTCGCGCTCCGCGTTAGCTATTTCAACGAGCTTGACACCTATGCCGAGGTCAAGGGTCTCGACTCGCAGGCCATCATCGAGGGTATCGGACTTGATCCGCGCATCGGTACACACTACAACAATCCGTCGTTCGGCTATGGCGGCTACTGCCTGCCGAAGGACACGAAGCAGCTTCTGGCCAACTATGCCGATGTGCCTCAGAACATGATGTCGGCAATCGTTGAGAGCAACCGCACCCGCAAGGATTTCATAGCCGACCAGGTGCTTAAGAAGGCCGGATATTATGACTACAGTTCCCAGAACGCCTATTCGACAGTAGCTGAGACGGAGTGTGTGATCGGGGTCTACCGCCTGACCATGAAGTCGAATTCCGACAATTTCCGCCAGTCGTCGATCCAGGGTGTGATGAAGCGCATCAAGGCCAAGGGCGCAACGGTGATCATCTATGAGCCTACGCTTGAGAACGGGACAACGTTTTTCGGCTCGCGGGTTGTCAATGATCTGGAAGAGTTCAAGCGCCTTTCGCATGCCATCCTTGCCAACCGCACTTCCGCCGACCTTAAGGATGTCAGCTACAAAGTCTACACCAGAGATCTCTTCAGCCGCGACTGAGAGAGGCAATGCGGTTCATTTTAATCCACTGGCAAAACCCGTCAACCACAGAATCGGCTCATGAATCTTGGATCACTCAGGATGTTCTTCAAAAAAGGAGACCAACGCACGATATTATTAAAGAAAAATATACTGGCATCGGTTGTCCTTAAAGGAATCAGTATGCTGATTTCTTTGTTCATAGTCCCTATAACCATCAATTACGTAAACCCGGTCCAATATGGCATCTGGCTGACTCTGAGTTCGCTCATGGCCTGGTTCTATTTCTTTGACATCGGCCTGACCAACGGCTTCAGAAACCGCTTTACGACTCTGAAAGCATGTGGGAAACTGAAGATGGCCCGCGTGTATGTGTCGACCACGTATGCGGCGCTGTTCATTTCGTTTGTGGTTTTCATGTCGGTAATGATCCCTGTCAGCTTCATAGTTGACTGGAGTTCTGTGCTGAAAGTAGATCAGTCATACTGCGAGGAACTGAGAATGACATTTGCGGTTCTTCTGGGATTTTTCGGTCTGAATATAGTTTTTCAGACATTCTCGACCATGCTTATAGCCGACCAGCGGTCAGCCTTTTCGTCAGGCATACAGGTGTTGGGCCAGGGTCTTGCGTTACTGGTGATCTTCATTCTGACCAAGACTGTCAAATCAGGTTCCATAACCTCACTTGCATTCATTTTTTCCGGCATCCCGTTTGTCACGCTGGTGCTCTGCTCAATCATATTCTTCAATACCCGCTACCGCCAGTTTCGCCCGAATTTCGGCTACATACGGCTCAAATATGTGAAAGATATCCTTGGGATCGGAGGAAAATTTTTCATTATCACGACTTCCATGTTGTTTATCTATCAGATAATCAACATTATCATCTCTCGCAATTTAGGACCTGAAGTCGTGACTCAGTACAATATATCGCATAGATATTTCAGCATACTGACTATGGTTTCAAGCCTTGTGATAGGGAATGTCTGGTCTGCTTTCACGGATGCCTATGCACAGAAAAATTTTGAATGGATGCGCAGAATAGCTTCTATCCTGCAGAAAGCACTTCTGGCCGGAATACCAGTAACGGTCATAATGTACTTTCTGGCAACCCCGTTTATCAACCTATGGATTGACAAGAAAGTAATTGTTCCGGCAGAAATCAATATCAGCGAAGCCATCTATATCTTTTCAAATTTCTGCGGAAGCATCTACATGTATATGATAAACGGTATCGGCAAGATCCATATTCAGCTTGTCATATATCTGACATTTGCCATTATCGCATATCCATGTATGTCATGGCTATGCCGCCTTTATGGAGTCCCAGGAGTATTACTGATACCTGCATCGGTATATTTTATCCAAGCTATATCAGGACATATACAGATCAATAAAATTCTCAATAACACGGCCACAGGCTATTGGGACAAATGATATCTCATATCCAAGTTTTTTGCTTTTTATGACAGCGACAAAAACTTATACACAAAGCCAGTACACGATACTGTACGTTTTTATTTCCTGCCTTTTCCTCATCCAGCCGGTCGGGGCATTGGCGGTGCTGCTACTGGTCTGCTATGCCTCCCCGTCAATGGGCCAGAGAATATGGCACAGAAACATTATTTTCCTGATCATTTTCTCCATCCTGCTGCTCGCCATCATCAACTCGTCAAAGGTCAATGACAACGACTTATTCTATTATGTCCGGTGGTTCAAACGAAGTGGCAATACCGACCTGTTGTCATATCTATCCGGTCAGAAAAAAAAGAGCGAGGCCGCTTATGCCACATATGTCTGGTGTGTCAATCATTTCATAAGCAGCAAGGAGGAGATATATAAATTTTTAACAACCGTAATACAATATATTTTTCTCAATCTGGCCACATTAAAGTTCTGCCAGAAAACCACAGTCAACAAAGGTGTGGTCATGGCTGCGGTAATGCTGACTTGCTTTAATCCATATGTTTTTTCACTTTCAATCCAGTTGCTGCGCCAGAGTTTAGCAATCAGCATCTTCATATATGTCATGGTGGAACGGTGTCTGTATCAGAAAACACACTGGATATTGCTGATACTCTGCCCTACCATCCACACTATGACGCTGCTTCCGGTGATACTGCTTTTTATCCCGATTCTTGACAAACCGATCAAAAAGAACATTACAGTCTATTCAATCGTTCTTCTGATCATAGGGAGCATCCGTCTGATAAGCGGCTACCTGCTTTCACTGTCAATATTCAGCGACTCTACAGCATCATATGCCCTGCAACGTGCGAGTGCCACCAAAGTATTCGATCTCGGCGAAGCGTCTCCGGCAGCCATACTGCTTGCTGTGACCATATTGGTGACATCCTTTTATTGCAGTCAGATGCAGACCCGAAACGCGACCGACAATACATCGAACGGGCTAAGACACCTGTTCAATATTCCTGCAATAATCGCTGTATTTGTCCTGCTGAATGTAAATCTCAGTGAGATATTCGCCCGCTTTCTGATGCTGCTCTATCCGTTTATATCGCTGATTTTCGCAGCTCTGTTCAGAACTTCCAAAATCAGCCGCCTGATGTTTTTATTCGGATCTATCATGATCCTTGCAATATTTATCTATCTGACACTGCATAGTGTCTGGTCATATACCAATTTAGATAATCTGCTGAAATCAGGATTGCTATATCTGGTTGTCTGACACAATAATTTTTATATCGTCAATTCAAAATATTTTCTGCCAAGAAATATCAAGGAAATATATAAGCTGTATAACAGATGATCATGAACAAGCGAATTGCAGTTCTTCTTACAGTGTTCAACCGAAGAGAGACGACTCTTGCCTGTCTGGAGTCGCTGTTTTCGGGCAGTGTTCCCGAAGGATATTCCATCGAGGTCTATCTGACCGATGACGGATGTACGGACGGAACCGCCGATGCTGTCAGAGAAAGATTTCCGGATGTGAGAATCGTTGCAGGTGACGGTTCTCTCTACTGGAACCGCGGTATGATCGCCGCATGGAATGAGGCGGCAAAATCTGATCCGGAGTTCTATCTATGGCTCAATGATGACACGACGCTTCTCTCTGATGCTATCGAGAATCTGATCCGGACAGCAGAAAAGAACCCCGGCTGTATCATTGTCGGCACCTGCCATGCCTCCGACAATCCGGATCGGATCACATATGGAGGACGTGACACCGACATGAGACTGATTGATCCGACGGACAACGGAAAGACCAGCCGGTGCAGGACGTTTAACGGAAACATCGTCTTGGTTCCCGCAGAGATCTATCGGAAACTTGGCACTCTTGACCCGGTCTTCCGCCATAGTCTCGGTGATTTCGATTATGGTCTCCGGGCATCGGAATCGGGCATAAACATCGTGGTAGCTCCAGGCTTTTCGGGGATCTGTGACACTCATCCTAATATTGCGAAGTGGGCTGACAGTTCAAAGCCGTTTTCCGAACGCTGGCGTCATTTCATGTCACCGACAGGAGCGAATCCATTTGAGTTTTTCAGATTCCGCAGGCGCCACTCCGGATTGCTTCCGGCCTGCATGACGTTCTGTTCAAATTTCATTCATGTCTTATTTCCATCCATATGGCAAAAATGAGCAATCAAACACCACATAAGACTCCGATCCTTTTTCTGATTTTTGACAGAAAAGATGTAACGGCAGAAGCATTCAAGGCCATCAGAGAATATCAGCCTGAAAGATTGTTTATCGCCGCTGACGGTCCGCGCCCACACAAAGAGGGTGAGGCCGGACGCTGTGAGCAGACCCGCAAGGCCGTACTGGATATGATAGACTGGGAATGCGAGGTAAACACATTGTTCCGGACAGAAAATCTCGGCTGTGCCGGGGCTGTAAGTTCGGCTATCGACTGGTTTTTCAAAAACGTGGAATGGGGTGCCATCATCGAGGATGATGTAATTGTGTCACCTGATTTCTATCGGATGTGTGAGGAGGTCATGCCTCTCTATGCCAATGATGACCGCGTCATGATGGTCACAGCTCAGTGCTATGCACCCAAAGAGAGTTATATCGCCGACGAATACACCTTCTCTAATTCGGTCCTCATATGGGGATGGGCCACTTGGCGCCGCGCATGGGCCAGAATGGATATGTCAATGTCAAAATGGCCTTCGACCGGGATTTCAGATGTCATAAAAGCCTACGGCCTGTTCGAAGGGCTTATGAGGACCTACTACTGGTCGTCTGACCACAGGCATATCGCAAACGGCGACCGCGTCAATTCATGGTACACCCGATGGGCATTTTCAATCATGTCCAACAGAGGACTGTGTCTGGTGCCACGCACAAATCTGTCAAAAAACATAGGCTGTTCAGGAGTTGGAGGCGCTCACTATGAAAGCTCCGACATTGATCCTTATGCCCATCTTCAGATCGAGCCGATGAAGTGGCCTCTTAAAGCTCCGGCAAAAGTAGCTGTAGACCGACAGATGCAAAAATTTGAACGGAAAGACTTTTTCCGTATCCGCATGATCGGATTGAGGAAAAAACTGAAAAAACTTTTTTCATGACACTGCCAAAAACTCTCTTATGAAAAATAATATCAGCAACAACAAGCCTGTCGGACGTTCAAACTTTGTCTATAAGCTCCGAAGCATTGCCAATTGGGCCAGAAGTTTTGTCCGCTTCCGCATAAGACAACGGTGGATAAAGACATCCGGCATGACTCGTATACACAGTACAGTCCATCTCAACGCTCCTCACCGGATTCTGACGTTCGGACATCATGTGCAACTGGGTCCACACTGCCATGTGTCGGCTGATGCACATTTCGGCAATTATGTGTTATGTGCCGCTCATGTCTCGTTCATCGGACGCAACGAGCATTCCTATAATATAGCAGGAACGCCCGTGTGGGAGTCTCCGAGAGGGACAGATGCACCGACCGAAATAGGCAACGACGTATGGATCGGACATGGCGCCATAATAATGGGTGGCGTAAAAATCGGAAACGGAGCGATCATTGCGGCTGGTTCGGTTGTTACTAAAGACGTAGCCCCTCTGACAATTGTCGGTGGTAATCCGGCTAAAGTCATAAAAAAGAGATTCAATACGGAAGAAGAGGAAAACATTCATCTGGAAGCTATACGAAATTTATGATCAACGTTCTGATAAACGCATATGCTGTAGCTCCAAACTGGGGCAGTGAGCAAGGATTGGGATGGAACTGGGTGATTAACCTGGCTAAATATTGTAACGTCCATGTGATAACTGAAGGTGAATGGAGAAAAGAAATAGAAGAGGCAGTTGACAAACTCCCTCATAAGGCTAATCTTCATTTCTATTATAACCCGTTACCGGATAAGGTGCGCAGAATGTGCTGGAATCAGGGTGACTGGAGATTTTACTGGCATTACAGAAAATGGCAGGAAAAAACGCTCGAAATCGCTCGCGAAATCATAAATCATCAAAAGATTGATATTATCCACCAGCTTAACATGATCGGGTTCAGAGAGCCAGGATCACTTTGGAAAATTGATGGAATTCCTTTTGTCTGGGGGCCTATAGGAGCAATGAAAGAAGTTTCATTGGGTTATACCGATGGCCTGGATTCTAAAGCCAAATTTAAATTATGGCTGAAGAATCATGTCAGCAGATGGCAGATGCTTCATTATCCCCTGTCGAAAAATGCGATGAAAAGAGCGGTGAAAGTTCTGGCCGCGACATCTGAAGTAGGCGAATTCATCCGAACTCACCATCGCAAAGATGTGATCGTCATGAACGAAACCGGATGCTATGTTAAGGAGACTGAATCAATCAAAAAGTCTTCTGACTCATTTTCCATTCTATGGGTTGGAAAATTCGACTACCGGAAACAATTGCCATTGGCAATCAAAACGGTAGCATCGCTTCATGCTCAGCATCCAGAACTACAGCTGCACGTAGCAGGGAGTGGCACTCCAGAGCAAATCAAGGAGGCCAACAGACTGGCTGAACAATTGAATTGCGCGAATGCCATAACCTTTCATGGAAAGATCCCAAACACCGAAGTCCATCAACTGATGAAAGACTCTGATCTATTCCTATTTACAAGTATTGACGAGGGCACACCACATGTGGTTTTAGAAGCTATTCAAAACAATCTTCCTGTTGTCTGCTTCGACACCTGCGGCCAGGGAGATGTTGTCAATGATAAGATCGGAGTAAAAATACCCGTGACGAACACCAGACAGAGTGTACATGATTTTTCAACAGCAATTTCCAAACTAATAGCATCTCCTGAAACTCTACAACGTTTTCGGGAAAACTGCCACCAAAGACAACAAGAACTTTCCTGGGACAATAAAATCAGACAAATGGTCAATATCTATAAGGATGTCCTTTCATGGAAATAAATAAAATACACGACACTTTATGCAACCAAAGCCGTCAGTAATACGGCCTACAAACAATTCTTCTCATATATAAATGGATAATTATTTCAACATACGTTACGAGTTTGACCGTGGTGAGGTCCACAAGGCTATTGCGCGCAGGGTGGAGATGCCGGGGGCGATTATGTGTGCGTGGCCGACGGGGTGATTCTAAATGAGGTCAACCGTAATCCGGAGTATCTCGATGTGGTCAACGGCGGAATGTTTTCCATCTGCGACAGTTCCTATGTGCCACTCTATATAAAATGGATCTACGGCAAGCGCTTCCCGCAGTATTGCGGAAGTTCGATTTTCAAGGATATTGTCAGCAGCCGGCGCTACCGCATGATCTTTCTCGGTTCGTCGTCCGAAATACTTAAAGGACTGAAAAAAAACATTTTACCTTGGAATCCTGACGTAGAGCAGATGCAGTTTGTGGAGCTGCCATATTGCGGGGCCGATGAGTTTGACTATAAGGCGATAGCCGATATGGTGAACCGCGACGGGGCTGACATCATCTGGGTTTCGCTGGGTGCTCCGAAGCAGGAGTGGTTCATGAGCAAGCTGAAGCCTCATCTGCGCCACGGGGTGATGATAGCTGTCGGTGCGGCCTTTAAGTTTTACGGCTCGGAAGATATCAAACGTGCGCCTGAGTGGATGATCAGGAACCACCTTGAGTTTGTCCACCGCATTTTCTCGGAGCCGGGCAAACAGATAGGCCGCTGCATTGACATAATCAGGTCGCTTCCGCGGCTGCTTCTTGGCGAATATCGGAGGAAGAGGGCTGTCATGTCTCATCTGCCGGAACATGTGTAGGTTTTTCAAGGAATTGGTGTTCAGCGGCTGGAGCGCTCGGCTTTTTCGTCTGAAAATTTACGCCGTGAGGATTTTTTGAGTTAATTTTGCAGCAATTTTTCAAATCAACCGAAGTTTGTTGCATTATGATTGACGAAATTCTGAAATACAACCGCGAGTTTGTCGAGTCGGAGGGTTTCCGGCAGTTCAAGACCTCGAAATATCCCGACAAACGTATCGCTATCGTGACCTGTATGGACACACGCCTTGTCGAACTTCTACCTGCCGCTCTCGGCATCAGAAACGGTGATGTGAAGATGATAAAGAATGCCGGGGGCACGATTACAAATCCGTTTGACTCCACGATGCGCTCCCTGCTGGTGGCGGTCTACGAACTTGGGGTCAACGAGGTGATGGTCATCGGCCACACCGGCTGCGGAGTGCAGGGGATGGATGCCGAGGAGATGCTCGGCCTGATGCGCGAGCGCGGCATCGACGAGGAGCATATCTCGCTCATGCGCCACTGCGGTATTGATCTCAACAGCTGGCTGCATGGTTTTTCAGATACAGCCGAGGCGGTGAACGAGACTGTGGATCTGATACGCAACCATCCGCTGATGGCCAAGGATGTCCGCGTGGCGGGCTACATTATGGATTCCGAGACCGGCCTCCTCGAAAGCCTCTGATCCTCAATTGAAACAAACATTAAAAAGCTCTGCTCCGGCAGGGCTTTTTTTGTGGTCTATGCAAAAAAACGGGTGTCAGATGCGAGCCGGATGGCTCCGGAATCGCTGCCCCCCAATGTTCTTCTGCCGGGGCGCGGGGAGATGTAAAACGAATGAAACCCACTGGCCAGCAGCGGGTTTCATTCGAGTTTTCTGCGGAAGGACAGGGATTCGAACCCTGGGTTCCCGTAAGGGAACAACGGTTTTCGAGACCGCCCCGATCGACCACTCCGGCATCCTTCCTGTGATCGTTGGTTTATTCTGTGTACCCGGACCCGGGATCGAACCGGGATGGATTGCTCCACCGGTGTTTGAGACCGGCGCGTCTACCGATTCCGCCATCCGGGCAAGTGCTTTTCAGCTTCGGCTCACGGAGGACTTTGCAAGTGGTCCGTGATTTAGACGGCCACAAAGGTAGTGATTTTTTTTATTACCGCCAATTATTTGAGCTTGGTTTTGCATGGCTTTTTCAAAATTTGGCTGAAAAAACAATCCGCAGGTGTCTTCCGTACTGAACCGGAAGAGGTGCCTGCGGATTGTTTTTTGCCGATGAGGGGGAGGTCAGAAATCGGTCGGTGCGTCAGGGTCGGTGTACCAGCGGGAATACATCAGATAGTTGCGGGCTATCTTGGTGTTGAGCTCACGCGATGTTTCCGGGTCGACCATTTTGATGAATTTGGCGGGAGCGCCACCCCAGAGTTCATTGGGGCCGATCTTGGTGCGGGAGAGCACTACGGAGCCGGCGGCCACAAGGGCGTTTTCGCCTACTTCGGCATCGTCCATCACCACTGCGCCCATGCCTATGAGGGCGTAGTCGTGGATTTTGGCGCCGTGGATGGTGACGTTGTGGCCGATCGAGACATCGTTGCCGATTTCGATGGTCGATTTTTTGTAGAGGGTGTGGAGCACGGAGCCGTCCTGGATGTTGACGCGGTTGCCGATGCGGATGGAGTTGACGTCGCCGCGGATCACGGTGTTGAACCAGACGCTGCATTCGCTGCCCATCACCACATCGCCGATGACGGTGGCGTTTTCAGCCAGAAATGTATCTTCTCCGATTTCGGGTGTAAATCCCCTTACGGGTATGATCAGAGCCATATTTTATGTTTGGATTTTAGGGGGGGTATTTCAAGGGGGCGGTCGCTGCGGCGAGCCACTGGCGTTCGTCGGCTTCCATCAGCGGGGCCAGACGGTCATAGACGGTGCGGTGGTAGTCATCGACCCAGCGGATTTCTTCGGCCGACATGATCGAGGTGTCGAATAGCGAGCGGTCAAACGGGCAGAGTGTAATGGTTTCGAAGGCATAGAATTTGCCGAACTCTGTTTCTTCGTAAGGGATGGTCAGCACGAGGTTTTCGCAACGTATGCCATAGCGGTCTGCCAGGTAGACTCCGGGTTCGTTTGAGGTGAGCATACCGGGGGTGAGCGGTGCGAGTGTGTCGTTGAGGCGGATGCTCTGCGGGCCTTCGTGGACATTGAGGAAGTGGCCTACTCCGTGTCCTGTGCCGTGGAGATAGCTCTTGCCTTCTTTCCAGAGCGGCATGCGGGCAAGTGCGTCGAGCTGTGCCCCGCGGGTGCCTTCGGGATAGACTGAGGTGGCGATGGCTATGTGGCCTTTCATCACGAGGGTGAAATCGTGACGCATGTCGGCCGAGGGTTCTCCGATAGCGATGGTGCGGGTGATGTCAGTGGTTCCGTCGAGGTAGTTGGCGCCTGAGTCGATCAGCAGGAGGTTGCCTTTGGTGATTACGGTGTTGCTGGTTTCGTCGGCGGTGTAGTGGACAATCGCGCCGTTGGCACCGAAACCGCAGATGCTTTCAAAGCTAAGATCGAAGTAGAGATCGCCTTTAGAACGGTGGCGGAGCAGGATGTCGGCCACGTCCATTTCGGTGAGGCGTTCGCCTGCGGCAACCGTGCGCTCGATTTCCATGAGTGAGCGGACCATAGCCACACCGTCGCGCAGATGTGCCTGACGGATGCCGGCGATCTGCACATCGTTCTTGATTGCCTTGGGAAGCGCTACAGGAGAATCACCCTTGACATAACGGTCTTCGAGCACATGGGCTATCGCACCGGATGCCCTTGAACCGCTTAACAGCACCTTCACTCCGGCTGGCAGGGCAGCCAGTGCGGTGAGCACAGAGGCGTAGGGAGCTGTAGCCACTCCGGCCTCTGCCAGATAAGCCTTGACCTCCGGGGTCAGCTTGGCTTCATCGACAAAGAGAGTGCTGCCTGACGGAGCCACATAGAGGAAGGAGGTTGCCACCGGATTGCAGGGCACGTCGTTAGAGCGGATATTGAGAATCCAGGCTATCTCGTCGAGGGCCGAGGTGAAATAAGCCTGCGCGCCCTGGGCTTTGGCAGAGTCGAGGATGCGACCCATTTTCGAGGCGGCTGATTCACCGGCATATTTTTCGTCGTGGATAAAGATCTTGTCGGAGGGGAGTGCGGGACGGTCGGTCCAGATGCGGTCAATCGGGTCGAAGTCCACGTCAAGCTCTATGCCTGCGGCATTGAGGCGGCTGCGCAGGGCGGCAGTCTCGTCGATCGACATCAGCATTCCGTTTATACCCACTTTGTCGCCTTTCGAAAGATTCTCGCAGAGGTAGCCGGCAATTGACGGAGTGTCAGGCAGGCCGTCTTTCATAAGGATTATGCCTGAGCCTTCAATCTGCTGTGCTCCCTGGAGGAAATAACGGCTGTCTACCCACAGCAAGGCCTCCTTATCGGTGACAACCATAGTGCCGGCCGAACCGGTGAAACCGCTGAGATAGCGGACAATATGCCAGTGAGCCGAGATATATTCGCTCAGATGGGCGTCGGTACGGGGCAGGACTACAGCCTTGACTCCGGCTTCATTCATTTCCTTGCGGAGAGCGGCTATGCGCTCGATGACGGGATTTTGCATAAGTATTCTGTTTGATTTAAGAGTTCGTTGTTTAAACTGTTTATTCGAGATCTACTTTCAGGCCCTCGTTGGCCAGAATGACATCCGGGAACACCTCTCCGGCTTCGCGGAGCAGGAGCTCTTCCGAATTGTAGCGTTTTGAGAAATGCCCTATGATCAGGCGCCGGGCACCGGCCTGCAGTGCGATTTCGGCAGCCTGGCGGGCGGTTGAATGGCCGCGTTCGCGGGCACGTTCGGCCATCGAGCCATCATAAGTCGCCTCGTGATACACCGTGTCGACCCCGCTGATGTCAGCCGCTACCCGCAGGTCCATCATCGTGTCGCTGCAATAGGCATAGCTCACCGACGGATCGGCCGGAGAGGTCAGAAGCGCGTTGGGAATCACCGTGCCGTCTTCTCTGACGAAATCGGCTCCCTCCTTGACAGCCTGAAGCATGGCTATGGGTATATTGTGGAACTTCACCATATCGCCGCGCAGATGGCGCAGTTTGGGTTTCTCGCGGAAGATGAAGCCCGTGCAGGGGGTGCGGTGGTAGAGCGGAAAAGTCTCCACGGTCAGTCCGCCGTCTTCATAGACGATGCGGCGTTCGCCCTCTTCGATCACGTCATATATGATCTCAAACGGAGAGTTGCGGTTGAAAAAATCCATCCACTCTTTCATGAGTCTTGCGCCGTCGCGGAATATATGGATTGTCACCGAACCGCTCACCTCGTGGAGTGCCATTGTGGAAAGCAATCCCGGCAGCCCGAAAAGATGGTCGCCGTGAAGATGCGAGATGAAGATGTGGTTGAGGCGTGAGAATTTCAGCCCCATGCGCCGGAACTGCGACTGCGCGCCCTCGCCGCAATCTATCATAAAAAGTTTGTCGCGAAAATTCACAACCTGACACGACGGCTGGTGCCGCGCCGTGGGCGTTGCAGAACCGCATCCGAGAATATTGATCTGAAACTTTGCCATTACAGCAGCAAATTTAAGGAAATAAATCGAATTTGCGCTATCTGACGAGTTTAATTCGGCTTAAATTCGACCTCAGATCTACAAAAACATCCGCCCCTCCCACTTTCTCCTGCTGACGAGCGTCATTCAAATCACGCCTTATTTATAGGTGAAATATCAACGATTTATTGTAACTTTGCACGGATAAAAAGCCTTCTAAACTTTCATATCATACAGATATCTAATTACTCATGAGTTCTTCAAAACAAGCTCCGCTGCTGTCGCGCGACGGCGTAAGCCTTCTCTTGCCCTTTATCATCATCACCTCATGTTTCGCTCTATGGGGCTTTGCGAATGACATTACCGGTCCGCTGGTCAAAGCCTTTTCCAAGATTTTCCGCATGAGCGTTACTGAAGGCGCACTTGTCCAGGTGGCCTTCTATCTCGGCTATTTCTGCATGGCCTTCCCCGCCGCACTGTTCATCCAGCGGTATTCCTACAAAGCCGGTGTGCTTCTTGGCCTCTCGCTCTATGCCGTCGGCGCCGCCATGTTCATCCCCGCTCAGATGGCCGGGTTCTACTATCCCTTCCTCGCGGCATATTTCATCATGACCTGCGGCCTGTCTTTTCTTGAGACGAGCTGTAACCCCTACATCTACTGCATGGGACCGGAAGAAAGCGCCACCCGGCGTCTGAACCTCGCCCAGGCCTTCAACCCGATCGGAGCACTGGCCGGCATGTATGTGGCCATGCACTTTGTGCAGGAGCGGCTTCATCCACTCGACACCGCCGAGCGCGCCCTGCTCTCGCCCGAAGAATTCGAACAGATTAAAAGCGACGACCTGTGGGTGCTCATCCAGCCCTACATCTATATAGCCGCCGTGCTCGTGGCCATCATCATACTCGTGCGCCTGCTCAAGATGCCGAAGGCCGGCGACACCCGTTCGAGCAAGAAACTCTCTACCGCTCTCGGCGAGCTTGTCAGAATCAAAAACTACCGCGAAGGTGTCATAGCCCAGTTCTTCTATGTAGGCGCCCAGGTGATGTGCTGGACATTTATCATCCAGTATGGCACACACGTCTTCATGTCAGAAGGCATGGACGAACGCAGCGCCGAGATACTCTCGCAGAAATTCAACATCGCGGCCTTGATCTGCTTCACATGCAGCCGCTTTGTCTGCACCTGGTTCCTGAAATACATAGCCCCCGGACGCCTGCTTTCAATTCTCGGCATCCTGGCGGCCATTTTCTCTGTCGGCGCCATAGTGATGACCGACCGCTCAGGCGTCTACTGCCTCGTAGGCATCAGCGCCTGCATGTCGCTCATGTTCCCCACCATCTACGGCATAGCCCTGCGCGGACTCGGCGACAATGTCAAATTCGGCAGCGCCGGACTCATCATGTCGATTCTCGGCGGTTCGGTGTTCCCCCGCTCCAGGCCCTCGTCATCGACTCCGGAGTGACCGCCGGCGGACTTCCGTCGACCAATCTCTCATTCGCCATTCCTCTGATCTGCTTCATCGTCATCACAGCCTACGGAACCCGCGCCTATCGCCGCACACACTCCGGCGAGACTGAATAAGAAGCAAACCAAACTTCCTCCACCCCACCCCCTGTCTTATCCATCATCACCATGACAAAAAAACTGCTATCGCTCCCACCCAACCTCGTGGGCTGTTTCCATAAAATCACCGGACTTCCCGCTTCGGACTACTTCTGCACATCAGACCCCATCGGCCACCGCCTCGGCAGCGGCGGCGGCACCACCTGGATACTCGAAGAATGCCACCGAGCCTCCGAATCATCGGCCGAGCCCTTCGAAAACTGGCTTGCCGGCCAGAAACGCATCATACTCCACGCCGGAGGGCAGAGCCGCCGCCTCCCCTCCTACGCACCCTCAGGCAAGATTCTCACCCCGGTCCCCGTGTTCCGCTGGGAGCGCGGACAGTCCATCACCCAGACCCTGCTTGACCTCCAGTTGCCTCTCTACGAACGCATCATGGACGCCGCTCCGGCCAACGTCCACACCATGATTGTCAGCGGCGATGTCTATATCCGCGCGGCCGCCCAGCTCCCCCCGGTGCCTGAGGCAGACGTGGTCTGCTATGGTCTCTGGCTCGACTCATCCATAGCCAAAGACCACGGCGTTTTCTACAGCACCCACTCCACTCCCTCGATTCTCGACCGCATGTTGCAGAAACCCTCCGTCGACACTCTCAACTCACTCCTGCAGACCGGCTACTACCTGACCGACATAGGCGTATGGCTTCTGAGCGACCGGGCCGTGGAACTGCTGCGCCGGCGTAGCCGCGACGCCGAGGGAGCGCTCCGCGAATATGACCTCTACTCAGACTTCGGATGCGCCTTGGGCACCAATCCCGGTGTAGCCGATCCGGAACTGAGCCAGCTCAAGGTAGCCATAGTCCCCCTGCCGGGAGGAGAGTTCTACCACTACGGCACCGGACGCGAGATGATCAGCTCTACCCTCGCCGTACAGAACATTGTCAACGACCAGCGCGAGATCATGCACCGCGACCGCAAGCCCCATCCGTCAATTTTCGTCCAGAACTCCAAGGCCGGAATCAGATTCACCTCGGCCAACACCAACATTTGGATTGAAAACAGCTGCATAGGCGCCGGATGGCAGCTCACCTCTGACCACATCCTCACAGGCATACCTGAAAACGACTGGCAGCTGGCTCTCGCCCCAGGCCAGTGCATAGACATTGTCCCCGTGGGCGATGACGGATTCGCCGTGCGCGTCTACGGCATCGACGACAAATTTGCCGGCGAAGAGCAGACCCGCCCGCGCTTCCCCATCGTCAGCGACATCGCCGAAACGGGCCGCGTCATCAAAGCCATGCTCGCAGGAGAAGCCGACCTCTCGGCCTATGAGCTGATCAGCGCCGAGCGCATCTCCGACATAGCCCGCCTGGACCGCCTCGTTGACCAGCGCCGCAGATTCCGCCGTGCCAACCGCGAGGCCCTTGCCGCCAACCACCGCCACAGCGTCTTCTATCAGAGCGACCTGCGCGAAGCCGCAACGGCCTTTGCCAATGACTCCCTGAAGATGCCCGCTCCGCTCGCCGATGACGAACCGCTGATCACCCGCATCAGCGATTCGATGTTCCGCGCGGAGGTCAGCAGACTCACCGGAGCCGACCCGCAGGCCCATGAAGAGCGTGCCTTCTCGCTCCTGCGCGAAGGCCTCACCCGCACCGTGCTCGAACACAAGGAACTCCCCCGGCGCGACGTCTGCTCCGACCAGATTGTCTGGAGCCGCTCCCCGGTGCGCATCGACATAGCCGGAGGCTGGACCGACACCCCGCCGTTCTGTCTGATGGAAGGTGGCAATGTGATCAACTTCGCCATCGAGCTCAACGGCCAGCAGCCGCTCCAGGCCTACGTGCGGCCCTGCCCGGAGCCCCACATTATCTGCCGCAGCATCGACCTCGGCGCCGAAGAAATCATCGAATCCTTTGACGGAATCCTTGATTTCCACCGCGTAGGCAGTCCATTCTCAATCCCCAAGGCCGCACTGGCGCTTGCAGGTTTCCATCCCCGTTTCTGCAGTGTCAGCTACCCCTCACTCCGCGACCAGCTTCTCGACTTCGGCTCAGGACTGGAAATCACCCTCTTCTCAGCCATCCCCGCAGGCAGCGGTCTGGGCACAAGCAGCATCCTCGCAGCCACAGTGCTCGGCGCCCTCAGCGTCTTCTGCGCCCTGGCCTGGGACAAAAACGAGATCTGCAAGCGCACTCTCGTGCTCGAACAGCTCCTGACCACCGGCGGAGGCTGGCAGGACCAGTACGGCGGAGTGCTCGGCGGAGTCAAACTTCTGCAGAGCACCAAGGGCTTCGACCAGAACCCGGCTGTCAACTGGCTCCCCGACACCGTGTTCACCGATCCCGGCTATTCGGCCTGCCACCTGCTCTACTACACAGGTATCACCCGCACCGCCAAAGACATTCTCGCCGAAATTGTCCGCAACATGTTCCTCAACGAAGGGAAACAGCTGCGCCTGCTGCGCCACATGAAAGCCCACACGCTTGAAATGTTCGACGCCATCCAGCGCTGCAACTTCGAACGCATGGGGCGCCTGATCCGCGACACCTGGGCCCAGAACATGGCTCTTGACAGCGGCACCAACCCGCCGGCAGTCGAGGCCATCACCCGCCGCATCGACGATCTCTGTCTCGGCTACAAGCTCCCCGGAGCCGGTGGCGGAGGCTATCTCTACATGGTGGCAAAAGATCCGGAAGCCGCCGCACGCATCCGTCAGACACTGAATGCCGACCCGCTCCGTCCCAACGCCCGCTTCGTCGACATGTCGCTCTCGCGCTCCGGTCTGACCGTGACCCGCAGCTGACAACCGCTATTAGTCCCCCACGATATTCCGCCTCGGCAAGGCTGGTTAGCAGACAGATCTGTCAACCAGCCTCGCCGAGGCGAATCATTTCGAGGCTGTTTAAGAAACTGTTTAAAACCCTCCTGAATAGACGCTCCGGCATCTGACCGCCGGCCAAATTTCAGTGTGGCCTCAACGGCCTCATTTTTAGCGTTTTTAACAATAGCCATTAGGTTTTGGAGCCTATTTTGTTGGGCATAGGCGAAAAATTATTTAAATTTGCACTTATTTCCCGCCACTGCGGTCGGAAAACAAGCTACATTTACACCTTAATATATATAAGCAAATAAAATCAAAATCATCAATATATGAATGTCCTTGAACTCAGTGAACAAGAGATCGTACGTCGAGGCAGTCTTGACGAAATGCGTCGCCGTGGCATAGACCCCTTCCCCGCAGCCGAATTTCCGGTCAGCGGCTACTCCGACGAAATTAAAGAAACTTTTGCAGACGAAGCCCCCCGCCGCGATGTGGCCATAGCAGGCCGAATCATGGGCCGCCGCATCATGGGCAAAGCCTCTTTTCTTGAACTTCAGGACTCCAAAGGCCGCATCCAGGTCTATGTGAACCGCGACGAAATCTGTCCGGGCGAAGACAAAGACCTCTACAATGTGGTGTTCAAGAAACTGCTTGACATCGGTGACTTTGTAGGCATCAAAGGCTACGTGTTCCGCACACAGACCGGCGAAATCTCGGTTCACGCCCAGGAGCTGATAGTGCTCGGCAAGTCACTGCGCCCGCTGCCCATCGTGAAGGTGAAAGACGGTGTGACCTACGACGCTTTTGATGATCCCGAACTCCGCTACCGCCGCCGCTACGTTGACCTCATTGTCAACGACGGCGTGAAAGATATCTTCGTAAAGCGCACCAAAGTGCTCAACTCAATGCGCAAGTTCTTCAATGACCACGGCTACATGGAGGTAGAGACCCCGATTCTCCAGTCGATAGCCGGCGGAGCAAGCGCCCGTCCCTTCATCACCCACCATAACTCCCTCAACATGGAGCTCTACATGCGTATCGCCACCGAGCTTTATCTCAAGCGCCTCATTGTAGGTGGTTTTGACGGAGTTTATGAAATCGGCAAAAACTTCCGCAACGAGGGCATGGACCGCACCCACAACCCGGAATTCACCTGCATGGAGATCTACGTGGCCTACAAGGACTACAACTGGATGATGGAATTCACCGAAAAACTCGTTGAGACCATCTGTCTCGAAGTCAACGGCACCACAGAGATCAAGGTTGGCGACAACATGATCAGCTTCAAGGCTCCCTTCCGCCGCGTCACCATGACCGATGCCATCAAGGAGCACACCGGAATAGACATCACCGGCATGACCGAAGAGCAGCTCCGAGAAGCTGCCACATCTCTCGGCATCGAAGTAGACGAGACTATGGGCAAAGGCAAACTCATCGACGAAATCTTCGGCGAGAAGTGTGAAGGCAGCTACATACAGCCCACCTTCATCATCGACTACCCCATCGAGATGTCGCCTCTGACCAAGAAACACCGCGAGAACCCCGAACTTACCGAACGCTTCGAACTGATGGTCAACGGCAAGGAACTCGCCAACGCCTATTCGGAACTTAACGACCCGATCGACCAGTATGAACGTTTCGTTGAGCAGATGAAGCTTGCCGACAAGGGCGATGACGAAGCAATGATCATCGACCAGGACTTTGTGCGCTCTCTCGAATACGGCATGCCCCCCACATCAGGCATGGGCATGGGCATCGACCGCCTCGTCATGCTGATGACCGGCCAGAGCACCATCCAGGAAGTGCTCTTCTTCCCGCAGATGCGCCCCGAAAAGGTGCAGCGCCGCGACAAGGAGGAAGCCTTCACCGCCCTCGGCGTTCCCGCCGAATGGGTAGCGCCCCTCTACAAGGCCGGAGTCTACACCGTAGAACTTCTCTCGGCCCAGAGCGCCGGAAAACTCCACCAGGAACTCTGCGGCATCAACAAGAAATTCAAACTCGGTTTCAAAGCTCCCCTCGTCGACGAAATCGAACAGTGGATAGCAGCCGCCACACCCGCGGCAGGCGAATAACAGACTCCACACTCATTCGACCCTGACACTCAAAATCATTTCGCGCATACTCATGGCATTCAACAAAATAGCAGTGATGGGCGGCGGGAGCTGGGCTACAGCGCTCGCCAAGCTCCTCCTGCGCAACTGTGACTCCATACTCTGGTATATGCGGCGCGATGACCGTATCGACGACTTCAAAAAGCTCGGCCATAATCCCGCTTACCTCACCGACGTCCAGTTTGACGTCACACGGATTGAATTTTCAAGCGACATAAACTACGTATGCTCCCAGGCTGACACTCTGCTGATGGTCATGCCTTCGCCATACTTCAAAACCCATATCAACAAAATCACCACCGACATATCCGACAAACACATCGTCTCGGCTGTCAAGGGCATAGTGCCCGGCGACAACGAGATCATCTCGGATTTCGTCGTCCACCATTTCGGGGTGAAGCCCGAACACGTGCTGGTGGTGGCCGGCCCCTGCCATGCAGAGGAAGTGGCCCTCGACCGGCCGAGTTTTCTGACAGTAGGCTGTCATGACGTGGCCAACGCCGAACTCTTCGGCAAGCTGCTAACCTCGCCCAACACCCGCGCCATACCATCAAGCGACGTGGAAGGCATCGAATATGCGGCCGTGCTGAAAAACGTCTACTCCATAGCCGCCGGAATTGTCCACGGCATGAAGGGAGGCGACAATTTACTCGCCATGCTCGTCAGCAACGCCATCCGCGAGATGGAGCGCTTCATTGACGAAGTATGCCCCCGCCCGCGCTGCATCTGTGACTCGGTCTATCTCGGCGACCTGCTGGTGACGGCCTACTCACGCTTCTCCCGAAACCACAATTTCGGCTCCATAATAGGCAAAGGCTACTCCGTGTCAACCGCCAGAATGGAAATGGAGCAGACAGCCGAAGGCTACTACGGCACAAAGTGCATAAAGGAAATCAACAAGCGCTACGGGGTTGAAATGCCGATCCTTGACGCCGTCTACGATGTGCTTTACCGCCACGCCAATGCCGAACGGTCAATCAGATCGCTCGGAAAATGGTTTATATAAATAAGCGGGTACTGCAATCAGCGCCCCACGCAACAGAGATCTTACCAAATTAAAAAATAAAATAACATGAAGACCTTACATGTTGACATCAAAGACGTCCTCGGCACAGTGAGCCAGGACGAGATCAATAAGCTCGATGCGAATGCCGCAAGCGCGCTCGACAAAGTTCTCAACGGAACCGGAGCCGGCAGCGACTTCCTCGGCTGGGTCAACCTCCCGACGGAAACCACCGATGCTCTCCTTGACGACATCGTGGCCACAGCCGAAGCACTCCGCCGCGACTGTGACACAGTGGTAGCCATCGGCATCGGCGG
Source organism: Duncaniella sp. C9 (assembly GCF_004803935.1). Lineage (GTDB taxonomy): Bacteria > Bacteroidota > Bacteroidia > Bacteroidales > Muribaculaceae > Duncaniella > Duncaniella muris. The sequence goes on from NZ_CP039547.1 coordinate 3,113,659, forward strand.
CTCTTATCTCGGAGCAAAAGCCGTGATCGAAGCTCTCAGCGACAGCTTTGCCGCATACCGTCCCGCAGAACAGGGCAACCCCAAGGTGCTCTTCGCAGGCCAGAACATCGGCGAAGACTATCTCTATGAACTCCAGGACTATCTCAAAGACAAACGCTTCGGCATCATCGTGATCTCCAAGAGCGGAACAACCACAGAACCGGCCATCGCCTTCCGTCTGCTCAAAGAACAGCTCGAACGCCAGCTCGGTCTTGAAGAAGCCCGCAAGCGCATCGTAGCCATCACCGACGCCCAGCGTGGCGCTCTCCGCCGCCTCGCTACCGAAGAAGGCTACAAGACTTTCGTCATCGCCGACAACGTGGGCGGCCGCTACTCGGTGCTCACCCCCGTGGGCCTGCTCCCAATCGCAGTGGCCGGTTTTGACATCCGCGCTCTCATCGACGGTGCGGCTGAAATGGAAAAGATGACCAACTCGGCTGACGCTTCGAACCCCGCATATCTCTATGCCGAAACCCGCAACGCCCTCTATCAAGCCGGCAAGAAGACCGAGATCCTCGTGAACTACAACCCCAAACTCCACTTCTTCGGCGAATGGTGGAAGCAGCTCTACGGCGAAAGCGAAGGCAAAGACAATCTGGGCATTTTCCCCGCCGCTGTCGACAATTCCACCGACCTCCACTCGATGGGCCAGTGGATTCAGGAAGGCGAACGCACCATATTTGAAACCGTGATCTCTGTAGGCGAAAGCAAGCACGAAAAACTCATCCCCTCTGACGAGGCTAACCTCGACGGTCTCAACTACATCGCCGGCAAGCACGTTGACGAAGTAAACAAGATGGCAGAACTCGGCACCCGTCTGGCTCACGTCGACGGCGGTGTTCCCAACATCCTTGTGACCATCCCCGCCCTCGAAGAGAAATATCTCGGCCAGCTCATCTACTTCTTTGAAAAAGCCTGCGGCATCAGCGGCTACATCCTCGGCATCAACCCCTTCAACCAGCCCGGCGTGGAAGCCTACAAGCGCAACATGTTCGCTCTCCTCGAAAAACCCGGCTATGAAAAAGAAACTGAAGCCATCAAAGCCCGCATCTGATAAAGTGGCATGACAGGTAGACTCCTGCATCAACAGGAGCCCACTTCAATCCATAAAAAAACTCGTCCGGCAGACACAAATGTCAGCCAGACGAGTTTTTTATCATTCAGACCGGAGCGGACTTCAATAGCCCTCCGGGCGCAGACGCTGTCGCTATTCATCTTCGGGCTCCTCCATGCGGCAGAGCAGGAAGGTCTTGCCATTGTAGACGAAATCGAGCAGATTCATGGTGTGGAGTCTGACCACTATATCCTCGGCCATCGAGCGCGACACCTTTGCCGCAAGCATGAACTCTTCAAGCGTGACAGGCCCCTCGGCAAGCATACCTGCAAGCCGGCTTTCCGACTCGCTCAGCGAGATCAGCACCCCCTCGGTCTCGGAAGAAGCAGCCTCCCAGGCACGGACCATAAGCGGCGTGGCCGAGATATTCTCGTCCTTGACCCTGTAATAGGCATGGGCCGATCCGTCAGCCTCCATCACAAGCACCGGCCGGCGCCGCGCGCGGTCAATCTCGATGCGCAGCACCGTCTTCTCTTCCTCGGCCTTGAAAGCCGTGACCCGGATTTCCTGCGGAGGACGGCAATACATCTCGGCGGCCTGCTCTATGACAAAGATATCTTCCTCGTTTCTGACACCTGCCACCACGCCGTTGTCTTTCACCCCAACGAGCAGACGGCCGCCGTCTCTGTTGGCAAAGGCCGATATGCTGCGGGCAATCTTACGGGCATCCGAGATGGCAAATTTGAAATCCTGGTGCTCATGCTCGCCCTCTTCTATCAGACGGGCTATGTAATATTTACCCTTGATCCCTTTCAGGTCTTTCATCACTGAGGGTAGACAAGGTTTTCAGGTTTCAGACAGCAGATCACCTCGTCGAGATAACGGCGGGCAGCCTTGCGGGCAGCCTCAAGATCCATGAACGACCAGTTGCCGCAGTCACGCGGAGTGGCTCCCGGCACCTCGCCTTCAAAGGAGCTTACAAACTCCATTGTCTCGCGTATCAGACCTGTGATTTCGGCCGATTCAAGCTGACCCTGCAGAATCAGATAATTGCCGGTGCAGCAACCCATAGGGCCCCAGTAGACCACACGGTCTTTCCACTGCGGATGGTTGCGCAGGAAGGTGGCGGCAAGATGCTCCATTGCATGCAGCGCCTCAGGTGTCAGAGCCTCCTCGCGGTTTGGCTCGGTCATTCGTATGTCAAAAGTAGTGAGCACATCGCCTGAGGGGGTGACATCGCGGCGCGACACATAGACGCCCCGCTGCAGACGGTTGTGGTCAATCGTAAAGCTTGCTATTTTTTCCATAAGTAGTCTTAAGAGATTGTTTTCAGAATCGTAGACGGATCACAATGAAGCAAGAATCTCGCTCACTGCTGCAAACGACTTCTGCGGAGCTTCAGTCCAGAAATCCTCATACTGGCTCGAATTGTCATGAGAGGTCCAGGGCGAGTCGCTGATCACGCGGAGACACATGAACGGCACCTGGCGCAGACAGCAGGCCTGGGCTATGGCGGCCGACTCCATGTCGACGGCCTTCACCATCGGGAAGTGCGAGCGGATCGAATCGATTTCCTCCTTGCGGCTTATGAACAGCTCTCCGGAGGCGATGAGACCCTTCTTCGCTCCGCTTTTTTCCGCAACAGCCGGCACCTCGGCCGGGAAAAGACGGGGACAGCCGGGCACATGGCCCCACTCCTCGCCTATGCACCAGAAATCATGATGCGCGAGAGAGTCGGCCACCACTATATCCATCACCCGGATGTCATCTCCGGCGCCTGCCGCAACTCCGGTATTGATCACCAGATCAGGTGAGAAAGCATCGATCAGGCTCACGGCGCCGATAGCCGCGTTGACCTTGCCTATACCACACTGCATCACGGCAATGTCATTGCCGCCTATGCGTCCGCGGTGGAGAGTGACAGCACCACGGGTTTCTACAGTCGCATCGGAGAGAAGGGGTAATATCATGGCCAGCTCTTTGCTCATGGCCACTATAATGCCAATTTTCATAAGTTACTTATCGTTTCAGTTTCTGATTTTTCTTTTTTAAACGACCTCTCAGAAGGGAGAGTCAGAGCCGAAAGCTCCCAGAGGAGATAGAGAGGCAGGAAGACCACCATCAGGGTGAACGGATCGCCCGTCGGGGTTATGACAGCCGCCGCCACCAGAAGCGCCACCACGGCATGCCTGCGGTAGCGGTTGAAAAGTCCGCGGCTGACAATTCCGGCCTTGCCCAGCATCCATGCCACCAGGGGCAGCTCGAACACAATGCCCATCACAAGAATCAGCATCATGAAATTGTCCATATAGGAATCAAGCGAGATCTGGTTGGGAATCAGTGCGCTCAGCTGATAGTCGGCAAGGAAGCGCAGAGTCAGCGGAAACACAAGGAAGTAGCCGGTGGCAACGCCTAAGAAAAACATCAGGTTTCCGGCTAAAAACGCGCCTCGCGCCCCACGCTTCTCCTCTTCGTAAAGCCCAAGTGCTATGAAGCCCCAGAGCAGCCACACACATATCGGGAAAGCAAGCACTACAGCCAGCCAGAAGGAGGTTGACATGTGGATGAAAAACTGCGAGGCCAGACGGATGTTGATCAGATGCACTTCGAAATCGCCGCCACTGCCTCCCGGCATCAGTGAAGTCGCAGAAATGCTGTCAAGCCACCGGTAGAGAATGAAGTCGCCCCGACACGGAGCCAGAATCACAGAATCGAAAATGTGGGGCATGGCCGCAAACAGCCCGACCGTAAGCACAACGATGACGGCCGCCATGCGGAGCAGCACTCCGCGCAGGGCCTCGGCGTGATCCCAGAATCCCATTTCGCCGCTCACTTTTCAGCAGCGCTTTTGTCGGAATTTTCGGTCGTATTATCTTTGATTTCGCTGACGGCATCATTCATGCCCTGTTTGAACTGGCTGATGCCCTTGCCCATGCTGCGGGCAAGTTCGGGTATGCGCTTGGCGCCGAAAAGCAGAAGCACCACCACGAGAATCACAATGATCTCTCCGGTGCCGAGATTGAAAATGCAGGGTGTCATTCTGATATTTGGGTTTTCTGCAAAGTTAGTGATTTTTTTGCTGCAAATCTGTTTAAAACCCGTCACCGCAGACTCCGCTGATGTTAAAAATGGTTTTTGAACCTTAACTAATCAATAGAAAAGCGTAACTTTGTACTCTCAAACCAATCATATTCAAACGAATTCAAATTCACGACAATTCAATGAAAGCTTACGTATTCCCCGGTCAGGGCGCCCAGTTCGTAGGAATGGGCAAAGACCTCTATGAAAGCAATGAAGTAGCCAAGGAAATGTTCGAGAAGGCAAACGAGATTCTCGGCTTCCGCATCACCGACCTGATGTTTGCAGGCACTGACGAAGACCTCCGTCAGACCAAAGTAACCCAGCCCGCCGTATTCCTCCACTCTGTGATCCTCGCCAAGACACTCGGCGAAGACTTCCAGCCCTCTATGGTAGCCGGTCACTCTTTAGGTGAATTCTCGGCACTCGTAGCCGCCGGCGCCCTCAGCTTCGAAGACGGTCTCCGTCTGGTAGCCGCCCGTGCACGCGCCATGCAGAAAGCCTGTGAGCTGAAGCCCTCCACAATGGCTGCCGTGATAGCCCTCCCCGACGAAAAAGTAGAGGAAGTCTGCGCCTCGATCCCCGGAGTAGTTGTCTGCGCCAACTACAACTGCCCCGGCCAGCTCGTGATCTCAGGTGAAGAAGAAGCCATCGACGCAGCCTGCGAGAAGCTCAAGGAAGCAGGTGCAAAGCGCGCCATGCGCCTCAAGGTAGGCGGTGCCTTCCACTCACCCTGCATGGAGCCCGCCCGCGCCGAACTCGCCGAAGCCATCGCTGCGACTGAATTCCACAACCCCGCAGTGCCCGTCTACCAGAATGTCGATGCCAAGCCCCACACCGATGCCGCTGAGATCAAGGCCAACCTCGTGGCACAGCTGACCGCTCCAGTGCGCTGGACCCAGAGCGTACAGAACATGATCGCCGACGGCGCCGACGAATTCATCGAAGTCGGCCCCGGCAAGGTGCTCCAGGGCCTCGTTGCCAAGATCAACCGCGAAGTAGCCACCTCTGGCCGTCAGTAAGCCACCACAATCGGGCCTCACTCCGGAGCCTGAGATGAACCTCATCGGGGCTCAGTGTGTTTTTCAGTAAACACACAATCATAGAAATCTCAGATTATGATCACGCTTCGACAATCGGCGGCCGCCACGCAGACGGCGCTCAAGGCCAGACCGAAAAAGGAATGTTCACTCAGCTTCAAGCCCTTGCGCATAGCAGACATCGACACTCTGCGACCGCTGCTCGCGCAGACATGCTGCCGCACATGCGACTTCACCGTAGGCGGCACATTCATGTGGCTCGAATACTTCGACTACTCATACTGTATATTCAATGACACTCTTTTCATCAAAGGTGTCACTGAAGACGATGTCAGCCGGCCGGCTTTCTCAATCCCCGTAGGCAAAATGGGGCTTGAGGAGTCGGTCGCTCTTTTGCGTGAATACTGCGCCGCCACAGGCTGCCGCCTCATCTTCTCGGCCGTCCCGGAAGCCTTCGTGGCCCCGCTCAAAGCCCTCGGAGCAAGCAGCGTCCAGCAGCTTGCCGACTGGAGCGACTACCTCTACGAGGCCTCGGCCCTCGCAACCCTTTCAGGCAAGAAATTAGGCAAGAAACGCAACCACGTCAACCGTTTCGAAGCCGAAAATCCCGGCTACACCTTCGAACCGCTGACCCCGGAGCTGATTCCCGCTGTCAAAGAGTTTTTCCTTGCACGCCATCTTCCGCTGTCAAAACCGGCGCTTGCCGACATAGAGCGCGAGCAGGTGATGCAGGTGCTCTCCACCCCAGGCCTCTTCGGCTTCGAGGGCGCAGTACTCTCCACTCCGGCCAACGGCATAGTGGCATTCACCCTCGGCGAAGTCAAGGGCGACACCCTCTTTGTCCACATCGAAAAAATGGACCATGAAGTCAACGGAGCCGGCGAGACCATCAACAAACTCTTCGCCGAAATGATGACCGGACGCCATCCAGGCCTTATCTACATCAACCGTGAGGAAGACGTGGGCGATCCCGGTCTGCGCCACGCCAAAGAATCATACCACCCCGCAGAACTTCTGGCCAAATACAACGTGATATTCTGATCATTCAGGCCGGGTAACTCTGAAATTCGCCCAAATAGCGTCTCTCTAACAGACTGCGTAATTTTGAAGAGTTACTTATTATGCTTAACTTTGCTCCGCAACTGTTAAGAAGCCTCATAATGATCAACTATTATCACCATTCCGAACCATTCAGCCTTGAACTCGGCGGGCAGCTCGATGCCCTCCGCATAGCATATCACACTTATGGCACACTCAACGCCGACAAAAGCAACGTCATCTGGGTGTGCCATGCTCTTACCGGCAACAGCGACGTGCAGGACTGGTGGCCACACACCGTGGAGGAAGGCAAATTCCTCGATCCGGCCGACAATTTCATAATCTGCGCCAACATTCTCGGATCGCCTTACGGCACCACCGCCCCGCTACACACCAATCCCGCCACAGGCTCACCCTACTACAAAGATTTCCCACCCTACACCATCCGCGACATTGTCAACGCCCACCGCGTCCTTGCCGAAGCGCTCGGCATTGACCGGATAAAGGTACTTGTAGGCTGCTCTGTGGGCGGTTTTCAGGCCATCGAATGGGCCGTGATGGAACCCGAACGCTTCGAACGGCTCGTTCTGATGGCCACTGACGCCATAGCCACACCCTGGACCATAGCCATCGACGAGACCATGCGCATGAGCATCGAGGCCGACCCGACCTTCGGCGACCCTGACCCTCAGGCCGGACGCAAAGGCCTTGCCGCCGCCCGCGCCATCGGCCTGCTGAGCTATCGCGGATATTATGGCTACAATCTCACCCAAAAAGATGTCGAGGAGCTGCCCGAAATACACCGCGCATCGAGCTACCAGCAGTATCAGGGCGAGAAACTCTGCCGCCGCTTCGATGCCTATTCCTACTATGCCATTCTAAAAGCCTTTGACACCCACAACGTGGGCCGCGGCCGCGGAGGCCTCGACGCCGCTCTCAAGCGCATCAAGGCCCGTACCCTTGTGGTAGGCCTCGAAACCGACATCGTGTTCCCGCCCCGCGAGATGCAGGAACTCTGCTCCAAGATTCCCGGAGCCGTCTACGGCGAGATCCACTCCCCCTTCGGCCACGACGGTTTCCTCGTGGAATACAATCAGCTCAACAATCTCCTGCTCCCATTCATCAAAAACTAAGAGGTTTTTTCTCAATAACTGTTAAAGCGCAAAACCGGCCGGCGGCCGCACCGTTTTTTCACATAATCTCATGACCCGGACCACCAAAGGATATATTCTTGGTGCAGTTGCTGCTGTGAGCTACGGCACCAACCCGCTCTTCGCCGTCCCCCTCTATGAACTTGGGATGGGCGTCTCCTCCGTACTCTTCTACCGCTATCTGTTTGCCACAATCATACTCGGCACCATCATGCTCATCCGCGGCGACAGCTTCCGGCTCGCCCGCCGCGACCTGCCGCTGATGGTGCTCCTCGGCATCTTCTTCGCCATGTCATCCGTACTGCTGTTCGAAGCCTACAGATACATGGACGTAGGCCTTGCCTCCACGCTGCTCTTTGTCGAGCCCGTTTTCATAGCGCTGATACTCTGGATCTTCTTCCACGAACGCATCTCGCTGTGGACCCTCATCTCCATAGCCATCTGCCTCACCGGAGTAGTCTTTCTGTGCAATCCGGGCGAAGGCGCACATGTGACAGCCACCGGCGTCACCCTTGTCATACTCTCGTCACTGGCCTATGCGCTCTACATGGTGATGATCAACAAGAGCCGCATACGCCATCTCTCAGGCTCCACTCTCACCTTCTACTCGCTGCTCTTCGGCATGATTGTCTTCGCCGTGCGCACCGACGGCTTCACCGAAGTGCAGCCTGTGCCCTCCGGACTGCTCCCCTGGGCCTGCGTGGCGGGCATCTCGATTGTCCCCACCATAGTCTCGCTGCTGACAGTAGCCATCTCAATCCAGTGCATCGGCTCGGTTCCGGTCTCCATTCTCGGCGCCCTCGAACCTATCACCGGAGTAATGTTCGGAGTGGCACTCTTCGGCGAAATCCTGACTGTAAGAGCCTCGATTGGAATCGTGCTCATCATCCTCGCCGTCATCGTCCTCATTCTCTCCGGCCGCCGGCAACACTCCAAGTAACAAAACCCTACACATATAAACCTGCTTCCAAACAACCAACTGATTATTATTGAATCTATGCTAAATGTTGAATCATACATACTTCTCCTGCTTGCGCTCATTGTATGCGGCAAATGGATTGTTTTCATTCTTATGTGTCCGCTGCTTGTCGCATTCCGCATCCGGAAGGAAAAATCGTGGACAAATTCCGAAAGCCTGCACAATCGCACCGCTGACAAACCCGATGAAGCGGAAACATGCGCAACTGACCGCACTCCTACACGGAAATCATTTCTGCATAAGCTTCTGCAAACCCCTCAATACTATTTCTTCGGCTACAGGCGATATATTGATTTCCAGGTAGGATTAATACCGTCACACACAATCCGCAATTTTATATACCGAAAAATCTTTGGCGTGAAATTAGGCAAGATGGCGACCATATATTGGGGGGCAGAAATCCGTGATCACCACAAACTGAAAATCGGGCGCGGAACAATTATTGGCGACCAAGTGATTCTCGATGCACGAAACGGGATAGAGATCGGCGATAATGTAAATTTTTCATCCAATGTGCATATCTGGACCGAACAGCATGATCATCGTGATCCGGACTTCGCCTGTAACAGCAGTGCCGCTTTCAAGGTGACAATCGGCAACCGAGCCTGGATAGGCCCCGGAACCACGATACTTCATTCGGTAAATATCGGCGAGGGAGCCGTTATCGCAGCTGGTGCAGTGGTGACTAAAGATGTAGAGCCATTTGCAATCATGGCCGGCATTCCGGCAAGAAAAATCGGCGAACGCAACCACAATCTCAGATATGAGTTCAACGGCTATCCTGCTCCATTTTATTAATCTTAGCCCACGTCCCCAAAAATCCATCATCTGAAATCCGGAAACTGACATCAGCCATTAACAAACGGAGGCCGCGCCTGAGTTGAATTCAGGCGCGGCCTCGGTATTATAGATTGATGCTATGGGCTGATGTGGTCTTTACTTCTTGGGGAATGTGGTCTGCCAGCCTTCATTCTGTGTCACACCGAATCCGGCATTGATCTCATCAGCAGGGATGGGATAAACACAGTCAGAGATCTTGAAACCGGTGATTGCCCAGTCGATTTCAGGATAAGAAACATTGTCCTGAGCAAGATTTGCACTTACATCCCAGCGGCGGAGGTCATAGAGACGGTGACCTTCCTGGAAGAGCTCGCGGGCACGTTCTTCCTGAATGAAGCTCATGAGACCGTCCTTATCAGAAGGCAGATCGGCAACCGAAGTGATGGCCGGGTTACGCTTTGCAACCACAAGGAGTGCGTTCTGTGCATTGGTGATGTCAGCCGACGAAGAGCGCAGATAGCCTTCAGCCTGGTTGAGATACATCTCAGGAGCGTTGATCAGGTAGTTTGTGCCGTAAGCCGAGTTTCCACCGAGACCATAGGCTCCGAACTTGCCGCTTCCGAATTCTTCGACACCCTTGTCATTAGTATTCCAGCTCCACACTGCGCGACGCACGTCACCGTCTGTCATGATTGACTTCAGATAGGGAGTGGGGCCATAGCTGTAGTTCGACCAAAGTGTACCGCAGGAGTTTGCGCTCCAGTTATCGGAAGTATTGATGGCAAGATAGAAGAAGCTTTCAGTGTTGCTGCCTTCACCGTTGTAGAGAGCCTTGTAGGCGGCGGGAGTATAGGCAAGCGCCGGATCTCCGGCTGCGGCAAGAGCCTTCTTGGCTGCGTCAATCGATTCATCGAACTTCTCCATGTAGAGATAAGCGCGAGAGAGAAGACCCCATGCTGCCGCCGGCGACATATAGACACGGTTTTCTTTTGTCTGGCCTGCAAGTTCAAAATAGCTGATCGAAGACTTCAGGTCATTGACAATCGAAGTATAGGCATCGCCTACAGTGCTACGGCTGACCATCGTACCGGCAGCCACAGGCTCGTTGATCACAACGATACCGGGCTGTGCCGAGAAATCCTGACCGTCAACCATCACCTGATGGGCGAACACATTGACAAGCACAAGATTCGCATAGGCGCGGAGCGCATAAGCTTCAGCAAGATACATGTCGAGATCAGCGATTTCATCTTCGTGGACATTCTCTTTCATGGCTTCACCGGCCTTGATGATTCGGGCGCTGTTGTCAACCACCTTGTAACCATACTCCCAGATGTATGAGAGATAAGTGTCAGTCACTGACGGAGTGAACTGGTTGATTGCATTGAAGTGGCTCGACGAACGGTTCCAGTATGCCAGGTCAGATGCGATGTCGCCGAATGAAGTGGCATAGTTACCGGCGAAATAGTAACGGTAAAAACTGTAATATGTACCGTTGAGAGCATAGCCTATATTGTTGACGCTGTTAAGGCCGGTTTCTATGTCGATGCCATCATAGATCTTTGAATCCAGGAAGTCATCGCCACAGCTGACCATGCTTCCGCCCAGAAGCAGCATAGCAAGAGCCTTGATATGTAGTTTTTTCATATTTTCCTTTAGTTTGTGAATTATGATTCTTGAAAGATAGAAGATAATTTTAGAATGTCAGCTGGATGCCGCCGGTGAAGGTAAACGCTGCGGGATACTGCCATGCGATCTCACCGTTGGCATAGGTTTCAGGGTTGTAGCCGATGAAATCAGATGCAGTCCAGGTGTGCACATTGTCGAAACTGGTGTAGATACGGCACTTAGAGATAAGAGCCTTGCGGGTGATCGAAGCAGGGATAGTGTAGCCGAATGTGATGTTGCTAAGACGGAGATAGTTTCCGCTCATGATCCAGCGTGACGAATAGTTGTCGGTAGAAATCTGGTTGGGGTCGCTGATGATGTACTGCGGATACTTGGCATCAGGATTCTCAGGAGTCCATGAATTTTTGATCATTTCCTTCAGCGGTGTGCGGTAGGTGCTCATGTTCCAGCCGGTGAAGTCATGGCCGGTGTCGATCACCTTGCTGCCGAGGCGGTAGTTGAACTGCATGGAGAGGTCAAATCCATAACCGCGGGCATTGAGACCGAATGCACCGAACACCTTGGGAGCTGCTGAACCTACATAGCGTTTTTCAGCTGCATTGTAGTCATCGGTAAGCACATTGCTGAGATCGTTGCCGTTCTCGTCTTTTGTGCCTTTGGCATAACGGTAATAAAGAGCCTTACCGGTCTCGCGGTCTACGCCTGCATACTCCTGAGTGTAGAACTGAGTGAAGGGACGGCCTTCTTCAAGAATCTGATAGGTGTATTCCACAGATCCGTCGGCAAGCTTGAGGATCTTGTTCTCATTCCAGGTGAGGTTGGCGAAGAGGCTGACAGTCAGATCACGGCTTGTGTAGGCCACACCATTGACACCGAATTCAACACCACGGTTGCGCATCTTGCCGATGTTCTTATAATATGAATTCATACCGGTGGTCATTGACAGAGGCACCTTGTAGAGAGCATCGGAAGTCTCATCGTTGTAGTAGTCAAAAGTGAAGTTCACGCGGTTGAAGAGCGAAAGATCAAAGCCAACGTCAAACTTGCGGGAAGTTTCCCATGTAAGATCCGGATTTGAGATCTGAGCGGGAATCATACCGGGAACCTGATTGTAGTTAGCTCCGGCTGAATAGTATCCGCGGGCAGCATAGAGGTTAGGCAGAGACTGGTTGCCAACAGTACCGTAAGAGATACGGAGCGCGGCATTGCTGAGCCAGGAGAGATCTTTTGCGAATGATTCCTGCGAGAGACGCCACTTGCCGCCGACTGACCAGAAGTTACCCCAGCGGTTGTCAGCGCCGAACACCGATGAACCGTCGCGGCGGAAAGAAGCCGACAGGTAGTAGCGGTCGTCATATGAATAGTGGGCATCCATGAAGTATGATGCAAGACGCGATTCGCTGCGGTAATATGCGCTACCGTTGTCTGTGGCTGCGGTTGTCAGATCGCGCATGCCTGAGTCAGCGAATGGGAAGTCAGTGCGTGAATAGAAATCTTCGTGGTAGTCGTAGCGCTGGCATTCCTGACCGAGAAGGAGGTTGATGTCATGCTTGTCGAAAGTCTTGGTCCAGCCGAAAGTGTTGGTCCAGGTAATAGTGCTGATACGCTGCTTATACTGCTGGCCGAGACCGTTATATTTCATACCCTGCGGGTTGTAGACGGCACTCCAGTAGTCATAGTCGGTCTGGTCAACGAGGTTGACACCAAGATTTGTCTTGGCCCAGATGCCGAATGGCAGGTCGATGCGAAGCCAGGGATTGGCATTGATGGTCTGGTTTGTCACCTCATAGAGGTTACCGAGTTTTTCGTCATTGACAGCCACAGGGTTGTAGCCTGAAACACCGTAATATGAACCGTCTTCATTGTAGATGGGATCAGTCGGGAGCCATGAAGAGACCGCTCCGGTCAGAGGGTTCGACATTGCGCCAGTTGTCGACTGGCTGAAGTTGTTGTTTTTGCTCCATGAAAGAGAGGCATTGACACCTGCAGAGAAATATTTATACTTGGTATCGATGTTCACACGGCCTGAATAGCGGGTGTTGCCTGAGTTGATCACAATACCTTCTGAATCTACATAGCCGATAGAGGCATAGTAGTTTGTATTGCCGCTTGTGCCGTTGAAGCTGATGTTGTATTCCTGGAAATAACCGGTGCGGGTCACAGCGTCGATCCAGTCTGTGTCAGTCTTGCCGTCCCAACCGAGAACGCCGACAAGCTTGTCATACCATTCGTCATACGTACCGCCTCTCAAAGCCATGTAGCCCTTGGTGAACCAGTCAATAGTTTCTGCGGCATTGGCATAATCCATGTTATGGTTGCCCATCTTGGTCAGACCCTGCTTGATGTCGATGTTGAGGTTGAACTTGCCCTCGCCACCCTTCTTGGTAGTGATGACGATCACACCGTTGGCTGCGCGTGAACCGTAGATAGCGGTTGCTGCAGCGTCCTTGAGCACAGTCACACTCTCGATATCGTTGGGATTGTAGGCAGCCATCGGGTCAAAGAAGTTGTTTGACTCGCTGCTGATACCATCGGCATCAGAATTGACAGGCACACCGTCGATCACATACAGAGGCTGCGAGCTTGAAGAAAGCGAACCGCGGCCACGGACGTAGACCGAACCGAATGTACCGGGCGAAGAAGTAGAGTTGTTGTACTGGAAACCGGTGACCGAGCCTTCGAGAGCCTTCACGAAGTTCACATCAGACTTCTTGTCGATGACCTCACCGTCGAGCACAGAGGCGGCACCTGTAAAGGCAGCCTTGCGCTGAACACCGTAACCGGTAACGACCACTTCGTCAAGAGTGTTGGCATTCTCCATCGAGATCATCATCTGACCGGGAGTGATAGCCACCTCGACAGTCTTCATGCTGATGTAAGAAACCTGAATTTTGGTCACTGATTCGGGAAGGCTCAGAGTGAACTTTCCGTCGATGTCAGTAGCGGTACCGATCTTGGTACCCACACCCATGACAGTGGCTCCGATCAACGGCTCACCGTCAGCGGCGCTTATCACGGTGCCGGAAACTGTGCGGTTCTGAGCCGCAAGCGTTCCGACAGCCACGACGAGGGCCGTCAGTAGTAGAAACAGCTTTTTCATACCTAATAGTTAAGTAATACGAAATTAGTTAAAGTATAAAATGATGATAATTTTAAACAGCGGTGCGGAAAAGTCCCTTTTCTGCGGGGTGCTTCCCGGTTGGGGTTGTTAAGAGAGAGCTTTGTCGGGAAGCGGGGAACTTCTAATGATGTCGTAATGTCATTATTGAAAACTTGAAATAAAATGGAATTTTATGTTGGGGGCGAGGGTGGCTACGCGCCAGTCTCCTGTATGAGATACAACTGTGCGAATTAAAAAATTTTTACACAGATGTTTCAATTCGGTCACAAAAGTAATATTTTTTAGCGTAGCATAGGGTTTGTTTAATGTGAAAGTTTGTTAATTATAAAGTTTACAGCATTAAATCTGTTATCAATCCCATCAAAAAGATGAAAAAGTGAAAGGTTTTGCATGTCGATTTTTTGAATTTAATCTTATTGTTGGCCATGTCGGATCTGATGGCTGTGTCATCGAGTCTTTCAACGCTGCTGGGGACGGTGGCTGTGCTGCCGTGGCGGATGGTGCGCCATAACCCACAGATCGGGTTTGCTGCTCTTGCGAAAAAGTGTTACATTTGCAATTTGAATGTAACACTATTACAATTTCTAAAGTATGCGATCAGAACAAGAACTTGACGGCGTGTCGCTGCTCGGCAACACCGGAGTCAAATACCCGACACAATATGCGCCTGAAGTGCTGGAGACATTTGTCAACAAGCACCCCGACAACGAATATCTCGTGACCTTCACCTGCCCGGAGTTCACCTCGCTCTGCCCCAAGACAGGCCAGCCGGACTTTGCGAAGATAATCATCTCCTACATCCCGCGCGAGAAGATGGTCGAAAGCAAGAGTCTGAAACTCTACCTCTTCAGCTTCCGCAACCACGGAGATTTCCATGAAGACTGCGTCAACATCATCATGAAAGACCTCATAGCCCTCATGGACCCGCGCTACATCGAAGTCAAAGGCATCTTCACCCCGCGTGGCGGAATAGCCATACTCCCATTCGCCAACCACGGCGACAGCGAGCATCAGGAAATGGCCCGCCGCCGTATGCTCGACTCATTTCCCTCGGATCTCTGAGACAGATTTCACCGACTGACATCATTATAATATTATAAATATGGCAAAAGATACACTCCTGGTGCTCTCAGGCGGCATGGACTCCACTACCATGCTCTGGGACTACGCCGACACTATAGCAGCAGCCGTCACCTTCCAGTACGGCTCAAACCACAATCGCCGCGAAGCCGAATGTGCGCGCTGGAACTGCGAGCGGCTCGGCATCCGCTGGATCGAGATTGATCTTGAATTCATGGGCCGTTACTTCAAGAGCTCGCTTCTCTCCGGAGCCGACGAGATTCCAGAGGGCCACTATGCCGATGACAACATGCGTTCCACCGTGGTGCCTTTCCGCAACGGCATCATGCTCGCCGTGGCAGCAGGGCTTGCCGAAAGCATGGAGCTCAAAAAAGTCATGATCGCCAACCATTCCGGTGACCATGCCATCTATCCCGACTGCCGTCCGGAATTTGTCCGTTCGATGGGTGCCGCGATTTCCGACGGCACATATGAACATCTTGAACTCCTTGCGCCTTATACTGATATGACAAAAGGAGAAATCGCTTTACGAGGCAAAAACTTAGGCGTCGACTATTCGCACACATATTCCTGCTACAAAGGCGGCGAACACCACTGCGGCAAGTGCGGCACCTGTGTGGAACGTCGCGAAGCCCTCGAATTCGCCGGCATTGTCCTTGATAATGACTGATTTTCTAACCGCAGCAACCCGCACCCGCACCTCACGATGGACCAGCACGTCAGCCGGCGCAAACCCAGACGCCGTTTCAGCCTTGTCAAGACCCTCAGACTCCTGCTTCCTCTGATGCTGTTCATCAGTCTGTGTGTGGTGATGTGCACCCCGACAAATCACGGCGAGAGCGACGGCTCGGTAGTGGTGCCCGAAGTGAAAGTGTCGCGCTTCACGTCGGTCTACGACCTTGAGGTAGACACCGTAAGCCCCTACACAGGCCATCTGCCGGAGATGCCCGATCCAAACGGGCGGCTCAAAGTAAACTATTTCGGCAGTCTCAAACAGAATTTCAACGACAGCAACTACATCCATTGGGCCGAGGCCGAGCAGTATGGACTGGAGCCTCTGACCGATACCCGCTCACACTGGCAGCTGCGCTCACCGATAGTCAAGGTCACAACCTGCACTGACTACTATGTCGACACCCTGATATTCTCGCGTCCCTACCTTGTGCCGGCAGCCGCCGGACGCCTCCGTGAAATCGGGCGCCGCTTCCGTGACAGCCTTGAGGCAAGGGGCGGAGGCGATTACCGCATAAAGGTGACAAGCATCCTGCGCACCCCACGCACCGTCAAGCGCCTGCGCCGCCGCAACCGCAATGCCATCGACTCGTCGGTCCACCAGCTGGGCACGACATTCGACATATCCTACGCCTCGTTCATAGCCAACTCTGCCGGCGAAGCCCGCAGCACCGACGATCTCAAAGGTGTGCTCTCTGAAGTGCTGCGCTCAATGCGTGACGAAGGCAAGATCTGGGTGAAATATGAAGTAGGGCAGCCATGCTTCCACATCACAGCCCGCAAACCTGAGGAATAAACCACTAAAAACTCATTCTCATGAGCGATCAGCAGCAGAAGCCCGCCCCCCCTGAGGGCAAAGAGGAAAAGACTAAAAAGTCCATTTGGAAAAAGGTGTTGCGTACTCTGCTCTTCACCATTCTCGGACTACTTGTGGTGGTAATCATTGTGATCACCATAGCCGTCTCATATCTCAAACCGGAACGGCTGACACCGCTCATCGAGAAATATGCCAACGAATATCTTGACGCCGATGTCAGCATCGGGCGCATGGAACTGTCATTCTGGAGCACATTCCCGCGGCTCGAACTCGACGTGCGCAACCTTTCGGTCAGAAGCAAGACCTTCGACTCGCTTCCTGCCTCACAGGCCGACTCGCTTCCTGCCTATGCCGACTCGCTTCTGTCGCTGCGCCATTTCAACGCTGCAATAAACATTCCGAAACTTTCGGTAGGAGCGCTGGCGTTCTATGACATCATATTTGAAAACCCACGCATCAACATCGTACAGCTCACCCCGGATCTGTCTAACCTCGACATCTTTCCGGCATCCGAAGAGTCCGAAAAAGACTCCGGACCGCTGCTGGTCCCGGACATCTCATTCGGCACCTTCGAGATCCGCGACTCCATGCCGGTGCGCTATCTCTCAGTGCCTGACTCGATCGACGCGATGCTCTGCCTCACCACTGCCGGCCTCAGCGGCAGCCATGCGCCGGTCTACAGACTCGACCTTCAGGGCCTGACCGATCTGAATATGCCCGCTTTGTTTCTCGAAAATTTCAGTTTCGGCATGGGCGGAAACATAGGCTGGAACCGCCACAACCCCTATCAGGTGACTCTCGATGATTTCGCGCTGCGGGCCGGCAAGGTCAATGCCTCGCTCTCTGCCGATATTGATTTTGCCGATACTCTGCGGGTCAGCACCTTGGATTTCAAGCTGCCGCTGACTCCCTACAACGACCTGGCGGCACTCGTCCCAGCCGCCTATGCCGGTGAACTGTCAAAGATCAAGACCGACCTCGGAATCAGCTTCGCTCTGCAGCTCACCGCCCCCTACGCTCCGACTGTTGATTCGATACCATCCTGCCATCTCTCTGTCGAGATTCCAGAATGCCGTGCGCGCTACGAGCGTCTGAATCTCAAAAGCTTCTCATTCTCGGCCGAGGCCGACATTGACGGCCGTGATCTCGACCGCTCGACCGTAAGCCTCAAGAAACTCTCGGCTATAGGCGACGGAGTAGGCTTCGAACTGATTGCCGACTTCGCCAATCTGATCTCCGACCCCTCGGCTGAAGGAACATTCCGAGGCGGCATAGACATTGACCGTCTCCCCTCCGCCATGCTTAAGAAACTGCCTTGCGAACTGTCGGGCAACCTGCGTGCCGACAGCCGTTTCGCACTGCGCAAAAGCTATCTGACAAAAGAGAAATTCCACCTCATACGCCTGACCGGCGATGCAACTCTGCGCGACTTCCGCGCCTCGATGCCTGAACTCCCCGCTGACCTCTATACCCGCACCGTGGAACTGAAACTCGGCACCAACTCCTCTTTCACCCGCGGAGACGTGGCTGTCGACTCGATGTTGACGGCATCTTTGAAAATCGACACCATAGCAGCCGATGTCACCGGAATGACCCTCATAGGCAACGGACTGAAAATGGGTGTCGGGAGCCGCAACACAGCCTCGTCGGCCGACACTACAATGATCAATCCCCTCGGCGCCCGCATAGTGGCTGAAAAACTCTACTTCAGATCGCTGGAAGACTCACTGCGGGTGCGGCTGCGCAAGGCCACCGTCGGGGCCACACTCCGCCGCTACAAAGGCGATGCAAAAAAACCGCAACTCCATCTGGACGTAGCCACCGAAGGCGCCTTCTACGGCGACCGCGTCAACCGCGCCATGCTCCACAAGGCCTTGCTCTACGTCACCGTTCATCCCGACTCACTCCCGGCGGTTTCCCGCAACCGCAACAGCCGTCTGCTCGACTCTCTCGCTGTGGCCCATCCCGAACTTTCTCAGGATTCCCTGCGCAGCCTCGCGGCTTCGATCAGACAGACCCGTAGAAACAACCGCCTGAACGCCGACAGCGCCGCTGTGTCCAACGGAGAGGTGATTGACATCTCGGTCGACAACTCCATGCGCCGCCTCATGCGCCACTGGGATGCGAAAGGCATACTGCGCGCCAAGCGTGTGGCAGTCTTCACACCATACTTCCCGCTGCGCAACAGCCTGACAGATCTCAACATGCGCTTCACTTCTGACTCTGTCACCATCTCCGACACCCGCCTGCGGTCAGGCAACAGCGGTCTGACAATCAACGGATCTATCAGCAACATCACCAAGGCCCTGACATCAAGAACCCACTCGCAGCCTCTGAAACTCGACTTCACGCTCTCAGGCGACACTCTTGACATCAACCAACTCGCCGCAGCCGCTTTTTCAGGCGCAGCATTCGCCGAAAAAGACTCTGCCGGAACTTTCGTCGCGCCTGACACCGACAATGAGGCAGTGCTTGCAGCTTCAGTCCAGGCCGGAGCAGACACCTCGGCCCTGCTCGTAGTTCCGGCGAACATCGAGGGAACTCTAAAAGTCAATGCCGCTGACATATTATACTCCAACATGGTTTTCCACGATTTCAACGGAAAGCTCAACGTCTACAAGGGTGCAATAAATCTTGAGCAGATGACGGCTCGATCTGATGTCGGATCGCTCGATCTGAACGCCCTCTACAGTGCGCCGACAAAACATGACGCCACGTTTGCCTTCGGGCTCAGAGTCAATGATTTCCACATAGCCCAATTCCTCGACCTCGTTCCGTCGCTTGACACCATCATGCCGCTCCTCTCCGACATCAGCGGCATCATCAACGCCGATATCGCCGCTACCACCGGGCTGGATTCAGACATGAACATTGACATACCCACTCTGAAAGCTGCCGTCAAGCTCTCAGGCGACAGCCTTGTGCTGATTGACCAGGAAACATTCCGTACAATAGGCAAATGGCTACTGTTCAAGCACAAAGAGAAAAACGTCATTGACAGCATGAACGTCGAGATGATAGTCAACAACTCGCAGCTCGAACTCTTCCCCTTCATCTTCAATCTCGACCGCTACAAGCTCGGCGTAATGGGCTCGAATGACATGGCCATGAACCTCAACTATCATGTGGCCGTGCTCAAATCGCCCCTGCCGTTCAAGTTCGGCATCAACATCAAAGGCGATGTAGACAACATGAAGATACGACTTGGCCGCGCAAAGTTCAACGAAAAGAACATCCCGCGCACCGTTGCGATTGCTGACACCACCCGCATCAACCTCGTGCGCGAGATTGGCAACATATTCCGCCGAGGTGTAAGGACAGCCGGAATCAACAGTCTCGACTTCTCCCGCAATCCCGCCGTCAGTCCGGCTGACAGTTATCCGGCTACCGACACAATCTCTCACGCCGATTCGCTATATTTCATCAAAGAAGGACTGATCCCGGCCCCTGACACCGTCACCGCCACACCGCTCCAGTCTGCCAAACAGAAAAAGAAACGCAAATGACACAGCCTCCGCTTCCCTTTGCCCCTGAAATACTCCGCTTTCTCAAGCGCCATCACTACGAACGCGTCACCCCGCGCGCGGCCCTCATCGACATGGATGGAACCCTCTATGACTCGATGAAAAACCACACCCGTGCATGGCACCGGCTCATGACCGAGCTCGGAGTCGAGTGCACACGCGATGAATTCTATCTCTATGAAGGCCGCACCGGAGCATCGACAATCAACGCCCTGTTCCAGCGCCAGTTCGGGCGCGATGCCACAGATGAAGAAAAAACATCGCTCTATCAGCGCAAAACCGAATACTTCCGTGAACTGCCGCCGGTACTTCCTATGGAAGGCGCGCTTGACATGCTCTCCGTTTTCCGCGAAGTGGGAATGCAGCGCGTGCTTGTCACAGGTTCCGGACAGCAGTCGGTGCTTGACAACATCTCGCGCGACTTCCCCGGAATGTTTGACGATAACAAACGCATCACCGCCCGCAACGTCACCCACGGGAAGCCTCACCCCGAACCCTTCATCAAAGCCATGCAGCTTGCAAGAGTAAGCCCCTCGCAGTCGATCGTGGTTGAAAACGCCCCCCTCGGTGTCGAAGCCGGCGACCGTGCCGGAGCCTTTACAGTCGGAGTGACCACCGGCCCTATTCCCCGCGAGGCTATGGAAGAAGCAGGAGCCGCAGTAGTGTTCAGCTCAATGCCTGAATTCGCCCACATGCTTCCGTCCTTGCTCCTCTCGCTGCTGACTATCACCAGCGACTATTAAGCACCATCCAAGAGCCACCTGAATCTCATTAACCCCGTCTCTTACACCCACGCCTTCCAAATGCAGAAAATAGTTTACACAAATGAAGTAGCCCAAGCTATAAAAACTTTCGTCAACGAACTCACACCCGCAAGCGTCCACATAATAACCGACACCAACGTCGCGGATGCAGTGCTCCCGAAACTCAGACTCGACTATCCGGTAATCACCGTCCCTGCGGGCGACGACCATAAGAACATCGATTCTCTGAGCCACATCTGGAGTAGCCTGATCAACCAGGGAGCCACACGGAAATCACTCGTAATTAATATAGGTGGCGGCGTTGTAACCGATATGGGCGGATTTGCAGCAGCCACCTTCAAGCGAGGAGTGCGCTTCATCAATGTACCGACCACTCTGCTTTCGGCTGTCGATGCGGCTGTAGGCGGAAAGACCGGCATAAACTTCGAGGGACTCAAAAACGAGATCGGAGCCTTTGCCCCTGCAGAAGCAGTGGTCATCTCGACAATCCTGTTTGCATCTCTTCCGAAAACCGAACTGCTCTCAGGCTATGCCGAGATGCTGAAACACGGTCTCCTTTCGTCAGCCGCCGACTATGCCGCGCTGCTTGATTTCGACATTCTTGATGCCGATCTTAGCCGTCTGCTTCCCTTGCTCGAAAGAAGCGTGCGTGTCAAAGAGTGCATAGTCGAGGAAGACCCCTGCGAAAAAGGCATACGCCGTGCCTTGAACCTCGGCCACACAGCCGGCCATGCTTTCGAGGCGCTTGCCATGCACAAAGGTCGACCCATGCCCCACGGCTATGCAGTCGCATTCGGCATACTGGTGGAAATGATCATCTCGCACTCGCTCGAAGCCTTCCCCTCGGCCGAACTTTACCGCTATGCCGCCTATCTGAAGGACCAGGGCTACGGATCGCCAGACGTTTCATGCAACGATTATCAGGCTCTTCTCGAATATATGCGCCACGACAAGAAAAACGACACTCCCTCGCAGATCAACTTTACCCTCCTCTCAGCTCCCGGACAGCCGCTGATCGACCGCACCGCATCCGCTGACGAAATTCTGGCCGCCTTTGACATCTTCCGCGACCTGATCTGAGATCGGATCAGGAATATCAGAAAATATAGCCTGCGGTAGCCATCACATTGACATTATGAGAATTCGGAGTCTTTATCGCGGCACTTGTGCCCATAGCCACATTCCGGAAACCGAACTGGCATCTCACTCCGAGCGAGATCTTATTCATGAATGTAAGGCCCGTGCCGAGATGCAATCCCATGTCGAAATCGCGGTATGAATTGATAAATCCGCGGTCACTCTTATAGTAATCAGCCGTTGGGTGCGATATGTTTGTCACGAGCTGGCCAAGCTCATTGACCTTGGCATTATATATCGTAGCCTTCTGCTTACCTCCTATGCCGAAACTCATGAATATACCGCCGTCGGCATTCCATTTTACTCTCGGAGCCAGATTGAAAGTGAATGACGCGAAAATAGGCACGTTGAACGTACGGTAATTATTCTTGATGAATACATTTGACACATTGGCCTCACCCTCCTGGGTCACCGCCAGATCCAGTTTGCCCGAATTGCGCAGATAGTTCAGCTCAGTGCCGAGCCCGACGAAAGAAGTCAGATTGAACTTGGCTCTGAAGCCCACACCCCAGGCGAAACCCATCGAATTGTTGACATCAGAAACAGCCGGGAAACAGCTCTTATAGTTTTCCGTCACGTAGCTGCCACCTGCCAGCAAGTGGACCTGGGTCTCGAAAAATTTATCGGGCTTACCATAGACAATCAGTTGTGACTTTACAGCTGTCGGGAATAACAGAGCTGCGACAGCGATGACGGCGGCGGTAAAGATTTTTTTCATAACATTAGCGCGTGTGTGATTATATTTGACTGCTTTATTTCAATCCAAAATTACATCAAAAAGCCCTTATAAGCAACCCCTGATATAAAAATTGCCAAAAAATGATATTTTTTTTGCACAATTGAATAATTATTTCTAACTTTGCAGAGTCAAAAACGACAACACAACGGCTCCTTAGCTCAACTGAATAGAGCATCTGACTACGGATCAGAAGGTTACAGGTTTGAATCCTGTAGGAGTCACACCAAGCCCGCTTCACCAAGCGGGCTTTTTTCATCCCCCGCCTCGTCGGCCTTTATCACCGTCTGCGGATATCACTGTACAGAATCCCCAATAAGGCCGATTAAGAGAGTCCGCGCACTATCAACGGACCGACTACACCAGAGCAATCCCCGGTTTCACATGGCTGAGACCGGGGATTGCTCCGTAGGCGGGCAAAGGCAATTCAGGTTTTGTCCATTCGATTTTTAAGTTTATATTTGCATTGACAATTGCATTCCGACAATCAAGATTTGGATTTATGACTCAAGAGGAAAGCGACGAGAAGTTCATGCGCATGGCTCTGGCCGAGGCGCGGGAGGCTATGGAGCGAGACGAAGTGCCGATAGGTGCGGTGATTGTGTCGCCGCGGGGCATGGTCATAGGCCGTGGCCACAATCTGACGGAGGCTTTGGCCGATGTGTCGGCCCACGCGGAGATGCAGGCCATAACCGCTGCGGCGCAGATGCTTGGCGGGAAGTATCTTCAGAACTGTACGCTCTATGTCACAGTGGAGCCTTGCCTGATGTGTGCGGGCACCATAGGATGGGCGCAGATAGGCCGTGTGGTCTACGGGGCGGCGGATGAGAAGCGGGGCTACCGGTCGTTCACGTCGAGATCGCCTTTCCATCCGCGGGCCACGGTGACATCCGGGGTGCTCGGAGATGAATGTGCGGAGCTGATGCGCACTTTTTTCAAGTCGAAGCGTTAGATTAGAATATGCCGGTGTCAGAAAAGTCTGACGGCTCCCTCTCCATAGATAATCAAAAAAACAGAACCTGATCAAAAAATATAGCCTGACAGTGAAACCGAAACTTGTAATCTCGTCCGGAGCCGGTATTTCGGCCGAATCCGGAGTCTCGACGTTCCGCGATGCGGGAGGTCTGTGGGAGAACTATCCCGTGATGGATGTGTGTAGCGCGGATGGCTTCGCGCGCAATCCTGCGCTTGTCCACCAGTTTTACAACGAACGGCGCAAGGGGCTGGTGAAGTGCCTGCCCAACGCCGCCCACCGGGGGCTTGTGGAGCTGGAGAAATGGTATGACGTGTATGTGATCACACAGAACGTCGACGATCTCCACGAGAAGGCCGGGAGTTCGAAGATTCTGCATCTCCACGGCGAGCTGATGAAGGTGAGGTCCATGCGTGATGACACCCGCATCTACACGCTCGATGAAAAGCATCTTGAGACCAGTCCGGATACGCGCGACAGCTACGGAGATCCGGTGAGACCCCACATAGTCTTCTTTCAGGAGGCTGTGCCCAACATCGAGCGGGCTATAGAATGGACGCGCGAGGCCAACATATTCGCGGTGATAGGCACTTCGCTCGCGGTCTATCCGGCGGCGAGTCTGCTTCACTACGTCAGGCCGGGAGTTCCGGTCTATTACATAGACCCGCGTCCGGCGGCAGTTCCTGACAATGTCACAGTGATCCCTGCGACCGCCACTCAGGGAGTGACCCGGCTCATAGAGCTTCTCAGGCCCGAAGGAAAATAAGAGGTTAAAAAAACTCTAAGCGGCTTCCCGGCAAGTTGAAAATCCTTGCAAAACAGTTTGCTACAATCTCTAAATGTGAGAAATTGTTAAAGGATTAACCTAATTTTAAGAATCTGTTTATATTTTTCCTACCTTTGCGCTCTGAATCCGGCCATCATCCAGGCCACCCGAATCGGTGGGGCAGAGTGTCAGTCAAGGCGCACCACCCATAGCGTTATACTATAATATGTTGAAAAACCTCGTCATAGTAGAGTCTCCGGCCAAAGCCAAGACCATTGAGAAATTCCTCGGCAAGGACTATAAGGTCATGTCGAGCTACGGTCATATCCGTGACCTCCGCAAGAAAGATATCAGCATCAAGGTTGATTCCGACTTCCAGCCAGTCTATGAAATTCCGGCCGACAAGAAAAATCTTGTCACCGAGCTAAAGAAAGCCGCCAAGGAGGCTGAGACAGTCTGGCTCGCATCTGATGAGGACCGCGAGGGAGAAGCCATAGCATGGCATCTCTACGAGGTGCTCGGACTGAAGCCGGAAAACACCAAGCGGATAGTCTTTCACGAGATCACCAAGAACGCTATTCTTGAAGCGATCGAGAATCCGCGTGACATCGACCTGCATCTTGTCGATGCCCAGCAGGCCCGACGGGTGCTCGACCGTCTGGTGGGCTTCGAGCTGTCGCCTGTGCTCTGGAAGAAGATCAAGCCGGCGCTCTCGGCCGGCCGTGTGCAGTCAGTGGCCGTTCGTCTGATAGTTGACCGCGAGAACGAGATCAATTCCTTCAAGTCGGAGCCTTACTACCGAGTGACAGCGCTTTTCACCATTCCCGGCGGTGCCCAGCTGAGGGCGGAACTGTCAAAGCGTCTTCCTGATGAGGAAAGCGCGCGTGAATTCCTCGAAGCCTGCAAGAAGGCAGTGTTTACGGTTTCCGACATCAGCGTCAAGCCTCTCAAAAAGTCGCCGGCGCCCCCCTTCACCACCTCGACCCTCCAGCAGGAAGCTGGCCGCAAGCTCGGATTCACTGTGTCACAGACCATGATGGTGGCCCAGAAGCTCTACGAAGCAGGTCACATCACTTATATGCGTACCGACTCGCTCAACCTCTCGAAGCTTGCTGTGGCAACCATATCGAAACTCATCACCGAAGAACTCGGCGATAAATATCTGAAGGTGCGCCGCTATCACACCAACTCTAAAGGCGCGCAGGAAGCTCACGAGGCCATCCGCCCGACCTATATCGACAAGGAGACGGTGGAAGGCACCTCGCAGGAAAAGCGGCTTTACCGTCTGATCCGCCTGCGCACAATGGCTTCACAGATGGCAGATGCCGAACTGGAGAAGACCACTATCGACATCAGTCCCTCAGGCCGTCAGGAGCATTTCACTTCAAGCGGTGAGGTCATCAAGTTTGACGGTTTCCTGAAAGTCTATCTCGAAGGCAACGATGATGATGACAGCCAGAGTCCCGAAGGTGACGACATGTTGCCGCAGGTCAATCCCGGCGAACAGCTTACAGCCGAAAACATCAGCGCCACGGAGCGTTTCACTCTCGCGCCTCCGCGCTATACCGAATCATCGCTCGTCAAGAAGATGGAAGAGCTCGGCATAGGCCGCCCGTCGACCTACGCTCCGACCATCTCGACCATCCAGCACCGCGAATACATAGTCAAAGGGGAGAAAGCCGGCGAGAAGCGTCCGTTCAAGGTTCTGACACTTAAAGCCGATGGCAAACTAAGCTCGGCCACAAAGACCGAAAGCGTAGGTGCAGAAAAAGGGAAGCTCATCCCGACCGACACCGGCATTATTGTCAATGAGTTCCTCACGGCCAATTTCCCTGACATTCTCGACTATGACTTCACAGCCGACATGGAGCAGAAATTCGACCGCATAGCCGAAGGCGAAAGTGACTGGAACAAGGAGATAGCCCGTTTCTACGGACTCTTCCATCCGGAAGTGGAGAAGGCCAACGAAATGCGCACCGAGCATAAGGTGGGCGAACGCCAGTTAGGCACCGATCCGGCCACCGGCGAACCTGTTTCGGTCAAGATAGGCCGTTTCGGGCCTGTGGTGCAGATCGGGTCAGCCGATTCCAAGGAAAAGCCGCGTTTCGCGTCTCTGCGCAAAGACCAGAGCGTTTTTGACATCACTCTTGAGGAAGCTCTGAAACTCTTCGACCTGCCACGCACTGTTGGCGAGATAGAAGGCAAGACAGTGGTTGCCGCAATAGGCCGTTTCGGGCCCTACATACGCCACGACGGCAAGTTTGTCAGC
The DNA here is from genome assembly GCF_004803935.1 of Duncaniella sp. C9. Classification (GTDB taxonomy): domain Bacteria; phylum Bacteroidota; class Bacteroidia; order Bacteroidales; family Muribaculaceae; genus Duncaniella; species Duncaniella muris. The sequence goes on from NZ_CP039547.1 coordinate 3,140,366, forward strand.
ATCCCCAAGGACCTTTCACCGACTTCGATTACCCTTGAAGAAGCCACCGAGCTGATCCGCGCCAAGCGCGAGGCTGACAGCAACAAGGTTGTCAAGACGTTCGCCGAGGAACCGGAGATACAGATACTCAACGGCCGCTACGGTGTCTACATAGCCCACAACAAGACCAACTATAAGATTCCGAAAAGTGTGACCGATCCGGCAGCTCTTACTCTCGATGAGGTCAAGGCTATCATGGCAGACCAGGAGAAGGCGCCCAAGCGCACTGTGCGACGCAAGAAATAATCAATAGCTCTCCCCTACCCCCTTTCAGCATCAGACACATTACCCAATCAATGGCCAAAAGAACATATTCAACCAAGCCGGGCGCCGAACGCAACAAGTTCAAGCCCGATGTAATCGAAACCTATCAGGTGGCCGAGGAGGCCGCACTTCTTGAATTTCTGATCGGCGCGATGCCTCAGCGCAAACGCACAGCGATCAAGAATCTTTTGAGCCACAACCAGATAGCAGTCAACGGCATTCCGACCACCCAGTTTGACATGGCGCTGAAGGCCGGCGACGAGGTGAAAGCCAATCTCACCCGCGAGTTCCGTGTGTTCTACAACCGCCGTCTTAAGCTTGTCTATGAAGACGATGACATCATAGTGGTCAACAAGGGCTACGGGCTGCTGTCAATGGGCACTGACAAGATAAAAGAAGGAACGGCCTACAGCATACTGCGCGAATATCTGAAGTGGCAGGACCCGCGCAACAAACTCTTCATTGTCCACCGTCTCGACCGAGACACATCCGGACTGATGGTCTTCGCCAAGAGCCAGGAGGCCAAAGACAAGCTCCAGCACAACTGGAACAATATGGTGATTGCCCGCAAGTATCTTGCGGTTGTGGAGGGACGTCCGGAATCCGAAGAGGGGGAAGTGCGCAGCTATCTTGCTGAAAATTCGCGTTTTGAAGTCTATTCCACCGATAAGCCTGAGGAGGGTCAGTTAGCCGTTACGCGTTACCGGACCCTGCGCTCGCGCAACGGGTATTCGCTGATGGAGGTCTCTCTGGACACCGGACGCAAAAACCAGATCCGTGTCCATATGAAAGATCTTGGTCACCCCATTGCCGGCGATCGCCGCTACGGGGCGAAAAGTTCGCCCATTCACCGTATGGCACTTCATGCTCAGACGCTTCGTTTTATCCATCCGATGACCCGGAAGGACATGAACTTCTCCACTCCGGTGCCGGCTTCGTTCGCCCGCATGGTCGGGATGTGATTGGCTGTCTGACAGATCATTATCCTTTTCACCAGAAACTGATTCCTTAGCCCGGCGCCGTCGGGCCGCGCTTTCGCGCGCCTTGCGGGAGCGCTCTACGGCTTTGTCTATGTCGGGACGCAGAAGGTAGAAGATCAGCAGGGAGTCTGTCGAGATGTCGCCTGCAGGTTCAATACGGTGGATCAGATAGATGTTGATGGCCTCCATAGTTTCGTAATATGAGGCTGTACGCCCGGTCCAGCTGACGCACTCGATGGCCGAGCGGATGTTGTCACTCAGACGGGTATAAAATTTTTTCGAGACCGGGAGGTCCTGGGAGGTGGTGGGTTTCATAGAGCAAAAAAATTTATTAAGTAACTCTTCAAAATTAACCGATATAATGTACATAAGTATCTCGTATGGGGGATCTTTTATACTCTCTGCGGTTTTATTCCGGTCAGAATCAAGTTCTTCATCGGTCGTTTATGTCTATAAACTCCCTCTTCAGCCCTCGATTCTGCCTCTGAATAAATCCCGCACATAGTATAAATTAATTTTTCAGAGTTACTTATTTTTGCAAATATACACCACGCCACCCCCGAAAAGAGTGCGATAATGCGGAGGCTTCGCTGTCAGGAGCTATTCGGTGATGCCGTCGCGGGCAAGAAGGGCTGTGATGGATGGATCCTGGCCGCGGAAACGGCGATAGAGTTCATCGGGGTCTTCGGTGCCTCCGCGCATTAGAATGCAGGTGCGAAATGATTCTGCCGTGGCACGGTCAAAAATACCGTTTTCCTTGAATTTTGCAAAAGCGTCGGCATCGAGCACTTCGGCCCATTTATAGCTGTAGTAGCCTGCGGCATATCCGCCGGCAAAGATGTGGGAGAAGGTAGATCCGATGACGGATCCGGGAATGTGGGCGAACATTGCGACCGGCGCTCCGGCCTCACATTCGAATGCCTCCGGATCGTCGACCGGCGAGGTGATGCTGTGCCAGGCCATGTCAATCAGTCCGAAATTGAGCTGACGCAGGCAGGCATAGGCCGCACCGAAGCGCGAGACTGCGACTATGCGGTCTACGAGTTCTGCGGGAATCGGTTCGCCGGTCTGATAGTGGCGGGCGAATCCATCGAGAAAGTCTTTTTCAGTCAGATAGTTTTCATTGAACTGCGAGGGGAGTTCCACAAAGTCGCGCAACACGTTGGTGCCTGAAAGCGAGGCATATTTTGTGGCGGCGAAGAGGCCGTGGAGCGCGTGGCCGAACTCATGGAGGAAGGTCTCGACCTCATAGGGCGCAAGAAGTGAGGGCCGGGTGGCGGTAGGCTTTGTGAAGTTCATCACTATGGTGACGTGAGGGCGGATGTGCTCACCTTCAGGAGTGATCTCCTCGCTGCGGAATTCAGTCATCCACGCACCGGGGCGCTTGCTGTCGCGCGGGAAGAAGTCGGTGTAGATGATTCCGAGGAAGGAACCGTCACGGTCAATGACCTCATAGGCCCTTACATCGGGATGATAGACCGGGATTTCATTGTTTTCCCTGAATGTGACACCGTAGAGACGGGTGGCGAGTCCGAAAACTCCGTCAATGACGTTGCCGAGTTCGAAATAGGGTCGCAGGGCCTCTTCATCATAGGCATAACGCGCGTTTTTCAGTTTGTTGGCATAGTAGCTGTAGTCCCAGGGGCACAGCTCTATCTCCCGGCCTTCAGTCTGCGAGGCATAAGCCGAAAGTTCGCGGAGCTCGGCTTCCATTGCGGGGCGATAGGCATCGCGCAGCGAATCGAGCAGCTCATAGACCTTTTCAGGGGTCTTCGCCATAGATTTCTCCAGGCGGTAGTGGGCAAAGGTCTCGTAGCCGAGAAGCCATGCGAGGTGCATACGGGTCTCGGCTATCTCTTTCATGACGGGGAGGTTGTTGAGGTCGCCGCTGACGTTGCGTCCGGAGTAGAGGCGATACATCTTTTCGCGCAGATCGCGGCGGTCACTGTATTTCATGAAAGCCATGTAGACGGGCTGTGCGAGAGTGAAGAGATATTCCCCCTCGCGGCCTTTCTCCTTGGCGGCAAGAGCTGCGGCTTCGACGGAGCTTTCGGGGAGTCCGGAAAGGTCATCGGTCGTGAGCCAGATCTCGTAGGTGTTGAGCTCTTTGAGCACATTCTGCCCGAAAAGAGTGGTCAGTTCGCTCAGACGGCTTGAGAGCCATGAGTAGGTCTCGCGGTCATCGCCTTCGAGCAGAGCGCCGCTGCGCACAAACGACTCGTAGGTGCGGCGCAGGAGCATGGAGTCTTCGGTGTCGAGGCCAAGTGAATCGCGCTTGTCATAGACGGCTTTTACGCGCTCCCAGAGTCTGCGGTTGAGCGAGATTGATGTGGAATAGTCAGAAAGGCGGGGTGTGATCTTGAGCGAGAGTTCCATCATGGCATCGTCGGTCATGGCCGAGAGCAGCGGGTCGAAGACCATAAGCACGCGGTTGAGATCACGGTCGGCATGTTCAAGCGCCACGATGGTGTTTTCAAACGTCGGAGGTTCGGGGTTGGCAACAATGGCATCGACCGCCTCAAGGCCGAGACGGATGCCACGGTCGATGGCGGGTTCGTAGTCGGTGACCGAGATGCGGTCAAAGGGTGCGGTGCCGTATGGAGTGGAGGTAAATTCCGAGAAAAATGGATTCTGGGTCTGTGACATGTGGGGATCGGAGGAGGGGTAAAGATTCTGTGCGGTTGGTGTGGATATCTGAGAGGAGCTGATCAGAGGCTCTGGCCGAGTTCGGAGGAGCGGCGGAAGGCTTCGTCGAGCAGCAGGCCGAGGGTCAGAGAGTCAGGCGCGGGAAACGAGCTGAACAGGTGGCGGTCGGCGTTGAAGTCGCGCATGAAGTCATCGCGGTCGAAGTTGCGCGCGGCAATTGAGGAGGCATAGCGCTCCACGGCTTTGTCGAGGCTTCCGCTCAGCACTTCGAGATGGCCGGCGGCAAGGAAGTCGGAGGCAGAGGGATCGCGGGAGAGGATCATGGCGGAATAACGGCGCGCGCGTTCGAGATCGCCTGAGAGCAGTGAGCAGCGGACTATTGGGCGCGAGGAGCGGTCAGACTCTCCGGCGAGAAATTCGACTTTATAGAAGAATTTCAGGGCCTCTTCATAGCGTCCGCAGAGCATGTGGCAGCGGCCCATGTTGAGAGCCAGGGCGGAGTCGTCGGGGCGCGCTGAGGCCACACGGATATAATAAGAGAGAGCTTTTTCCCAGTCGCCGTTCTGACGGTGGCAGAAGGCGAGACGCTTGACGGTCCATTCGCTCTGCGAGTTGAGCAACTCGCTCTGTTCATAATAGCGTATGGCCTCGGCGAGATTGCCGGTCATCTGCATACAGTAGCCCATCTTCTGGAAGAGTTCGGCGGAAGGTGGCATTTTGAACGAGAGGCGGTCGAAGAGGTCAAAGGCATCGGCATAGTGGCCGTGTCTGAAATAGAATTCTCCGACAAGGCGTAGGGTGTCGGCATCGTCAAACACCTCCGAGAGCTGCGGCAGGGTGACAAGGTTGAGCGACGAGGCCACGGCAAAGGGGTCGCGGAACTCACCCTTGCGGCGGAAGAGGCGGAAAAAGCGGTAGATATCCTGGACATAGCGCCCGGCAATGCGCTCGCGGTCTTTGCCGGCCTGGGGCAGATCGCCGAAACTCATGGCCGCCATCTGGGCCGAGTGGGCCTTGAGCTGCGAGGCCATCATCTCTCTCTGCGATGCGGGCACCTGTGAGAGCGAGAGGATGATCGAAAATTTATCGCCGTCGCAGAACATCGGCGCGGCATCCATGATCTCGCCGAGGAGGCGCACTGAGGTGTCGCCGCTTCCGGCTATCGAGGAGTGAGACGAGTGGAAGGGCAGAAACCAGTTTGATATGTCGTTGAAAAACGGGAATGTCTTAAGTTTGCTGAAGGTCACCATCATGACATCGCCGCCGTCTTCCTGGATCTCCTGAAGCTCCTTCAGTTTGTCGGAAATTCCGGATTTGTCAAGCAGTTCGGCCCATTCGGGGTTTTCTTCCATAGCCTCAGGATCGAGCGGCTTGCGGCCGAGTTTCTCGATCTCAGGACGCAGTTTCATCATTTCGGGAATCACCTCGTCGGTGAGTTTTCGGCCTATGCGCTCGGTGTCACGCGCGCGGATAAACTGCATGAAAGCCATGCGCACGTCAGAGCGCCAGCGCGGATCCTCGCGCAGAGAGTCGAAGCGGCGCAAGAGCGAGGGTGAGAACGGACGGTCGCGGCGCATCGACATGACTATCAGCAGAGAGCAGAGAGCGCGGACTGAAATTTCGGCATCGTCAACAGTATAGGCATCCATCAGCATACGCAGGCGGCGTTCGTCGTGATATTCAAGCTCGCCCATCATGACAGCCCCGATGCAGAGCAGTTTGAAATGGCGCGGCAGCGAGGGGTCGGCCATGACATTGCCTATGGCGGCGGCATCGTCGACCGACAGTGGCGAGGTGGTCCAGATGAAGTTGAAGATATCTTTCTCCAGCGACTCGGCCCTGGCGGTCAGTTCGCGGCCTGCCTTTTCGGCATCTTCGGTCAGCACTGCCATCTGCAGGCGGCGGTTGACGCGGTGATATTCGCCGATGAGTGCGGCCACTGTCAGGTCGCGGCTGCTGAGCTGAAAGCGCAGGGTGTTGAAATATAGCGTCGGGGCATCGGCTATGCGCGAACGGCGGTGAAGATCGTCGGCAAGCGAGCGCACCGAGCCGCAAAGCTCGGCGAAAAGCTGCGGACGGGCCGGATCGGGAAGCCCCTGAAGGGCGTAGTGGGTCATCAGCCTGTAGCTTTCGCGCAGACGGGCTGTGGCCGAGCGGATCTCGGCGATGGCTCCGAGCGACGAGGCTGCGTTGTCGATGAGATCGAGAGCGTCGTTGATGCGCCCTGAGTCAAGAAGACGGTCAATGTCTCCTGAAATATCTATATGGTGATTCATTGGAGTTCGTGTATATGCAAATTTACTATTATTCCCGCAAAAATCATGCCAAAATGAGGATTTTTCCGTATTTTTGCACTTCTTAAAGCAACCAATCTGAAAACATATGCCACATAATATAGCAATCCTCGGCTCAACCGGGTCGATCGGAACGCAGACACTCGATGTCATATCCCACTTCCCTGACCGGTTCAAGGCCACGGTGCTGACAGCCGGCTCTAAGGTCGACGAGCTGATAGAACAGGCGCGCATTCACCGTCCGGCTCTTGCTATCATAGCCGATGAGTCGAAATATGCCCGTCTGCACGAGGCTCTCTCTCCCTTAGGTATAGAGACTGCCTCCGGCGCCGCGGCAATAGCCGATGCGATGGAGCGCGACGATTTCGACACGGTGGTGACCGCCACCGTAGGCTACAGCGGCCTGCTCCCCACTGTCCGCGCCATCCGCACAGGCAAGGAAATAGCTTTGGCCAATAAGGAAACTCTTGTAGTGGCCGGCGAACTGGTCAGCCGCCTTCTGGCCGAGTCAAAATCAAAAGTGATACCCGTCGACTCGGAACACTCGGCGATCTACCAGTGTCTGGTCGGCGAGGAAAAAGGCTCGGTCAACAAACTTATCATCACCGCTTCGGGAGGTCCGTTCCGCACAATGGACAGCAAGCACATAGCCCGGATGACCGCCCGCGAGGCCCTGCTGCACCCGCGCTGGCAGATGGGAGCCAAGATCACTATCGACTCAGCCACCATGCTCAACAAGGCCTTTGAGATCATCGAGGCCCGCTGGCTTTTCGACATTGAGCCGGAGAGAATCGAGGCCGTGGTGCATCCTCAGTCAATCATCCACTCGATGGTCGAGTTTATCGACGGCGCCGTCAAAGCCCAGCTCGGAATTCCTGACATGCGCCTGCCGATCCGCTATGCTCTCGGCGATGCCTCGCGCCTGCCCTCATCGGAACGCCCGCTGAGTCTTGCCGACTATTCGACGCTGACCTTCGAGAAGCCCGATGCAGAAAAATTTCCCTGCCTGACCCTCGCCCCCTATGCCCTCAGCCGCGGCGGAAACACGGCCTGCATCATCAACGCCGCCAACGAAGTGGCAGTGCGCGCCTTCCTTGACGGACGCATTTCCTTCCCAGCCATCTACAGCTGCATCACCCAGGCGCTTGAGGCCATAGATTTCATTGCATATCCGTCGCTCGATGACTATGTGGCCACACATCACGCCACCATCAAATTTACCGAAGAAAATCTGACACGCAAATAAAGAGGTTGTAAAAAAACAACATCATAAGCAACACTGACAATTCTTATGGAAACATTCCTTATAAAAGCCCTTCAGCTCATAGTGGCCCTGGCCTTCCTCGTGATCATCCACGAATTCGGCCACTTCATTTTCGCCCGCATTTTCGGCATCAGAGTCGAGAAATTCTACATGTTTTTCGACCCCTACTTCTCGCTGTTCAAGTGGAAACCCAAAGCCAAAGAGGGCGCAGACCCAAACAAAAGCTCATGGCGCGACACTGAATACGGCATAGGCTGGCTCCCGCTCGGAGGCTACTGCAAGATCTCCGGCATGATCGACGAGTCGATGGACACCGAACAGATGAAGCAGGAGCCCAAACCCTGGGAATTCCGCACCAAACCGGCCTGGCAGAGACTGCTGGTGATGCTCGGCGGCGTGCTCTTCAACTTCATACTCGCGATTCTGATCTATGCCGGCATTGCCATGCACTGGGGATCGCAGTACATACCTTTCGAAGCTGCCACCGAAGGCTTCGACTTCGCTCCCGCTGCCCAGAAAGCAGGATTCCGCAACGGCGACATCCCTTACAAGGCCGACGGCCGTCTGCTTGACGCATCGAAGGGTGACTATCCCTACCATATGGCCGACGCCGACGTGGTCACAGTGATCCGCAACCACCGCGATACCGTCGACATCGCCATCCCCGATGACTTCATCTTCCGTCTCAACGAAGACAAGGGCTTCCTGGCCTACCGCCTGCCGGTCTACATAGACCGCATCGTACCCGGCGAGGCCGCCGCTAAGGCCGGACTGAAAGAAGGCGACCACATCATAGCCGTTGACTCGACAGCCACTCCCTCGTTCACCGAGCTCACCCCCGCCCTTGTCAGCCATGCCGGGAAAGAGACCACAGTGACCGTGGAGCGCGACGGCAAGACCCTGCGTCTGCCAGTCACCCCCAACGAACACGGCAAACTCGGCTTCCAGCTCAGACCGATCACAGCCGTCTACAACCCAGTGACCATTGACTACAGCTTCTTCCAGTCATTCCCCAAAGGCTGGGAAATCGGCACCACCACCCTCACAAACTACGTCAGCTCGATGAAGCACGTCTTCTCGCAAGAGGGAGCCGAGAGCCTCGGAGGATTCGGAGCAATCGGCAACATGTTTCCCGAACGCTGGAACTGGCTCAGTTTCTGGGAAATCACGGCCTTCCTTTCCGTTGCGCTCGCATTCATGAACATCATCCCCATTCCCGGACTCGACGGCGGGCACGTCATGTTCCTCCTATACGAGATCATCACCCGCAGGCAGGCTCCGGAAAAGGTTCTGATCGTAGCCCAATACATCGGCATGGCCTTCCTGCTGCTTCTGCTGCTCTACGCCAACGGCAACGATATTTTCCGGGCATTCTTCAAATAACCCGGCCCCTCTCCCCCGCCCACACACATTGTTATAAACTGTCAATATGTCATCATCACAGCTTAAAACCATAACCCTCAAGCGCGGAAAAGAAGAATCGCTCCTGCGCTTCCACCCGTGGGTATTTTCAGGTGCCATCGCCAGCCTGCCCGACGGTCTTGAAGAAGGCGAGACCGTAAGAGTAGAAGCCTCTGACGGACGCTGTCTCGGAACAGGCCACTATGAGATCGGCTCCATAGCCGTGCGTATGCTCGAAAACACCGACTCGGCAATCGACGGCAACTTCTACGCCTCGCGTCTGCGCCACGCCTGGGACCTGCGCCGGCGCCTCGGCCTGATACGCCCCGACAACTCAACCTTCCGCCTGGTCCACGGCGAAGGTGACTTCCTGCCCGGATGCGTTGTAGACATCTACGGAGACACAGCAGTGCTCCAAGCCCATAGCCCCGGCATGCACTACGCCCGCCTGACCATAGCCGAAGAACTGACCCGCCTGCCCGATGCCGGAATCAAGAACGTTTACTACAAATCAGAGACAACCCTCCCCTTCAAAGCCCGCCTCGATCCGGTCAACGACTATATAATAGGTGGCTACAACACTAATATCGCAATTGAAAACGGCCTGAAATTCAACATCGACTGGCTCAAGGGGCAGAAAACCGGCTTCTTCGTAGACCAGCGCGACAACCGCTCGCTGCTGCAGAAATACAGCGCCGGAGCCAGAGTGCTCAACATGTTCTGCTACACCGGCGGCTTCTCGGTCTACTCGATGCGCGGCGGCGCCGAACTGGTCCACTCCGTCGACAGCTCGGCCAAAGCCATAACCCTCACCGATGCCAACATCGAGCTGAACTTCCCCGGCGACACCCGCCACAAATCATTTGCCGAAGACGCCTTCAAATATCTTGCAAAGGTTGAAAAAGGCGCCTATGACCTCATCATACTCGACCCCCCGGCCTTCGCCAAACACCGCAGCGCAATCCGCAACGCAATGATAGGATACCGCAGGCTCAACGCCGCCGCCTTCGAGAAAATCGCTCCCGGAGGAGTGCTCTTCACCTTCTCCTGCTCGCAGGCCATCAGCAAAGAGCAGTTCCGTCTGGCCGTCTTCACCGCTGCAGCCATGTCCGGCCGCCGGGTGCGCATTCTCCATCAGCTCACCCAGCCGGCCGACCATCCGGTCAACATCTACCACCCCGAAGGCGAATACCTCAAAGGCCTCGTGCTCTACGTCGAGTAAGAGAGTTGGCCAAACCAACTGACAGAACGTCAAAAAAACATTCTCATAACCAATCTCATAATCATGTCATTAACCAAATTTATTGTTCCTGCAATGGCAGCAATGGCAATCACAGCCTGTGGCTCAAAAGCCACACAGGAAACGGCTGACGATTTCGACTACACAGTCGACCGTTTCGCCGACATCGAGGTGCTTCGCTACAAAGTGCCCGATTTTGAGAATCTGACCCCTCAGCAGCGCATCCTCATCTACTATCTGACAGAGGCAGCCATCACCGGCCGCGACATTCTCTGGGAGCAGAACGGCAAATACAACCTCGCTATCCGCGACCTCATCGAGAACGTCTACACCAACTTCGACGGCGACCGCGAGAGCGACGAATTCAAAGGTCTCGAACTCTATCTGAAGCAGATCGAGTTTGCCAACGGCATCCATCACCACTATTCGATGGATAAGTTCACCCCCGTGTTCAGCCGCGAATTCCTCGCCGGCCTGGCGGCAAAACTCCCCGCCGACCAGCAGCCCGAAGATCTGGAAACACTCCTGACCATCATTTTCGACCCCTCAGTGATGCCCAAGCGCGTCAACCAGGCCGAAGGACAGGACCTCATCCTCACATCTGCCAACAATCTCTACGACAACATCTCGCAGCCCGAAGTAGAAAACTACTACAACGCACTTAAAGACACCACCGATGCCACCCCCGTTTCATGGGGCCTGAACGCACGTCTCACAAAGCAGGACGGCAAAGTAGTCGAGCAGGTCTACAAAGTAGGCGGTCTCTACTCCGAATCCATCTCAAAAATAGTGGATCTTCTCGGCAAAGCTGCGGAATATGCCGAAAACGACTCCCAGCGCGCCATCATCAACAAGCTCATCGAATATTACCGCACCGGCAACCTGAAGACCTTCGACGAATACTCGATAGCATGGGTTGAAGACACAGCCTCGCAGGTCGACTTCATAAACGGATTCATCGAAAGCTACGGCGACCCCCTCGGAATGACCGGTGCTTATGAATCAATCGTCAACTTCAAAAATCAGGAAGCCTCCCACCGCACCGAGGTTATCTCAGGCAACGCCGAATGGTTCGAGCAGCACTCGCCCGTCGATCCCCGTTTCCGCAAAGACGAAGTGAAAGGTGTAAGCGCCAAGGTGATCACCGCCGCCATCCTCGCCGGCGACGCCTACCCTGCCACACCAATCGGCATCAACCTTCCCAACGCCAACTGGATCCGCGCAGCCCACGGTTCGAAGTCTGTAACCCTCGAAAACATCACCGAGGCATATGACCAGGCATCGCACGGCAACGGCTTCAACGAAGAATTCGTCATCGACAAGGAGACATCCGACCTCCTTGACAAATACCTCTTCATCACTGACAACCTCCACACAGACCTCCACGAATGCCTCGGCCATGCCTCCGGACGCCTGCTCCCCGGTGTAGACCCCGATGCGCTGAAAGCCCACGGATCAACCCTTGAAGAAGCACGCGCCGACCTCTTTGCCCTCTACTACCTGGGCGATCCGAAGCTCCTTGAACTCGGTCTGCTCGACAACCCCGATGCCTACAAGGCCGAGTACTACAAATACATCCTCAACGGCCTCATGACACAGCTCATGCGCATCGAGCCCGGAAAAGACGTAGAGGAAGCCCACATGCGCAACCGCCAGCTCATCTCGGCCTGGGTCTATGAAAAAGGCAAGCCCGACAACGTGATCGAAATGGTGAAACGCGACGGCAAAACCTACATCAAGATCAACGACTACGCCAAACTCCGTGAACTCTTCGGTCAGCTTCTCGGCGAAGTGCAGCGCATCAAGAGCGAAGGCGACTACCAGGCCGGACGCGATCTCGTGGAGAACTACGGTGTCAAAGTCGATCCCGCCCTCCACAAGGAAGTACTCGAACGCTACGCCAAACTCAACATCGCACCTTACAAAGGCTTCGTCAACCCCGTCTACACTCCTGTCACCGACAAAGACGGCAACATCACCGACGTGACAATCAGCTACGACGAAGACTATCTCCCCCAGGTGCTCCGCTACTCGAAACAATATCGCACATTGAAATAATCTATACGATAATTCACCCGACAACATAAAGACTTCATATGACATCTATGAAACGTCTGCTCTCATTGCTGCCGTCATTCCTAATGGCGGCAGTTCTTTGGGGGCCGCTCCCTCCGACTATTACAAAAGCTGCGAAGGCAAAAAAGCAGCTGATCTTCTGTCAGCCCTGTGCAAGGTTGTAGGCCCGCACACCAACGTAGGCTACAGCGGACTGTGGGGAGTCTACGGATCCTCCGATATTGACGAAAACGGAAAGATCTGGGACATGTATTCGACCAAACGCTGGACCTACCGCAAAGAACAATGCGGAAGCGGCGGCTACACGAAAGTAGGCGACTGCTACAACCGCGAACACTCCCTGCCGAAAAGCTGGTTTAACGATGCAAGTCCGATGTATTCCGATGCTTTCCACATCTATCCTACTGACGGCAAGGTCAACGGACAGCGCAGCAACCATCCCTACGGCGAATGCGCCAACGGTTCTTCTGTTGCCGCCGCCAACGGAGTCAAGCCTCTCGGCAAGCTCGGAGCCTCAACCTTCCCCGGCTATTCCGGCACTGTGTTTGAGCCCGTTGATGAATACAAAGGTGACTTCGCGCGTTCCTATTTCTATATGGCCGCGGCCTACAACGACCGCATCGCCTCCTGGAACGCTACCGAAGCCAGAGCCATGCTCGACCAGAACAGCTATCCGGTGTTCGATGCCTGGGCCGTCAGTCTGCTTCTCAAATGGCATCGCCAGGACCCGGTCAGCCAGAAAGAAATAGACCGCAACGAAGCCATCAGCAAATATCAGGGCAACCGCAACCCCTTCATTGACCACCCCGATCTGGCCGACCACATCTGGGGCGACAAGAAAACCGAAGGCTGGCACTCATCGGCCACCATGCAGCCGGTGATCAATCTTCCGCTTAACGGCTCGACAGTCAACTTCGGAGTCACAGCCGTCAACTATCCTCTGCAGGTGCCGGTGAGAATCGAAGGCATGAACCTCACATCGGCTGTCAGTCTGACCGTCAGCTCCTCCGATTTCTCGCTCTCGCGCACATCAGTCCCGGCAGCCGAAATCAACGGCTCGGCAGCCACAGTCACTGTCACCTTCCGCTCATCGACAGCAAAAAATGCCACAGCGGTCCTGACTCTCACTTCAGGATCACTCGTGACAAAAGTCAAACTCACAGCCAGTGCCATCAACGGCATCCCGGCCCATGAGGCAGCCTATGTGACCGAAGACTCTTTCACCGCCTGCTGGACCGGTCTTGCCGGAGACTCGGACTACACTCTGACCGTCAGCCTCAACGGCACACCGATCAGCGGCTATCCCGTGACCGTGCGTGCCGATGACGGACGCCACATCGTTACCGGTCTCGAACCCGGCACCACCTATACTTATCAGCTCTCGTCGGCCACAATGAAATCCAATATCGTGACCGTGACCACAGCCGTGCCACAGCCCTCAATTGACATCATGCACTATGGCTCCGACAGCCGCGTGGTGCTCACCGCAATGCCCGGCGAACCCTCTGACTGCGAGGAATTCTGGCTGGAGACCGAAAACATCGACTCTGAAATCACCCTCTCGGTAAACAGCCCGTTCGAACTCTCGACCGACAAAGCCGAATGGACCCGCACCCTGATCCTCCGCCCGATGGAAGACCGCTTCTACATCCGCATCGCCGCAAGCCCTGCCGGACACTACGAAACGTTCATCACTGCCACCGCCGGAAGCTATTCCACCGACGACTCAATGGTGGAAGCCATCGTGACCGATCCCTCGGTGCCGACATTCATCGAGACATTCAACCCCATCGGAAGCACCTCTTACGGAAACCACGTCTACAAAGGCTCGGCCACCACATGGAACTGCAAAGATGTGCTCTTCAGCGCATCGGAAGGTGTTGACAAAACAGGCGCCGTGCGCTTCGGCAAAACCACATCAAGCTCCATCACCACCGCATCGGCCAAGCCTGCCGGCATCGGCACCATAAGCTTCCAGGCCAAACGCTTCGGCACCGATGATGACGCAGTCATCGAAGTGGAATACTCGGCTGACAGCGGCCAGACATGGCAGAGTGCAGGCAAAGCCGAAATAAGCTCATCGGCTTACACGGAATTCACCTTCCCGGTCAACGTCAAAGGCGACAACCTCATCCGTCTGCGCCAGACCTCCGGCGAGCGCGTGAACATCGACAACTTCACCGTGACCGACTATGCAGGCCAGTCAGCCATAGAGATAGTAGATGACATCCAGACCTGGGAAGCCTACTCGCTCGGCGGCTCACTCGTCATCGAGAACCACGGCGAAGCCTCCCGCTTCATCGTCTACAATCTCGAAGGCATGATCCTCGCCGACCGCACAGTCAGCGGAAGCGCCACACTTCCGCTCACACCCGGCTTCTACATCGTCTCCAACCTCACCGACATCCGCCGCGTGGTAGTGAAATAACAGTACCCGAAACCGAAAGGCTGTTTAACCAACAGTTTCTAAAATCTGACCGTCAGAGATTGCGTCTGATATCGCAGCCTCTGACGGCATTTTTTATCAGAGGTCATTAAAAACAACCTCTGATAAAAAATTAAAGCAAATTAAAATCCATAACTTGTGATTGTTTTTTTCACAAGTTATGGATTTGTATGATTCAGCAGTTGAGCTTATGTGGAGTTCGTATTACAGCTTGGTGTAAGTTATATAAGTTTCCCCATCCTGGTCTTTCTGATACGTTGTCATGTTAGTGTCAGTGAGCTTTTTAATTGTAGCTTTCATTGTTCCGTCAATGAATTGGTTACCCTTAAGTCTTACTTCGCCAGACTGATTGAACTTCCATTCCCGGCTTGATGCACTCCAATAATAACTGATAATTTCAATATTATAGGATTCGGTTCCAGAATCGAAACTGCCAACTTCGATATCAACTTTCTGAGCGTCTATAATGTTGTCACCGACAGGAATACCCTGTCCATTAAAGTTAAATGTTTCGTCAAACTCATATTTTTCATCCTGAGCATCACCAACATATTCCCAACCTCTGATATTTGTAATGTACCAATTGCCCGAAATACGTGCGGGATCGACATGTTTGGGCTCGTCATCGTCCGAGCAAGCTTGCAAAGCGAAAAGCATTACAACCACAAGCAGATAATCAGTAATTTTCTTCATGTTATATTTAATTATTTTGATTTAACTTCTATGATATAGAAGACATGATAAGCACAACACTTCCTGTTATTTCAAAATGTCAGGGACTGAACAATGCCAATACTATTACAAAATTACACAATCGAGTCGGAATACAAAATTTTCACCTTGAAAATTCGCCATTTACGGAACAATAAAGAATGTACATCTGAATAAAAATATTAACTTTGCAAGCGGACTAAAGAACATTCTCGCAATATGGGCTTAGATATATATTCAGGAAAACTGACCCGCTACTACAGCCGCAACTGGAAAACCATCGTCCAGCAGATGTCTGAGGGAAACGGACAGAAATGCGTAATGACAGACGGTTCAGGCAATGAAATGAAACCGGTTGAAGATCCGTCGGAAATTGATCAGATAAGAGAAACGGTCACACGATGGATTGACAATATCGCCACCGGCATCGACCAGCCTCTCCCTTCGCCATTATGGGACGAGACAAGCGAATGCGCTTACTATACCGACAAACCGGATTGGGAAGCATTCGGCGCACTGGTGTTGTTGCAGGCCTGCCAGTCTCTGAATCGCCCGTTGCCGGAATATGTGGAAAACAGATGGGACGCACTTGAAGATCCTATAGTCAAGGAAGCTATGTCGAAAAAAATAGTCAACTCATTGCTTTATAATGTAGATCTCTGGCTGCCCATTCCTGACAATGCTATTTTTATAGCGGCATACCCGACAGGCAATGAAGGCTCAATCTCCACGGTGTCACTTCTGAAAAAGGAACTGGAAGAACTGAACCGGCAGCTGTGGAAAGCCGATGAGGCCACTATCCTCTCATGGCGCAACGATAAATACTATGTTCCGGTAAAAACCAAAGAGCCGAAACTCATTTTAGGATTCATCAGACGGACTAACAAAACACCAAAGGAAAAATACCGCACTGAAGATCTTGCCCAATGCGCCTACTCGATGCTCTACCAGGCTGTCCGATTTGCGGAAGAACACCGGGTGCCGATAGTATTGGACTATTAGAGAGCCATCTTAAAATATGAAAGGGGAAACGTCCGGTGACAGGCGCATCCCCTTTCACTATTTCATGACCGCAACGACGCGGTTACGGGTTGATCACTTTTTGGCTTTCTGACGGATCTGATTGTGGCGGATTTTCCAGACCACGGCATCATAAGGCGGCACCATTGTGCGGAAAGGCTCGGTGCTGCTCAACTGTTTGGTGTCCTGCTCGCGGGTTATGAGCTCTGTGGCTACGGCCTCGCCTTCTGCTATGCCTAACATCTCGAACGCATGGCGCGGAATGTTGATGCCGAGATCACAGGAATCAGCCGAGAAGTTCACTGCTATCACAAGAGTCTCGCCGTCGCAGTGGCGCATGAAGGCATACTGGCGGTGAGGATTGAGTGTAGGGTTATGATAGTTGACATACATAAGGTCGAAGAAACGTCCCTCGGAGATGGCTCTCTCGCGGTTGCAGATGTTAAGGATGGTGCAATATTTTGACCTCAGCCAGCGCTCACGCGGAGTCAGCAAGGCTCCGCCTGGCTTGCCGTCGTTATACCACCGGCGCAGAGTGCCGACACTCCAGTAGTCAAAAATTGTGGTTCGTCCGTCATAACCGCTGAAGCCCTCGCTGTCTGTGGCCTGCTCTCCGAGTTCCTGGCCGGCATAGATCATCATCGGACCTGTAGAAATCATGGAGCTGACCACCAGCGACGGAATCACTTTGGCGGGATCGCCGGCATAGAACTTTGAGCCGAATCGCTGCTCGTCATGGTTCTCAAGGAAGTTGAGCATGTGCCGGGAAATGCCCTCGACAGTCTGCCAGCAGTTTGTGATTGTAGCAGCCGAATGGTTGTGACACTGGATGGCCCGCAGAGTATCGTAGAGGTTCACCTTGTCATAGAGATAGTCGAAACCGCCCTTTTCGATGAAATCGCGGTAGATATGGATGTCATAAAGCTCGGCTATGAATTTCACGTGCGGATAGCGGTCCTTGACATTAGGGATGGCCCACTGCCAGAATTCCAGCGGCACCATGTGGACCATGTCGCAGCGGAACGCATCGACTCCTTTCGAGGCCCAGAAGCGCAGAATGTGGAGCATCTTCATCCAGGTGTCAGGGATGGGCGAATAGTGAGTGCTCCAGTTGCCGGGATCACGCCCGTAGTTCAGCTTGACGGTGTCATACCAGTTGTTGACGCCAGGGAAAGCCGAGAAGCAGTCATCACCCGTGGCCTTGGCCGGAAATTCGATATATGCTTTCTTCCCGCTGCCCATGTCGACCGACGGAGCGAAAAGCTGACGGGTTATATAATAATAATTGTTGTTCGGATCGAAGAACATGTCGGTATTGTCATCTTCGCCGAGGTCCTTGATTCCGGCCGGCTTCACATCGCTGTGATAGCAGCGGGCTGTGTGGTTCGGAACAAAATCGATGATCACGTCAAGACCGGCATCATGGGTGCGGGCCACGAGAGCTTCGAATTCTTCCATTCGCTTGCCGACGTTGACAGCAAGATCGGGGTCAACGTCATAGTAGTCCTTGATGGCATATGGAGAACCGGCCTGGCCTTTGACCACGTGAGGATTGTCGGGGCTTATACCCTCGCTGCTGTAGTCGGTCCGTGTGGCATGCTCGATCACTCCGGTGTACCACACGTGGGTGGCTCCAAGTTCCTTGATGCCTGAAAGTACGGCTTCATTTATGTCGTTGAACTTGCCTGAACCGTTCTGCTGATATGTGCCTCCGGGAATGCAGTTACGGTTTGAGTTTGTAAAAAGTCTTGGTAATAGCTGATAGATGATTGGTTTTCTGTCCATTATGGATAGTTTCATTTTTTCTTCCGCCGTTCGCCGCGCAGGGTGAATCCCGCATCCAGGAGAGCCTGGAGCGTATTGTCGTAGCCTGAGCGGAACACACGGGTTATTTCTTTGAGATTAAACACTTTGTAAGATGCCACATCGTCAATAGAGATGGCAAGGTCGCAAAGCTCCATCTGAGCCTGCGAATTGTTTTTGACAAGCAGATCATAGGTGCGGTGGGCTATGTCCATCAGAGATTTCGGCTTGCCGCGCGATGGCATGGGGCTGCAGTTGATGCCGATGAGATATTTGCACTTGTCTCTGAGCGCCCAGGCCGGCAGGTTGGCCAGCACTCCGCCGTCGACGTAAGTGACACCTTTGATTCTTACAGGTTTGAATATAATAGGAATACTGCACGAAGCCGCCACACAGTCCACAAGAGTGCCTTCCGAGAAGGCCACCGGACGGTTGTTGTCAAGGTCCGTAGCGCAGACCATCGCCGGAAGAGGCAGTTCCTCGATATTCTCATAGCGGACATGCCTGCGCAGAAACTTTTTGAAGCCGTCCATCGAGAAGAAGCCGTCACGCGGCACACCCAATTCAGCGAAATCGCCGAATTTGGCATCGCTGAATACCTTGATGATCTCTTCAGGAGCCATTCCGGATGCATACATCACCGAGACTACCGAGCCGGCACTCACGCCGGCCACAATGTCGGGCTTTATGCCGACCTCCTCAAGAGCCTTGAGAGCACCGGCATGGGCAAAACCGCGGGCTCCCCCTCCACTGAGGACGAGTCCGAGTTTATATGGCTTGCGCGAAAATTTCAACATGTCAAGCATAACAGATGCAAATTTAGTATAAAAACGCGAGATTTTACCTAGGCGGTTCAAGAGAATGTCTAAAATCTCATGTTTTTATGCTAAATTTGCATTACCATGAAGTTCAGTCAGATTCCATCACATGAAAATGTCAAGCGGCAGCTGCGTGACATGGTGGCCGACGGCCGCATTCCCCACGCGCTGCTTCTCCACGGTCCGGCAGGCATAGGAAAATTCATGCTTGCCCGCACGTTCTCCCAGTTTGTCCACTGCCAGTCACCCACGCCTGACGGCGAGCCTTGCGGCTGCTGCCAGTCATGCGTTCAGCATGAAAGTTTCAACCATGTCGACAGCATCTATGTGTTTCCGGTGGTCAAGACCGAAAAGCTGAAATCTCCGGTATCTGATGACTATATGTCGGAGTTCAAGGAATTTGTCGGCGCGAGCCCCTTCATGGATTTCGACCGCTGGACCGGATATTTCGAAAAGAAAAACGCCCAGCCGGCGATCTACGTTTCAGAGAGCGAGGCTCTTGAGCAGCGGCTTGCGGTGACAACCACCCTCTCGCGCTACAAGACCGTGATCATCTGGCTTCCCGAAAAGATGAACGAACAGACAGCCAACAAACTGCTGAAACTCATTGAGGAGCCTTTTGCCGACACGATTTTCATACTCGTCTCTGACAATGCGGCCTCCATTCTACCGACAATCTACTCGCGTTGCCGCCCGATAGAGATGAAGCGTCTCAGCGATGAGACTGTGGCCCGTTATCTGACCGAGAATCTGGCCATAGATCCGCAGGATGCGCTCTCGATGGCCCATATAGCCGCCGGCGATGTCAACAGCGCGCTGCGCGCTATGGATGCCACAAGCGTGAGCCGGATGTTTTTCGATCTCTTTGTCAGACTCATGCGCCTGGCCTACCAGCGCGATGTCAAAGGCCTGAAGGAGTGGAGCGCCGATGTGGCGGCCCTCGGCAGAGAGCAGGCTGTAAAGTTCTATGATTACTCCCAGCGTCTCATCCGCGAGAATTTCATCTACAACTTCAATATTCCCGATCTTCTCTATCTAAACCGCAACGAGGCCCAGTTCAGCAAGAACTTCGCCCGCTTCATCACCGAGAACAATGCCGAGCGCATCATCGCCGAAATGAACCGGGCGGCTTCTGACATTGCCGGAAATGCAAACGGCAAGATAGTGAACTTCGATTTCGCGATTAAAATGATCATCCTGATCAAGAATTTCTGACAGTCCGGCCCCGGCGCGCATGACGCTGAGGCCTTATCCCCCCACTCACCAGCACTCCACCCCACTCGCCTTAAGAGGTTTTGAGGTTGTTTAAAACCAAATGTGAAAGCCAATGATCCCCTTCCTCCGCCAAGTGGCCGGGGCCTATGCGGCCAATGAACTCGGCAATCTCCAGGACTATTGCTTCGTGTTTCCCAACAAGCGAAGCGGAGTCTTCTTCACCCACTATCTTGCGCTCGAAGCCGCAGGGAAGCCCTTCCTGATGCCTGAGATAGCCACCATCGCAGAGGTAACGCGCAGTTTTTCGGCACTGACCGAAGCTCCGCGCCTTGACCAGCTCTTCATTCTTTACAATGAATACCGCGAACTGAGCGGCGAGAACGTGGCTGACTTCGACCGTTTCCTCTTCTGGGGCGAGATGCTGCTTAACGATTTCAATGATGTGGATCTCTATCTGGTCGACCCCCACAAGCTCTTTGTCAATCTCCAGCGCTTCCGCGAAGTGAGCGCCAACTATCTGACCGAGGAGCAGACCGAGATCATCAACCGCTACTGGGGCGAGAAGTTCGTACACTCCAGCCCGGATGAATTCTGGAACCACATCCACTCCACCCCCACTCCGCTCGAAAACAAATTTCTGCAACTGTGGGAGGTGCTTGACGAGCTTTTCGAGCGCTTCCACAAACGCCTGCTTGACAACGGCATGGCCACCCGCGGCATGTTTGCCCGCAACGCCGTCAATCTTCTGAGCAAAGGCAGAGACCGCAAGCTGCCCTTCAGCCGCTACATCTTTGTGGGATTCAATGTGCTGACGCTTTCAGAGATCAAGATTTTCGAAAAACTGCAGGCGCGCGGATGTGCCGATTTCTACTGGGACATGGCCTCGCCGGCTTTCAGCGCAAAAGGAAACCGCGCATCGCTTTTCATGCAGCAGAACGTGGGCTGCTTCCCTTCTCTCTATGATCTGGGCGAACTCTATCCTGAAAATCCGGACTTCCCGAAAATACATATCACCGGAGTGCCGAGCGCATTCGGTCAGACCAAACTTGCCGGACAGCAGCTTGACCGGTGGATAGCCTCAGGAGCTGTTACGGATACGGCCGATGCGATAGACACAGCCGTTGTGCTTCCTGACGAGAGCCTGTTCATCCCGATGGTCCACGCCGTACCCCCCGCCATCAGCGCCCTGAATGTCACAATGGGTTTCCCGCTTAAAAACACAGCGGTTTCATCGCTCATGTCGGCCATCGTCAATCTTCATCTCCGGAGTTCCCGCTCCCGCGGCGAGTGGAGCTTTTTCTATGAAGACATGCGGGCAGTGCTCACCCACCCCATGCTCCAGAGCTATGCTCCTGAAGGATGC
Organism: Duncaniella sp. C9; assembly: GCF_004803935.1. Lineage (GTDB taxonomy): Bacteria > Bacteroidota > Bacteroidia > Bacteroidales > Muribaculaceae > Duncaniella > Duncaniella muris. The sequence continues at coordinate 3,161,946 of NZ_CP039547.1, forward strand.
AATGCGCTGCTGCGCCTGATGGTGGAGCGCCGTCTCTACATGGTCAGCGCCGCTCTGATAGCCGAGACCGCTCCGGCACTGGCTTTCATTTTCACTCCGGTGACCGACACCAATGGCATAGATGAGGTACACGACTATTTCTTCAGGCTCGCAAGCACTCTGCGCGAGTTCACCGCCGGCGATAAGGAGAGGATGATCGAAAATTATTTTCTCGACACCTATCTGATAGAGCTTGAGAACATACGCCGAGCCTGCCGCAACTGGAAGATCAGCATGAAGGACACCACCTTCATACAACTGCTTCAGTCAACCATCTCGTCGGCCAGCATCCGCTTCACCGGCGAGCCGCTGAAAGGCCTGCAGGTGATGGGTGTGCTGGAGACGCGCGCGCTTGACTTCGACAACCTCATCATACTGTCAATGAACGAGAGAGTCTTCCCCCGGAAACAGTATTCGCGCTCGTTCATTCCCGATTCGCTGCGGCGCAGCTACGGCATGGCCACCACCGAACTGCAGGAATCGATCTTCGCCTATTCGTTCTACCGCCTGATCTCCCGCGCCACAAATGTGAGGCTCTTCTACGATGCCAGAACTCTCAGCGGCAAAAACAGTGAGATATCACGCTACATAGCCCAGCTGCTCTATCTTTTCCCGGAATGCGAGGTGGACCATGACCTGGCGTCATTCTCAAGCGTAATCTCCGAGGAGGCCGGGCTGACCGTGGAGAAAACGCCTGAAATAATGGCCAAACTGAAAGAATTTACTGTTAAAGGCGGAAGAACGCTTTCAGCATCATCGATCAACGGCTATATCAACTGCCCGCTTTCGTTCTACCTGAAAAGAGTCTGCGGACTTGACCTTGACGAGGAGGTGATGGACTATATGGATTCCGGAACCTACGGTGACATCATGCACGCCGCAGCCGAAAGACTCTATAAGGAGCTGCGCGGTTCACGCCACGAGGTGAAGATCACCTCTGAGATTCTCGATTCGTTCATAAAGGACGAAATAAAGCTCGATACGGTGATCACGGAACTGATCAACGAAAAATATAACCGCTATCCGGCCGGCGACCGCACTCCGCTTGTGGGCGAATGCAAGGTGCTGGCCCGCGTGATGAAACATTTTCTGATACTGATGTTCCGCGCGGAAAAAGGGATCGCACCCTTTGACTTCATTGACGGCGAACACAAGGTCAGAGGCACCATGCGCATCACCGACTCTCTGAGCGTCAACATCTATCAGATCATCGACCGCATAGACCGCATCTATCCCTCAGGCCGCTACGGCGAGGGGCTGGGACTGCTCCGCATAGTCGACTACAAGACCGGCGGCGATCTGACGGAATTCAAAGATATGGACGAGCTTTTCGATCCGGAGATAAAAGACCGCCGCAAGGCCATACTCCAGCTGCTGTTCTACTGCAACGCCTATGCGCAGCAGACAGGATATGACGGAGCCATCAGGCCTCAGATCTATCCCTTCCGCACTCTCTCCACTTCGGGGCTGCCCCCTCTGAAGTATTCCGGCGAGGCGCTTGACGACTACCGCCCGGTCAACGAGGAGTTCATGGAGCGCTTCCGCTCAACTATCGCCGAGATTTTCAACCCCAACATACCGTTTACGCAGGCTCTCAAGGAAGACAGCTGCACTTTCTGCAGTTTCAAGGCTATCTGTCGCAGGAATCCGCAATGATCTGACCGTCTTACAGCTATCCCCCCACACTCATACCGTCTATGAAACTATATGTCCACATACCTTTCTGCCATGCCAAATGCGCTTACTGCGATTTCTATTCAACTCCGCGCCGCGAGTGGATGGAGGCCTTTGTCGATGCGGCCATCGGCGAGTGGGGAGAACGGTCAGCCGGGCTCAGCGAGCCGGTCGATACGCTCTACTTCGGCGGCGGCACCCCGTCGTCACTTCCGGCTGAACTGCTCCGACGGTTGCTTGAGGCTCTTCCGACCGAGAATCTGCGCGAGGCTACAATAGAGGCAAACCCTGAGGATGTGACCGATGACTGGGTAAGATTCATCAGCGGCGAGACTCCGTTCAGGCGCGTGAGCATGGGGGTCCAGTCGTTTTGCGATGACGAACTTGTCACCGTAGGACGCCACCACAGTGCGGCCCGTGCGGCGGAGGCTATCGACTGTCTGCGCCGTGGCGGCATAGACAATCTCAGCTGCGACCTCATCTACGGACTTCCCGGACAGACGGCCGGATCATGGCGCAGGTCTCTTGAACGGCTGATCAGTTTCAGACCGGAACATATCTCGGCCTATCTGCTGTCATATGAACCTGGAACCCGCCTGGATGCGATGCGCCGGAAAGGGACGGTCACCGAGGCGGACGATGATATGGCCGAGGCGATGTATGAGGCTCTGTGTGACATGACCCGCATGGCCGGATATGTTCACTATGAGATTTCAAACTTCGCGCTTCCGGGCTGCGAGGCCGTACACAATTCGGCCTATTGGGACAATTCGCCCTACATAGGCCTCGGCCCTGGGGCACATTCGTTTGACGGATTCAGAAGATCATTCAACCCGTCGTCGCTTAAAGACTATATCGCCGCCGGAGGCCGCGGTTTCGGCATCACGGAGGAAGAAAGCACCGACAGCCGTTTCAATGACCTGCTGATCACCCGCCTGCGCACCCGCCACGGGCTGCACCCCGATGAAGTTGAGCGGCTCTTCGGACGGCCGGTCCGCGATTTTTTCACGGCAACGGCCATTCCGCTGATCTCAGCAGGCGATCTCGAAGTCTCTCCCTCCGGCGCTTACGTGATCCCCGAATCATGCTGGCTCACCTCCAATTCCATCCTCCTCCCCTTCATAAGAGTATGATCCCATTGAAATAACTATATACTGAAATCCGACTTAAAAACTCCAGCCAACGCGACCCATCCCGACATCCGCCTGCAGTATCAGGCCGATGCGAAGTGGCAGGAGATGTTCGAGTGGTCGACAGCCCACGGACTTGACGTGCAGATCAGAGCCGCTCTTGTGGATGCCAACTGCGTAAGGCGCTATCACGAAGCCGGCGTAAAGGTGAATGTGTGGACCGTAAACACTCCTGAGGAGTATTCACGCCTCAGCAATCTCGGCGTTGACTACATGGTGACCGACTATCTCAGCCCTGAGTCCTTATAAGAATTTAACTACCCGAAGCGGGCTATTCTCACCGCTTATGCTTAACTTTGCGATTCAGTTAAGAATAGTTTAAAGAATGACCTATGGGCCTTTTCAGTTTTCTTTCAAAATCAAGCGATCCGTTATGTCTGCCGTTCGCAACAGACATTCACTGCCATATTCTTCCGGATGTCGATGACGGCTCTCCCGATGTGCAGACTTCGGCTGAACTTGTGGAACGGATGAAGTCATGGGGCATCAGCCGCATCATAGCCACTCCTCACATCACTGAAAGTTCTTTTGAGAATACGCCTGAAACGCTCGACCGGGCGCTTGATGCTCTTAAAAGCGAACTCGCCAAGCGCGAAATCAGCATTGATCTGAGCCGTTCGTCGGAAAACCGCATCGACGACTATTTCCGCACTCAACTGGCAGCCGGAAATATCACGCCCTATCCCAACAATTACATTCTTGTGGAGAATTCGTTTATTCAGGAGCCCTGGCAGCTTGATCAGTTTCTGTTTGACCTGAAACTGAAAGGCTACCGCCCGATACTCGCTCATCCGGAGCGTTTCTTCTATTACTTCGAGGAGCATCCCAACCGTTACGATGAACTTCACCGTGCCGGCAATCTGTTTCAGATCAATGTGCTTTCGCTTGCCGGAAGCTATACCCGGAAAGAGAAAAAAGCGGCTGAAAAACTGATTGAAAAAGGCTATGTGGATTTTCTCGGTACAGACCTCCACAACCACCGCCATGCAGACACGATCGACGCTTATCTGCGCTCCAAAGACGCCTCGCGCCACTTCGCGGCACTCAAAGGCCACCTGTTCAACGACCGGGTGTTTATCTAAACTCTACTACTTCTGGTCTCAACCGCGGAGGAATTCTTTGAGGCGGGGGATGATGGCGAGGGCGGTGCGACGGCCGGTGTCATAGACGAGCTGCATCTTGCCGGGGTTCATTTCTACACGCCCTATGGGAAGGGGTGATTCGGGGGCGATGACAAAGGCGTGGCCGGCTGCGGCCTGTGAGGCTATGTAGTCGAGCTGGGAGTTGTACATTTCGTGACGTCGGGCCATTGCACGGGCTATAGCCGGGCAGCGTGGCAGCAGAAGCCGCCAGAGCCATGCCGGAGAGGCTGTCTTACGGTAGTCGCGCGGCTGGGTGAGCACTACCACATTGCGTTCATAGCCCAGAGACTGAAAGTATTCCAGCGGTATTGAGTCGCTGATGCCGCCGTCGAGCATACGGCGCCCGTCGGAGACTCTGACCGGGCGGGTGACGACTGGCATAGAGGCCGAGGCGCGCAGCCATTCAAGGGAGTCGTAGTCGACGCGGTCCATCCGATAGTAGGCCGGAGAGCCGGTGGTCACGTCGGTGGCCACGAGGTAAAATTCCATCGGATTGCTCTCAAAGGCTTCGATGTCGAAAATGTCGAGTTCGAGCGGGAGGGTGTGATAGGCGAACTCGGCTCCAACGAGATCGCCGGTGGTGAGGAGCGAGCGCAGCCCCATGTAGCGCGGATCACGGCCGAAGCGCAGATTGTAGCGCAACACGCGGCCCGGCTGCCGCGACTTGTAGTTGCATCCGAAACTCGATCCGGCCGAGACTCCGATCAGTCCGTCGAAGTCTATGCCTTCTTCCATCATCACGTCGATCACGCCGGCTGTAAAGAGCCCGCGCATCGCTCCGCCTTCAAGCACAAGTCCTTTTTTCATTTTCAATAAACCATATTTGTCTCCGTAAAGTTACGGATTATTTCTGCATTTCCGTAAGATATTTCCAATATCTTACGGGCATGTCCTGCCTTTGCTTGCGCGGATTGAGGCGCTCCATTATTGCTGTAGACTTCACATAGGCTCGCCAGAGGTCCTGGAAGAGTCGTTCCTGCGGGTGCATGATCTCTTCGGAGAGGAGTCCGGTCTGCATGTGGTAGCCGTCGGAACTTATGACCACCCGCTTCAGTTCCGCGCCGTCGTAGTGGTAGCCGTAGTCACGCAGGCGGTCATAGATGATGAAAGGCTGGTCGGAAAAACGGTCGGCAAAATGATTCACGGCAAAGGGCAATACATCAAAAGCAGGCTCTATCATGCCAAAATAAGTGCCGTCAGCCGCTTTCTGGAATCTCACGAACTGAAGCAGTCTGTGGGCCTCTCCCCTGACCCTCCGGCATTCCTTGAGCACGGCCAGGACGGCAGGGTCGGAAAAATCGGTCTCGACAGACACTCCGGGCGATGTGACTGCCCGGCTGATGAAACGGAGTGCGAGGATTGGAAATTCAGGGTTGTCTGTCAGAAATGCCGATGTCAGAGCCGCGCGGGCTGAGGCGGTGATAACTTTGGTGAGTTTTCGCCACACGCGGCCACTCTTGTCGCTGTCGGTCTCCACCTGATGGACCAGATCATAGAAGAGAGGCAGGGAGCCGTCAGGGGTGAGCAGCGCGTCGGGCTTCTCCCTGCGCGCAAAAGAGTCGAAGACGGCCGAGAGCAGGCCGTCGAAACTGCCGTCAAAACGATAGATGATCATGAGAAATCAAATGAAAGCTGGAGTGGATTTTCGCCACGGCTCTTGCGGGCGGTTAGCAGACGGCGCACATATTCCGGAGAGGTATCGGCGATTGATGGCGCCACCAGTTCGCCGCAGGTGATGAAATATTTTGCCCTCTTCATGGCCACTCCGATTTTCGACAGATGGGAGGAATTGAGATGACGGTAACGGCGTGCACTGACAATCAGAGCGGCTGATTTCACACCTATGCCCGGCACACGCAGAATCATCTCGTAAGGAGCGCGGTTGATGTCGACCGGGAAGGCTTCGGGATGACGCAAAGCCCATCCGAGTTTCGGATCAACCTCCAGATCGAGGTTGGGATTGCCCTCGTCAGCAATCTCTTCGGCCTTGAACTGATAGAACCTCATCAGCCAGTCGGCCTGATAGAGGCGGTTTTCACGCACGAGCGGCGGCTGTTTAAGCGCCGGCAGACGCGAGTCATACTGATTGACCGAGACGTAGCCCGAATAATAGACACGGCGCATGGTAGGCATACTGTAGAGAGCCGAGGATGTGAGCAGTATGTCACGGTCGGTGTCAGGAGAGGCACCGACAATCATCTGTGTGCTCTGCCCTCCGGGCACGAAGCGGGGCACGTGGCGCATCTTCTTTTTGTCTTCCTGACACTGCAACACACCCTGACGGATGAAGCCCATCGGTTCATAGACGCTTTTATGGTCTTTCTCCGGAGCGAGATATTTAAGCGACTGTTCGCGTGGAATCTCGATGTTGACGCTCATGCGGTCGGCATAGCGCCCGGCTTCATTGACAAGCTCACGCGAGGCTCCGGGGATGCTCTTGAGATGGATGTAGCCGTTGAAGCGGTGGATCAGGCGCAGGTCTTTGGCTATACGGGCTATGCGCTCCATTGTGTAGTCGGGGTTGCGCACCACGCCGGAACTAAGAAAAAGCCCTTCTATATAGTTGCGGCGGTAGAATTCCATCGTTATATCGACCACCTCCGAGACCGAGAGAGTGGCCCGCGGAATGTCATTGCTGCGCCGGTTGATGCAGTAGGCGCAGTCATACATGCAGTAGTTTGTCAGCATCACTTTCAGCAGAGCGATGCATCGGCCGTCGGCGGCAAAACTGTGGCAGATGCCCACACCGCCCACAGTGTTGCCCACGCCCTTGCCATCGTTGCGCCTCACCGTGCCGCTTGACGAGCATGACACATCATATTTGGCCGCCGCTGCCAGAATTTTTAGTTTCTCAAGAGTAGCTTCCGTCATAACGTTGCAAAATTAGCCATCAGACGGGCAAAACGAAAACACACCCATGTTAAAAATCATCAAAGACCGCTACCGCTAATAATATTTACTATTTTTGTGGCTCCATTAACACAGACCATCACACAACTCGCCATGAAGTCCAACCACCATCCGGCCGTCAGCATCATAATGCCGGTCTACAATGCCGAGAAGTTTCTGCATGACTCAGTCGGTTCTATCCTCCTACAGACATGTCAGGATTTCGAACTTATCTGCTTCAACGATGCTTCAACAGACGGAAGTCTCCGCCTGCTAAAAGAGTTTGCCGCGCCATCCATCCATCCATCCATCCATCCATCCATCCATCCATGCGTATCCGCATGAAAGAGTGCGGGTGATCGACTCTCCGGTCAATATCAAGCAGGGCGGTGGCCGCAACCGCGCTTTAGCAGAGGCACGCGGCGAATATGTGATGTTTGTGGATGCAGATGACGCTTTACGCTCCGATGCAGTGGCTGTCTGCCTCGAAACGGCCAGGCGCGAGAATGCCGACATGGTTATCTTCGACTATGCCCGCTTCTCGTCAGCCCCTGCAAATATCGGCGAGGAGATCTGCCAGCTCGGCAAGGATGCTTCCGGACTCCGCGGTGAAGATCTGCGCAGAAGGATACTTGACAGATCAACCCCGGTGTGGTCGGCGATGTATCGCAAAGAGCTGATCACTGACAACGGGCTGTTTTTCCCGGAGAAAGTTTTCTATGAGGACAATGCCGTGGCGCTCGCCATGCAGCTGTCGGCCAAAACGCCTGTGAAAATCAACGAAGCTCTCTATCTCTACCGCTTCGACAATTTATCGGTCACACGATCGACGAACAACTATCATTTCTTCGGCCGGCTTGCGTCAGCCGTGACCCTTATGGACCACCTGAAACGACTTGGCCTGTATGAGCGCTATCGCAAGAAACTGGATTTCATTTTCATAAACCAGTATTTCACCCACAGCATATTCGGCTGCATCTACCGTTTTGACCGTGTGCCGATGCTACGCCACAACTATATCCGCAAGACTATCTCACGCCATCTGCCTGACTACCGTTCAAATCCATACTTCAAGGCACAGCCGTTGCGGATGAAGCTGAAGATCTTTACCCATGTCAGATTCCCAAGACTGATAAAACTAATGTCAAACGTCAGCCGCCGTCTCCACAGAGCCGGCAGCTGACGCTGTCATTTTATACTTCTATTACTTAACTCCCTGAGGAATAAATCTCTTACAGGGCTATTTTTTCATTTCAATCCGGATGACTCCTTCCTTTGATTTGTCGACTGTCATTGATTCGATTTTCGAGGGGTCGATGTCTGCCAGATTGCCTTCATAAAGTTTGCCGTCGACATATACTTTGACTTCCTCCTTCCGTCCGTCAACATCTGCCACCTGCTTGTCATCAACTGACTTTACTTTGACAACAGGCATGGCAGTGTTTTCTTTTTTGGCATCGTCTTTGAGGCTGAAACCAATGGGGAGAACATAGTAGACCGAAACCGGCTTGCCGTCTACCTCTCCGGGTTTAAATGCCGGCAAAGTGCTGACCACTCTCATGGCCTCTTTGTCCAAAAGCGGATCTGCACTGCGGAGCACACTGGTCTCGCCAACCGAGCCGTCTTTGTTGATGACAAAACGGACCACCACGCGCCCCTGGATTTTTTTATCTCTGGCTTCCTTAGGATAATGGATATTGTCAGAGATGTACTGCAGCACAGCGGCGTCGCCACCGGGGAATTCAGGCTTCTTCTGAACGACGGAATAGACCGACTCCGGAGCGTCTGCTTTTTCAGCAGTCTTCCCGCTTGGCTTATCACCTTCGGAGACCGCGGCCGTCATGGTCTCGGCTGCAACAGCTGCCACGGCATTGCCGGTATGGTCAGAGACTGTGGCCGGTGACATTTGCGAGTCCTGAGTTTTTTCGCTAACTTCGCGGGTGGAAACCGCGGTGCTTTCGGTAGAGGGAAGACCGCTGACCGCAGTCAGGATTTCAGCCGCTACCGGTTCCGAAGTCTCTTCGACAAGGAAGCACGCCGCAGAGGTTTCCTCAAGCACTGCCGCTACGGCATCAATGTTTGTCACTGCGATGGCTGCGGCGAGCGCAGGCACCAGGGCCAGACCGCGCAGACGGCGGGAGGCCGATGAATTCTGATTGTACATCATGGTGATACGTTTTTTAAGTTTACTATGATTCAGGCTGTTGGCAAGTGACGGGAATCTCGCGCCGACAGCCTTTTTTATTAATAACATCTGATAGTCACGGGCAGGGATGCCTGATTCGAGCACGGCCTTGTCGGCCTGGTATTCATGGACGGTCTTGAACTCCTCGCGCATGAGCCACGCCGAGGGATTGTACCACTGGAAAATGCTTATGATCTGCGCTACAGCCAGGTCAATCCAATGACGCAGACTGAGGTGCTTGAGCTCGTGGGTAAGGATCATGCGCCCGCTCTCGTTCCAGTCGCTACGGCTCATGACCACATAGCGCCACCAGCTGAAGGGTGCTATGCCGCGGTCATCGGTAAGAATTATTCTGTAAGGTCCCTCGCTGACGGTCTCTCCGGCCGAGATGATGCGCCACAGCCTTAAGACAATCAAGAGTGTCTGCACGGCCGTCAGCACTACTCCTGAAAGGTAGATCCAGAGCACAGCGGTGAGCCACAGAGGCTGAGAACCGACGCTCTCGTCGGCCGCCAGGCCGATCTGTATCTGCCCCATCTCGATTTCGGACATCACTGCAGCCGGAGCATCGGCGCCAATGGATGCGGCCAAGCGCAACAGCGGCAGACCGAGAAGCGCGACAAGGCATATCAGCCACAGCGCTGTGCGGTTGTAGGCATGCTGATTCTCTCCTGCAAGCACCCATTTATATGAAAGATAGAGCAGGGAGAGGAGAATGGAACTGTAGAGCGAGTAGGAAAATAGTATGCCCATATACCTTATAATATAAAGAGAGTTTTTTTATTGAACGGAAGAGCAGGATGGCGGTTTTACTTGTCGCTGTCGCTGTTTTTTCTTTCAACAAGATCTATGATCTCCCGCAGCTCGTCAAGCGAGATTTTTTCTTCCTCCACAAGGGCCGACACCGCATTCTTATAGGAATTGTTGAAATAGTCGCTGACAAGGCGGGCAAGCGATTTCTTGCGGAAGTCTTCCTGCCGCGCCACGGCATAGTAGCGGTGGGAGGCAGCTACGACTTCATGGCCCACATGGCCTTTGTCTTCAAGAATGCGCACTATGGTTGAGACGGTGTTGAAGTGGGGCTTGGGTTCGGGATAGATCTCAAGCATCTCGCGGACGAACATCGGACCGTGCTCCCAGAGCATTCTCATGATGACCAGTTCTTTCTCGGTCAGAATCTGTGGTTTCCTTCCTGCTTTCATAAATGTCTGTCTGAGTTAGAGGCTGTTTAATAACAATTCATGGTATCAAACTAATACATTAGTTGACACGGCAAAGATATAACTATTTTTTTAATTCCCAAAACTAATATATTCGTTTTACTCGGTTAAATATTGTTAACTGCCACTTTATCCGATTTCTAAAGGGCATATTTGTCTCGCTCAATGGCGGCGGATGGATGCCGGATTTTGTAAATTTGCAATTCCCCAGCCTGTCAACAACAAATAATCACAACTCTATATGATAAACCCCATCTACACCCCTGCCCCTGCAAGATATGACAGCGGCATGAAATACCGCCGTTGCGGATGCAGCGGCATACTGCTTCCGGAGATTTCACTCGGCCTCTGGCACAATTTCGGCGATGTCAATCCGCTGTCCGATTCTATGGCTATGCTGCACTATGCCTTCGACCACGGCATCACCCACTTCGATCTGGCCAACAACTATGGTCCGTCATACGGTTCGGCTGAGGAAACCTTCGGCATTGTCATGGAAAAATCATTCGCTCCCTACCGCGACGAACTTTTCATCTCGACCAAGGCCGGCTATGACATGTGGCCCGGTCCGTACGGCAACTGGGGTTCGCGGAAATATCTTATGGCGAGCCTCGACCAGAGCCTCCGCCGCATGAAACTTGACTATGTAGATCTGTTCTACAGCCACCGCTTCGATCCGGAGACACCGCTTGAAGAAACCCTGCAGGCGCTTGTCGACATTGTTCGTCAGGGTAAGGCTCTCTATGTCGGGATCTCCCGCTGGCCCGCCGAGGCTGCCCGCAAGGCCTACAGCTATCTTGCCGAACGCGATGTGCGCTGCCTGATCTACCAGGGCCGCTACAATATGCTTGACCGCGCCGACGAGGCCGGAGGCATAATCAGTGAGGCGGCTGACAACGGTGTTGGCTATATAGCGTTTTCACCTTTGGCCCAGGGGCTTCTGACCGATCGCTATCTCAACGGCATTCCGGAAGATTCGCGCATTGCTCTCGGCGGCCATCTGAAATCCGACTCTCTGACTCCCGGCCTGCTCGAATCGGTAAGAAAGCTTAACGGTCTGGCAGCAGAGCGCGGTCAGAGCCTCGCCGAGATGGCTCTCGCCTGGATTCTACGTGACCGGAAAGTAACGAGTGTGATCGTAGGCGCAAGCTCCACCTCCCAGCTCCAACGCAATCTCAGCGCTCTGGAATCGCCGGCTTTCAGCGATGAGGAGCTGCAGATAATCGACTCCACAAACCCGTGACGCCTGCGCGCTTTGCGCTGCGGTGTCACAGACTCCACAAAACAAGCAAATCCCCCGTGCTCGGATCTGAGCACGGGGGATCGTCATATAGAAAACTTCGTTAGATCTTTCTATTTTCTATCGTTATCAGGTTGACTCTGATTATTTGTCAGCCTCAATAGTTACGGCGCGGTCGAGAGAAACGAACTTCTCACCCATGTCGTTGAGGTTGCCGTTGTTAACGGTTACGTTGAGCTGAGAAGCGTTAACGCCGTTGCGGAGAAGAACGCGTTCAACACCCTTGGCACGAGCGTTACGGAGACGTTCGTTAACCTGATCAGAACCGGTGTAGTTATCGGCCCAGCCGGTAACGGTGTACTTCTGTTCGGGGTTCTGCTTCATGATTTCAGCCACAGCGCCAAGCACCTTGTTGTCAACACGAGAGATGTTTGACTTGCCGATGGTGTAGTAGATGGTGCAGAGGGGGCCTTCTTTGGCTTCAACCTTTTCAACCGGACGGTTGAGGCAGTCGCGGAGCTGACGTTCGAGGTCAGAGATGCGGGCGTTAGCAGCCTGGAGACGAGCTTCAACAGCATCGCAGTTGGTGGGTTCGGGGCAAACGGGCACAACGGGAGCTGACCAGGTGGTCTTGTTGAAGTTGTAGGTAAGACCGAGATAAGCCTGGAGGTCCATGTACTGCTTCTGCTGATAAGCTGAAAGGCTGCCTGCATAACGGAGGTCGTCAGTCATGAGAGCTGCACGAACGTCGAGGTAGAGGCTGAGGTGCTTGTTGAGAGCGAAGTTGTTGATAAGACCAACGTGGGCAGTGAGGTTCTTGTTGCTACCGTTCTTCCAGCCGTCACGGTTGCCGTTTGAGTCGAAGTCGGGCACATACTGCCAGTTGAGGCCTGCACCACCGTAAACGATAGCGTTGTAAACGCGACCGGGACGATAGCCGCACCACCAGTTGGTGAGGTTCAGCATAGCGTCGAGGTTGATGCCGAACTCGTTACGTTTGTACTTATCGAAATCTTCAAAAGTTCCGTAGTAACCTACACCACCGTCTTTGCTGAGGCCTTTGACCTGAGTGAAGTTGCCACCGGCACGAAGACCAACGATGGGAGAGAACCATTTACCAACCCAGATGCCGGCATTGGGAGAGAAACGGTCGAGGAAGCTACGTTCTGAGTTGTGGTTGCGGAAGTAGTAGTTCATACCACCTTCAACCGATACAAACCAGTTGTTTGAGAAGCTATTTAAGAGATAGCCCTGAGAGGGGTCCTCAACATAGCTGATTTCTTGGTTGCTCTGAGCCATTGCGCTATGACCAACAAAAAGAGCAGCTACCAAGCCAAGGATAGCACTTTTTTTCATAATAATTTAAATTATTGTAAAATAGTTGAAAAATGTTTGGTTTAAGACTGTGTCTATAATAATTAAGGTGTATAGTCATTCCTAAGACGCTGGCATGACATTCGGAGCCACACCTATCTGTGGAAATTACCGTCAAAGGTATAACTTTTTTTTCAGACTATCTAAATTTTAGCTAATTTTTCTTTAACAATCACTAATTTTCTTACTTTCTGACCAAATTTGCGGGGTCTTATAGGCCGATAAGAGAAGATTAGTGACCAAAAATGCAAAATTCCCGCCGGCACAGCCGCTCAACAAAAATCGCTTCTGCTGCCGATTGATAAAGATGCGGAAGCAGAAGCGATACATTGCAGAGCCCGTCAAAGGTCCTGGTCATAGAGTTTCAGAACAAGTCTGTCACTCCTGAGATCAGGCTTTGATGAAGTTTTCAACGAGTCCTTTGACATGATCGACTGTGAAGCCGAATTTTTCGTCAAGGACTTTATAAGGTGCGGATGCGCCGAAGTGGTCGAGACCGAATACCATGCCGTCAGCTCCGACTACCTCTCGGAGTGTAGAGGGCAGACCGGCAGTCAGACCGAACGCGGGAACTCCGGGGGTGATGACTGCCTTGCGGTAGTCGGCATCCTGGAGGAAGAAGAGTCCGATCGAGGGCACTGAGACTACGCGTGCTTTTTTGCCTTCTTCGGCAAGACGGGCTGCGACTTCGCAGAGAAGCGACACTTCAGAGCCGTTGGCTACGAGGATCACGTCGGGGTTCTCAGCTTCGACAACCACATATCCGCCACGGCGGCAGCCGGCGTTGGCTTCGGCGAAACGGTCGCCTGATGCGGCGGGCAGGTCGGGGATGTTCTGACGCGAAAGGATGAGGGCCGACGGGGTCTTGAAGTTCTCCATAGCCATTGCCCATGCCACTGAGGTTTCGGCGGCATCTCCCGGACGGAGCACGAGCATCGAGGGCTCGCCGTTGAAGTTGCGGAGCTCTTCCATCAGCCGGATCTGGGCTTCCTGCTCTACGGGTTCGTGGGTCGGGCCGTCTTCGCCTACGCGGAATGCGTCATGGGTCCAGATATATTTCACGGGAAGTTCCATCAGTGCGGCCATGCGGACAGCGGGTTTCATATAGTCGCTGAACACGAAGAATGTGCCACAGGCTCCGATGACTCCGCCATGAAGGGCGATGCCGTTCATTACGGCTGCCATTGTGAGTTCTGAAACGCCGGCGTGGAGGAAGGCGCCTGAGAAGTCTCCGTTGGTGAACGGACGGGTCTTCTTGAGGAAGGCGTCGGTCTTGTCTGAGTTGGCAAGGTCGGCAGAGGAGACAATCATGTTGTTGACCTTCTCGGCAAGCACTCCGAGCACGTCGGCCGATGCCTGGCGCGATGCGATGCCGGGTTTGTGGGGAATGGCTTTCCAGTCGATTTCGGGGAGTTTGTTGTCAAGGAATGTGTGGAGTTCCTTGGCGAGTTCGGGATTGGCGGCCTCCCATGCTGCCTGCTCGGCGCGTTTTGCCTTGACAATTTCGCGGAGTTCACGGCGGCGTTCGTCATAGAGGGCTTTGACATCGTCAAAAATAACCCAGGGATTTTCAGGATCGGCTCCAAGGTTCTTCATAGTGGCTGCATAGTCGGCACCTGATGCGCTCAGAGGCTGACCGTGGGTAGAGCACTGGCCTTCGAAGTTTGAGCCATCGGCCTTGACAACGCCACGACCCATCACGGTGTTTCCGATGATCAGCGTGGGGCGTTCCTTTTCTCCCTGAGCGGCAATGATGGCCTGGGCTATTTCCTGAGGATCGTTGCCGTTGATCTCGATTACGTTCCAGTGCCATGCGCGATATTTTGCAGCTACGTCCTCGCGGTCTACGGCATCGACCATCGTGGAGAGCTGCACGCGGTTGCTGTCATAGAACATTATGAGGTTGTGAAGGCCGAGATAACCGGCAAGACGACCTGCGCCCTGCGAGATCTCTTCCTGAATACCGCCGTCGGAGATAAAGGCATAGGTCTTGTGGCTCATCCATTCGCCGAAGCGGGCGGCCATGAAGCGCTCTGCGATGGCGCAGCCGACAGCCATTGTGTGGCCCTGGCCGAGAGGACCTGATGTGTTTTCAACACCGCGTTCGGGGTGAAGTTCGGGATGACCGGGTGTCGGAGAGCCCCACTGACGGAACTGCTCAAGTTCGGCCAGTGTGTAGTGGCCGAACAGAGCCAGGACACTGTACAGCATAGGCGACATATGACCGGGGTCGAGGAAGAAACGGTCGCGGCCAAGCCACTTCCCGTCGTCGGGATCGGTCACAAGGAACTGCGAGTAAAGAACGTTGACGAAATCAGCGCCACCCATGGCGCCTCCGGGATGACCGGACTTGGCTTTTTCAACCATTGATGCAGCGAGCACACGGATATTGTCGGCTGCATGGTTAATTGCTGATAGATTCATGGGGTTATTTATAAGTATAAAAATAGTTTCAGATTGCATTCGGGGGCGATCACTGCCTCGCCTGAATGACTTGTGAGGTGATGCAAATTTACAAATTAAAAACGAATTCCCCGCCAAAAACGGCAAGGAATTCGACACACAATAGTAACAAATAAAATAGATGTACCCACTTTTCACAAAGAGGATTACTATCTATGCGGTCAATCCGGAGACGGCCCGACAGACAGCTGTCTACAATAAGCCTGATGACACTTATTGCTTCAAAGCCTGCCGCGGATCAATATGATGTCAAAGGCCGCATCACAGCAGAAACGGCCAGATGTTTCAGATCTGGTAAAACGGTAGATTTGCAATAATGAGCATTATAGTAATTTGGGGTCAAGCCGAAAGCACGGTGCATGAATTTTGAGAAAAGTGTTAAATTTGTGGCATGAAAACCGCAGATGCAATATGGATGTGCCTGCCCGAGGGCATGGACGAACTATTTGAAATGGTGCGCTTCGAGCGCACGGAACAGTCCTATGACATATGGCTTGACGAAAAGAAGAAACTGTCTGATGAAGACTATCGTAATCCAAATATCGTAGCGCGAGGCTATACGGATTATGTAACAATACAGGACTATCCGATGCGTGGACGGCCTGTATTTCTTCACATGCGCAAGAACAAGTGGTGGGACAGGCAGACCAACGAAATCTTCAGCTACAATCTCGAACTTCCCAACGAGGAAGGAACACGACTCAGCGCCGAGTTCGTGGCTTTTTTAAAAGACGAAGGTGGAGACGACAGCCCTGTCGATTAAACAGATAGCGCAGATGTACTGCGTCAACGGCAAACATTTTGCCGACTTGTACCGCAATAAGATAAGCGGTTACGCCGACTGGTGCGAACAGGAGCTTGGCTGTGGGTTCTATTTCAACGCCGATAATATCGGCCCTTACATGAGTCTTGATGAGACGTGTCTGAGCAACGGGGAGGTATGGACGTTCCTGACCAACAAGGACGGCCACGGAGGCAAGGGAACACTTGCGGCAGCCATTCCCGGAACAAAGAGTGACGAAATTATATCCATACTCATCGGAGCTATGGAGAAATCAATCAGACGCAGGGTCAAGGAAGTGACCTGCGATCTCTCGCCATCAATGATGCTCATAGCCGCAGAAGTGTTCTATAACGCCCATGTAGTCAACGACCGTTTTCATGTCCAACAGGTCTATAATGAGGCCGTTGACGAAATCCGCATTGACATTCGCCGACAGCTCATCGCAGAGGAAAACAACCGCAACAAGTCCGAACCGCCGGTAACGTACTCCAACGGAGAGACCATGCGCCAGATACTGGCTCGCAGCAAACACACTCTGATGATGTCGCAGAACAAATGGACTGACATACAGCGCCATCGTGTCAACATACTGTTCAAATACTATCCAATATTGAAGGCTGCATACAGCCTTGCGATGGAGCTGCGCAAGATTTTCAACGCTAAAATCTCACCGACAAAAGCCATGGGGAGGATGAACAAGTGGTATGAAAAGGTAATGGCATTGGGTAACAACAACTTCCGCTCGGTAATCAAAACATTCAAGAACCACGCCCCAACAATCCTGAACTATTTCCGTCGTCGTGCGACCAATGCCTCTGCCGAGGCATTCAACTCTAAAGTCAAAATATTTCGCTCACAAATGCGTGGTGTCCGGGACCGCGACTTCTTCATCTTCCGATTAGTCAAACTCTACGCCTAAAAATTTAACACTTCTAATTGCCCAATTTAACATATGCACCGTGCTTTCGGCTTGAGCCGTAATTTGCATATGTTTCTATGTCGCAGAGATGGTTTGCTATGCCGCTTTGGCATGAGAATATAATCTGTCAGTTGATTCTACAATGCCCAATCGGGCGGAATCATGCACTGAACTGTCTGTTTTATGAAGAATTGCGTTACAAATTTAGGCAATATTGTCGAAATGACAACAAAAACTCTACATTTTTTTGTGAAAACGCCAATAAAACACCTGTCCGCCATCCTTCCTGCAATCATTTCAGCCGGTCATGATATTGTATGCCGGAGCTTGTCCGAACGCCCTGATCCTCTCTGTCAAATATACAATAAGCCACCCTGAGTCATAGGATTAGACAAAAAATTTACGCGAAAAGGCAATCAAAACCTATAATTATCCGCAATATGATAAATTTATTAAAAAAGAATGGTTATCTTTGCTGTGTCATGAAACTATCGGTCATACAAACCATATTTCCACCAACACAAATTTCTAAGGCTCGCAAGAAAAACAAATTCTTTTATTACATAATTTTTCTTCTACCAAAAATCAACAAATGGAAACTACCGTAAAGAACAACGGGCGAATAGTGGCTATAGTCGTGATGTTTTTCATCTACGCCATGATCTCGTTCGTTACCAACCTTGCAGCTCCGATCGGTACAATCTGGGGCTATCAGTTTGAAGGAAATTCAGTGCTCGGCATGATGGGCAACATGATGAACTTCGCAGCTTATCTGTTTATGGGCATTCCTGCCGGAAACCTGCTCGTCAAAATCGGCTACAAGAAAACGGCTCTCTGGGCCCTGGCTGTCGGCATCGTCGGCCTTTTCGTCCAGTTCCTGTCAAGCAGCGTAGGGACAGACACTGTTGTGACCACCTTTAATTCTACAAATGCTGACGGTGTGGCACACTCTTTCCCCATCACTCTCAACTTCTTCATCTATCTGCTCGGCGCATTCATATGCGGTTTCTGCGTCTGTATGCTCAACACGGTTGTCTGCCCGATGCTCAACCTTCTCGGCGGCGGCGGCAACAAGGGCAACCAGCTGCTGCAGTTCGGCGGTGCGCTCAACTCCTTCTCCGGCACAATGACCCCGTTCTTCGTCGGTATGCTCATCGGCGTTCTCACCGACAAGACCCAGATCGGAGATGTCAATCCGCTTCTTTTCATCGGTATCGGCATCTTTGCGGTGGCTTTCGTGATCCTGTCATTCGTCGCTATACCTGAACCGAACACTACTTCCGGAAAGAAAGTCAAGTATTCACACTCTCCCTGGAACTTCCGCCACACAGTGCTTGGCGTAATCGGCATTTTCTTCTATGTAGGTATTGAAGTCGGCATCCCCGGCACCCTCAATTTCTATCTTGCCGATCAGACTGCCAACGGCGCCGGCGTGGTAGGCCAGGCATCAACCATCGCAGGTGCGATCGTGGCTATCTACTGGCTGTTCATGCTCGTGGGCCGTACACTTTCAGGTTTCATCAGCGGAGCCGTTTCGTCACGCACACAGCTCATAGCCGTTTCATGCACAGCGATAGTGCTTATCATCCTTGCCATCTTTATCCCCAAGGAAAGCACACTCCCCGTGCCTGAATTCCTCTATGAAGGTGGAGCCGAAGTGCCTGTCAGCGCCTTCCTGCTTATTCTCTGCGGCCTTTGCACTTCCATCATGTGGGGCGGCATTTTCAACCTTGCGGTGGAGGGCCTCGGTAAATATACCGCCCAGGCTTCCGGCATATTCATGATGATGGTGGTAGGCGGCGGCATCATGCCTCTCGTTCAGAACGCCATTGCCAACAGCATCGGCTATATGGCTTCCTACTGGCTGGTGGTAGCAATGCTTGCCTATCTGCTTTTCTACGGCCTTGTTGGCTCGAAGAATGTCAATACAGACATTCCCGTCGATGAAGAAATCGATCCCCGCAATCTGTAATCAGGATTGAGCGGAGCAGACTTCGCTCCACGTGTCCGCGACACGCACATACATTACAATAAAATCGCATCCGCGCCGAGGGTCTCCGACCTCATTGCGGATGCGATTCTATTTTATGCCCTGTTGCCCGGATGCTTCTTTCTTGAGCCGTCAATTCACAGGCTGGTCCAAGGGACGCCGTGGCGGCGGTGACTGACGGAGAAACTTGCCGGATTTCTTATGGTCTGATTTCTTCCTGCGCCCTACCCTTTTGCCCGGATCTTCTTTATTGTCTTTGCCTGGAAGCGTATCCGGATGAACGGTCTGTTGATCTTTCTGCGCCCCTGCTTCATCTGCGGCTATGACCTCAGGATTTGACATGTCACTATTGCGATCGTGACGACGGTCACTGATCGCAAGTGCCGCTCCAAGCAGCAGCAGAATCAAGGCAAGCAGGATGAGGCCTCGCCTTTCGCCGGAGGTAAACATTTTCATTATGCAGATGCCGTATTTTTTAGGTTACATAAATCACTCAGTACCACACATCTAAACCCAGACAGACTCTTTTAAGGGCTGCCGAGAGTCAAAAATTGCGAGCCGGAAAATTTTCCGGCCGGAATATCGCAGGGATACGGACATAAATATAATAAAAAAATTTCACCGGATGTTCCTCTGGGAGGAATCCGGTGAAATTTTTATAAATGAATCTCGTTGTCAGCTTCAGATTATTCAGCTGCGGGAGCTTCTGCTGCAGGCGTTTCTGCCTGGGCGGGAGCTTCAGCTGCGGGAGCTGCGTTCTTGGCGCCACGACGAGAACGACGGGTGCGGGTCTGTTTCTTGCCGCCGTTGTCCTTGAGCATGTTTTCGTTGTAGTCTACGAGTTCGATGAAGCAAGTCTTGGCGTTGTCACCGAGACGGTTGCCTGTTTTGAGGATGCGGGTGTAACCACCGGGGCGGTTAGCGATCTTCTGAGCGATTTCGCGGAAGAGTTCAGTCACAGCCTCCTTATTCTGGAGATGAGCGAAAACCAGACGGCGGTTGGGAGTGCTGTCTTCCTTAGCGCGGTTGATCAGGGGCTCAGCATAGACGCGGAGAGCTTTGGCCTTGGCGAGAGTTGTGAAGATGCGTTTGTGCATGATCAGCGAAATCGTCATGTTGGCGAGCAGAGCGTCGCGATGAGCCTTCTTGCGACTGAGGTGATTGAATTTTTTATTGTGTCTCATCGTTATAATTACTCTTTATCAAGTTTATATTTGGAAATATCCATTCCGAAGGAGAGGTTGAGGTTTGCAAGAAGTTCATCGAGTTCGGTGAGTGACTTCTTGCCGAAGTTACGGAATTTCAGGAGGTCGGTCTTGTTGAAGACCACGAGTTCACCAAGGGTTTCAACCTCGGCGCTCTTGAGGCAGTTGAGAGCGCGGACTGAGAGGTCCATATCCACAAGCTTGCTCTTGAGGAGCTGGCGCATGTGGAGTACTTCTTCATCAAATTCTTCTTCACCGTCAGTTTCGTCCGTTTCAAGAGTGATCTTTTCATCGGAAAAGAGCATGAAGTGATAGATGAGAATTTTAGCTGCTTCTTTGAGAGCGTCTTTCGGAAGAATTGATCCGTCGGTGGTGATTTCAAGTGTGAGCTTGTCGTAGTCGGTCTTTTGATCAACGCGGAAGTTCTCCACTGTGTATTTCACATTCTGAATCGGGGTGTAGATCGAGTCGATGGCGAGGACATCAATAGCGTCGTTTGCATTGCGGTTTTCCTCGGCGGGAACCCAACCGCGACCTTTGTTGATTGTGAGGTCGATAGTGAAGCTGGCGCTCGGATCCAAATGACAGATGACAAGATCTGGATTCAGGACTTCAAATCCTGAGAGGACTTTGCCAATGTCACCGGCTGTGAACTCTTCCTGACCTGACACAGTGATGGAGGCTTTTTCGAAGTCGGTATCTTCAACCTTTTGCTTAAGGTTTACTTTCTTGAGGTTAAGAATGATGTTTGTGACATCTTCCTTGACGCCGGGGATAGTGTCAAACTCGTGTTTCACTCCGTCAACGCGGATCGACGAGATGGCGAAACCTTCGAGGGAGGAGAGAAGGATGCGACGCAGGGCGTTGCCAATGGTTATACCATATCCCGGTTCCAATGGCTTAAACTCAAATTTACCGAAATGATTATCGGCTTCCAACATGAGGACTTTGTCGGGTTTCTGGAATGCTAAAATAGCCATGGATCTTGATTTAATTATTATTTAGAATACAACTCGACGATAAGCTGTTCTTTGATGTTCTCAGGGATGTCTTCACGGGCGGGAACATGGAGGAATTTACCGGCCTTAATGTTCTCATCCCATTCGAGCCAAGGATATTTGCTGTGATTGAATCCGGCGAGTGCGTCGGAAATTACTTCGAGAGACTTTGACTTTTCACGGACACCGATTACATCGCCGGGCTTAACTGCGTAAGATGCGATGTTGACAACTTTGCCGTTGACCACGATGTGGCGGTGGAGCACAAGCTGACGGGCTGCTGCGCGGGTGGGTGCGATACCGAGACGATAAACTACATTGTCGAGACGGCCTTCAAGAAGCTGAAGGAGGATCTCACCGGTGATACCTTTAGCGCGTGATGCTTTGTCGAAGAGGTTGTGGAACTGCTTTTCGAGAACGCCGTAGGTGTATTTGGCTTTCTGCTTCTCGCGGAGCTGGACACCGTACTCAGAAGTTTTTCTTCTTTTGTTGAGTCCGTGCTGGCCCGGAGGATAATTTTTCTTGGCGAGGACTTTATCTTCACCGAAGATGGGTTCGCCAAACTTACGGGCGATTTTGGTGCGGGGACCTGTGTATCTTGCCATTTCTGTTTTTGTTTGATGTTGTTTCCTTTTCAGTGGCTCCGATTCTGCGGCTGATGATGAAAACTGATGAATTCCGGGGTGACAGCCGCGACCACAGAGAGGTGAATAAAAGATGTGGTCTATTTCACTGAAGAGTCATCATGGCTTTCACTCAGCCATCCGGTCTTCTCCGTCCGGTTCGTGGAGGCAGAAGCTCGCAGATCGTCTTTGGATCTGAAAAGGAGTTGGAAAAAATTGAATAATCAAAATTTACCTTGTTGCCGGGTTTCCGGTTTGCGGCGGCTCATTTGATATTTTGATTCTGAAAGTGAGAGCTGAGCCGGCCACCGGACTCCGGTCGAGCGAGGTCTGGGCGGATATTATACGCGACGACGCTTGGGAGGACGGCATCCGTTGTGGGGCAGCGGAGTTACGTCAACGATTTCAGTAACTTCGATTCCTGCGCCATGCACGGTGCGGATTGCTGATTCACGGCCGTTGCCGGGACCTTTGACATAGGCCTTCACTTTGCGGAGACCGAGGTCATAGGCTACTTTGGCGCAATCCTGAGCGGCCATCTGGGCTGCGTAGGGAGTGTTCTTCTTTGAGCCACGGAAACCCATCTTGCCAGCGGATGACCAGGAAATTACCTGACCTTCAGAGTTGGCTAAGCACACAATGATGTTGTTGAAAGACGAGTGAACGTGAAGCTGACCGGCGGCGTCAACCTTGACGTTTCTTTTCTTTGCTGCGACTGTCTTTTTTGCCATTTTCGTTTATTATTTAGTAGCTTTTTTCTTGTTTGCAACAGTTTTCTTGCGACCCTTGCGTGTACGGGCGTTATTTTTGGTGCTCTGACCACGCACGGGGAGACCGTTACGATGACGAATGCCACGATAGCATCCGATGTCCATAAGACGTTTGATGTTGAGCTGAATTTCGCTGCGGAGGTCACCTTCAACCTTGTAGTCGGCGCCGATTACTTCACGAACTTTGGCTGCCTGATCGTCGGTCCAGTCCTTGACCTTGATATTCACGTCAACGCCTGCCTTGTCAAGGATTGACTTGGCTGCGCTACGGCCGATACCAAAAATATAGGTCAGGGCGATTTCACCTCTTTTGTTCTGGGGGAGGTCAACTCCCACAATTCTTACTGCCATATAATTACTTGATTACTTGACTAAAATTTTTGCAAAGGTAATACTTTTTCAGCGATCTTAAAATAGGCTTTCAGTCATTTCGAAACACTTATTAGAAATCATTGAGAAATATTAACTAATAGGTTTCTATAATGACTTTCAGTCTATCTTTGTGATCCGGACCGATTAACCTTGGCGCTGCTTGTATTTGGGGTTTTTCTTGTTGATGACGTAAAGACGTCCTTTGCGGCGCACGATTTTGCTGTCTGGAGTGCGCTTTTTGACTGAAGCTCTTACTTTCATTGGTTTATCTGTTGTATTGAAGATGATTATTTCTGGATGTTTTATTTGTAGCGGAATGCGATGCGGCCTTTAGAGAGGTCGTAGGGCGACATTTCCACTTTCACTTTATCGCCGGGAAGGATCTTGATGTAGTGCATGCGCATCTTGCCTGAGATGTGGGCTGTGATTTCGTGCCCGTTTTCAAGTTCGACGCGGAACATTGCGTTTGACAAGGCTTCGACGATGGTTCCGTCAAGTTCGATTGCTGCTTGTTTTGCCATATTTTATTTCGATGATGAAATATCGGTTGGGTTGTTTGTTAAATGAATCTGTCTCCGAGAGCTTCTTCGATGTAGTCGAATGTGGTGAGGATCTGCGGGCCTTCCGGGTCTATGACTATGGTGTGTTCATAGTGGGCGGAGGGTTTGCGGTCTTTTGTGCGGCACTGCCAGCCGTCTTTTTCGATGACGATGTTGCGGCTGCCGAGGTTGATCATGGGTTCGATGCAGATGCACATGCCCTTTTTCAGTACGGGTCCGCAACCACGGCGTCCGTAGTTAGGGACTTCAGGGTCTTCATGCATTTTGCGTCCGATGCCGTGTCCGCACATTTCACGCACTACACTGTAGCCGTGACGCTCGCAGTAGGTCTGGACTGTGTTGGCGATGTCGCCGATGCGTTTTCCTTCCTGGGCTGCCGAGATTCCTTTGTAGAGAGATTCCTTGGTGACTTTGCAGAGTGCGAGCACTTCGGGGGCGATCTCTCCTACGGGGAAAGTGTAGCACATGTCTCCGTGGTATCCGTCAAGTTCGACCACGGTGTCGATGCCGATTATATCTCCGTCGCGGAGTTCGTAGCCGGAGGGGAATCCGTGGACTACTGTCTCGTTGACTTCGATGCAGAGTGTGCCGGGAAACCCTCCGTAACCGAGACATGCGGGCTTGCCTCCATTGTCGCGCATGAATTCGCGGGCAATGTTGTCAAGGTGACGGGTAGTCACGCCCGGAGCCACCCACTTGGCGACTTCGCCAAGTGTGCGGCTCACAAGCGTGGATGCCTGTCGCATTTTTTCGATTTCTTCGGGTGTCTTAAGATAGATCATTTATTGAAGAATGAATCAGCGGTAATCGAGACGGGTATTAATAGGCTGAACCGGTGGTGCGGCCTTTGATCTTGCCGTCCTTCATGAGTCCGTCATAGTGGTGCATCATCAGGTGGCTTTCGATCTGCTGGAGGGTGTCAAGAACGACACCGACAAGGATGAGCAGTGATGTGCCTCCGAAGAATTGCGCGAAGTTCTGGCTGATGCCGAAGAAGCGTGCGAATGCAGGGAGGATGGCCACGATGCCGAGGAAGAGTGAACCGGGAAGAGTGATGCGCGACATGATCGAGTCGAGATATTCTGCGGTTTTCTTTCCAGGCTTCACACCGGGGATGAAGCCGTTGTTGCGCTTCATGTCCTCTGCCATCTGGGTGGGACGCACTGTGATGGCGGTGTAGAAGTAGGTGAATGCCACGATGAGGATGAAGTAGACAAGATTGTACCAGAATCCGTTGATGTCCGAGAAAGCGGCGTAGAATCCCGATGAGCTCTCTGAGCTGCCGAATCCGGCGAGAGTGATGGGGATGAACATGATTGCCTGGGCGAAGATGATGGGCATCACGCCGGCGGCGTTTACTTTCAGGGGGATGTACTGGCGGGCACCTCCGTATTGGCGATTGCCGACAATACGCTTGGCGTACTGTACGGGCACCTTGCGTGTTCCCTGCACGAGAAGGACTGCACCTACGGTGACTGCGAAGAGCAGGAGAATTTCAACTACGAACATGATGAGACCGCCCTGGCTGCCGGTGGCACCCGGAAGACGGCTTGTGAATTCGTAGAAGAGCGCTCCCGGAAGACGTGCAATGATACCTACAAGGATGATGAAGGAGATACCATTGCCGATGCCGCGGTCTGTAATGCGCTCACCGAGCCACATGATGAACATGGAGCCGGCTGCAAGGATTACTGTAAGGAATGCCAATGTCCAGAAGCCCATGGTGGCACCGCCTGTGGCGGCGCTCACCTGAACCTGGAGATTTACAAGATATGCAGGACCCTGGAGCAGCAGGATAAGCACAGTCAGATAACGGGTGTACTGGCTGAGCTTCTGGCGGCCGCTCTCGCCTTCGCTCTGGAGCTTCTGGAAGGAAGGGAGTACCATGCCGAGCAGCTGTATCACGATTGATGCAGTGATGTAGGGCATGATGCCGAGAGCGAAGATCGAGGCCTGAGAGAAGGCGCCTCCTGAGAACATGTCAAGGAGTTGCATGAGGCCGCTCTTGTTGGTGAACTTCGACAGGGCGTCGAGATCCTCCGGCGAAATACCGGGAAGGACTACGTAGCAGCCGAGACGATAGACGAGCACCAGCAGGAGGGTGACAAGAATACGCTTTCTCAGTTCCTCAATGGTCCAGATGTTACGAATTGTTTCAATAAATCTCATTTCGAGGAGAAGGGGGATTAAATTTTGGTTACTGAGCCTCCGGCTTCAACGATTGCTTTCTCTGCGGCTGCGGAGAATGCATTGGCCTCAACAGCGAGTATCCTGGTAAGCTTGCCTGTCGCGAGGATCTTGACTGGCTGCTTGCCGTTGATGAGGCCTGCTGCAACGAGTTCGGCTACGCCGATCTTTTCGATTCCGGCAGTCTCGGCGAGACGTTCGAGATCAACAAGATTGACAGCTTTGTATTCGGTGCGGTTGAGGGGTTTGAAACCGAATTTGGGGAGACGGCGCTGAAGAGGCATCTGACCACCTTCAAAACCTATTTTGCGGCTGTAGCCTGAACGTGATTTGGCACCCTTGTGACCACGGGTAGATGTTCCACCCTTGCCGGAACCGGCGCCACGGCCGATACGGGTTTTCTTCTGGACGGAGCCTACAGCTGGTTTTAAATTGCTTAAATCCATAGTTGTGTTAATGATTTTTAGAAATTAGGCGTTGGTCACTTCTACCAAGTGGCGTACTGCTTTAACCATACCCATCACTGAGGGGGTGTCCTCAAGGACTACTGAGTGATGCATTTTTTTCAAGCCGAGGGCGTCGAGAGTGCGCTTCTGCACTGCGGGAGCGTTGATGCGGCTCTTAATCTGGGTGATTTTAATTTTTGCCATCTGATATATGGATGATTAGCCGTTAAACACATTGTCGATAGAGATACCGCGGTTCTGTGCAACCTGAGCGGGTGAGCGCATTTCGCCGAGGGCGGCGATGGTTGCCTTTACGAGGTTGTGAGGGTTGGAAGAACCCTTTGATTTTGCAAGGACGTCAGTCACGCCTACGCTCTCAAGAACGGCACGCATCGCACCACCGGCTTTTACACCGGTACCGTGGCTTGCGGGTTTGAGGATTACGCGTGAACCGCCGAATTTGGCGATCTGTTCGTGGGGGATTGTTCCGCGATGAACAGGAACCTTGATGAGGTTCTTTTTGGCAGCTTCAACGCCTTTTGCGATTGCGGCCTGAACTTCATTGGCTTTTCCGAGGCCCCAGCCTACGATGCCGTTTTCATTTCCGACAACAACGATGGCTGCGAAAGTGAATGTGCGGCCACCTTTGGTAACCTTGGTGACGCGGTTGATGGCGACGAGACGATCCTTGAGTTCGAGATCGTTGGTGGATTTAACTTTATTGTTCTTAGTAGCCATATTCTTTAGAATTTAAGGCCGCCTTTGCGTGCGGCGTCAGCCAATGATTTAACTCTGCCATGGAAAAGGTAGCCGTTGCGGTCGAAAACCACTTCGGTGATACCGGCTGCAAGAGCTTTCTGAGCGATAGCCTCGCCAACCTTGGCTGCGATTTCACACTTGGTGCCCTCTTCGATGCCCTTTGAAGATGAGGCGCAAAGAGTTGTGCCTGCGAGGTCGTCGATGAGCTGGACATAGATCTGCTTGTTGCTGCGGAAAACCGACATGCGGGGACGAGCGGCGGTGCCGGAAATCTTCCCGCGGATGCGGGCCTTGATTTTAGTTCTGCGTTGTATCTTAGAAACCATTTTTGAATCAATTTAATTATTTAGCACTTGCCGACTTACCCGACTTGCGACGGATAATTTCGCCCACAAACTTGATACCTTTGCCCTTGTAGGGTTCGGGCTTGCGGAGAGAGCGGATTTTGGCGCAAACCTGACCGAGAAGCTGCTTGTCATCGCTTTCGAGGATGATGAGCGGGTTTTTGTTACGCTCGCTCTTGGCCTCTACTTTCACTTCGGGGGGAAGCTTGATATATATGGCGTGTGAGTAGCCGAGCGAGAGCTCAAGCACCTGGCCGGTTGCGGCGGCGCGGTAACCCACACCTACTAATTCCATTTCCTTGCGATAGCCTGTGGAAACGCCGACAACCATGTTGTGGATGAGTGCGCGGTAGAGACCGTGCTGTGCGCGGTGTTCGCGATCGTCAGAAGGACGGGTGACAACGATGTGGCCGTCTTCGACTGCTACCTGGAGGTCGGAATTTACTTTCTGTGAAAGGGTGCCTTTGGGACCTTTTACGGTTACTGTGTTATCCTGGCCGACTGTTACCTGGACACCGGCGGGGATTTCAATGGGAGCTTTACCTATACGTGACATAATTTGTATCCTCCTTATTGATTAGTAAACGTAGCAAAGGACCTCGCCACCGATCTTGAGGTCGCGGGCCTTCTTGTTAGTCATCACACCCTTCGAGGTTGAGAGGATGGCGATGCCGAGTCCGTTCAACACACGAGGCATATCTTTGTAGCCGGTATAACGGCGGAGACCGGGACGCGAAACGCGCTCAAGGCTCTTGATTGCGTTGACCTTGTCAACGGGATCGTACTTGAGGGCGATCTTGATTGTGCCCGCGGGATTTTCGCCTTCCTCGAACTTGTAGTTGAGGATGTAGCCTTGTTCGAAGAGAATCTTTGTGATCTCTTTCTTCAAGTTTGAGGCAGGAATCTCGACCACGCGATGGTTGGCCTTGATTGCATTTCTCAATCTTGTCAGATAATCTGCTATAGGATCAGTCATTTTGAAAAATGTTTAAATTGATTGGGATTTTCCCAACAATATTTAATACTCACTGTGATTGGTCGGAGTTTGGTTGAGGGGAGAGAGAGGGAAAGAAGAGGACGACCGCGGGTGCCTGTCGGATGCCGGAGAGGGTCTGGAGTAACTTTTTCGGCTTTGACGATGGGCCTGACCGCTTAGAGGTAACGACTCTCTGGCCGTCGACTCTCTTGATGGGATCTGGACTGGTAAGGGGGATTTTTTACCAGGAAGCTTTCTTCACACCGGGGATGAGGCCGGCTGAAGCCATCTCGCGGAACTGGATACGCGAAATGCCAAACTGACGCATGTAGCCTTTGGGACGACCGGTGATCGAGCAACGGTTGTGAAGACGGACTGTAGAGGCGTTCTTGGGAAGAAGCTGGAGAGCTTCGTAGTCACCTGCGGCCTTGAGTTCGGCTTTCTTCTTGGCATATTTTGCGACGAGCTTTGCGCGTTTTACTTCGCGAGCCTTCATTGATTCTTTTGCCATAGCGGATGCTTAGTTTTTAGCGTTTTTGAAAGGGAGACCGAATTCCTTGAGAAGAGCATAACCTTCTTCGTCAGTGTTGGCTGAAGTAACGAAGGTGATGTTCATACCCATGAGCTTGCTGATCGAGTCGATGTTGATTTCGGGGAAGATGATCTGCTCAGTGATACCGAGGGTGTAGTTGCCACGGCCGTCGAGCTTGCTCTCGATACCCTTGAAGTCGCGGATACGGGGGAGGGCCACGCGGATGAGGCGTTCGAGGAATTCATACATTTTCTCACGACGGAGAGTAACCATCACACCGATGGGCATCTTCTTACGGAGTTTGAAGTTAGAGATGTCCTTGCGGGAGAGAGTAGCAACTGCTTTTTGGCCGGTGATGGCTGTGAGCTCGTTGATTGCTGTCTCGATGACTTTCTTGTCCTGAGTAGCTGCGCCAAGGCCCTGATTGATTACAATTTTCTTCAGCTTGGGCACCTGCATCGGAGTGGTGTAGCTGAATTTCTCGGTCAGGGCGGGAACGATGCGTTCCTGGTAGTCTTTTTTAACTGTCTGGGTGCTCATTACTTAATTTCCTCTCCTGATTTTTTAGAGATTCGTACTAATTCACCTTTCTCGTTGCGACGGCAGCTGATGCGGGTCGGCTTGCCAGATTTGGGGTCGATGAGAGAAAGATTGGAGATGTGGACGGGAGCTTCCATCTTGATGAGACCTCCCTGGGGATGCTGTGCGTTGGGCTTGGTGGCCTTGGTCACCATGTTGATGCCTTCAACGAGGGCTTTCTGCTTCTGCACGAGCACCTTGAGCACACGACCCTCCTTGCCACGGTCTTCGCCGGCAAGAACATAGACGATGTCGCCTTTTTTGATATGTGATTTGCTCATTACGTTTAATGTTTTTGACGGTTAAGAATGATTAGAGGACTTCGGGTGCGAGTGAGACGATTTTCATCTGGTTGGCAGCGCGGAGTTCGCGGGCTACGGGGCCGAAGATACGGGTTCCGCGGAGTTCGCCGGCGTTGTTGAGGAGCACACAGGCGTTGTCATCAAAACGGATATATGAACCGTCGGGACGGCGGATTTCCTTCTTGGTGCGGACAACCACTGCCTTCGACACTGTGCCTTTCTTAACGTCTGATGAAGGGATGACGCTCTTGACGGAAACGACAATGATGTCACCTACAGAGGCATAACGACGGCCGGTGCCACCCAGTACATGGATGCAGAGCGCTTCTTTTGCGCCACTGTTGTCGGCTACGGTTAAACGGCTTTCAGTCTGTATCATAGTTTACTTCACTTTTTCGATGATTTCCACGAGGCGCCAGCGTTTGGTCTTGCTGAGGGGACGAGTTTCCATGAGGCGTACAGTGTCGCCGATGGAACATTCATTCTTCTCGTCGTGGGCGTGATATTTCTTTGTTTTGTTGACAAATTTGCCATAAATGGGGTGCTTCTCTTTCCATTTCACCATTACAGTGATGGTCTTGTCACCCTTGTTGCTCGAAACAACCCCGATACGTTCTTTTCTTAAATTTCTCTTTTCCATTTTATTTAAGGGGGAGTTTATTTGTTGTTAAGTTCGCGCTGACGCAACTCGGTCTTGACGCGGGCGATAGCCTTGCGAGCATGTGTAATCTTAGCGGGGCTGTCAAGGGGCGAGATGGCGTGGTTGATCTTGAGCTGGGCATAGTCCTTCTCCATCACAGCCAGGCGGTCGCGGAGATCCTGAGTGCTCACTTCAGTGAATGATTCTTTCTTCATGACGGGTTACACATTTTGGGTTGGGTCATAGTCGCGGCGCACAACGAATTTTGTGGTCACGGGGAGTTTCTGAGCTGCGAGGCGGAGGGCTTCCTTAGCGATGTCGTAAGATACGCCTTCAACCTCTATGATTATGCGGCCGGGGGTTACGGGGGCTACGAATCCTTCGGGAGCACCTTTACCTTTACCCATTCGGACCTCTGCGGGTTTCTTGGTGATGGGTTTATCCGGGAAGATGCGGATCCAAATCTGTCCCTGACGCTGCATGTAACGGGTTACTGCAATACGGGCGGCTTCAATCTGGCGACCGGTGATCCACTTAGACTCCAGGGTCTTTATGCCGAACGAACCGAAGGCCAACTGGTTGCCACGCTGCGCAATGCCTTTCATGCGGCCTTTTTGCGCGCGGCGAAATTTGGTTTTCTTGGGTTGTAACATTGTTTTGTTGAATCAATTGTGGGTTTAACGGTTGTTTTTGGGTTTGCGGAAACCGCCGCGACGGGGAGCGCCATTTGAAGCTGCACCGCGAGATTCCTTCTGGTTTGAAGTGTACTGGGGAGCCAAGTCACGCTTGCCGTAAACTTCGCCACGGCAGATCCAAACCTTCACACCGATCACACCTACCTTTGTGTGGGCTTCGACCAGTGCGTAGTCGATGTCGGCACGGAGTGTGTGGAGCGGAGTACGGCCTTCCTTGAACATTTCCGAACGAGCCATTTCTGCGCCGTTGAGACGGCCTGAGATCTGAACCTTGATGCCTTCGGCACCGGCGCGCATTGTAGAGGCTACTGCCATCTTGACTGCACGGCGATAGGCGATCTTGCCTTCGATCTGGCGGGCGATGGTCGATGCTACGATCTGAGCGTCGAGTTCGGGGCGTTTTACTTCATAGATGTTGATCTGGACATCCTTGTCGGTGATCTTCTTGAGCTCTTCTTTCAGCTTGTCGACTTCAGAGCCGCCCTTGCCGATGATCAGACCGGGGCGTGAAGTGCAGACAGTGATGGTGATGAGCTTCATGGTGCGCTCGATGACGATGCGCGAAACGCTTGACTTTGCAAGGCGGACATTGAGATACTTGCGGAGTTTTGAGTCCTCAAGCAGAGTATCGCCGTATTTCTTACCGCCATACCAGTTAGAGTCCCATCCACGGATAACTCCCAAGCGATTGCTGATTGGATTTACTTTCTGTCCCATTTGTTAAGCTTTAGCGTTTTTGTTATCAATTGTGTCAACAATCAATGTGACGTGGTTTGCGCGTTTGCGGATACGATAGCCGCGGCCTTGGGGAGCGGTGCGCAGACGCTTGAGCATAGGAGCACAGTTTACAAAGATAGTGCTGATGTAAAGCTCGCCGGCGTCGGCTTTACGTTCGTTTTTAGCTTCCCAGTTTGCGATAGCCGAACGGAGGAGCTTTTCGAGGCGGGCAGCCGCTTCCTTATTAGAGAACTTAAGGATGCCGAGCGCACGGTTAACCTCTACGCCGCGCACCATGTCAGCGACAAGGCGCATTTTGCGGGGCGAGGTGGGGATGTTGGTGAGCTTTGCGAAAGCTACCGTTTTCTGTTCGGCTTTCCTGAGGTCGGCTGAATTTCTTTTTCTTACACCCATTTTATTGTAATTCTTTTCTTTTTTACAAATGAATTAGTTATATCAGGGCCCAATTTATTTCTTGCGGTTACCGGAGTGACCACGGAAGGTACGTGTGGGAGCGAACTCGCCAAGCTTGTGGCCTACCATGTTTTCAGTAACGTAGACAGGGATAAATTTGTTACCGTTGTGAACTGCGAAAGTGTGTCCTACAAATTCGGGGGCGATCATTGATGCACGGCTCCAAGTCTTGATAACCGATTTCTTACCGCTCTCTTCCATTGCAGCGACCTTCTTTTCGAGCTTCACGCTGATAAAGGGGCCTTTTTTTAATGAACGACTCATGATAAGTGTTGCTAATGTTAAATCAGATTACTTTTTTCTTCTTTCAATAATGTACTTCGAAGAATGTTTCTTCGGGGCACGAGTCTTGAGACCCTTAGCGTAGAGGCCCTTGCGAGAACGGGGATGACCACCTGAAGCGCGGCCTTCACCACCACCCATCGGGTGATCGACAGGGTTCATTACTACGCCGCGGTTGCGGGGACGACGGCCGAGCCAGCGTGAACGGCCGGCTTTGCCGGAGCGTTCGAGTGAGTGCTCGGAGTTGCCGACAACGCCAACAGTGGCGCGGCATGCGGCGAGGATCTTGCGGGTTTCACCCGAAGGTAATTTAACGATGGCGTAGGTGCCTTCACGCGAGATCAGCTGGGCGAATGTGCCTGCCGAGCGGGCCATGAAAGCGCCCTGGCCAGGACGCAACTCAATGTTGTGGATGAGCGTACCTACAGGGATGTTGGCCAGCGGGAGGCAGTTACCTACCTCAGGCTGGGCATCAGCGCCTGAAAGAAGCACATCACCAACTTTTAAGCCGTTGGGTGCAATGATATAGGCTTTAGCACCGTCTTTGTAGTAAAGGAGGGCGATGCGGGCCGAACGGTTAGGATCGTACTCGATGCTCTTTACTACAGCGGGAACACCGTCTTTGGTTCTCTTAAAGTCAATGATGCGGTATTTGCGCTTGTGGCCACCACCAAGGTAGCGGGTGGTGAGATGACCTTCGGCGTTACGGCCGCCGGAGGCTTTTTTACCGACTGTAAGAGATTTTTCCGGTGTAGTAGCAGTGATGGTACCTTTGAATACACCGATAACTTTGTGTCTCTGCCCCGGTGTTGTGGGCTTGAATTTTCTTACTGCCATTTTATTTAGATATTGCTATAGAAGTCAATATTCTGTCCTTCGGCAAGGGTTACAAGTGCTTTTTTCCAAGCGGTGGTCTTGCCACGGAGCAGACCGCTCTTGGTCCAGCGAGACTTGTTCTTGCTGCGGACATTGATGGTGTTTACGCGGACTACTTTCACGCCGTAGAGATTCTCGACGAGCGACTTGATCTGATACTTGTTAGCCTCAGGAGAAACGGCGAAGGTGTAACGGTTCAGCTTCTCGATGAGATTGTTTGCCTTCTCTGTTACGATGGGTTTGATTGAAATTTCCATTGTCTATGTTTTCTCGTATATGAGGTTAAAGTTTGTTAATGAAATCAAGGCTACTCTCCGTGAGGATGACAGCGTTAGAGTTCATGAGCGCGTAAGTGTTAAGCGCCGAAGCGTCGATGGTTTTGGCATCGGGCACATTTCGGGCAGACAAAGTTACGTTTTTATTCTGACCCGGTAAAACGAGGAGCACCTTTTTGCCTTCAACTTTAAGATTTTTAGTAAAATTTACAAAATCTTTAGTTTTCGGAGCTTCGAAGTTGAAGTCTTCAACGACGATGAGCTGTGAATCCTGTACTTTATAGGTCAACGCACTTTTGCGGGCGAGCGCTTTCACTTTCTTATTCAACTTGAAGCGGTAGTCACGGGGACGGGGACCGAAAACACGTCCGCCACCGACAAGTACCGGAGAGTTGATGTCACCGATACGGCTGCCGCCGCCGCCTTTCTGCTTGTGGAGCTTGCGGGTAGAACCTGAAACTTCACTACGTTCTTTGGACTTGTGAGTACCCTGACGCTGGTTGGCGAGATACTGCTTCACATCGAGATAAACGGCGTGCTCGTTTGCATCTACTGCAAAAACTTCGTCGCTGAGCTGTGCTTTGCGACCGGTGTCTTCACCTTTGATATTGTAAATTGCGACTTCCATTATTTCTCAATTAAAACGATTGAACCTTTACTTCCGGGGATTGAGCCCTTGATGAGGAGCAGATTGTGGTCTGCGATCACTTTGAGCACCTGGAGGTTTTGAATTGTCACTTTCTCGTTGCCCATCTGGCCTGCCATACGCATTCCTTTGAATACTTTAGCGGGGTAAGAGCAGGCGCCGACCGAACCGGGAGCGCGAAGGCGGTTGTGCTGACCATGAGTGCTCTGGCCTACGCCACCGAAACCGTGACGTTTTACCACACCCTGGAAGCCTTTACCCTTCGAGGTACCCTGAATGTCAACGAAGTCATTCTCGTTGAAGAGATCGACTGTGATGGTATCACCGAGTTTGTACTCGCCGTCAAATCCTTTGAACTCGGCCAAGTGGCGCTGGGGAGCTACTCCGGCTTTTTTGAAGTGACCGGCCATAGGGGCAGTGGTGTGCTTGTCTTTCTTTTCAGTGAAACCAAGCTGCACGGCCTCGTAACCGTCTTTTTCAGCCGTTTTAATCTGAGTAACTACGCAGGGGCCTACTTCGATAACAGTGCACGGCACATTCTTGCCGTCGGCACTGAAAACGGATGTCATTCCGATTTTCTTTCCTAATAATCCTGGCATTTCTCTTTGATTTAAAAATGTGAACTGATTGTGGGAGTTGTTTGTGATTACTTGAATCCTTTGATGTCTGAGTGTTTAATGATCAGACTTTGATTTCTACTTCTACGCCTGAGGGGAGTTCGAGTTTCATCAGCGCGTCTACGGTCTTGCCGGTAGAGTTGTGGATGTCGATCAGACGCTTGTAGGACGAGAGCTGGAACTGCTCGCGCGATTTCTTGTTGACGAAGGTCGAACGGTTGACGGTGAAAACGCGACGGTGGGTGGGCAGGGGAATAGGTCCGCTGATCACAGCACCTGTTGCTTTTACGGTCTTCACAATCTTCTCAGCCGACTTGTCAACCAAGTTGTAGTCGTAGGATTTAAGTTTGATTCTGATTGTTTGGTCCATATCTTTGTTGAATGAAAGTGTTTGTCTTACTTGATGAGGTCAACACGGCCCTGGCATTCGGTGAGCACGTTCTTTGCGATCGAGTTGCTTACCTCTGCATAGTGGCTGAATGTCATGGTCGATGTTGCACGGCCTGAAGTGATTGTACGGAGGGCTGTCACATAACCGAACATTTCGGCAAGAGGAGCCTTGGCCTTCACGATGCGTGCGCCAGAACGGCTGGTTTCCATACCTTCAACCTGACCGCGACGCTTGTTGAGGTCACCAATAACATCACCCATGCTTTCTTCGGGAGTTACTACCTCTACTTTGAAGATCGGTTCGAGAAGCACGGGACCGGCTTTTTC
Organism: Duncaniella sp. C9; assembly: GCF_004803935.1. Classification (GTDB taxonomy): domain Bacteria; phylum Bacteroidota; class Bacteroidia; order Bacteroidales; family Muribaculaceae; genus Duncaniella; species Duncaniella muris. The sequence continues at coordinate 3,197,647 of NZ_CP039547.1, forward strand.
AGATGCTTTCTTGAATGCCTGGATGGCACAAAGCTCGAATGAAAGCTGGTCAGAGTCAACCGGGTGGAAAGAACCGTCGATGACTGTAACCTTGAGCTGATCTACGGGGAAGCCGGCGAGCACACCGTTCTTCATAGCTGCGGTGAAACCTTTCTGGATAGAGGGGATGAATTCCTTGGGAATGTTACCGCCCTTGACTTCATCGACAAACTGGAGGTTTCCTTCGAAGCCTTCGTCAACTGGTTCTACACGAACGATGATATCGGCGAACTTACCGCGGCCACCGGTCTGCTTCTTGAACACCTCGCGAAGCTCTACAGGCTTGGTGATAGCTTCCTTGTAAGTAACCTGCGGACGGCCCTGGTTACATTCAACCTTGAATTCGCGACGGAGACGGTCGATGATGATATCGAGGTGAAGCTCACCCATACCTGAGATGACTGTCTGTCCGGTTTCTTCGTTTGTCTCAACGCGGAAGGTGGGGTCTTCTTCTGCAAGCTTCTGCAGGCCGACACCGAGTTTGTCAAGGTCTTTCTGAGTTTTGGGTTCAACTGCGATACCGATAACGGGATCGGGGAATTCCATTGCTTCAAGTACGATAGGATGATTTTCGTCGCAAAGGGTGTCACCGGTGCGGATATCTTTGAAACCTACGCCAGCGCCGATATCGCCGCAGTCGATAGATTCTTTTGCATTCTGCTTGTTGGAGTGCATCTGGAACAGACGGCTGACACGTTCCTTTTTACCTGAACGGCTGTTGAGGACGTAGCTACCGGCTACAACATCACCTGAGTAGACACGGAAGAAGGTCAGACGGCCTACATAGGGGTCAGTGGCAATCTTGAATGCGAGAGCACACATGGGTGCGTCTGATGAAGGCTCGCGGGTCTCAACCTTGTCGGGATCTTCAGGATTTGTTCCTTCAACGGCACCTGAGTCAACGGGGCTGGGGAGATATGCGCAGACAGAGTCAAGGAGACACTGTACACCTTTGTTCTTGAATGAAGAACCGCAGATCATGGGAACGACTTCCATCTTGAGAGTTGCGTTGCGGAGAGCGCGACGAATTTCTTCCTCAGTGATGGTAGAAGGATCGTCGAAGTACTTCTCCATAAGAGCGTCATCGAATTCGGCGATCTTTTCGAGCATCTTGTCACGCCATTCTTCAGCCTCTTCAGCGAGACCGGCGGGGATTTCCTCTAAGGTATAGTCAGCACCCATTGATTCATCGTGCCAAAAGATAGCCTTCATCTGGATGAGGTCAACCACACCCTTGAAAGTTTCTTCAGCTCCGATAGGTATCTGAATGGGACAGGGATTTGCTCCGAGAACATCCTTAAGCTGGCGGACAACTTCAAAGAAGTTCGCGCCCGAACGGTCCATCTTGTTCACATAACCGATACGGGGCACATTGTATTTGTCAGCCTGGCGCCATACGGTTTCAGACTGGGGTTCAACACCACCTACGGCGCAGAAAGTAGCTACCGCACCGTCAAGCACACGGAGCGAACGTTCAACTTCCACAGTGAAGTCAACGTGTCCCGGAGTGTCAATAAGGTTGATCTTGAACTGATCGCCGGCATACTTCCAGAAAGTGGTGGTAGCGGCAGAAGTAATTGTGATACCACGTTCCTGTTCCTGTTCCATCCAGTCCATAGTGGCAGCGCCATCGTGAACTTCGCCGATCTTGTGAGTAAGACCGGTGTAGAAAAGAATACGCTCGGAAGTTGTGGTCTTACCGGCATCGATGTGAGCCATGATACCGATATTACGCGTATATTTTAAATGTGCGTCTGATTTAGCCATTTTGATTTGTGTGAATCTAAATGAATGAAATTAATATAGGCTTAGAAACGGAAGTGAGCGAATGCGCGGTTAGCCTCGGCCATCTTGTGCATATCTTCCTTGCGCTTGTAAGCACCGCCCTGGTCGTTGAATGCGTCTACGATTTCGGCAGCGAGCTTCTCAGCCATTGTCTTGCCACCGCGCTTGCGGGCGTAGAGGATCAGGTTTTTCATCGAGATAGATTCCTTGCGGTCGGGACGGATTTCAGTAGGAACCTGGAATGTCGCACCACCGACACGACGTGACTTAACCTCTACCTGAGGAGTCACATTTTCAAGAGCTTTTTTCCAAATCTCAAGAGCGGTTTTCTCTTCATTGGGAAGTTTGTTCTTCACGAGATCGAGAGCGGAGTAGAAAATAGTATAAGAAGTATTCTTCTTTCCGTCATACATCAGGTGGTTGACGAATTTCGACACTCTCACATCATTAAACACGGGATCGGGAAGAATCACCCGCTTCTTAGGTTTTGCTTTTCTCATTTTTTGAGGAAATGTTTTGTTTTTGGTTGCTTGGTTGCTGCATCTTTAATCTTCAACGGCCGCCCCTCCGGGCGCCATTTACTCAACCTGTGATTTAGCCTTCCAGTCAAATCAAAAACGAGGGTTTAACGACTCTGTTTTTAATTTAATTTTTGTCTTCAGAAAAGGGCTTGCGCTTAATTACTTCTTCGCAGCCTTGGGACGCTTGGCACCATACTTGCTGCGACGCTGAGTACGGTCCTTAACGCCGCTGGTATCGAGCGTGCCGCGAACGATGTGATAACGCACACCGGGAAGGTCTTTCACACGACCACCGCGTACAAGCACGATTGAGTGTTCCTGAAGATTGTGGCCTTCACCGGGGATGTAGCTGTTGACTTCCTTACCGTTGGTCAGGCGCACACGAGCCACCTTACGCATAGCCGAGTTAGGCTTTTTGGGAGTGGTGGTGTACACACGCACACACACGCCACGACGCTGGGGGCATGAATCAAGTGCGGGTGACTTGCTCTTATCTTCAAGAGCCACGCGACCTTTTCTTACTAATTGCTGAATAGTAGGCATCTTGCTTTCTTTTGATTTATTTAATAATGAATAGTAGTATATTTGACTGTTTATTACGCGCTTCCCGCCATCAACCCCGCTAATTACCAAGTAGTTAACGCAGCCGTGACGACAAGCCGTTCTTAAAAGCGATGCAAAATTACAACTTATTTTCCTAACTACCAAACATTTCCAAAATAATTTTCGCATCACCGGATTTGCGCCGGATTTGCGCTAATTTTTCATCTGAACCGTGCAAAAAATCCGCAGCATCCTCACGGCCGGATGCCATGCGGCAAGCCCACACTCACAATCGCACCCCAAATGCAACCACAACCCTTATTTTATTTTTTCGCTTCTTTATTGTGTTTTTCCTACATAACCATTAATTTTGCACCTTAAATAAAAACACGGCCGTTTCCACGGCCCAATACGTTAAAAAGCCAAGCCACCATAAATCAATGGAAAGAAAATTCAAGCGAACCCTCATCACCACAGCCCTGCCCTATGCCAACGGGCCTGTGCATATCGGACATCTTGCCGGCGTATATGTTCCGGCCGATATTTATGCCCGCTATCTGCGTATGCGCGGCCAGGACGTAGTCATGGTCGGCGGCAGCGATGAACACGGTGTGCCCATCACACTCCGTGCCAGAAAAGAAGGCATCACCCCGCAACAGGTCGTAGACCGCTACCACAACATCATAAAAGATTCGCTTGAAGAACTCGGAGTAAGCTTCAATATCTATTCAAGAACCACTTCCGAACTCCATCACAAGACTGCTTCCGAATTTTTTCGCCACCTTTATGATAAAGGCGAATTCTCCGTGCAGACCGCACAGCAGCCATATGATGAAAAAACCGGAGAATTTCTCGCCGACCGTTATGTGGTCGGCACCTGCCCGCGCTGTCACAATGAAAACGCCTACGGTGACCAGTGCGAAGCCTGCGGCTCATCGCTCAACGTCACTGACCTCATCAATCCCCGTTCGGCCCTCACAGGCGAACCGGTGAAAATGCGCGAGACCACCCACTGGTATCTCCCCCTTGACAAGTGGGAACCCAAACTGCGCGAATGGATACTTGAAGGCCACAAAGAATGGAAAACAAACGTCTACGGACAGTGCAAATCATGGCTTGATGCCGGACTCCAGCCCCGTGCCGTGAGCCGCGACCTCAACTGGGGTGTGCCCGTTCCGGTTGAAGGAGCTGAAGGTAAAGTGCTCTACGTATGGTTCGACGCTCCGATCGGCTATATCTCCAATACCAAGGAACTCCTCCCTGACTCATGGGAAAAATACTGGAAAGATCCGGAAAGCCGCATCATCAACTTCATCGGCAAAGACAACATCGTCTTCCACTGCATCGTCTTCCCCTCGATGCTGATGGCCTACGGCGATAACTTCCAGCTGCCCGACAACGTCCCGGCCAACGAATTCCTTAACCTCGAAGGCGACAAGATCTCCACGTCACGCAACTGGGCCGTGTGGCTTCACGAATATCTCAATGACTTCCCCGGCAAGCAGGATGTGCTTCGCTATGTTCTCACCGCCAACGCACCTGAGACAAAGGACAACGACTTCACATGGGCAGACTTCCAGGCCCGCAACAACAACGAACTCGTGGCCATCCTCGGCAACTTCGTGAACCGCGCAATGGTTCTGACCCACAAATATTTCAACGGTGAAGTTCCGGCCGCAGGAATGCTGACAGAAACCGACACCCTCCTTGCAACCGAACTCGGCACCGCCACAGAGGCCCTGACAGCCGCACTTGAGACATTCCATTTCCGCGAAGCCCTCAAGCAGGCCATGGAAATAGCCCGTCTCGGCAACCGCTATCTGCAGGAAACCGAACCCTGGAAACTCGCCAAGACCGACATGGAGCGCGTGAAGACAATTCTCAACATAGCTCTCCAGCTCTGCGCCAACATCGCTGTGGCATTCGAGCCCTTCACTCCTTTCATGTCTGAAAAGCTCGCCAAGATGCTCGGCCTCAGCGGAAAACTCACATGGGACATGCTCGGAAAGCTTGACATCATTTCCGCCGGCACCACACTCGCCACTCCCGAACTGCTTTTCGACAAAATCGAAGACAGCCAGATCGAAGCCCAGCTCAAACGCCTCGCCGATACAAAGAAAGCCAACGAAGCAGCCGCCTGGAAAGCAGAGCCTCAGGCCAAGGATGTGGAATTCGACACCTTCGCCGCCTGTGATCTCCGAGTGGGCACCGTACTTGAATGCGTGAAAGTCCCCAAGGCCGACAAACTCCTGCGCTTCCTCATTGACGACGGATTGGAAAAACGCACCATTGTTTCAGGCATAGCCAAATACTACAAGCCCGAAGAACTGGTAGGCAAACAGGTCTGCTTCATAGCCAACCTCCCTCCCCGCAAACTCAAAGGCATTGTGTCTGAAGGCATGATTCTTTCTGCCGAGAACTCCGACGGTTCCATAGTGCTTCTCAGCCCCTCGGCTGCAGTAGCTCCCGGCGCCAAGATCGGCTAAGGCTCATGCGCCGACCGTCCCCACACAGCAATATGAAATCCGAGAGGGTTGGGCTTCCCTCCCCTCCCGGATTTTTCAATTCTCCCCCCAAAAGCATTCTTTATCAACAGGTCGTTTAAAAAACAACAGTTAAATGACAGCCAGAAGAAAACCACGACTCCTGATCATATACACAGGCGGAACGATCGGAATGATCGAAAATCCAGAAACCCATGCCCTGCAGCCTTTTGACTTCTCGCACCTCATAGACAATGTGCCCAAAATCAAGATGCTCGACTATCATATCGACAACATCCAGTTCACCCCGATAGACTCAAGCGATATGAATCCGTCAGGATGGGCGGAGATATCAAATGCCATAGCCTCGCATTATGACGAATATGACGGTTTCGTAGTTCTCCACGGCACCGACACAATGGCCTACACGGCCTCGGCTCTTTCATTCATGCTCGGCAATCTCCACAAGCCGGTCATTATCACCGGCTCGCAGCTCCCCATCGGAGAAGTGCGCACCGACGGAGAAGAAAACCTCATAACCGCCCTGCAGATTGCAGCCGCCACTACTTTTGACGGGTCTCCGATGGTCCAGGAAGTAGCTATCCTGTTCGAGAACTATCTCTGGCGCGGAAACCGCTCTACCAAAATGAGTGCCGACAACTTCAATGCCTTCAAGAGCAACAACTATCCGCAGCTGGCAAAAATAGGCCTTGGAATACACTTTTCAGAAGAGGCTCTGTGGCGTCCAAAAGCAAAGACACCTTTGCAGCTCAACACCCGCATGGACTCCAACGTGATGTTTATCGAGCTCTACCCCGGCATGACACAGCAGACCCTCCGCTATCTTCTGAACGCTCCTGGAGTAAAGGGCATTGTACTGCGCACATACGGAGCAGGCAACGCTCCGACAGCCGGATGGTTTATCGAGGAAATAGCTCAGGCAGTGCAACGGGGAGTAGTGATTGTCAATGTCACTCAGTGCGTGAACGGAGGTGTGCACCACAGGCGCTACGTGGCAGGCGACAAGCTGGCCAACGCAGGTGTGATTTCCGGCCATGACATGACCTCAGAAGCAGCAATAACCAAACTGATGTATCTGTTCGGCCTCGGACTGACACCTTCAGCCGTGGCTACACGCCTTAACACTGATCTCTGCGGCGAGGTCACACTGTAGCCGCGCCGCAAAAACGTCAGTCATACCCGTTTTCAAAATCAAATTCCAGCTGTCGCGGATCATAGACCGTCCGTGAGGAACTTCCATGTTCCGGCATCGAGACAGAAAGGCCCACAAGCCTAACCTGCCGTCCGACCACCGGCGCCAGAGCCAGCAGGCGTATAGCCGCCTGGGCGATGAGATCTTTGTTCTGATAGGCGTGTGGAGCAGTATGGCTGCGTGAACACTGGCTGAAATCGCTGAATTTCAATTTAAGCGTCAGCGTACAGCCGCGGAACACACTGCGTCCTATCCTCCAGACAAGTTCTTCTGCCAGATCAGAGATCACCTGCTCGATCTCTCCGACGGTCACAAGATCTTCCTGAAGAGTGATCTCGCAGCCGACCGATTTCCGCGTCCACAGCGGCTCCACGGGTCTATTGTCGATCCCGCGGGCAAACTGATAGAAAATCCTCCCGGACTTCCCGAATTCATGACTCAGCAGTTCGGCTGAACAGGCTGCAAGCTGTTCGCCGTTCCAGATACCAAGAGCATGCATCCTTGCGGCCGTGACGGGCCCCACACCCCAGAAATCTTCCACCGGAATCCTGCGTATAAAATCAAGAGCCTGCGAGGGATGGATGGTACACAGGCCGTCGGGCTTCCGATAGTCAGAAGCTATCTTAGCCAGAAACTTATTGTAAGAGACTCCGGCGGAAGCTGTCAGCCCAAGTCGCTCACGGATCTTGCTCTTGATCTCTCTGGCGATATTGACAGCCATCGGTTCACCTGCCTTATTGACAGTCACGTCAAGAAAAGCCTCGTCAAGAGATATCGGCTCGACGATATCGGTATATTCATGAAAAATCTCATGCATAGCTGCCGACACCTTTTTATATACATCGAATCTCGGTTTCACAAAAACGAGTCCCGGACAGATTTTCGCTGCCCGCATCGACGGCATGGCCGATCTTACGCCGAATCGCCTCGCCTCATAGCTCGCAGCCGCTACCACACCGCGCCCCTCGGCATGGCCGACGGCTATAGGCACTCCTCTCAGTTCAGGATTGTCACGCTGCTCGACTGACGCATAGAACGCATCCATATCAATATGGATGATCTTACGTATTTCACCCAGTTCAGAGACGTCCCTGGTCATTGTAGGAATAAAATTCGTTTCGCGCTATTATCACATGATCAAGCACTTTGATTCCGAGATAATCGGCTCCGACCTTGATTCTCTGAGTCAGACGGTCATCCTCACCGCTCGGAAGCGGATTCCCGGAAGGATGATTATGAACCAGTATTATCCCTTCGGCAAGACAGTCGAGCGCCCGTTTTAGAAGCAGCTTCACATCCACCACCGTGGCGGCCGTGCCTCCCTGCGATATGCAACGCTTGAACTTCACGCGGTTACTCCTTGAGAGCATCATCACCCAGAATTCCTCATAGTCAAGATGAGCCATAAGCGGCTGCATTATATCCTTGACATCCTCGCTCGACCTGATCAGCGGCTCTGCGGCACCGGCCATCTGCTCACGGTTACGGCGGCCGAGTTCAAAAGCCGCGGCAAGGCATACGGCTTTGGCCGGACCGACTCCTTTGTATTTCGACATCATCTCCTGCATACTCATGCGGGCAAGGTTGTCGACCCGCTGGTCACAGTCATGCAGAATGCCACGCGCCATGTCGACCACCGACATGCCCGGCAGTCCACCACCAAAAATCAATGCCACAAGTTCGGCATCGCTCAGCGAGCGTATGCCGTTTGCAAGCGCTTTCTCACGCGGCTTGTCGTCGTCATTCAGATCATGAATGCGGGTCGGGACAAAAGGTGTCTGGTCATTCATCGCTTCTACTTCCCTTTTCTCATTAAAATCTCTTCCTCGACGTCACGTCCGCGCCCAAGCACTATCTTGAGGAAGTATGCTTTCAGAAAACCGCAGCCGTAGCCACAGATCTGGATGACGCTCGCAGGCAAAGCCTTGACCGCAATCACCGGCGAGCGGGTTGACACAAGCGCACTGACGAATATGGCAATAAGATACAACCCCAGCGGCAGCAGGAACCACGGAGAGACTGCCGCTGACAGCACCACAAGCACCAGCCCTATGATCACAGCCAGGGCAGGAAGAGCATGAACCACTTTCAGCGACCCCGGATAGAGCAGCTTGAGGGTGATGCGCGACATGCCGAACACATAGACCTGACGAAGGAATTTTCTGAAATCAACACGCCTCTTGTGGTAGACATAAGCTGGACGGATCAAGGCTATCGAAAAGCCAGCATTACGGATTCTAGTCGACATGTCTATATCCTCTGAAAACATTTCACGGAAGCCCCCCACCCTTTCATAGACTCTGCGCGAAAAACCCATGTTGAATGTGCGCGGCACAAACTTTTCAAGGCTCATCTTCCCGCCACGGATTCCGCCGGTGGTCAGAAACGAGGTCATGGCGAAATTGATGGCCTTCTGAGTCGAGGTGAACGACGAGTGAGCCGAGTCCGGACCGCCGAAACAGTCTACGGGCTTTGCATCCAGCTCGCGGCTAAGAACAGCGAAGTAATCCTCCGGGATCACACAGTCGCTGTCAAAGAAAATGAAATAATCGCCTGCGGCCCGCTCCATTCCATAGTTGCGGGCAATCGAACGGCCTTCATTCTCCTTGTAGAAATATCTGACACGCAGATTTTCCACGCTTTCAGCTTCGGCCTGGCATCTGTCTGTCGACCCGTCCTCCACTATCACGACCTCGAAATTCTTCAAGGTCTGACGGCTGAGACTTTCCAGCAGATCACGGACCTCATCAATACGGTTATAGACCGGTACTATTACCGAAAAACGCACCTTTTCATCCATCAGCTCATGCGGTTTTTATAATCATTATAATCGAAACGGCGCAGATAAGTGCAATTGCCATCAGAGTCGCAAAGCACCATAGCAGGATGCTGTATGCCATTGAACATAGAGGTCTTCACTGTAGTATAGTGGTTCATATCCTCAAGCGTGAGGCGATCACCGGCTTTCAGTGGCTCCCGGAAACACCAGTCGCCCACATAGTCACCGCTCAGGCAGGAATTTCCGCCAAGCCTATAGCGCGGCAGCCCCTCCGCTTCCGGAACACTTTCGGTGATGGCCGGCTTATAAGGCATCTCAAGGCAGTCAGGCATGTGGCAGGCGAAACTTGCGTCGATGACAGCCGTTTTCACTCCTTGGTTCTCAACCACATCAAGCACTTCGGTGATCAGATCGCCGGTGCGCCAGGTGAAAGCACTTCCCGGCTCCATAACTACCTGCAGCCACGGATAACGCCCACGGAAATCTTTCAGAAGCCCGATCAGATGGTCCACGTCATAGCCCTCGCGCGTCATCAGATGACCACCGCCGAAGTTGACCCACTTCAGCTGACTGAAATACATTCCGAACTGATCCTCGAAAGCGGCAAGCACCTTTTCAAGATCATAGCTCGAACTCTCGCACAAAGCATGGAAATGCAGACCCTCGATCCCGGCAGGCAATACTCCGGCAAGCTGATCGGCGGTCACTCCGAAACGCGAACCGGGAAGAGCCGGATTGTAGATCTCAGTCTCGATGACCGAGCACTGCGGATTGACTCTCAGTCCGGGCGACACTCCGGCCGCCAGAGTCTTGGCGCCATACTTTTCCCACTGACCGAGAGAGTTGAAGGTCAGATGAGTGGCACGTGAAAGAAACTCACTTATCGTGGCCTCGGTATAGACCGGACAGTAGACATGCGCCTCACCTCCGAGCTCTTCATTGCCAAGCCGGAGCTCGTTGAGCGAACTGGCGGTAAAATCGCGGTTATACTCCCTGATTATAGGGAATGTACGCCACAAGGCATTGGCCTTGAAAGCCATGATGATATTCACACCGGCCTCACGCTCCACTCTGTTGATCAGCGACAGGTTGCGGCGCAATTTATCTTCATATACTATATAATAAGGTGTAGCGATCTCGTCTGCTTTCATCTCATATTGTTTTTGGTATGGTGGTTACTCGGTTCCGACTATTGAAAATTTCGCAAACTTCAGCATCAGGGTGCGAGTGTCGGTATTCTCGAACTTCACTGTGATTCTCGGATCGGGCCCTGCGGTGTCGATATTGACAATCGCACCACGGCCGAACTTGGCATGTTCTATGACCGTTCCCTCCGCCACTTCGCTCACCGAATGAAGGGCATATCTGACATCGCTCGCAGGCTTTCCGGCAGACGGCTGCATCTGTCCGGGCCGTCTGAATGACTGCGGCGCGCCTGACGAAGGCTGAACCTTGCGCAGCGAGTTCAGACTGCGGGCTGAGCCGGCCATTGATGCCGTATAATTTACCGTCGGGCGCACCTTCGGAGCATCGTCTCCAAGATTGTCATTGGTGGCAAGACGCAGATAGCGCTGATCTATATCTCTGAGGAAGCGCGACGGGCGGCAGCTGACCGTCTGACCGTTGCGGAAACGCGATCCGGCATATGTCAGCATGCAGAATTTTTTCGCTCTCGTCATAGCCACATACATCAGACGGCGCTCCTCTTCGATCTGGGCCGGTGAATCCTGAGCCATAGCCGACGGAAAAAGCTCTTCCTCAACTCCGACCACAAACACATTATTGAATTCCAGCCCCTTTGCAGCATGGACAGTCATCAGAGTCACGCGCTCCTCGCTTGCGTCGCCGGAATCCGAATCCTGGTCAGTGGCAAGCGAGACCTCCGCCATAAAATCGGCGAGCGACATGCTGTCACTCCCCTCCTCCACACGGGTCTCCACAAAGCCCTTCACGCCTGAAATCAGTTCCTGAAGGTTTTCCTGTTTCGAAAGATTTTCAGGTGTGCTGTCGTGGAGATACATCTTCAGCATCTCAGTACGTTCTATGATCCTGGTGGCCAGTTCAAGCGCATCGGCCCCCTTGCGGTCAGCCTGCACGAATTCAGTTATCAGACCGGCAAATCTGTCGAGTTTACGCAAAGTCCCGGCATTGAGACCGGCCGGATACCTGTCAGGCTCCTGAATCACAGTCCAGAGGCTTACGTTGCCGTCAATCGCTGCACGTGTCAGCTTGGCGAGAGTTGTCTCCCCGATGCCTCGCGCCGGGAAATTGATCACACGTCTCAGCGCCTCGTCATCATCAGGATTCAAAGCCAGACGGAAATAGGCAATGGCGTCCTTTACCTCCTTGCGCTGGTAGAACGACAGACCACCGTAAATCCTGTAAGGCACATTGCGTTTTCTCAAAGCCTCTTCCAGCACACGGCTCTGGGCATTGGTACGATATAGTATGGCGAATTCATCGGCACTGTCGCCGCTCGTCATTTTCAGCTGCGACAGCCGCGAAGCCACCTGATAGGCCTCCTCGAAATCGCTATAGCACTTGACCACCTCTATCAGCGCCCCGGTCTCGTTCTCTGAATAAACGGTTTTGGGTATCTGCTCGCTGTTCTTGTCGATAAGTGAACCGGCGGCATTGATGATGTTACGTGTCGAGCGATAGTTGCGTTCGAGTTTAAAGATAGACAGTGCAGAATACGTCTTTCTCAGATCAAGGATATTGCGGATATTGGCACCCCGGAACGAGTAGATGCTCTGGGCATCGTCGCCGACCACACAGAGCCTGCCGCTTTCGCGTGTAAGCTGGGTCACTATCACGTGTTGCGCGAAATTCGTGTCCTGATACTCGTCGACAAGCACATAGCTGAAAAACTCCCGATAGTGGCGGAGCACATCCGGATTGTCGCGCAACAGTACATTGGTATAATAGAGCAGATCGTCAAAATCCATAGCCCCGGCCACCACGCAACGGTCGCGATAGGCTCTGTAGACCGCATAGAGTTCGGGGCGTTTGGCTCTCGCATCGGCTTCCATCACATCGCGGCTCAGCGCATAGTCTTCAGGCGAGACAAGTGCGTTCTTGGCACCGGAAATGGCCGAAAGCACAGCCGACGGCTTGTAGATCTTATCGTCAAGCTGCATATCCTTTATGATAGTCTTGACAAGCGATTTACTGTCGGCGCTGTCATAGATCGTGAAATTGCTTTTGAATCCTATCAGTTCGGCATTGGCGCGGAGAATACGCGCAAAGATCGAATGAAAGGTACCCATCCACAGTTTCGAAGCCACAGCGCCGCCCACAAGCTGCTCCACACGCTCGCGCATCTCTTTGGCAGCCTTGTTCGTAAAGGTCAGAGCAAGAATCCGCCACGGCTCATAGCCGAGGCGGAGTAGATGAACTATCTTATAGGTTAGCACACGGGTCTTGCCTGAGCCGGCTCCCGCTATCACAAGCTGAGGTCCGTCGCAATACTCTACTGCGGCCCGCTGCTGTTCGTTGAGTTCATCAAGATAATTTTCGTCCATCAATATCATCACTTGACGAGCAGATGGTCACCGGTTTCGTTGACAATCGAGCGGTAATAGCGATCGTCATATCCGCCGTAGACCGGCGACACAGGCATTCCTTCGGGAGTGCGTTCGAATTTTCCGTCTTTCTCTTTCTTGATATTGCCGTCCATATATTTGACAAGGAGATAGTCGCCGAGATCCTTATAGCGCTTCACATAGCGGCGCGAAGCAAGGGCAGAGTGATCGTTGAGCAGACTGCGGGCGGCATCAGGCTCGAGAGTCGGCACTTCGGCGAGGAACGTTCTGACTTCATTTTCAAGAGTATCTTCCTCGGCTTTCTGCACACGGCGGATATCATCGATCATCTTGCTGTACTGGTGATAGGCCTGGTTCGCCACATAGCTTGTCACCCAGAATGCAGCGTCCCATGACAGGGTGAGGAGATCGCCGTTGCCCTGGGCGAATTCATGAGGTATTGAAGTGATGCTGCTGTACATGGGCACATACACACAGGTATTGGCATCGTCAACACCGAACCAGAGTATGCCGCGCATCAGTTCAGGATGGGCAGAGTTCATCTGCGACACGAACGAAAAACCGGTCTGCTGAGTGGCGATGGCACGTTCGTTGAGATATTCCTTTCCGTCGACTTTGAACGTCATCGGACGCCAGCGGTAAGGCACCGCATAGGGACCGGCGCCAACATCTTTGGTCATGTCCATCGGAGTACCCTCGAAATGGTCACGCATCATCCACTTCATGTCATTGAGACTCACCTTGCGGTCAGGTTTCACCCAAAGCGGCATAGGCTCGCCCTCGGCCTTCATGATCCAGGGGAGATAGCTGTCCATTCCGTCGGCAAAACGGTTGAAATAGCTCCACACACGGCCGTCACAGCCTCGGGTTGCAGTGCCGTCGAGTTCGCCATAGGCAAGCGAGAAACTGAAATCCTCGTCCTTACCGTTGTAGTAGCCCATTTTGCGGGCGAATTTGATGACATCAGGCGAGTAGAGGGTGTTTTCCTTGTCTTTCAGAGGAAATTTATGGATACGCGGATGGTTGGCATGGCCCGAAATACAGTCGTCGGGGATACGGCGGGCCACCCATACGGCGCCCTTCTCCTTGCCGCCCTTGCCGATCAGTTCCATGATCCAGGCTTCTTCAGAATCGGCAATAGAGAACGATTCACCACTTGAATGATAACCGTATGTGTTCACCAGATCTGTCATGATCTTTATGGCCTCGCGTGGCGTTTTGGCTCGTTCAAGGGTCACATAGATCAGCGAACCATAGTCCATTATACCGGTTGTGTCTTCCAGCTCGTGACGGCCACCCCAGGTGCTTTCCGAGATTGTCAGACCGTGTTCGTTCATATTGCCTATAGTAGTATAGGTTTCGGCTACTTCGGGTATCTCGCCGAGATAGCGGCCTGTGTCCCATTCAACGATCTTCCTCATCGTGCCTGGCGCATGTTTGCCTCCGGGGCGGTTGTAGAGTTCACCGTAAAGCGTATGGCTGTCGGCGGCATAGGTGACAAGCACCGAGCCGTCAGGAGTGGCGTTCTTACCTGCGATAAGGCTCGTGCATGCCAGAGCCGGCTCAACTGACATCAGAGCCAGGGCTCCGAGAACGATTTTATCGAACATTTTCATGATTGGTTTTGTTTTTTTTAATAATTTATGCAAGGATCTGTCAGCCTCCATATTCCAGCAGGAACACCACAGCGGACGTCCGTCTTGCAAAAATAATGAAATTCATCTACAAATCCAAGCCGCAGGATCTCTTTCTGCATCGCACAGAAAAATGTGAGAATGTCTGACAACAAATGTTAAACCCCTCTATAACTTCCGATAAATTTGTAACTTACAAATATTTTTCATTAATTTGCAATCAGGACTCCTTACCTGCATAAACAAATTTCTCATATACTACTCACTAACCAACTGCTTATTTTATGAAAAAGTATCTCGCAGAGATGATCGGAACATTTGTTCTGGTACTCATGGGTTGCGGCAGTGCAATCTTCGCAGGCATTGGCCTCGGCACAACCGGCTATGGCGTGACAACCCTTGGCGTGGCTATGGCGTTCGGCCTTTCTGTAGTGGCTATGGCCTACACCATCGGCAACATTTCAGGCTGCCACATCAATCCGGCCATCACCCTCGGTGTCTGGTCAAGCGGACGCATGAGCGGCAAGGAAGCCGGAGGCTACATGCTCTTCCAGTGCATCGGCGCTATCATCGCTTCTGCTGTCCTCTACATCCTCGTCCACACAGGCAATGAAGCCGGTATCGAAGCCGTGTTCAACAGCACTACGACCACCGGCTCAAACAGCTTCCTCCCCGGCAACATCGTGCCTGCCTTCATTGCAGAACTTATCTTCACTTTCATCTTCGTGCTCGTGGTGCTCGGTTCCACTGACGAAAAGAAAGGTGCCGGCAACTTTGCAGGCCTCGCCATCGGCCTGACTCTTGTCCTGGTCCACATAGCATGCATCCCCATCACCGGCACTTCAGTCAACCCGGCTCGTTCGATCGGCCCGGCCATTTTCGCAGCCATCGAAGGTAACTGTGTGCCTCTCAGCCAGCTCTGGCTCTTCATCGTGGCTCCATTCATAGGAGCTATGCTCAGCGCCTTTGTCTGGAAAGGACTCCGCTCAGACAACTGATCGGCATTCGTAGCTAAAAAAATAAACCGCAGGGGCATGAGGATTGTCAGCATGTCCCTGCGTATTATCTGACACATTCAAATACTCTTCATGAATCTCAACGGACGACGTGAAAGTTCAAACGTCAGCGACCGCCGCAGTGGAGGCGGTGGGGGCGGCAAGAAAATCGGCGCCGGAATCGGCGCGGTAATAATAGCGGCTATCATTGCATGGATCTCCGGTGGAAACCCTCTTGATGTCCTGATCTCTAACGCCGGTTCATTCACCTCCGGCAGCAGCCAGGTCTCGCAGAACTACACCCCTACAGAAGAAGAGGAGGAACTGGCACGCTTCTCCCGCCAGATTCTGGCCGGAACGGAAGACGTGTGGACAAAGATTTTCGCCCGGATGGGGAAGGAATACGAAGCGCCGACCCTGGTGCTCTACACCGATGCCGTCAGAAGCGCCTGCGGAGATGCATCCGCATCTGTAGGCCCGTTCTACTGCTCGGCCGATGAGAAACTCTACATTGACCTGTCATTTTTCCGTGACATGCGCAAGACTCTCGGAGCTGATGGAGATTTCGCATACGCCTATGTGATAGCCCATGAAGTCGGGCATCATGTACAGCATCTGCTCGGCATACTTGACGAAGCCCATTCGCAGATGAACCGCGTAAGTGTAACCGAAGCCAACAACATCAGTGTGCGCATCGAACTCCAGGCCGATTTCCTCGCCGGTGTCTGGGCTTATCATGACAACGAGATGTTCAGCTCCATTGAAGACGGTGATCTTGAAGAAGCTCTTGATGCATCAATGAAAATAGGCGATGACTATCTGCAGAAACGCGCCCGCGGCTACTCCGTGCCCGACTCATTCACCCACGGCACATCAGCCCGGCGCAGCCGCTGGCTCAAAAAAGGCCTCTCGACAGGCGACCTCAGCCAGGGCGACACATTCTCCATCCCCTATTCCAGTCTGTAAGCGCTTATCAGGAAATGCAAACCTTTTTTGCACCTCCACGCATTATCGCACTAAAACTCTATTCTCTTGTGGTTAACTTTGCAGCGTCAGGAGAGTTTCCGGAAAAGTATCGAGGCTACGTTTGAGGCGGCGCTGCTGTCGGTATGAAGTATGGATCTGATCTTTGCATAACCTTCCAGCTGGGCCTCGCGGGCCGGCCCCGCTTCAAGTATCTGCGAAAGTTCACGGTCCACATTGTCAGCCGTACAGTTGTGGACCAGCATCTCCGGCACCACACACCCCCTGCCCCCCGTGCGCACGGCCTCGCGGTTGACCTCACGTCGCGTCTGACGGTCTATCTTCCCGCCTATAAGGTTAGGCAGAGCCACATAGGGAATCTTCAGAATGTGAAGGAATATGTCATGGGCCCATTTCCACCCCACGGCACGATAGCAGACCACCTGCGGACATCCCGCCAGGGCACATTCCAGCGAGGCTGTGCCTGAAGTCACCATAGCGGCATGGGCACCGGCCATCAGCTCAAGAGTGGCGGCATCTACAAGAGGGAAAGAGGTATAGGCTCCATACATCGACTTGTCTATAGAAGGAGCGGCGGCCACCACGGTCTGCATCTCAGGATGACGCCTGGCCACAGCATCCATCACCGGCAGATTAGCCTTGATCTCTCCGACACGGCTGCCAGGCACAAGAGCGAGGATCGGACGCTCCGACAGCCCGTGACGCTGCAGAAATTCCGCCCGCGAAGGCAGTGATTTCAGCACTTCCTCCACCTCTTCGACCGATGGGTTACCCACATAGTCCACCTTGACTCCCCGTTCCCCGAACCATGCAGGCTCAAACGGAAGTATCGAGAAAATGCAGTCTACATAGCGGCGCAACTGCTTGATGCGATATTCCTTCCAAGCCCAGAGCTTTGGCGCGATATAGTAAAACACCTTTATGCCAAGCTCTTTGGCAAATCTGGCCAGATTCAGATTGAAGCCCGGATAGTCGACAAGCACCACGGCATCAGGCCGCATGGTCCGGATGGCCTCTTTAGCCCTACGCAGATTGCCGAGAACCTGCGGCAAGTGGGTTGCCACATCAATAAATCCCATGAATGCCATGCGGCTGAAATGTATCAGAGGCTCATGCCCAGCCGCTTCGGCCATGCGGTCGCCACCGAGAAAAGTGATTTCCGCCGAAGCATCAAGCTTCAGCAACTCTTTGATTACCTGCGCCGCATGGACGTCACCGGATGCCTCTCCGGCTGAAAAGAAATACTTCATAAGCACAAAGATATAGGATTTTTTTCATTTTCTGAAGGATTTTCGCTAACTTGCGCGTTATTAAGAAGAGCTCAACTATTCATTCTTCTTCATCAGCATCACAACTATATGTTCAGATACATCTTCGGGGCAATACTCAGCCTGCTTCCGCTTCTCTCGTTTGGGAAAACGCCGATTTTCGGAAACCCAGAAGTCGATGTCGACAATATGTACGCCTATGTCAAGCGCCACAACCCAGATTTCAGACGCGAAGTTGCCGAGGCCTTCTACAGCATCGGGCGCCGTTACGGCATACGCGGAGACATCGCCCTGTGTCAGGCCATAATCGAGACCGGATGGTTCCGTTTCGACAACGGCACTGCCGTCCGCCCCGAAGCTCATAACTATTGCGGACTTGGCGTGAAAAAGCGTGGCGACCGCGGATGCTCGTTCAAATCCGTGGAAGAAGGAGTCACAGCCATGATACAGCACCTCTACGCTTATGCCTGCTCAGGCAAATTGCCGAAAGGAGAACGCAAGATAGATCCCCGCTTCGACTATGTGAGCCGCGGTTGCGCCCCGACATGGGAAAAACTCGCCGGCCGCTGGGCAATGAATCCGCGTTACGGCAAAAACATAATGAAAATCTATTCCGGACTTGCCTCCAAAGCCCACTCCGGCGGCAAAGTGCAATTCATAGAAGTCAATATCCCCGATGATCTCCTTGACGGCGATGAAATTGACTACTCCGATCTTGACTATGCCCATGACGTTGACACTCCGGAAATCTCCGTGGCCGATGACGATATCTTCAACTGACCCCATTCCACACACCCCCGAAAACAGACCAATGAAAGAAAAAGACATCATATCAAACATCGCCTCCCGCCTCGCCATCACCGAACTCAACGCTATGCAGAAACGCATGGCATCTGTAAAAACCGGAGGCAACACCATTACACTCCTGGCCCCGACAGGTTCCGGCAAGACCGTGGCATTCGCCATAGCCCTGCTCAAAAGCCTTGGCCCGGCCGACGGACGGATACGTGCCGTGGTCATGGCTCCATCGCGCGAACTTGTACTCCAGATCTTCGATGTAATCCGCCCTATAGCCACCAGACTCAAGACAGTCGCTTTCTACGGCGGACACTCCATGCAGGAAGAAAAAAACTCACTGTCTGTAACCCCTGACATCATCATCGCCACTCCCGGCCGTCTGCTCGACCACATCACCCGCGGTCTTGTCGACCTTTCAGGAGTACGCACACTCGTGCTCGATGAATATGACAAAGCCCTCGAACTCGGATTTGCCAACGAAATGAAGCGCGTGTGCAAAAAACTCACATCTCTCAGCCTCATAATCCTCACCTCAGCCACACGCCTTGACGAACTCCCCCCCTTCCTCCCGGTGACACAGACCTCCGAACTGATTGACTTCAGATCCGACTGCTCTCCGCGCCGCAGAATACAGATTGTCAATGTCCCGTCACCGACACGCGACAAACTCGATACCCTCATCGACCTCCTGCGCTCGCTCGACAACGGACGCGTGATCGTCTTTGCAAACCATCGAGAAAGCGTAGAGCGCATCTACTCGGCTCTGCGCAAAGCCGGACTGCCGGCGGGAATCTATCATGGCGGCCTCGAACAGAACGACCGCGAAAACGCCATCGAGATGCTCAACAACGGATCGACCCCCATACTCGTCTCAACCGATCTCGGCGCCCGCGGTCTTGACATCCCCGAACTTTCGGCCGTAATCCATTATCATCTCCCCCCTCGCCTGAAGCCTGGACCCACCGCAACGGCCGCACAGCACGCCAGCAAGCCTCCGGCGAAGTCTATGTCATCACCTCCGAAGGCGAAAACCAGCCAGAATATCTCGAATGGGACCGCGAACTGGTGCCGCAAGGCAAAAGCTCCGACCCGATTGTCTCCGATACCGCCACTCTATATTTTAACGTAGGCAAAAAAGAGAAAATCTCGCGAGGCGACATCGTAGGCTTCATCGTAGCCAAAGGCAACCTTGACGCCGGAGCGATAGGCCGCATAGCCCTGCGCGACCACTCGGCGCTCGTGGCAGTTCCACTCAAAGAAGCCGCAAGGCTCATCGACACCCTCAACAGCCACAAAATCAAAAACACCCGCGCCAGAATCTCCCGCCTCGGCTGATAAGATGCCATTTAACCTCTCACCGTAACTATTCAGCGAATGGAAGATATAGGCACCAAATCTTGAGGATATTGAATTAAGATCTTATCTTTCAGTAATTTAATAGCTAATTTATTTGCAAATGTCAAATAAATTAGCTATCTTTGTATCTGTGAAACAACAGATTAGCGACATATCATCCATTCTAGCCGGAATGTCAGAACAACTCAAGTCCATGCAGGGCACTATCGATTCCCAGCATGCCGAGATATGTTCGCTAAATCGTAATGTTGATAGACTTCTTAAGGAAAACCGTGAGTTACGCAAGCGTCTGGAGAAGTATGAAAAGCCGCCGATGGACTCCGGCAACAGCAGTACTCCACCATCGAAAGAACCGATAAAGGCTGAGGTGGAACGCCGGACAAAATCATTGCGGAAGAGATCGGAAAGACCCGTAGGCGGTCAATACGGGCATGAGGGAACTACACGCAAAATGGTGGAGACGCCTGACGAAATTCAGGATATGTCATCCAGCTATTGCAGTGAGTGCGGGTGCGATCTGTCGGATGTTGAAGGAGAACTTGATTATGTCAGCCAAGAGATAGATCTGCCTCAGATACGGCCAATTTATCGTGAACGCAGATTCTATAAAAAAGTCTGTATCTGCGGATGTTGCAATCGTGATTATGCACCGCGTCGCAGGGGAGGTAATGCCATTACTTTCGGCAAAAACATACGAGCCATTGCGACTTATCTGAGTGTGGTGCAATGCGTGCCTTACGAGCGGTTGCAATCCCTGTTCGCCACGATGTTCAATGTACGCATCAGTCAGGGGACGCTTGTCAATATCGTCCGTGAGACGCTTGACAAATCCCGCCCGGCAATCGAACTTATAGAGCGTCTGCTCAGAGAATCATCCGTAGTCGGCTTTGACGAGTCCGGATGCTATGTCAAAGGCAGGCTCAACTGGTCGTGGATTGCACAGACTGCGTATCTGACCCTCGTGTTCCGCGGTGCGGGCCGTAGTGCAAAAGTGCTTGAAGAGCGTTTTGGTGACTCATTGAAGAAAATGACAGCCGTAACTGACCGCCACAGCGCGTACTTTGCCATCGACTTCCTAAATAATCAGATATGTCTGGCTCATCTGCTGAGAAACCTGGAATACCTTAACGATATTGACAAGGAGCAGACATGGGCAAAGGAAGTACAGACCTTATTACGCGAGGCCATTCATCAGAGAAACGAAAAACCGGTCGATATAATACCGAAAGATGACTGGCTCACAAGGCTTGATGGCTTGCTCAAACGGAATCTTGACAGTCTGCGCAAAGAGTTTAATGAGTTGAAGAGGGGGATAATAAAATGCAGGGACTACATCTTCAACTTCCTTGAAAATCCGGCCATACCATCTGACAACAACGCTTCAGAACGTGGAATCCGAAAACTCAAGGTCAAGCAGAAAATATCCTGATGCTTCCGCTCCGGTACCGGTGCCGATGCCTTCCACGCACTACATTCCATTGCTGACACGGCCTGGAAAAACGGACAATCTCCTCTCGATGCTATATGGAAAACCCAGGCTCGGATGACCCCTTAGACCAGGTTGAATTGACCCCTGAAGCCAAAATATCACTGACCCTTTTGCCCAATATAAAAATGACCCCTGTCGACGTAATGTCAGCAGGGGATTTTATATGTATCTTTGAATTCCGTTTTGGCCGACGGGGGATATAATTCAAAGAAAACATGAACACAAAATTAAAGAATATTCTCCTATGTCACGCATCAGGGATGGGCATAAAATGCATCAGTAGTGCCTTTGACATATCCCGGAACACGGTGCGCCGCTATGTGAGAATGTATCAGGACAGCGGTATACCCGCTGAGAAGCTGCCGTCGCTGAGTGATGCGCGGCTACAGGAACTATTTGCCATACCAGGGGCGAGGGAACGTAAACCGTCGGAGCGGCAGGTCAGGCTTGAAGCCCTATTGCCCGATTATGCGGCGCGACTTTCTCGAAAGGGCATGACGGTCAAGAAGTTGTATGAAGAGTATCATACCGGCCATCCCGATGGCTATCTGAAGGCATCTTTCGGGATGAAACTCAGGCAGTTCATGCTGCAGACCAATGCCATCGGGCATGTGGAGCACCGCGCCGGAGACCAGATGTATATCGATTTTGCCGGAGACAGATTGGAAATAGTCGATGAGGCAACAGCCGGGATACGAAAGGTCGAGGTGTTTGTGGCGATACTTCCATGTAGCCACTACACATATTGCGAGGCAGTGTGGACGCAGAAGAAGGAAGATCTGATAAAGGCCTGCGAAAACGCCATCCGTTTCTACGGCGGCGCACCATGTGCGATTGTGCCTGACAACCTGAAATCTGCAGTCACGCGCAGTGGCCGCGACGAGCCGGTCATAAATCCTGACTTCGAATCCTTTGCCGAGCATTACGGCTGCGCCGTGGTGCCTGCCCGTGTGCGGCATCCAAAGGACAAGGCCCTGGTGGAAAATGCAGTAAAACTGATGTATTGGTCTGTGTACGTAGACCTTGAAGGTCAGATTTTCCATAATCTGGAGTCGCTTAACGAAGCAATCCTCAGGTCTCTGGAGAAGTTCAACGCGCGTAATCTGACGCGTCGAAAGGAATCACGCCGTCAGCTCTTTGAGGCTGTGGAGCGGGACAATCTCCGGCCATTGCCTGCGAACCGCTATCAGATGAAACAGCGGGCTGTCGCGACAGTACAGCGTAACAGCTACGTAACTCTGCACAAGCATCACTACAGTGTGCCTGTGCAATATGTAGGCAAACGTGTGGAACTGGTCTACGACACTGACACGATCGACATCTTTCATGGCTTTACCCATGTGGCGACGCATCACCGCAACGATACTCCGTATGAATATACAACGAAACCGTCACACAATCTCCCCGGACGCAAGGGGAGCTGCGAGAGCGACATTGCGGAACTGCTTTCACGTGCGGCACAGATCGACAACATCGTATTGCACAATCTGCGGGCTGTCATCGAGGACAGGCGTTATCCGGAACTTGCCTTCAGAGTCTGCCGTGGCATCATGAAACTTGAGAAAAAGTATGGACAGGAACGGCTTGTGTCAGGATGCGCCGCGGCAATGGACGCACGCCTTTACAGTGTCAGCGACATGGTGGACATACTTGAGTCCGGAGCCGATGCGGATTATTTGCCGGGGGCTGATGCCGACGGCAATGACCGTCAGACACCATCCCACCGGAACATACGCGGTAAAGAATATTTTGCCGCGAGCATAAAACTATCAGCCAACAACAACGAACAACATGGAAACGAACAATAAAACCACGCCAATAACAGCGGAGAAAGACCGCAACTCCATCTCTCTGGATCTGATGCACCGTATGCGCTTACACGGCATGTCGGCAGCGTTTTCCGAAAGTCTTCAGGCCACATTCGCCGAGACAATGACACCTGACAGCTTTCTGAACTGGCTGTTATCCACAGAATGGGACTACAGGGCCGCACGCAATATTGAGCGCCTGGTGAAAAACGCAAACTTCAGATACGACGACGCGTCGGTGGCGCAGATTGACTATAACCTTCCGCGTGGCCTGGATCGTAATCAGATGGAGCGTCTCGCATCGCTGGACTTTATCCGTAAAGGTGAAAACCTGTTCATCACAGGCTGTTCTGGTACGGGCAAAAGCTATCTGGCAACAGCACTGGGATACGAGGCATGCAAGGCCGGTATGCGCGTACTGTACGCGAACGCATCCAAACTGATGGGGACCCTGAAAATCGCCAAAAACAAAGGAACAATCGAAACGGAGCTCAAGAAACTCGAAAAAACGCAGCTTCTGATCCTCGACGATCTCTTCCTGGTGCCTCTCGACGCCAAGGAACGCGCACACCTTACGGAAATCATCGAAGACCGCCATGGTCGCAAATCAATCATCGTGACATCACAGCTCCCCGAACTGGACTGGTACGAAGCAATCGGTGACTCCACAGTGGCAGATGCAATACTCGATCGCATTGTCCACACTGCTCATCGAATCACGCTTACCGGCGAAAGCGTCCGTAAGCTTAAAGCTATAAAAAGCCGATAAGACAAAATAAAATTGACCCCGTCGGCCAGAACGTTTTCAGGGGTCAATTCAAAATATTTTCAGGGGTCAATTCAACCTTGGTCTAAGGGGTCATCCGAGCCTGGGTTTTCCAACAGACATTTGAGTTCAACGGTAACGACAGTGGCGACGATGACGGAGGCAAGACCCCCGGAACAATCGTCCCTGTCAATCCCGGAACAATAACACCGATTGCCCGATGAAAAAATTACTGATGTTCTTTATGGCTTTGCTGACCCTCGCGGCGGCAACGCCGGCAGCCAACGCAAAGCGGTCGATTATGGAGCTTCCGCTATTTGAGCGAGCAGTACTGATTATAAAGAAGTTTGAAACACTTCATAAGCCTAAACACTGGCCGACGATATGCTATGGTCATGTCGTTCAGCGGGGAGAACATTTCACACGCCGCCAGTACAGTGAACGGGAGGCTGATGCTCTTCTTCGCCGTGACTATGCCAAGTTTTGCGAGTTGTATAAAGAATATGGGCGTGACAAGTATATTCTTGCGGCTCTCGCTTATAACATTGGCCCCGGAGCCGTCAATAAAAGCAGCGTTCTGAAAAAGTTGAAACGCGGCGACCGCAACATCTTCAAGTCCTATACCTCCCACTGCCATTACAAAGGCAAGTGGCACTCCGGCCTTCACAAAAGGCGGCTTACGGAGCTTGCAATTCTTTACACACCATAAAATATGCCGCGATGCTATTCATTGAAACAAAATAGCATCGCGGCATTTGTATAGTTTATCAATCCCAGTCATTTAATGATTCGATATATTTATCGACATCAAGTATATGAACATACCTTTTACGATTTTCCAAACAAGTGGAACAATTACAGATTTCGGATTGAATATGGATTCCCTCAGTTGCAGGATTATCCTTTTCAATTTCTTCTTCCATTATTTTGCAATTTCTTCCTTGAAAGAATTGGCAGGCTTAAATGCCGGAATGTTATGAGCCGGAATAATCAGGGTGGTGTTCTTGCTGATGTTACGCGCGGTCTTCTCTGCTCTCTGCTTGACGATAAAGCTACCAAAGCCTCTGAGATATACGTTTTCACCATGTGCGAGACTGTCCTTAACAACGGTCATGAACTGTTCGATAACGGTAACAACTGCGGACTTGTCGATGCCGGTTGTCTTTGCGATTTCACTCGCTATTTCTGCCTTAGTCATTTTGTACTGCTTTGAATTTGATACGTTTTTACATTGCAAAATTACTAAAAAACGCTGAATTTCGGAACGAATTACCTGCACAACGCCGCCTTTTGGCGGCCGAAATTTTTGGCAAAATGAAGGTGACGGAGGTCTTATACTCCGCCACCTTCATCGCTGATATGGCACTGTCTATGCTCTTTTTCTCTCTGCTATCATCTTCTTGTTGGCGTTGATGATACCTGCTATCTGCTGGGTGTACTCACATATTTCATTGGCGAAGGCTCGGCATTGGATTATGTGGTAGTCGTCAAGCGAAATTTCGATGGTGGCTATCTGCTTGTTTCCGATGTAGGCGGTAAGTGTCAATGTATCCTCTTTAAGGTAATATTTGGCAGTACCGCAACAGATAGATTGTTTATCTCCGATTTTATAGTAATCATCGATGGTGTCGATTGAGTGGATTTCAATCTCTCCGTCAGTCATTTCCATTCCGAAGTAGCGGGATTTGAGTTCCTCGAACTTGGCTTTGTCCTTGATGGCTTGCTGACGTTCTTTCTCTCTCTGCTCCTTGATGCGCTGGCGATTGACCTTAGCCACATATTCATCGTGGGCTACTTTGAGGTTTTTGGGTGCTATCAGCGAGGGAGAATTGAGGTCTCTGCCCATACGCTCCAACATCTTGATATAGTCAAACCACATCTGCGGGTCTTTAACCTTGTAGCCGTTGCGCTTGGCTATCTTAATGGTGTTCCAATACTTGTCAATGTCTGACTTATAGGCTGGTCTTGCACAAAGGTATCGTAACAATCCTATCTCGTTGGCTTTCATCAGTGTCTCGGCTTTTGGGTTGGTCAGCAACTCTTGGAACATAGTCACGGGGTGGATATGGTGGACAGAGTTCTTGAACCCGTTGCGCTTGATGGTGTCAGTGACCTTGATGTGAGGATATACCCATTGGTCTGAAACGTACATATAAGCCTCCCCGTCATTTCTGATTTCAAGTGGTGCGCCGAATGCAAAGGTATCAACATAGCAACCGAGAGTACGAGGGATAGCGACAACGGTCTTATTGCCTTTGGGGTCAATGAAATACTGACCGATTTCAAGATAGGCAGGTTTCACCTTCATACCCTTGCGCATTTCAACCATCATCAGGAACATTCTGATTACCTGATAGTCTTCGATGGTGGTGATTA
Source organism: Duncaniella sp. C9 (assembly GCF_004803935.1). Classification (GTDB taxonomy): domain Bacteria; phylum Bacteroidota; class Bacteroidia; order Bacteroidales; family Muribaculaceae; genus Duncaniella; species Duncaniella muris. The sequence continues at coordinate 3,224,029 of NZ_CP039547.1, forward strand.
CGTTGAAATAGGACTTTTCGCGGATAACACGCTCTTTTGTATCCTTGATTTCAATCTGAGTGCCACATTCGGGGCATAGACACATTCCGTTGCGTGTCTCCAGCCACTCGTGACCGCATTTCATACAGGTGCACATTCCGTTCTTCAACCTATAACCATAGTGATTGATGGTAGAGTTGAGTGCCCAATTCATTTGGGGAGTGGTGAGCGGGCGAAGTCGCCCACTCAGTTCCACTATATGCTGTTGTTTCTTATTGCGAGGTTTCATATCCTTGAAGTTTTAGAAGTCGAAAAGATTGGGTTGAACATTGATTTCTGCTCCGGCTTTGGGAGCGGTGGCGGTCGGCTTGGGTTGAGTCTTCGGAGCTGACTGCCGTCTGATTTCTCGGAGTTGCTCCTCCTTGTATTGCTCCATAGCCTGCTCTTTGAGTTCCTCCTTATCCTCATCGGAAAGTTCCGGCTTGGATACCACGATGTTGCAGTTGACTTTTCCGCCTTCCTCAATCTCATTCTCGTCGAAGTAATGAACCAATATGTTCATCACGGTAGCGTCATCGACACAGCACAGACCGCTCTTCTGAATTTGTCCGCACAGATAGTTTACTGCGCCTTCCATACTCTTGGACGGGTTAGCCATCTTGATGGCGAATGTGGGTTCTGCGATGCAACGCTCTTGGAGCATCAGCTGCATAGCTGCGATTGCAGCGTTGTTGGATTTCATAGTAGCCATATCAGTGTTATATTAAAGGGTGAATAACCAAAAGATTATCATTATTGCGGTTATAATGGATATAACCCAGCCCGCACCTCGGATTACAGGTCTGACCATCGCCCACACCAGAGTTCCGATTATTGCTCCGATGATGATAGCCACCACCTTTGCAACCTTTTTTATTTGGTTGAACCTGAGGCTTTGAGCTTCGCTTTGACCTTTTATGTGGCTGTTTGTTTTCATCGTTGTGACTTTTTTTTATTTGTATATCACCATCGGTTTTCGCTTGCTTGACACCTCAAAGGCGTGTGGTGAATAGAGGGGTTGTTCGCCTTTGGCGGAAAAATACAAGCCGCAGGTCTGGAGATTTTTCAGCCAAAAGGCAAAAGAATATCCCCGGCACCGCACGTTCCCCACTGGCAAGCAAGTTGAAAATCGTTGTTGATTAGACAATAACAGGAGCCATGACTCCGGCACGGTGAAAACATACTGTCACATAATCGAATGAAATTTCGTAATATTGAAATGCTAATAGAATTGTCCGGTCCCGGAAAGTCGAGTCTGTGATATGCCGACAACGCAGGAAGGCGGCACATCACTGTCTCGACTCGTGGACTGCTGACCAACGGAGAGTGGCGTAACGGCTCAAACTACGAAAGATGAAGGCGGCGTAAGAACACGGAGTGGCTGAAATAGCAAGAGCAGGTACAGCGAAGCCTGCGTAGCAACCCGCTCAGGCTATCAGACACTCGGTGTTTAGCCGACTCTTTAATTCTGGCAATGCGGTCAGCGGTAGTGCAGACTCGTCAAACGCCGCTGACGGCATTGACTCCATCGGCACTGCCTCGCTTGCGACCGACAATGCCGAGCCGTTGCGCCTCTCGCAGGTTATGTCATTTTTATGATGTATGACAAATAGAATTGCGATTTTACCCCGTTTTGTTTGGTATGATTAACAAAATTCACTACCTTTGCAGTCATGAAGATAATAGCAAGGCAACAGTATATTGAGCATATTCAGAGATTTATCGGCAAGGGTATGATAATCGCCCTTACCGGGCAGCGTCGCGTTGGCAAGAGTTATATAATCCGTCAACTCGTCAAAGAGATTGAAGCCGACAATCCGGATGCCAATATCGTCTATATCAATAAGGAAAAAACAAAGTATGCCGATATAAGAAATGCAGATGATCTTTCGCGTTATCTTGACGGCAAACTGAAAGACGATGCGGAGAATTATTTGCTCATTGACGAGGTGCAGGACATTGACGGTTTTGAGAATGTACTCCGTAGCCTTAATGCCGATGAGGAATGCCAAATTGTCGTGACCGGAAGTAACGCCAAAATGCTTTCGTCGGAGCTTTCCACATACCTCGGCGGTCGATATATTGAGATTCATATCCTGAGTCTTTCATACCGGGAGTTTCTGACCTTTCACAGGCTTGATGATTCTGATGACAGTCTTCAGAAATATCTTGGATTCGGCGGTCTCCCTCACCTGTATCGTCTCGGACTTGAAAACGAGGATATGGTATGGGAATATATACAGAACATCTACAATACCATTGTTTTGAAAGATGTGGTGCAACGGGAAGGATTGCGCAATGTGACACTGTTTGAAAACCTGATGTCATACGTCAGCGACAACGCGGGGCAACTTGTGTCGGCTACGTCCTTGTCGAAATATCTCAAATCACAGCGAGTGGAATTGACCCCGTTGTCGGCGATAAATTATCTGAAAGCCGCCTCAAACGCCTACATCATCAATAAAGTGCCGAGATATGACATACATGGAAAGCGTCTGTTGGAGACCAATGACAAATACTACTTTGAGGACTTGGGGCTGCGCAATATGCTTGCCGGGCCAAACCGTACCGGCGACATAGAGAAAGTAATAGAAAACGCCGTCTATTTTCATCTCAAAAATCTCGGATGCAAGATCAGCGTCGGAACACTTCCCAACGGTGAGATTGATTTCGTTGCCGAAAAAGGCGGCACATCGGTCTATATACAGGTGGCGTATCTAATCGCTGACGACAAGACAATGGAACGGGAGTTTGGAAATCTACTGAAGATACAAGACAACTATCCCAAGTATGTCATATCCATGAATCCGATGTCACATCCTCAAAACTACGAAGGCATAAAACATCTGACATTACGGCAGTTCCTGATGTCGGATAACTTATAACTAATGGCAGTTCATTTTAGGAACTTTTAATATGACTAATTTGACACTGCGGCAGATAATGATTAACTTTGCACAAACGAAGATAAGAACGGCGTTGCAGAATGATGAAGTACAGAGGTGCCTCATCCGAGCCAAGTCCGAACTTTAACATAGAGAATAAACTGCCCTACAATAAGTTACCTTGAAGTTCAAAGTACTAGTGGGACCACTTCTTAGAAATCAAGCAGTTACGAAACAAATCGTAGCTGCTTTTTCTTTTACGTTGAACACAAATCTGAACACAACTCCGCGCCAACTTGTTTCAGCCGCCATTGACAGCCGCCGTGTTCATGCCCTTGTGTTCAAATTTTGTGTTCAAACCATAGCTGAGGAAAAGAAAATAACAGGAGAGAATGCTTTTTCTTTTACCCAGCCATATACCAGCCATTTATATAGGTTTAAGTTTAACCGGGCATATATAAAGCCCGAACCAAACCAAAATCAGCATCACTGGCATTGCTTGTGGAAAGGAAAGACTAAATGCAATCATTATTTGTTACCTGAGTTGGGCGGAAAATCTGAAAAAAATCATAGCAAAATTTGGTTTATAATATAAATCGCTTTATCTTTGCAGTCGAAACGGAATGAGAGCGACAAATCGCGAAGTTGCTCTTTCTTTTTCAAGGTATAGTTTATATTATCAACCGATTTATTAAACCTGCAAAACTTCAATTATGGAAGAAAGAAAGATTACTGAAGCTGAGAGCATCGAAATAATAACCTCGATGATCTCGCGCACAAAAGCCCGCCTCGTAAAAGGTAGCGGCAACATTCTCCTCATGTGGGGATACCTCATCGTGGCAGTGACGGCACTTATATGGGTGCTCCTTGTGACAACAAATAATCCGGCTGTAAACTGGCTATGGTTCCTTATCTGGGTAATAGGCGGTATTGCCACTCCAATAATGGTTAAGAGAAAGCGAATGGCATCAGGCACCAAGAGCTATACCGACAAACTGACTTCACAAATATGGTCTGTTGTCGGATTGACAGGAATAGCTTCTACCCTTTTATGCCTCGGTTTTCTTCTGATTGGCGGAAAAGATTCATGGAGCATGATGTTTGTTTTCGCTCTAATCATCGTTCCTATGGCTGAAATCATGCAAGGGCTGGTCATCAAAGAGAGTCCTCTCATTGCGGGTGGCGGCATCGGGCTTTTAATCGGACTTTTCACTACATGCTGCATCTCATCTCATATTACGCTTATGGCAACATGGTTCATGCCGCTTTTCATCATAGCTTTTGCTGCAATGATGATTGTTCCCGGTCATATACTTAACTCGAAAGCAAATCGCGAATCATGAAAGAGCTGAATCCATTACTGCACTCTCAGTTGAGACTGGGCGTAATGTCGATTCTCATGAATGTAGAGGAAGCCGATTTCGTCTATCTTAGGGAGAAAACTGAATCGACAGCCGGAAATCTCAGTGTGCAGCTTGACAAACTTTCCGCAGCCGGATATATATCTATTGAAAAAGGGTTTGTAGGGAGAAAAACACGAACTACAGCCCGGATAACAACCGAAGGTCGTAATGCCTTCGAAGAATATGTCGAAGCACTGAAGCAATACATTTCTATGCGATAGGAAAAATTACAGATGAAAACAATCAGAAAGTTTATGCGACTACATCATGTCATATTGTTCTTATACGCGACAGCCTCCCTAAATGCTGTTGCGCAGAGCGAATTGCCTGATACTTTGGACATATCGCATGAACTTGATGAAATTGTAGTGACGGCTCCTGAAAATCATACAATCGGCAATAAGACTTTATTCTATCCGACAAAGGAACTTAAAAATGCCATAAACAATGGAGTCCAACTGCTTGCAGGTCTGCAAATTCCTGATTTGATTATAAATCCTGCCACAGGGTCTGTTGAAAGACTGGGTGGTGGCGAACTGTCTATCAGAATTAACGGTCGTCCTGCCTCACAGATAGATATTACAGCCCTGTCGCCCAAGGATATTACAAGAGTAGAATACACATCAAATCCGGGTGTGAGATATGGAGAGGCAAAAGGCGTGATAGACATAACTGTAAAACGACGCGAAACAGGCTATGGAGTGTCGCTCAATCTGCTCCAGTCTGTAAACCGTGGGTGGGGTAATTATACCGGAGCACTGAAATACACATCAGGTCGTAGTGAGTGGACTCTTGATTTTCAGTCTAATCCAATGTGGAGAATGTCAGCATACCGTGATAATTCGGAACATTATCTTCTGTCAGACGGGGCTGAAATACTACGTTTGGAGAATGGTATAAAGACACCGAACAGGATGGCTTCTCATCGGGTGTCATTGCAACATTCCTATGCTATAGGCAGTAAACTTCTGCTGAACACCCAATTACGCATATTTCGCAAGAATGATCACTATGTATCTGAGGGAAATATAACAACCGTGATTGGCGATGAGGTTACTGGAAAACCCAGGCTCGGATGACCCCTTAGACCAAGGTTGAATTGACCCCTGAAAATATTTTGAATTGACCCCTGAAAACGTTCTGGCCGACGGGGTCAATTTTATTTTGTCTTATCGGCTTTTTATAGCTTTAAGCTTACGGACGCTTTCGCCGGTAAGCGTGATTCGATGAGCAGTGTGGACAATGCGATCGAGTATTGCATCTGCCACTGTGGAGTCACCGATTGCTTCGTACCAGTCCAGTTCGGGGAGCTGTGATGTCACGATGATTGATTTGCGACCATGGCGGTCTTCGATGATTTCCGTAAGGTGTGCGCGTTCCTTGGCGTCGAGAGGCACCAGGAAGAGATCGTCGAGGATCAGAAGCTGCGTTTTTTCGAGTTTCTTGAGCTCCGTTTCGATTGTTCCTTTGTTTTTGGCGATTTTCAGGGTCCCCATCAGTTTGGATGCGTTCGCGTACAGTACGCGCATACCGGCCTTGCATGCCTCGTATCCCAGTGCTGTTGCCAGATAGCTTTTGCCCGTACCAGAACAGCCTGTGATGAACAGGTTTTCACCTTTACGGATAAAGTCCAGCGATGCGAGACGCTCCATCTGATTACGATCCAGGCCACGCGGAAGGTTATAGTCAATCTGCGCCACCGACGCGTCGTCGTATCTGAAGTTTGCGTTTTTCACCAGGCGCTCAATATTGCGTGCGGCCCTGTAGTCCCATTCTGTGGATAACAGCCAGTTCAGAAAGCTGTCAGGTGTCATTGTCTCGGCGAATGTGGCCTGAAGACTTTCGGAAAACGCTGCCGACATGCCGTGTAAGCGCATACGGTGCATCAGATCCAGAGAGATGGAGTTGCGGTCTTTCTCCGCTGTTATTGGCGTGGTTTTATTGTTCGTTTCCATGTTGTTCGTTGTTGTTGGCTGATAGTTTTATGCTCGCGGCAAAATATTCTTTACCGCGTATGTTCCGGTGGGATGGTGTCTGACGGTCATTGCCGTCGGCATCAGCCCCCGGCAAATAATCCGCATCGGCTCCGGACTCAAGTATGTCCACCATGTCGCTGACACTGTAAAGGCGTGCGTCCATTGCCGCGGCGCATCCTGACACAAGCCGTTCCTGTCCATACTTTTTCTCAAGTTTCATGATGCCACGGCAGACTCTGAAGGCAAGTTCCGGATAACGCCTGTCCTCGATGACAGCCCGCAGATAGTGCAATACGATGTTGTCGATCTGTGCCGCGCGTGAAAGCAGTTCCGCAATGTCGCTCTCGCAGCTCCCCTTGCGTCCGGGCAGATTGTGTGACGGTTTCGTTGTATATTCATACGGAGTATCGTTGCGGTGATGCGTCGCCACATGGGTAAAGCCATGAAAGATGTCGATCGTGTCAGTGTCGTAGACCAGTTCCACACGTTTGCCTACATATTGCACAGGCACACTGTAGTGATGCTTGTGCAGAGTTACTTAGCTGTTACGCTGTACTGTCGCGACAGCCCGCTGTCTCATCTGATAGCGGTTCGCAGGCAATGGCCGGAGATTGTCCCGCTCCACAGCCTCAAAGAGCTGACGGCGTGATTCCTTTCGACGCGTCAGATTACGCGAGTTGAACTTCTCCAGAGACCTGAGGATTGCTTCGTTAAGCGACTCCAGATTATGGAAAATCTGACCTTCAAGGTCTACGTACACGGACCGATACATCAGTTTTACTGCATTTTCCACCAGGGCCTTGTCCTTTGGATGCCGCACACGGGCAGGCACCACTGCGCAGCCGTAATGCTCGGCAAAGGATTCGAAGTCAGGATTTATGACCGGCTCGTCGCGGCCACTGCGCGTGACGGCAGATTTCAGGTTGTCAGGCACAATCGCACATGGTGCGCCGCCGTAGAAACGGATGGCGTTTTCGCAGGCCTTTATCAGATCTTCCTTCTTCTGCGTCCACACTGCCTCGCAATATGTGTAGTGGCTACATGGAAGTATCGCCACAAACACCTCGACCTTTCGTATCCCGGCTGTTGCCTCATCGACTATTTCCAATCTGTCTCCGGCAAAATCGATATACATCTGGTCTCCGGCGCGGTGCTCCACATGCCCGATGGCATTGGTCTGCAGCATGAACTGCCTGAGTTTCATCCCGAAAGATGCCTTCAGATAGCCATCGGGATGGCCGGTATGATACTCTTCATACAACTTCTTGACCGTCATGCCCTTTCGAGAAAGTCGCGCCGCATAATCGGGCAATAGGGCTTCAAGCCTGACCTGCCGCTCCGACGGTTTACGTTCCCTCGCCCCTGGTATGGCAAATAGTTCCTGTAGCCGCGCATCACTCAGCGACGGCAGCTTCTCAGCGGGTATACCGCTGTCCTGATACATTCTCACATAGCGGCGCACCGTGTTCCGGGATATGTCAAAGGCACTACTGATGCATTTTATGCCCATCCCTGATGCGTGACATAGGAGAATATTCTTTAATTTTGTGTTCATGTTTTCTTTGAATTATATCCCCCGTCGGCCAAAACGGAATTCAAAGATACATATAAAATCCCCTGCTGACATTACGTCGACAGGGGTCATTTTTATATTGGGCAAAAGGGTCAGTGATATTTTGGCTTCAGGGGTCAATTCAACCTGGTCTAAGGGGTCATCCGAGCCTGGGTTTTCCAATAATCAATAAAATAAATAATATTATGAATCTCGTAATCGCACACTCCGCTCAAATCGCCTTCGCTGTATCCCGTGCCCTCAACTGCACAGACCGTACCGAAAACGGCGACTACACCAACGACACCGGCAGCATCGTCATCACCTCCGTCGAGTCCAGTCTCGTCGAGCCGGCACCGTTTCAGTATTACGCCGGCGGCAGCGACTTCATCAAGACGCTCCCTTTTATCCCCAAGAGATACCTGTACGGTATCCGTGCTGACAATGTGGGAGGTAAATTCAAGGTCAGCGACGAGGACAAAAGCACGGTCGTCAGGCTTCAGGCTCTTGTCGAGCAGGCCGCAGAGGTCATCTTCGCCTCAAACAACGGAAGTGAGGCTCAGGCTCTATTCGCTATTCTATGTCAGGCAGCAAAAGCCGGACGCCGTATCAGCCGTATGTGGCTGACCACACTGAGCAACCGGGCGATAACCTATGCCTACCGTAACCGCGAGTCAGGCCGCAACATCACACGTATAGCCCGCTCCGGTTTCGTTCACCACGGAATGAACTTTCTGTTCCGTGCCAATGTGGAACAGGCTTTCGCCCAGATGTATGGCAAGCAGTCGTTCCCGATGGAGCGTATGGACATCGCCGCGCTCTGGCTCCTTTGCAACAGCTACGACAACATGAAAGTCAAGCTCCCAAAGAAGACCCGCTATGGCGTCGGCATCACCGGAAATTGGAATGGGAAATCTGTCCAGTTGGCACCGGCTGAACTCTGGACAAAGAAATCAGAGGCTCAGAGCTTGTATGACAAGTTCATGAAACTTAATGGCAAAACTGTCATGGCTGAGGTCGTGGAGGTCAACCCGAAGGTGGAGTGGCGACACGAGTTGCTCAACATGGTTACCCTTCAGGAGGTGGCTATCGAGGAACTGGGATTCCTGCCCGCCCGTACAATGGCGGCCGCAGACCTTCTTTTCGAGAAAGGGCTTATATCTTCACCCCGCACCTCGGTCTCCTCGCTGCCTCATCATCTGAAACGTCACATTGAACGTCGCTTCCCGGAGGCAAAGGCGTTTCCGTTCTGCCCCGAAGAGCAGATACCTTACTGCTACGGAATCATCACCACCGAGCGTACACCTCTTTTTCTCAGCGACGACGAGCAGCGTGTGTATGAACTCATCAACATCCGTACAGAAATGGCTTTTGACTCAGCAAGATGTATAGAGGTGGGAATCGCGGCAAATATCGAAGGTGTCGGTCTTTTTGGCACAGCCGAACTGCCCGATGATGCGGAATGTGTAACGGGTAATATAGAATTTACAATCTCAGGTGTGAGCATCTACTCGTTCTCGGAGCACTCACCCGAAACCCTGACCGCCGCAACATTTCTGCACGACCTCAATGAACTGGTCAACACAGGTGGTGATACACCCTCGCTTCTTCCCGTGAGCAGCTACCGCGACTGCGGAGCCTGCCTCCAGCGTCTCATCGACAACGGATTCGTAAAATATCTGCTTGGCGACATTGAACCGACGGAGAAGGCGCGTGTGCTTCTTTCGCACGCCGGCCACCTCGAACTCGCCGACATCGGCAAGTACATCACCCAGATAGACGAGGCTGACGCGCTCGCGGAGAACCGCAAACCCACAAAGCCTGTAATGAGGGATTATGAGAACTGGCTTCATCCCCTTATTCTCTCGCTCATCACCGACAAGAAATCCTTTGCCAGCAAGGTTTCGGGCTACACCTGCCCGAAATGCGGCAACCACGGGCTGACCGTGTTCCCGGCTACAATAGCCTGTGAATGTTGCGGATTCTCAATCCCGCGCCACTTCCACGGCTACGACCTGACCGACAAGGACATCGAGCAGCTTGTACGATACAAATACACATCGCCCATCTACGGCTTCATCGACCGCAAAGGCCGCAAGTTCTGCGAATCGTTGGTAATCGACAACCGTTTCGGCGTGACATTCTCCGCCAAAGCCGCCAAGATATACGGATGAGAACAGTAGAGATTGATGAGGATATTCTGGAATCAATGTTCGAGCAGGTGGAATATCTTCATTCTTTAGTCAGGACAATTTCAAGACTCCTCGTCTCAAAGAAACCGGATGACCTCATTACAACCAATGAAGCCGCTGCAATATTACGAATGAGCACACGTCATCTAAATAATCTCAAGGCGGCTGGAAAGATTCCTTTCATACAGATCGATTGCAGGGTGATGTATCTCGCAAACGATATTGCGAAATATATAATCATGCAGAAGGCTAAATTATGATTGATATTGTATTTACCAAACGTAATGAAAGGGTGAGAATGTTTTTCAGCCGTTGCAAGGAACTTAAAGACGCTCTGAATCATATCTGCGAGAACTGTCGTCCGATTCTTAATAACGATGCTTTTCTCACGGACGCGGAGCTGGCGCAACGGCTCAGAGTAAGCAGACGCACTCTTCACGATTACCGGAATAGTGGTATATTGCCTTACTATGAAATAGGCGGCAAGTACCTCTATTCTGAAAAAGATGTAGATAATCTCTTGATGAGCAATTATCGTAATGTAATTTACAATCCTTGAATATGACAGAGGCAAGAATCCTTAACCGGACTCTTGCCTCTGTTGTCGTTTGGTGGTTACTGTTTTATCTTCCGTTCCCGTTTCTTTTTGGAGAAGAGGTCTCCGGCCATAACCTCACGGATATTCTGCATATCCTCCATGATTGAGGAATCGAGTACCCGGGCGTAGTGCTGGGTCATCTTGATGCTTGTGTGTCCGAGCATCTTCGAGACATTCTCGATACGTACTCCCTGTGACAGGCATACTGTCGCATAGGTGTGGCGGGCAACGTGAGTGGTCAGCACCTTGTCTATCTCGCAGATGTTTCCTATCTCTTTCAGGTAGCGGTTCATTACCTGATTGCAGGGTACTGGCAGAAGTGTTCCTTTTTCAGCCGCCTTCTGGTTGTCCTCATATTTTTTGAGTATTGCTTTGGGGATGTCAAGCAACGGTATGTTCTGGACAATATCCGTTTTCTGACGTGGCTTGCGAATCCACATGTTGCCGTCGTTGTCCTCGACAACGTGTTCTCTTTTCAGATTGGAGATGTCGATAAACGCCAGCCCGGTGAAAGCGGCCATTACAAACATATCTCTGACCACATCAAGTACACCGTCAAAGTGTCTCCTATATATTATATGGAGTTCATCGAGGGTGAGGAATGTGGGATTTGTCTGTACTGTTCTGACCTTTATTCCGGCAAACGGATCTTTGGTAATCCAATCGTTTGCAAGAGCCCGGTTAGTGATTTTCTTCAGACCTTTCATATATCTGGCCACTGTGTTCTGCTGCTGGTTGCGGTCTATTTTGAGATACATCTCAAACCCATGTACGAAATCGCGGTCAAGACTTGTCAGGGGCAGGTCATCGACTTCATATTTCTTCTTGATGTAACGCTGTAGCAGTCGGGTAATGGTCTCGTATTTCTTGATGGTGCCAAGCTCGAAATCGCGCCCCATCAACGCACGACATTCCTGATTATGTTCCTGAAATGTCGTTATTATCATACGTTCCACAACCTTATGGACACCGATATTGAAAAATCGGTTGTGAAGTTCCTGAGCGGTTGCGACAACTCCTTCCGACTGCATTTCTTGAAACAGCTTGAACAGCTTGATGTTTGTCTCGTCAATATAGTCGTTCACATCTATTGCATTCTTGGACGTGCCTTTGGCGCGTTCCTTTGACTGATTCCAGAGAGCAGGGTCGATATACTTCCCAGTATTGGAATCAATTCTTGTGCCGTTCACAGAAATTCTCATGCGAATCGCACATTCTCCTGTTTTTGTCACGGTGCTTCTTCGATAGAACAGCACCGTCAATCGGTCTTTCTTCATTTCTTCTATGAGTAAAGAGGGGTTAAATCGTCAAGAAATGAAGCCTTTTCGGAGGTGATTTTTTGTCGCTGCAACAACTGATATATCAGTGTGTTATATGCGTTTTAGTGCCACGGTTTTTAGAGGAATTGGTGCCAAAAATTTCTGGCACTGTTTTTGGCACCGATTTGGCACCAAAATGATTTTTGCTGAAATTCCGCCAAAGACATTTTTTTCCTCCGCAAGGCCTCATATTTCTTTCAGACCATACTGAAATTTCTACGCGAAGATAATAAAGACGCTTCCGACTCTTGCTATGCAAATCGTTGAAGAATAATGAAATGAGTATAAAGTTCAGCCATGCACCCCCATCCGGCAGGCTCTCACAAGCCTTTGGCTCCAACGGGGAACCTTCATTCCTCATCGTTCTTCATCGGCGTGCATAGGGCATATAAAAAGTAAAACGCCGATTATGTTGATAATCAGCGTTTTGCCTTAATTTAACATTAAAATAAGTGGTCCCACTTGGAGTCAAAATAGTGAATCGCGTTGAATTTGGATGAATATGAGTATTCAAACGACAATATTTTATATATCTTGAATATCAGTATATTATAACTTGGCTTGAGTATTTGTGAATTGCGCCTCTATATCAAGCAGACGCAAGTAGGCGCAAAAGATGTGGACAATCCGTGGACAGAAATTTGTGTGCGTGGACAATTTTGATTAATTTTGTACCATAACTTTTAACCCCTCTCCTTATGGCTACAATCACAAGGTCTCTTTCCTCGAAAGTAAATGGCAACGGTGAGTCTGAAATCATGCTCCGTCTTACCGTGTCACGCGAATTGCGTCTGCGTCTCAGAAGCGGTGTGTTTATCGAACCCTCCCGATTCAGAGACGGCAAATTTATCATGCCGCGTGCCGACCGCAAGACGCTTGCAAAATTACAAATTATCAGTGACAATCTCTCATCATTGGAGTGCAGATTGATCTCTCTCAGCGTAAACACACCTGCAAATCAACTCAACAAGGAATTCTTTGAGGACGCCATAATGCGTCACAATCATCCGGAATTGTTTGAGACGGTACCTGTCAGCCGCAGTTTCTTCGATACCTTCAATGAATATCTTGACACCACACAGGATGGTACAAAACTGTCAAGCCACTATAAAGTGTTGGCCCGGCTGTTGGATAGATATGAGAAATACAAGCGAAAATCAACCCGGCAGAAATTTCAGTTGACTCTCGAAGATTTTAACGGGGCGATGGTTGACGATTTCAAGCAGTTTGTCATTGATGAACCCAGAATCTATGAGAAATATCCATCCATATATAAGGACGCATCAGATGTTGTGGAGACAAAGCGCAAGCCTCGCAAGCCGGAGCAGCGTGGCCACAATGCCGTAATTGCCATTATGAAACGGCTTCGTGCTTTCTTCAACTGGTGTGTGAAGCGTGGATACATCACTCGCACTCCGTTTGCCTCCTGCACAAGTATCGGCGCGGAGAAATATGGTGTGCCGTATTACATCACATTGGAGGAACGTGACAAAATTGCTGACCGCGATTTTTCATTCAAGAAATCGCTGGAGGTGCAACGCGATATTTTCATCTTCCAATGCCTTATCGGTTGCCGAGTGTCTGACCTTATGGAACTGACACCCGAAAACATTATCAATGGCGCGGTAGAGTATATGCCCAACAAGACAAAGGGAGAGCGACCGGAGGTTGTGCGTGTGCCACTGAACAGTCGTGCAAAGGCTCTTGTCAGGAAATACAAAGGAGTGGATGAGAAGGGTCGATTGTTCCCATTCATCAGCACACAGAAATACAATCAGGCAATCAAGGATATTTTTACACTTTGCGGTATCACACGTGTTGTCACTGTCCTCAATCCCAAGACCGGCGAAGAGGAGCGTAAACCGCTGAATGAGATTGCGAGCAGCCACATGGCACGGCGCACATTCGTCGGCAACCTCTATAAGAAGGTTAAAGACCCAAGCCTTGTCGGAGCATTGTCCGGTCACAAGGAAGGTAGCAAGGCCTTCGCCCGCTACCGAGACATCGACGAAGACATCAAGAAAGAATTGGTCAATCTCCTTGATTGACAGAGATTAATTTCTGAGAATCAGAATAATTTGCTAATTTTGCATATGGATAAGACTAAAGACACCCCATATATCGTAAGAGTTAAGGATTTCAGAATTGACTCTGATTACTCATCATGGCTTTCTGATATAATAAAGCGATATAGGGAGGCTCAGATAAAAGCGGCTCTAAAGGTTAATTATGAAAAATTGCAATTCAACTGGAGCATTGGACGTGACCTTGTAATACGGAAAGCAGAGGAACGTTGGGGCTCAGGAGTTGTTGAGCAACTTAGCTTTGACTTGCAAGATGCTTTCCCTAATGAAAAAGGATTCAGTAGCCGCAATATGTGGAGGATGAAACAATGGTATTTGTTTTTCTCCACATCTGAAGCATCCGAAAAACTGCCCCAACTTGGGGCAGAATTGCAAAATGCTGAAATCCAATCATTAATAAAGCTGCCACAGGTTGGGGCAGAATTGAACGAAGATAGTTTGCCAATGATTCTCGGACTTGTGCCATGGCGTCATCAGACAGACATTGTAACCGGATGCGAATCGTTAGACGAAGCCATTTTCTATCTAAAAGAATGCGTAACAAGAGGATGGAGCCGTCAAACGTTGGCAAATTCAATGAAGGCCAAATTATATGAGAAGCAAGGCAAAGCCATCTCAAACTTTCCAAAATACCTGCCGGAAGCGCAAAGCCGACTTGCGCAGGAAATTACTAAAGACAACTACGATTTCAGTTTTGTGACAGTCCCTGAGAATTATCAGGAAGAACAGTTGGAAACAGCTCTTGAGCAGAACATCACCCGTTTTCTTCTCGAACTTGGAACCGGATTTGCTTTTGTTGGTCGGCAGAAAGAGTTTATCGTCAATGGCCGTAGCCGACGTATTGATATGTTATTCTATCATATCAAACTGAAAGCATATGTGGTTGTAGAACTCAAAATAAGGCCATTTGAACCGGAATTTGCAGGTAAACTCAACTATTATGTAAGTGCAGTCGATGAATTATTGAAAGGACCCGATGATAATCCAACCATCGGATTGCTGATATGCAGTGACAAGGATGAGACTGAGGTACGTTGGGCGTTCAGGGGCGTACATACACCGATGGGAGTGGCTTCTTATGACAATGTCAATACCATTAATGAAACGAATCTATTACCTTCTGCTGAGGAACTTCAAGCACGTATTCGTTTGGTAGAGGAGAAGATAAACAAAAACAAATAATCCTAACCTAAATTTAATTAGAATATAATTGGGATTCTACTACATTCTCTGAATTTTCCAAGACGGTAATTATTTATTTCTTTCATAGGACTTTTTCAAGGGTATTGCGTCTTTTATATTGAGGCCGTATAGCCTATCGATAATGACACAATGATTACTTCGAGAGAATTTGAGACATATTTCAGACGACTGTATTTGCCATTGGGTATGTACGCACTCCGTATCGTTGATAATGCCGACGATGCGGAGGACATTGTGGAGGATACTTTCATGAAGGCTTGGCAAGCTATCTCGTCGGGTGCAGAGATTGAACATTTCAACTCATATATCTACCGATGTGTAAGAAATGAATGTGTGAGCTTCCTTCGAGGGAAAAAGGAATTTGAAAACATTGATACAATCCCGGAAGTATGCGAGGAGGTGATAGACACCTCTTTCCATGATGCAAGGATATGGAAGGCGATTGATGAACTTCCGGAGAAATGCCGTGAAATATTCTTGATGAGCAAGCGTGATGGACTGACCAATGCGGAAATTGCCGAGGAAATGAATATCTCTATAAAGACTGTTAAGAACCAGATGACAAAAGCGTTTGCCCGGCTCAGAGAGTCGTTATCAACCGGGCACAAGCCATTCTTCCTACCTTTTTTATAAAAATTTTAATTCCGGATAGGACCTGAGGATAGTGGTTGCGTCATATAAGTGAACGGGGACAAATCCCGGGACACTTTTTGAACAACCATTATGAATGAAGAAATAACATACATAGCAAAGCGTTACCGCAAAGGGAAGTTCTCCGTTGAAAAGAGTTGGAAACGGTTGAATATAAAACCAGCCTTAAAATGGAATGGTCTCAAAATAGCGGCAGCCGTTGCCTCGGTTGTAGTCCTGTCGGCGACAGCGGCTATCATATATCATCAGTACGAATTGAAAGACACGACTGATAAGATTGTCAATGAATCAGTCAGACCTGCTGCATCGCTGGAGACTGTCAAAATCATTGATTTTGAAAACACGCCGCTCCCTACCGTCATTTCCAAAATTAAAGAGGTGTATGGCGTTGAGGTTATCAATGTTCCGGAGAATGCCGGGGAGTATCGTCTTTCACTGCACTACGAAGGTAACGCCGTTGACCTTGTAGCCACAATCAACGACATTCTTGAAACCCAAATGTCAGTAAAGGAATGAAGCGTTTGATGTCATTGCTGATTGGAGTTTCCTGTTGTGTGTCTGTTGTGGTCGCGCAGAATGTAACAATCCGCGCGGTCAATCAACCTGCCGCAACTGTATTCCGCTCCATTGTTGAACAGACTGGCAAAAACTTTGTGTATTCATCGGAACTGCTTAAAGATGTACGTGTCACTGTCAAAGCCAAGAACAAACCACTGAATTATGTGCTGTCTGAAATGTTCTCAGGCACTCCCATTGAGTATAAAATCAAGGGGAATAATATAGTCTTGAAGCGAAGGAAGAAAGTGGTAAAGACTGAAAAGATCAAACCTCCGGTTGTATCTGTTCCTGTGACAAAGGTATATGAATCCTCGATTAAATCCACGATGCTTGATGAAGTGGTTGTCGTATCGCGTCTTGAAGCCCCTCAGGTCGAGACTGCCGAAATCGGAGCTAAGAAAGTCACCGCCGAGGAAGTGCGCAATACACCTGTGCTTTTCGGTGAGGCAGATGTGATAAAAGCATTGCAAACCCAGCCGGGCGTGACTGAGGGCACGGAGGGTATGGCGGGAATGTATGTTCATGGCGGAAACGCTGATGAAAACCTCTATATGCTTGACAATGTGCCTCTCTATCAAGTCAATCATTTTGCCGGTCTATTCTCAGCGTTCAATACCGATATAATAAGATATATAGACTTTTTCAAGTCTTCCATTCCTGCGAAATATGACGGCCGTCTGTCTTCTTTTATGGATGTGCGTCTGCAAAACGGCAACCGCGACGGTCATCACGGGTCCGCACGTCTCGGCCTGACATCGGGAGCTTTCAATATCTCCGGGCCGATAGGCAAGAAGACAACCTATCTTGTCGGATTGCGCCGTTCTTGGTTTGATGTGCTCACTATTCCGTTTGTTGCGATTGCCAATTCGCAGAACGAAGATGAGAAACTTCGCTTCAACTATTATTTCATGGATTTCAACGCTCGTGTGCAGCATCGGTTCTCACCTAAGGCTACCGCTTTTGTAAGCTTCTATTTCGGGGATGATAAACTGAAAACCGGTATGGAAGACAAGGGCTATGACAAGCCTAATTATTTCGGGTCGTTTTATGATGACCGGTTTGACATGCACTGGGGAAACCTGCTTGCGCAGGCCGGACTCAATTACCGTTTCAATGATAATCTATCATCTGAGTTCACTGCCGCATACACACGCTTCTTCTCCAGCATGAAGCATGATTATATCTATAGAGATAAATCTTCCGACCACATGGACGAATCGCATACTGTCCTCAATACAGACAATAACATCAATGACTGGATATTTCGTGGTGATTTCGATTGGAGTCCCAATGGAAATGACTGGGTTCGCTTTGGTGCAGGTTATACGCGGCATTCGTTCCTTCCGGCGCGTACATCTCGTTCATACGAGGTCGGGACGACACATTTGTCAACCCGCGATTCAACATGGGCCTATGGTGCGAATGAAGTCAACGCATATATTGAGGATGATTGGAAAATAAGTGATAAGTTCAGAATGAACGCCGGTTTCCATGGCTCGCTGTTCAATATCGGGGGAAAGACAAATCTCGGATGGTCTCCGAGATTGTCACTCAGTTATCGTCCTGATGAAGACTGGGCGGTGAAATTTGCATACGCACGGACTACTCAATACGTACACCAACTCAGCCAGAGTTATCTTGCACTCCCAACTGACCAATGGATACCGATCAGCGGAAAGTTCAAGCCGGAGACAGCCGATAAAATATCCGTGGGAGGATATTGGCAATCTCCTGACAAGACTTATGCAGTGTCAGTAGAAGGTTACTACAAATGGATGGATAATCTTGTAGAATACAAGGATGAGTATTACCTGCGTCCCCCTCTCGACTTGTGGAACGCTCAACTTTGCAGTGGTAAAGGTACGGCTAAGGGCGTTGATTTCAAAATTGAAAAAGTATTTGGAAAGGTGACAGGACACATATCCTATTCGTTAGCGTGGGCAGACCGCACGTTTGCCGACAAAAACTGTGGGCACACATTCCCTGCCAAATTCGATAACCGCCATACAATAAATATAATGGTGAATTGGAAAATCAGTGACAAGGTGCAGCTCAACGCTTCGTGGGTGGGACATTCAGGCAACAGATTCACTCTGTTGAATCAAGTGTGGGATGATCCTGACTTTGAAACCACCGATTGGTTCGGAGCCGGAGAGTCACCATTGCGTACCGGCATCAACAGTTATAAGTTGCCTTTCTACCATCGTCTGGATTTAAGCTGTACTGTCAAAAATAAACGTGGGTACTGGACATTCGGCCTCTATAACGCATACTGCCACATGAACACTGTTGCAGTGAAGCGTGGAACCCAAGATATTGCCGTGTCGAAACCCGATGAATACTATATCACCAGTGAACCAGTATTCAAACGTGTCAAACTCCTTCCTGTCATACCCTCGATTTCATACACATGGCTATTCTGAAAAAAATATATCCACTTCTTGCATTACCGCTCCTCACAGGATGCGAGGAGGCGTTCACACCGGATATGCCCCATACTCCGGCATTGTGCGTCAACTCCCTGATAACCGCTGGAGAACCTGTAGAGGCTAAAATTTCAAAGTCAAGGCTTTACACCGACAGTCCCGAAAAATCCGAAGTCAGGGATGCCGAAGTCAGGATTTATGTCAATGGGGAGTTGCAGCTTGACTCCTATATCCCGAAGGAGGGCGACAATATAAGGATTGTTGCCGAAAGTCCTGCAGTTGGCAGAGGTGAGGCCGAGGTTCTTATCCCGGCTTCTATCCCGGCGCCGACTGCTACTTGGGAGGCTTATGATGTTAGTTGCCGGGAATCTGACAATGATATGGTTTTCGTCGAGTTCAAGCTAAAGGTTGACCTCCGGATTGAAGATACGGATGGAGAAAATTATTATAAATTTTCATTCAACAGTGATTTTCAAGCCGATGAAGAGTTGGACGACTTTGCAGCAAGCGGAAATTATGGGTTTGCGATAGGCTCGTTGCTATATGATATGGAACCAATTTTCAGGGAGCATATCGGTATTTTTGAGTCTATCATGGGTGGCGATGCTGAAGGCTTCTCATTCTTCTCAGACCGACAGTTTGAAGGAAAAAGTTATACATTGCATCTTCAATTTGACAACTGCTGGTTCCGCTATCCAAAAGGTGAGATACCCGACTGCAACGTCAATTTGATTGTCAGCTCCGTGTCGCCCTCCTACTACAACTGGGCCAACTATATTTGGCAGCGTGATAGCGGCACTCTGACCGAACTTGGAGACTACGGTTTTGGAGACCCGATTTGGGGCTATAGCAATGTGTCTTCCGGAGCCGGTGTTGTGGCGGCTCAATCGAAATCAGTCTGCTCGATTGATTTAACAGACTTCATTAGGGAAACAATAAACGAAACAATCAAATAGAACAATACAATGGGAAAATCGAAAACAATCGGAATAATAACGGTATTCATAATGTCTATACTTGTATTGACATCATGTGATAAAGAGGGATATGAACCAATATCAACCTCCACGGATGCCTGTCAGATAATAGTGCAATGTCTCGACCACAGTGGGAAAAGCCTTCTTGATAACAATAAATTTGTTGATGGCATTTCTATCGAGGGGGATGCTTCACACTCAAAGATAAAATATGATGTAAAAAATGCAAATGGAGGAAAGGTTCTGTCTTTCATTGCTGAACTTCCTGATCAGGACGATATGAAATGGTCGAAAGATAGAAGCGAGGCCAATGGTATCTCTAAGATGACCATGAAGTTCAAAAAACACAAAATTGAGCTGAAATGCCACATAAAATATATCGCCAACCGTCCTCCGGCAGTATCAGGTGGCAAAGCCACACTTGAAGAGGTATCATGCAATAACCAGACATTCAAACGCTCTGGTAACAGCGTAACCATAACACTACGTATGGATAAAAACGGCAAACTCTTATAAAAATATAATAATGAACCAAATTAAATTCCTGATTGTCGCTCTGATAGCGATACTCGCATTCGCCTCATGCAGTGAGGACGAACCTGCAAGAATGTTGTGGGAAGTATCCGGCAAACCGGCAGGAAATGTGGAGACATCTATTCATTATGATTATAATTCTCCAGTATGGATAACTGTCGGAGGCTATGCCGCTGAAGTTATTTTGAAATGCTCCAATTATTCCGAACTGTCGATATATGGTCAAAAGAATGAAGACGGGAAATACGTTGACTCTGATTGTCGGTTTTCAGCAAAAGTTATAGATCCAACAACCGTAAGAATATCATTTGACTATATGGAAGATGTGGACTTTACGGAAAAATCATGCTATCTACAAATAGATGGAATCAATGGTAAAGATATGCGTACAACAATGGTAACTATTACGCGTAAACATCTCAATTATAAATAACAAAAATCAATCAGATAAAAGACCACATGATTACAAAATTAAAACTAATGATGATGGTGTGTTTTGCCATCATTGTGTTCGCCTCATGCAGCGAGGACGAACCCGCAAAAATGCTGTGGGAAGTTACGGCTACCCCGGCAGAGAGTGTTAAGGCGGCCTTCGACCCAAGTTTCTACCACCAGATTCAGATTACTTCTGATGGGGAAGGCGGTGAAGTGACGCTCAAATGCACCAACTACAAATCACTTAATCTGGTTGGTACCACCAAAAATGAGAACGGGGAATATTTCGATGCTGATTGCAAATTCACGGCAAAAATCACGGATCCCGGAGTTGTCAAGATAATCCTCGACAAAATGCCCGATGGTTTCAAAGAAGCGAAAACAATCCTTCAAATCGACGGAACTGAGGGGAAGGACTCTAATACAACGACTGTTGATATTACACGTAAACCATAAATGGAATAATGAAAAGAGGAATTACCTTATTAGCCTTTCTTTTAGTCATGGCTGGATCTGTCTTCGGACAGACCGACCATGGCTATAATCTATACGGTCAATTTTTAGGTACCTCAACAGGCATTGGAGTGGGGCTTGACAGCCGTTTTAAGGCAGGTGGAATACTTGGCTATTCATTGGGGCTTGCTTTTACTGACATTTCTTGGAGTAGAGATGATGGGCTGGATGGGTGTTATGCCAGCTATGATGCGGAAAGCCGGGGAATAAGTATTCCTTTCGAGATCAATGCAATTTTGGGTAAACGTGCCAGCAAATTTGAAATAGGATTTGGCATGACAACATATCTGGTCAATAGAGACGAGCTGCATTATAAAACTATCTTCTTCCCTTCAGAAGAAGATGGAGTATTGGATTTTGAAAGGTACTCAACCCGTAAAAAAGTTTTCCGACCTAACATTATTGGTACAATCAATATCGGATACCGACTTCAACGTAAATCCGGATTCTTCATGAAAGTTGGATTATCCTTACTTATTGGAGACCTGAAATGTTCACCTATTGACGGTGTAGTTGCTTTACCGAATATTTGTCTTGGATATACAATCCCTCATTTTTAGTGCATTATAACATGAGATGAATTGCATGAGAAAAATTAGTAAGATCTTGACTGCAGTGACTTATATTATTGCTTGTTTCCTGATTGGTGGATGCAATTATGATGAACCCACACCGGGTAATGATTCCAATCCGGATTCTGATAAAACATGTGCCTTAGCATGGGATACGATTGTTTGCAATCAGTTATCGGTAAACGAGCTTTTCATCGGTTCTAAATACCTCGGAGTTCAGAACTGGAATTGCAATGGCAATCCTCCAGGCATATATCCGGCAGCAGTTTTTCCAGAAGATGCCTTTGCAACCACGTTTGATAAGGAGGTTTCCGGTAAGAAAAATCCTATTGTCGTATATACCAACTTCAGTGATCCCTTTATTTCGACTATAGAAAACCCTTCCGGAGTAAATTATAGCCGGTTTCTGAAGAGTATGCTCAGGTCGGAGGAATATCAATCTAACTCTGAACCCCAATTGAATTTATATAGATGTGCCAAAATGAATACTCTTGATAGTTTCATAAAAATATTCCCTGATAATCCATCTTTTGCCGAGACCTTTGAAATTATAGTAAAGCAAAAGATGGATCTTGATAAAATCAAGAGTTGGACTATCGGAGAAATTATATTCAAAGGTTTTACTGTCACTATGGATGTGCCGGAAAAGGGTATTTTTGCAAATGAGATGCCATCTAAAAATGGATTGGTGTATGTCAGGAGCATTACTTATGGCTCCACAGCGTATTTTGTTATTGGCAGCGATTTGACATATCCTGAAGTCAGGGCCATTATATCTAAACCATCTATGATTGGAACTGAAAAACAAAATCTGAAAAATACACATGTAGTTCTCCTTACCAATTCAGGCATTGACCAAAACGCGGAACTTCATACTGAATCCGATGCCTTGTATGATTATTTCAGACATCCCTATATCGAAGGGAACTATGGCTATCCCATATACTGCACAGGATGCTACCTTAAAGACAATTCTTATATTCACATCTCTGTAAAATAAAAATCTCCACCGAAGAATTTATAATGAAATGCTCGGTGGAGAATTCTTAAATTAATATTCGTAACCTTCAGGGAGAGAAGGCTTGGCATCATCGGGGATGTGAGGGTTGGCTCTCATTTGCTTGATTGCTTCTATCTCACCGGGAGTGTAGCGAGTCGGACTTTTGTGAGGCATCGGTAGTTCATCCGGTTTTGATTCAGATTGTGCCGGGTCTACTTCCTGCGGAGATTCTTCTTTCTTTTTGGATTGCCAATCATCATGAGGATAGAAGAAGTTGAATTCAGGTCCAGTTGACTCTCTCGTAACGATGAGATCTTTCCAACCATCTTTTTCAGCCTCATCTGTGCCTAACATATCCTTTTCTATCCTGTCAATAAACTTACTGTCATTGCTGATTGCTCGTTGGGCGCGGTATAGCCATTCAATGTTTGTGAGTTCCCGGTTCTCTACTTTGACAGAATGTATCCAATAACCCAAACCGAAAATGATGTCCACAAGACCAATGATGACAAAGGATAGAATCTTGATTTTCTTATCTCGCTTCGCCAACTTTTCCTTCAGGTCTTCATCAGTTCGCAATCCATTTATCTGATAGTAAATGTCAGCTGCATCCTTGACGCTGATGCCATCATACTGCTTTCTGCCATTATAGTAGGACTCCGTATGTCCTTTCTCTATGATGGGAGTCAGATTTGAAGTGACTTTTGACACGAATACCTCGCTTGCCTTTTTAACAATCTCATCGGTCTTGTCCTCCGGCTTCGGCATTGCCTCAACTGCCTTTTTGAGATCTGCCATGCCTTGGACGACAAGAGCCATTGAGCCGTTCATAGTCTGGATTATTCCGGTGAGTGTGGCGACATCCTCGCTTTTGGCGAGATTATCAGGAATTTTAATCTCCGTAATTTCCATTGGCTCGGGGGTGGCAGGAAGCATAACGGGAGCCGATATTTTCGTTGCCACATTTGCCATCTCATTCTTAATCTCCGTCAGTGCGTCCTCCAGCCGTTTCATTTGGCGGCGGAGCAATTCCATATCCATGTCCCCGCACTGTGGAACAAGTGAGATGTTATCTTTCTTTGCCATAATCAGGATAATCTGGGTTTGTTGTTACGTTTTCTTCTTCTCTTCAGCAGTTGGTTGGCTGCGGCCTGCTCGTTCTCGTCAAGGTGACCGTTTCCAAGTTGGAACGCACCGCCAACCATATTGCATATAGACTCGCCAATATCAGCGGTCACTTCCGCAGCCTTTTCCAGAGTCTCCATTGTGGATTTTGCCAACGACACTACTGCCGACTGATCGACACTGGCTTGATGTGGCTGAGTCTGCCTCGGCTGTGACTGTCGGCTATGTGACTGCGAATTGAAAAGGCTGTCGAGATTTCTGAATTTGAACTGCTCTCCGACATCAGAACCTTTCACCTTGTAGTCGCCAAGTTGGAAGGAAACGCCCTGCATCTCGGTAGTGCCACGGCGGTATTTCGGAATGATTGAGATGTTCTTTTTAGCCAACTCACGCGCAAAACTATTCCAGTCGCGGGCATTTTTCAATGCTTCCGTGGCGGCGATTCTTATCTCCGCTTTCGCTCTCTCAATGCCGTGCAGTTTCTCTAAATCGGGGTTCTCCTGCTTGGGCAATGCAAGTCCATACTTCCGTGTCAATGCCTCGCAGACCTTCTTATTCTTGTAGCGGTTGCGTCCGCACTCCATACGCTTGCCGTTGTTGCCTACCATATTGAACACGATATGGCAGTGCGGTTTGTCGGTTTCGTAATGGCGGACTATGAGCCATTGGGTCTTGTCGAGGCCCATCATCTTGATGTAATCTTTCGCTATCTGAAGCATCTTTTTATCGCTTAATTTCGGTCTGTCCTCGGCGGCGAAAGACAAAGTTATGTGTCCGGCGGGGTTGCTTATTCGATGGTTCAGCATAGACTGCGACTCAAAACTTGCGATTATCTGACGGCGTTTCGTACCCAACAGACCATCGCTTCCGAGTATCTTCCAAGTGTCGGGAGTGAATATTCTTTTGTCGTGTTTCTCGCGGGTGACATAGTCAACCTTTGAACCGAACGACCCGGATTTCAAAATTTTTCCTATCATCTTTGTGTCCGTTTTTTGAGATTTATGAGGATGTCGGCCATTGTGTCAAGGCAGAAATTAGCCTTGTCTTCAATAGCGGTCAATCCCTCGGTATTGCCTGTATGGGCGATTTGATTGAGATTGGGTCCGAGTTTTTTCAACTCGTGGATAAGGGCTTTTTCCTCGTCAGAGAGGAATGCGATGATGACATCCTCCAAAGCCCGGATGCGGACATATTCAGCCTTGTTCATACCTGCCTTTGCCGAGAGAATATCAACGCGGTCATACTCGCCGTCATTGAAACTTATCTTGACATACCTGTCTCTTTTTGCCGAGCCGAGGCGCGGTCTTCCATTCGATTTATCCATGTTGTAAATCATTGTAATCGGTGTAACCATTATACCGGAATATGCGACCATCGGGAGGCAGGCAATCAACCGTCAGGCTGTCGGATTACCCCCTTTTGAGGAACTCAAAAGGTATCTTGCCACTACTACTGAATCAGGCTGCGCAGCATACCTCCGTTTCCATCCAGACGGGACTTTCTGCCTCCCGATCTGTCGCTTATTTCCGGCTGTCAATTCTCAGAGTTTGCGCCATGCCTCGAGGTCGTCGCCGAACAGGTCGAGGTGTTCGCAGATGATGCGCTCGGCATAGCTGCCAACGTTTGCGCCACGGTCGCCGAGAATACGGGCGTAGCGTTCAAGACGCTCCCATGTGGCATCGCTGATGTTGAGCGAATGTCGCTTGACAATCTTCACCGGGATAAGATATGTTTCCTTGTATTCGCCGAACTCCAGCTTTCGCTGCTTTATGCCCACACGCTGTTGCTTGGGTTGTGGCGTTGCGCTCTGTTCATTGTTGAACAGATTGGCGTTGTTGTCGGGAGTGTTGCGGTCGTTGCTGTTAACAGCAACATCAGAGTTAGCGGTGTTGACAGGCTTTACCTAGTCAACGGAATTGGGTGTAATATCAGATTTCATAATATCATCAGATTTTGGAGTTATACAATCGGTAGATGTTTTGCCAGTCTTGGGTGTTGACTTGGCAGTGGAGGGAGAGGTTGTTGACTGAGGTTTCTTGTTGATCATATTTTCTCGTTTATACGGTTTGACAATGTTGTTTCGGTTGTCGGGTCATACCGCTCAACCGACACTAATTCGAGTTGCAGGTCATCTATGAATTTCTGCAACATCGGATACTTTCTAATCATACTTTGTAGTACTGCTTGGTCTGGCTCTATTCGCAGTAGATAGTCGGCAATATCATATCCGGCTGACTTGTCGGTATCATCGGCAACATCATCCATGAAGTTGAAGATGGAGGCTTCGATACCGAGCGACTTCATCAATGGCAGTTTCTGCCGCCACTTCTCGGTCGCCCCCAAATCAGGATAGAGGATAACCTGCCGTCCACTAAGAACCCGGAGTGCCTCGGCATTGAGGCAACCGTTCTTGCCGCCGGTAGCGAGCCACACATATTCGGGCAGATACCAACTCGCTATCAGTGCTGTCTTCTCGCTCTCGACCAATGCGACAGGCTTGCCACGGTTCATCGGCAACAGATGCTCACCGAAAAAACATTGACGGAGATTGTAGTGCGGCAACTTCATCAGCGAGTGGGCCCACGACACATGGTTGAATGGCTCTTTGACACGCTTGCCACTTTCGGCATTGTAGAGCATAACTTTCCCGGTGCGGACACGCCCGTTTATGTCGGTCTGCCAGAACACACATGCTCCCGGCCAGTGCTTCGATGTGCCGACGCAATACTCTCTCATCATACGCTCCGCATCATCGGGTCCGAACTTCGATTTGAGGAACAGAAAGAGATTGTTTCGGTCGTAACCGTGCAGAGTCTGTGAAACAGTCTCTGCCGCAATGAAAGAGGCTGGCTTGGGCGGCTCGGTCGGCGTGGCTATGCGGGCTGACGGAGCTGACCAATCGGAGTGCTGAGGTTTGTGCTGTGGATTGCGATCAAAATATTCCTTTGGTGTGAGGTGGTAGCCACAACTCTGCTCATGGTCACATCTGCCGACATCATCAGGAAACGTGAATTGTTTCTCGGTGTCGATGTATCGAGAGAAACAGCGTTTCTTGTGACAGGCGGGGCAAGAATGACGGCTTCCGACACCACGATAGGGTTGGAGAATAAATCGGTATCCACTCATAGTTCTATCAAGATTTTGGTTGCACTATCTGCATTATTTGCATTTTGACGGAGCGAAAATGCGGAAAGTGCAGAAAATGCAGGTGGATAATCATAATTTCGCATAGACTCCGTGACGCACCTTTTGGAAATGGATGCCGGTGAACCGCTTGACAAAATCCTTGAATGTCCGCTCTGCCATAGAATTGGCTATCGCAATCTCAACGCCTTGCTCGGTTGTGAACTCCTCCGGCAGTGCGGCTATGACAGCCCGTTGCAGTTCTGACAGCGACAAATCCTTGATTATGCCCTGCACCCTTGTGGCGGTAGCCTTGAAATAATCTACAAGGCCTATGGCATTCTTCACCGAAACAAGATCTATTTCAGTTTTGTCAGCCTCGCCACAAGCCCACCGCGCTATCTGGATTATCAGACAGAAGCGTATGGCATGGAAATCGAATTTGCTGAACACTCCTTTTAGAGCATCGTTTTCCTCGCGGTTGCAGTCCTCGGTGTTTTCCCGTTGCCACTGATAGAGCCGTGTCTTTGCCTCCGGCGAAAATCCTATGATTGTCGGGATAACCTTTCCGTCTTCATCAGTTTTGTATGGCATATCCACAAGTCTGCTGATAATCTCAGCCCATGTAGCCTCAATGTCGAATGACGGTTCTTTGTCGCTCCACGCCTGTTTATCCTGATTGTTGGCGATGACGAATAGAAGGCGGTCGATAAAGCCGTTTGAACTGCGGCTGCCTTGGGCGAGTTCGTTGAGGATGCCGTTCTGGATAGTGCCGACAACAGACACAAACGGTCTTCCGATATAGACGGAGTCTTTCGCTCCCTTGCGGTCGGAGAATATCGGGTTGGCGTTATAGAGTTTCAGCCAATACTCCTCGTCAGAGCCTTTGTTGTAGCGGTTGAAATTCTTGAACCATCCGGCAAGTTCATCATTCCACATGCAGATGCCGCGCAGATTGTGGGAGTGAATAAGCATCATTGCCTCCGGCGTAGCGTCAGAAATCAGGAACCGCTTGTTAACAGGCAATACCGGGTGAGCAACAGTCCTTTCTTTCATCGGTAATTCGCACTGGCGGTTGTACTCGGCAAGTTCTTTCTGAAAGGCACTGTTGTTTACGCCGTCAATATCGGAGAAAGGACGGATAGCGAAGTTCAGAGGATGCGACTTGCACGCTCCGGGTCTGCCGACAAGAGCCATGAACAGAATGGCACTCTCATCCCATTTCCCTTTCAGCCGGGCAAAATGGGTGTTACCGATGCCAAGACCGAGAGCCACGAGCATAGCCCCGGCAAGATAATCCACCGGATAACCGTAGCAGTCGTTAGCCTCGCGGATAATCCGCTGAATCTTCATCGGCATGGCACCAAGCGGAAAATCACCGCCACGCATACTAACACACATATCCACAGCCTTGCCGAGAATGAGCATAGGGTCAATGCCTTTGGAGTTAGATGTGCTCTTTTCCATACTTTTCCAGAATCGTGTTTACGGCAGATGTCTTGTAATAGACTTTGCCTCCAAGTAGAGTTGCTTCCAAATATTGGCTCTTGCGCCAGTTGCGGAGTGTGTTTGCACAGACTCCAAGAATTCTCATTACCTCCTTGCGGGGAATGAGTGGATCCTTGTCTGCCGAAAGCATAGCCGGCAGAACCTCCTCCTTAAATTTTTCGATAGCACGTTCAGCAGTGTGCTCGACCACTTCAAGGAGGTGACCCAGAGGGAGCGTGATTGAAAGTCCGGTCAGCTCCTCCGGTGTGAATTTTGAAAAATCAAGATTCATTGTTAAAATTCCTCGCGTCATCTGGATTAATCAATGGACACCGACAACATGAAATGTCCAAGGGTCGCATCGCTATGAATTGGCTTCTCTCTGTCGGTTTTTATTGCATGGGGTGACCGGTCTTTACCTCAGCAATGATTACGGACTTTCGCCTTGTCGTTGCGATTTGACGGTGCAAAGAAAACACATGATTTATGTTTCTCCAAATTTATAACGCTGATACACAGTGGTTTATATTCGCATTGATTCGTAACGAAGTAAAACGAAGAATTTTTCTTTTCAGCGACCCTCAAAATTGCGCAGAAGGCGGTACGGATATGAAAAACGGGAGCCATCCGACATCACTGTCAGATGGCTCCCGTCAATAATATTTTTATATGTCAGCAGGAGTATGCGTAATCCTGCACTCCCAATTTCTCAACAAGGTCATTGTAGGCGAACATGTATTCCGGTCTCTCAAATGTCATGCAAGGGACTTCCACTCCGCTTTTCTTTGTGATTGTGGTAGGCGTAAGAAGCATTTTCAAATTATCCTGTATGCCTCTATGCCCGGGGATGCGGATGTTGGGCTTTTTCTCATAACGCTGTTCAAGAGCCGCATGAAATTCGACAACGGAGGTATTGGTAAGGGAACGGCTCTTTTCAAGGACAAGATAAAGAAGAGCCAAATCCTTCCCGCTTTGTTTGATATGGATATGCTCATCAATCGACCCCAATAGATATTCATCACTGTTGGGCAACAGTTCTTTCAGGCTACGGCGTTTCTTTTCTTTGCCGGGAATGGGTTTCTTTTCTGAAGTGCTCTTCATTTCAACCTTTGTCTCTGTCGGTATTGATTTGAATTTGGCAACAACTCCAGCAGTAACAACCGGAGTGATCCCCATGTCTTCCATCTCAGACACGAACTTCACCCAATCTTCCTCTTTACGAGCGCCAATAGTCAGGCTGCGGTTGATGATGGTTTTTATATTGAACGATGCGAGTCTGCGCAGAAGAAAATTTAGTTTACCATCCTGAATCAACTCCTCGCCATATTCAACCATACACTCGAAGCTGCGGCCGAAAAACAACCAGCTCAACATTGCCGGAACAATGCAATCAGGCATCTGAGCCCTGAAATGCAGGGCAAGTTGGTCTTTAAGTCCTCCATCGGTAAGAATCTTTTCCAGATCTTCAATGCCCTCCGAGCGGTCATTCTTCAGATAGAGCAGAAGTGCCTTCTCATATTTCGGCACAAGCATAATGGCAGTCTTGAAGACTTGGTCGAAACCGATACCTCTGCGGTCGTGCATAAGGTCGGTAAAATTGCAATATTCCTCCTGATGATTCTCATACCAGTGGCGGAGGGCATCACTGGTAAGTTTGTTCTTTTCCTCTTTAGTCATATAGTGGGCTTGGGTGAGTGAATGAGCCAAAATAAGCATCGACATTCAAAACGCTCACTACACAACTATTGTTCGTCACCAATCAAATTATACCCGTTTTTGAGGCAACATCAATTATTTTCAGAATTTTTAAGGAAATTTTTTGTCCACTGCGTGGTCAGAAATCAATTTGGTGGACAAATTGTGGACAATACTTATAAAAGAAAATCTCCAATCGCTTGATATATAAGCGATTGGAGATTCATAAAGGTGGTCCCACTTGGGCTTGAACCAAGGACTCCCTGATTATGAGTAGGTGGAAGACGTGATTTTGAACGAAACCGTATGAAACTTTGTTAATAGAATACAGTTTGATTATCAGATATTTGCAAGCGCAAAACAAAATTTATAATTTTGAATGAGACCTCTTGAAACTCGCGAGTTGTGTTCAAAATGTGTTCAAATACCATTTGCTGAACACGCTCCCTGATTGTTTTATTGGGTCCGGCAGATCTGATAAAAACTTGAACACAAATCTGAAAATATCAAATATGAATAAGGCTCTCTTCAGCGACGAATCCCGGAGATTCGCAGGGGCGATGGTGTATATCATTCTCGCTCCTGATAATAGATATAAATTCGACACAGGCAAATCTGTGCCGTTGACAGTCTGCGTCACCCATCAGCGGGCGAGAAGATATTTCTCGACCGGATATAAGGTGTCATCAATGAAAGAATACGAGGCTCTGTTCTCAAAATCTAATACAGCCATCGAAACTCGAAAAGAACTTCGCAAGATGTTTGATCGGGTATGCGCCAAAGCTGATGAGCTTATCTTGCTCAATCGCTTCTCTGTAGCCGACTTGAAAAGTTATCTCGACAAGTCGGAAGGGAAAGTGACAGAAAAAACGATGAGAGCAGATGATACTTTTTCTTATTGGGCAGCTCTTGGAGCATCGAAAGAAAAAGTAAAGACCCGCGCGATGTATTCTTCCGCGCTTGATTGGTTCAAACTGTTCCGCAAGGATAAACCAATTTCTCTCGGTGCTGTCGATACCGCCATATTAACGCGTTTCGCCAAATGGCTTGATGAGCAGAAAGCGCGAAATGGCACAGATCTGCCGCTTTCTTTGGACACGCGAATGGTAATTCTTCGCGCCACTCGTGCTGTGTTCAATCAGGCATATAAAGACGGACACACCACTATGGTTCCCAATTTCAAAGGTCTTATTCATGCAGGCAACCGTCGCCGCTTGAATGCCTTGACTGTGGAAGAAGTATTGAGGTTGTGGGAATATTGGCTTGCTTCTCCCGATAAACAGTCAAAATATGCCCGTGCCGTGGGACGCTGGTTGCTCCTTTATTGTCTCAACGGCATGAATACCATAGATATGGCTAAACTTGTCTGGACAGAAAAAGCGGCAGTTTCACAGAAATTTCCGCAATTTGTTTTCATCCGCTCTAAAATTGACAGGGCAAACAAACCTGTCGGCAAGCAGCTTGATGAAACATCAGTGCCGATTATTCCGCAGTTACGGCAATTGCTTGATGTGTATGCATCACCATATAGTCCCGGTGAACTGGTTTTCCCTGATATTTTTCTCAATGCCGTCACTGATGAACAGAAAGCAATCCGTGTTCACGACTTTAACCGCCGCATCTCAAAGAACATAAAGGACGTATGCGAATCGCTCGGAATCCAAAGTGTCACTCCCCAGTATGCCCGCAACTCGTTTATCTCGGCATTGGCGCATCATGGGGTCATGACCGCTTACATAGACTATGCGGTAGGTCATGCCACATCGGAGGTGTCTGCACTCCTTGCAGGTTATATATCCAACGTAACACCCGCTATGATGCAGGCTTTCAATGAGAAAATATTTATCGTGCCTCCGATTCAATGATTTCTTCCCTTCTAATACATGCTTATAATCTGCCAAATCTATAACTTTTGAGCCACTTTTGGCAGATTATAACAGGGTTTAGCTGGACAAGGATGTATTTATCGTAGTACGTATCCCTTGAATATGCCTAATTATCGTAGTTTACAAGTTGTAATTTTGCGGGTTTACCGAAGTTTTATTATCTTTGCGCCATAAATATAAGACATTAATGGAGGCTTCAGTACTGCTTGAAATATTACGAGACCAACGAGAGGAACTTGACACTCTTCGTTCCCAACGCTTTTGCAAACGGAAGGAAGAAGATATGGTTAAACTTGAGAGCAAAAAGGCTCAAGTGGTAATAGGTGTACGCCGCAGTGGAAAATCAACATTGTGTTTCAACGTATTGGACAAAGCTCAGGTAAAATTTGCTTATGTGAATTTTGATGACGAGCGTTTAGTCCGTTTGTCAGCCGAGGATCTGAACGATGTATTAAAGTGCCTTTACCAGATTTATGGTGATTTCACTCATTTATTTCTTGACGAGGCACAGAATATAGAAGGATGGCATCTTTTTGTCAATAGACTGCTTAGGCATGGAATGAAAGTGTTTATAACCGGTAGCAACGCAAAACTACTCAGTAGCGAACTTTCCACATATCTCACCGGACGCTATAATGAAATCGAATTGTATCCTTTCTCGTTCCGTGAATTTTGCGAAATGGAGAAAGTGGAAACGACGAATCTTTCTACAAAAACTGACGCCTTACTTCGCAGAGCATTTGACAAGTACATGGAGACAGGTGGTTTTCCGGAGATAATCAGTGGAGAAGAAACTGCCGAGGAATATATAGATACTCTGGTTTCAAATATTCTGGAAAGAGACATCGTGCAGCGTTTTAAGGTAAGATACAAAGATGCCTTTAAGTCACTGTCTCATCATCTTATGAATAATGCTCCATGCGAAGTTATATATACAGCTTTGCAGAAGACTTTTAATTTCAAAAATGACAAAACCGTTGAGAATTATGTCGGATACCTTTATCAGGCTTATCTCCTGAAACAGTTACGCAAATATTCTACCAAAAGCAGCGAGCGGATTCGTAATGCGAAATGCTACCCCATAGATGTATCGCTTATGAACGCCAGAAAGGATGCTTTTGCAAAAGATAATTTTGGATGGAGGCTTGAATCTCTGGTTTATTTGGCGATATGCAGAAAATATGGAGTCGGATACGATGTCTATTATCACAAAACAGAGTCTTACGAAGTTGATTTCGTAGTCTGTCATCGAGCAACGGTTGTTGAACTTGTACAGGTCTCCTATGACATATCCTCGGAAAAAACTCTCAATCGCGAAACTTCTGCTTTGGTGAAAGCCGGGACATCACTAAAATGTGACAAATTGACTTTGGTCACCGCCTTTGAGGAGCGTGAATTGGAGGTTCAGGGACAAGTCATTGATGTCTGTGCTGCTTACAAATGGCTTCTGATATAACCACATCGCTCGTTTTTAACTCCCCAATCCTGCTACAGCATAGAATAACAATCTTTAGAACGTAAAATATGACAGAATCAGACTTCATAAAAGCAATACAGCTTCTTTTCCCAAAAGGAAATCCTTTGAGAGAGTTCGCCGATTTTGTATCAAAAGGAAATAGCATTGAAAAGCTCACTTCGCTCCTTTTTGTCAAGGATCGTCTTGAATCGGAATATAAGTTAGCCGCCTTTGCCCAATTATACTCTCCAAATAACAATCACACCCGCTATCTTGAAGGCATTTCGTCCGCCCTATCCGAATGTAATAATCGCATAGTGCAACTGACGGATAAAGTCTTACAAGATGAGATGCAAAAGAAAGTCCTTGACAATATAAGAGAGATAATGAATAGAAGTGGATTCTGAGTCTCAACATTGGATACGGCGAGAACCTCGGTTCCGGTTTCCCTCTCATTCTCAACGCATGGCAGGAAAAGCACTGGTTGGAGCCGCAGCTCATTGAACAACCTGAGCTGATGCAGGTTAAACTTGAACTGAAGATAGTTAGTGCGGAGAATCTTACTGCCTCACAAAGGGGGCAGTAAGAGGGGCAGAAAGAGGGGCAGAAAGAATTGTCTCCACGCCAATTGGAGATAATTCATCTATTGGAGAATACTCCCGGTGCAACCATGCCGCAGATAGCGGAAGCCATGGCAATTACATACCGTACAGTCCGTAGGGATATGGAGTATCTTCAAAAATCTGGAATTATATCGCGTGAAGGTGGGCGCAAAGAAGGTAGATGGATTATAAATAAATTTTAATCCTTCATTCTGCCATTTTCATTTTCTATGCCTTATGGCGCATACGATGCGTCACGCCCAGTAAGCGGTATAAAACTTTCTGAAACGGTTTTTTGGGGGGGTATATTATAGGGCTTCGTTATGAATGGCTTGTAGTTTGTTAGATCGGTGAACACTTGGTGAATGGAGGTTGTTTGATATGCTGAATGTCACTATGACGAAAATTTCAGTAAATCGGCATAGCTATTGGCATTCATATTCATCAACCCGTTAAACACTACCCCGCCAATGCCAAACCATACGACCCTACGCGATGTTGTGCCAATATTGGAAGATTTGAGGCAGCTTACGAAAGCTCCGCTGGTAGCCAAACAGGATACAATTTTATACAAGCGAATTGCCGAAGCCACCAGCAAACTATGTTCTATTGATATCGAAAACGCTATCATCGAATCTCACGCCTCTGGAGAAATCGGAAAGGTACAAGCTGACCAAACCCGAAATTACTGTGCCGAGATTGCAACAAGGCTACTTACATTCTGGAGTGTATTCCATACGTTGGACCGTGAACGTAAGAATAAATCCAAGGCAGACATGATAGACGGGTACGAAAGCAACCACTTCCTTAAAGAAGTGGAGATGTTCTATATCTGTGCAGCTCATTATGAGTACGCGCTAAAGGCTTGTCACAAAATCCCGGTGCCTGACGACTGGACGATAGATAAATACAAACAGGAAATCGAGCAATTCCATATGTCTGAAACCCGTGAGGGATGGCTTGAAAAGAAACGGGAGTTCCTTAAGAAATTACAGGAAAGCGTTGAATATGATGAATTTCTGTTGAAGCCATCATTCGATGTGTACCATGAGTTGCGAAGTGTCTGTCGTAGAATTTTCATCACGGTGGAGCGATACTTTCCGCCATGTGAAATTCGGTTACATCCGAAATGTAGGGAAACCTTTATCCAAAAGATGCAGGTCCCCAATGGTAGTTATCCGGCACCTGAACAACCTGTAAAACAGAATCAGACAAATACGAAATCATGCCGCCAATGGGAAGAAGATCTGTTCCCTATGATACTTGTTTCGGAGTTATACGAAGTTTGTTCTGATGTTTTCGACAGCACCGAGACTCAGTTCCATTCATCACTCAATCTCCACGGCAAACATGAACCTATAAAGATACGTCCCAAGCAGAAAATCAAGGCTTGCTATCTCATATCGAAATTATACGAAATTGTTCCGGCCAAGCACAAAGCGGCGTGGCGTGAGGATATTCTCGCTCATCTTGATATTCAGTGGAGCTACTACGAAAAGAAGTATTGTCATCCACGCGGCGATGATGCCAGTGTGTCAAGCAGAGAGTATGCTGATGAGATTGACAGAATCCTCAAAAATCATAAAAAGCGAGCATGAGAGTCCATGCAACTTAAAGATACCACTCGCGCACCACTTTCACCACTTGAAATTCCACTTTTGAGACCTTATGATGCTACCCGTTAGAGTTTGATACTCTGACGGGTAGTTTTGTTATATCCATAGTCATACACCACATACACGCCACTCATGACCGGCAGTAATTTTGCAGTGTCCGGGAGTTACTCGGATGCGCTCTACAAGAGGGCGGTACGTACAACTCTAAACAACACTGCGTATGACAAAAGACCAGTTACTCAAACTCCCTCTCTGGCAGTACACCGGAGAACAATTTTTAGAATTACTTGACTCTCATTTTGTCAAGACCACGACCGCAACCGAAAACGTGACCTCTGACGAAAATGTTTCCACCACAGCAAAGCGTTGGCTCGTTTATGGAATCAACGGACTCTGCGAACTTCTCCAGTGCAGTAAGGCTACCGCGCACCGCATCAAGAATAGTGGCGTAATCAAGGATGCCATTACACAAACAGGCAGAAAAATCATCATAGACGCCCAGAAAGCACTCGACCTTATGCAGGCTTATAAGGAAGGAGGTGAAAAGTGAGCGAAGTAAAGCAAGACATCCTCCGACTTTGGGAGGAGAAGCAGTTGCGAATCACTGATGAGATTCAGACTGCGCCGGAGGTGCTGTATGCCAACGGCAGCGTTATCGGCACGCTCGGCAACTTCTCGGCATCAACCGGAAAGGCAAAGAGTAAAAAGACCTTCAATGTCGCCGCCATTGTCGGGGCATCGCTCGTCAACGGCAAGGTATTAGGTTACACTGCCGAGTTTCCTGATGATAAGCGCACAATCCTCTACTTCGACACCGAGCAAAGTCCGTATCATTGCCAGAAGGTCATGGAGCGCGCCCTGCGACTTGCGAAACTGCCAACCGACACACATCCGGAGCACTTGAAGTTTGCCGCTCTGCGCCAGCTTACGCCCTCGTTGCGCCTTGAAGTCATCGAACAGGCGATAATCAACACTCCCGGTGTCGGGCTTGTAATCATCGACGGTGTGCGTGACCTGATGTATGACATCAACTGCGCCAAGGAATCGACCGACCTTATCGGCAAGCTGATGGAATGGACTGACAAGTTCCAGATACATATCCACACGGTTCTGCATCTCAACAAGAGCGACGACAATGCCCGTGGTCATGTCGGCACAGAACTTAACAACAAGGCCGAGACCGTGCTCCAGATTAGCCGAAGCAAAACCGATGACACTGTTTCGGAGGTATGTGCCGCCATGATACGCGCAGCCGAGTTTGACCCGTTTGCCTTCCGTGTGAATGACTACGGTCTGCCGGAGATAGCCAGCGGATATGTGTTCACCGAACCGGGCAAGAAAGCCAAAGATCCGTATCCCTACAAGGAGTTGACCGAGGAACAGCACCGCGAAGCGTTGGCGGTAGTTTTCGTCAACGGCCCGATAAAAGGTTGTCGCAATTTCGAGGCGGCATTGAAAGCCGGATATGCCGCCTGCGGACACTCGTATTCCAACAATAAGGTCAAGGGCTTAAAGACCTTTCTTGACAACAAAGGCATGATTCGCTACGAGAACCGCGAGTATATCTACAATCCGGATTTCTACTATTGAAAACCACAATTTTGGTTTGGTTTGGCAAAGGGCATATATAATAGAACCTGAACCACGAACCAGCTCACCCAAACATTTTAGAACTCATGCTCAAAGAGATTAAATCAATCCCTTTAGCCGACTTCTTGTCTCAACTCGGACATGAACCGACGGCGAGAAAAGGAACGAGGCTATGGTATAAGTCGCCATTACGACAGGAATATACGCCGTCGTTTAAGGTGGAAACCACGCTCAACTGCTGGTATGATTTCGGACTTGGCAGAGGTGGAAGCATCATAGACTTGGCAACCGAAATGTATCAGTCAACAGACCTGCGCTATCTCATGCGTTGCATCGCTGACAGTTGTCCGGTGCCATCGGTGCAGACAGTCGCTTCCTCTTATCCCCAGCGGCATTCTGCGCCGAGCATGGAGCGATTTGAGGTCATGCCACTGGAACACCGCGCACTTGTCGCATACCTTCAAGAGCGTGGTATCCCGGCACACATTGCAAAAGCGAAATGCAAGGAGGCGCATTACTGCGTCAACGGTAGATTTTATTTTGCCGTGGCATTTGAGAATGTCAGCGGTGGCTGGGAACTGCGCAACAGATATTTCAAGGGTTGCCGGGGACGCAAGGACATCTCATATCTGCCATGGGCGAGAGATGGCCCGTCAACAGAGTGTGCCATGTTCGAGGGATTCATTGATTATCTCTCTGCGCTCACACTCGGAATCATCAGCGGAACAGATGCAATCATACTCAACTCGGTTGTCAATGTCAACAAGGCTGTGCCTTATCTCAAAGACTACACCACCATCAACTGCTATCTTGACAACGACTCAGCCGGACAAACAGCACTCACCGAGTTGACAGCCGTATATGGCTCAACCGTGATTGACCGCTCTACGCTATACTCCGAGTTCAATGACTTGAATGAGTATCTCACAAATCAAAGTTTCACCCAAAACACACTTTCCAATGAAAACAAATAAATCCACCGCATCCAAGTCAACCGAGTTGACCGATGCACCCGAAGCCAAAGTATCAGCCATCAAACCTCAAATTATTATGCAACCGGATAACTCCATCAACTCAACTCCCACTATCAATGCTATAAACAGCGACAACACTGTCAACAGCACCAATTCTACCAACACAGACAATCTGTTCGACAACGAGCAGACAGTATCACTCTCAACCGATACGACAGAGCTACCGAAGCAACAGCGTATCGGCAAGCAAAAGCGCAAGTCAGATTACGCCGATTTCAAGGCTACCTATCTTACGCCGGCAAAGCTGGAGAAGCGTCATCCTGTCAACATAGAGGACAGCGTATGGGAGAAGCTCGAACGCATCGCCCGCATCCTTGGAGACCGTGACACCACCGTCGGCAGCTACATCAACGCCGTCCTCTTGGAGCATCTCAATCTCTATGCCGACGACATCGAAATATGGCGTAAACTCTGAGATGATAATGTCGGGATACCACTGCACCCGGTACACCGTGGGGCAGCTTCCCGATGAACGTAGTGAATTGGGAAGGCAAGGATATGTTTCGGGATTTCTTTTTCTCCGAAAATGCTTCCCGAAACTGCGCAGCATAAGCCGCTCTTTACCTCCCCAATCCACATAAACCACAACAATGTCTACAATGAGTAAATCAACTGTCAGAAAGGGTGGTCGTCCCTCTAAACCGACCGATGAGAAGCGCACCCATGTGGTGACAATCAAACTTAACGATGTCGAGTACTCCGACCTTCTGGAGCGGTCAAAAACCGCCGGAGTAAAGATGGCGGAGTATGTCCGTCACGGTGCTTTCCGGCTCACTATCGTCAGTCGCCTGAACGAGATTGAAAAGGAGATTGCCAAAGGAATACTAAATCTCAGTTCCGATTTCAATCAGGCAATGACCTGTTTTCATCAGCTCAAACTTCGCAGCGCGGCAAATAAATTAGCCACCGTTGTCGATAAGATGTTTGACATTCTCAAAAAATTAAGACCCAATAAAGAGACTGATTATGTTTGCAAGAATACTTAAAAGCGGCTCGTTTCACGATGTCGTGGGGTATGTGACGCGCCAGTTCCACAACCCTGAAGAATATACGCCGGACACATGGCGCATAATCGGAAGCGATAATATCTTCACCTCCGACTATGCGAAAATGGTGCAATCGTTTGAAGCGGTACATGGATTTATGCCCGGCAAGGAGAATCCGGCAGGACATATTTCCATCAGTTTTGACAACGCCGATGCGCCTCGCCTGACCGATGAATTCATGGCTCAGCTCGCAAAAGAGTATATGGAAGGAATGAGAATCAAGAACACCCAGTATCTTGTCGTGCGCCATCTGGAAACCGAACATCCGCATTTCCATATCGTCTATAACCGTGTGAATATGTCAGGCAAGGCAGTCGACGAGCGCAACAATTTCAGGCGCGGCGACCGTGTCGTAAAGGCTATCAAGGACAAATACGGACTCACATACTCGCCGCTGAAACAGAAATACGAGGACAAAATTCCGGTATTTAAGGAGCGGATCAGTCAGGCGATTTATGGTTGTAAGTCGTGGGATGAGTTCTCGCGTCGACTCGCCTGTGCCGGAATTGAGGTAAAATTTCAAGACGACCACAACACAGGCAAACACATAGGGGTGAAATTTACAGACGGCGATATAACGATCAACGGGTCTAAAATCGACCGTGCTTTCACATATCGCCGCCTGAACAACCTCTTTGAGTTTAACCGCAAGCATGGGCAACAACAGTCTGATCATGCTCCGACGCGCCCCAAAGTAACGGTCGAATATACCCCGACGCAAAAGCCCTCACTTGTAGAAGATGTGATTGAAGTCACCGTCGGGGCAATCGGAAATTTGTTCACTCTCGGCCCCGGCTTCGACCCGGAGGAACAGGCGTTTCAAAACGCCATCAAGAAAGAAGAAGCCAAACGTAAACGCAAATTAAGAAGAATCTGAATATGTCAAAGCTATATGATGACGTCAAGAAACAAGGAGAGCAGATTGACGACCTGCAAAAGACAGTTACCAACCACGGCACACGCATCGAGACCCTCGAAACAAAAGCGAAGGCAACGCCGCCGACACAAGCAGTCAATCAAGGACCTATAACGGTGAAATTGCCCGACAACATAGCGACCAATGAAAGCGTCGGCAAACTGCTTGATGAAAAGCTACCGGCAACCACAACCGACGGCACACTCAAAAAAGTTATGGAGCAACTGCCGGGTAGCCTGTCGAAAGGAGTTGCGGATGTACTGTCCGACAATTTGGGAGACAAGGTCAAGGACGCTCTTTATGAAGGATTCCGCAGGGAGTTTGCGGATGAGCGAAGAAAGCTCTATGACGTGGTGAACGACATGCGCTACAAAGCCCAGTCGATAATCTGGGGGCAATGGTGGCGTGCTACCCCACATTGGGTCTATGCCATCTTTGTGGTTCTGCTTCTCGCCGCCGGAGGTTTCGGTTATGGATTCTTCTATCAGCTCAACGAAAACTCAAAGCTAAAAGATGTGGAATGGCTCTACCGATACGAAAGGCTTTGGTGGGAAGGCAAGGAACAGGAAGATATGCTCCGCCGAGAAAAAATCTTTGCTGTCGGCACACAACATGAGCAGGATTCAATAAAGAACCGCACCCGCCAGCTCGAAAAATCCCGACACATAGAAGAAACCTTCCTCTATTTCAACCCCACGGAGAAATAGCATTACTCTAATCGTAAGACAGGCAACCCCAACATTTCTGCCGAGGTTGCCTGTCTTTGTCTATTGTATGATTAAGCTGATATTATTTGAACTTGTATAGAAAGAGCGTATCCGCACGTGCAGCATCTGATCGTTGCAGCCCTTTAATTTGGGCATCAGACATTCCTGTTTGACGATATGGTTCATATCCTCGTGTTGTAACAATAACTTTTTTCTCTAAGCTACAAGAGCAAAAAGCCATCAATGTTATTAGTAGTAATAAAATTCTCATAAATCAGTAGTTTAACGCTATTTTCCTGTGCCAAAACGCGATGTGTCAATGTTTGTTTCTTTGGGTTTGAAGCCGTTGAACCGCCAGATGAATGTCAGTTTGAGATTGTGAGACATGTCGCGCACTTTCATCCGGTAATCCTGACCGGCATGGTTGATAGTCATGGTCGGCGACCATTTATTGAAAATGTCATCGGCTTTCAAATCAAGTTCACAGCATCGATTCTTTCCGAACTGCCATTTTACGCCGGCATCGACTTTCCATATACTCGATAAGTCGGCTATACCCTGCAATGATGGCGAGATGTAGCTGAAATCAACGGTCAGTGATACCGGGCAGTTCTGACTGAACTTAAAAGAATTGCTAAATTCACCATAGAATATCCACTTGCTGTTGTCAAAGCCGATGTCATGAAAATGGTCGGCTTTCTCCCGCTGATTGAAAACATTGGCTGTGGCCGTGGCATTCCAGATATATCCTACACCAAAAGGCGCATAAAGATTAAGCCCGACAACGCGCTTATAGTTCATGTTGATGGTCTGATAGATGAGATTCATGGCATCC
Source organism: Duncaniella sp. C9 (assembly GCF_004803935.1). Classification (GTDB taxonomy): domain Bacteria; phylum Bacteroidota; class Bacteroidia; order Bacteroidales; family Muribaculaceae; genus Duncaniella; species Duncaniella muris. The sequence goes on from NZ_CP039547.1 coordinate 3,266,044, forward strand.
GGCGATTGGTAAGGAAGCTGCACCGTGGTCTTGTCGCCATATTGGAAATAGAAGGTCGCTACATATTTTTGCCTGAGGATATAGTTGAACTGGGCATCATATTGAATATAGGGTTGCAACTGGAGATTACCGACAATTGTCGAGTAGTCGTTAATGTGGCTCGTGCCGCCATGTAGTTCCCAATATGAGGGATATATGCGTTGGGTGTTGAAGTTCAGTTGAAATATGCTTTTGGGTGTTTTGTAGTAAGTCGCCCCGAACTGAGGAATGAAATTCCAGTTGTGCTGATATTTAGTGTAATAATACTCACCCTTTGCCGAAAGATTGAACGACAGTCCCCAGTCGAAAGACCGTTCTGTGCCGACGTAAAAACTCGCCACATCTTCGTTGAGAATATCATCGAAATCGGGATTGTCGGACATTGCGTAGTGTTGTGAACTGTGATCTTTTGAGTGTTGATATTCCGCGCCATAGTTCAGTTGCCACTGTCCAAGCTGATGCTGTTGGTCAATATATGCATGCCAACGGTTAATATGCTGACGGTTTTCAGAGCCAAGAAGGTAGTCTGTGTCCTTAAATAATGACTGTGAGCGGTTTTCGGAATAGCGGGTGTAGTCACCTCCTATTGTCATGCCGAATGGCGCCGTGTAGCGCAGGGCGATATTATGATAGCCGACAGGCGACAGCATGTTGTAGGCATTTGTATAGTTGCCCAAAGTGCCTGATGAGAGACTCCATCTCTTTGAATCGGAGATTATCTGACCGTTGTAAGTGAGTTTGAGCGTTTTCCAAGAAGCGGATGCAAATATGGTATTGCTCCAGTTCTGACCGATTCGGCGCATGTCATCCTCAATCATAGTTCGCTTACCATCATTAAGATGATTCGACCATGTTTCCTCGCGGCTCCACGATTTACTGCGCGTCAGTCCGTAGTTCAAGTCAAAAGTCCAGTCCTTTATAGCGTATGCGGCTGCAAGTACACCGCCATACGAACCATAATGAGCCTGATTGTATCCGGTTCTGACTTGTCCCTGCAAGCCGTCGAGAGGCGTCGGCGTTTTCAGAACCACGTTGATTACCGCGCCATTTACATGATACTTTGCCGGAGCGGAATACATAATCTCCACGTTTTTCAGTCTGTCAACCGAAGTGTTGTAGAGAAGTTGATAAAGATTCTGGAGCGGCATATTGGTAAGCTCACCATTGAGAATAATGGTGACATTGGAAGCTCCCGCGAGCCAGATCATACCGTTATTGTTTGTGATGCCGGGCATATAGCCAAGGGCTTCAAGAATATTGTTAACCGGTTTGTCCTTGACTATTCCGGGGAGGTCGACTACCATAATTCCGTCCTTACCTTTGACTTGTGGTTTCTCTCCCTTTACAACAACCTCATCGAGCTGTCTGGTAGAAATTGTATCAGTTGCTTCCGTCTGAGCCACAGCCGATATGAACGTAATGAATGAAGCGAATAATATACCTTTCCTCATAGCTGTTTCGTTTTTGTTTGATGCAAAATTACAGGCATATGGTCTTTGGCAGATAATTCTCAACCTTATTTAGTCTTAAATGCTCCCTTATTTAGTCTTAAATTGAAGTGTTACTAAACAATTGTGTGACGGATTATTAGTAACTTCGCATTATGAAACGCTTTAAGACTATCTCGACTACGTTTATTGTTGTCATTGCAGTTATTTTCAGCTGCAATGTCTATTATCTCGTAAGCCTGTATAATTCTATAAGAAGTAATGTCGAACGCGATGTAATGACTGCTTTGGCCGATGCAGATATTGACGACCTAATGTTTCGGGCAGGGAGGGCGCAGGCATTGGCATCAAATGTACAAATGCAGGAAGAAGTTGAAGAGAAACAGGCTCCAAGAAAAGCGGAGGCAACAACATATAGAGATGAAAACGGTCAACTCATATCAGTCCGGACTGAAGCTGACGGAACTGTTATTGAAGAGCGCGCGATGTTATCTGAAAACGCGTCCTATTCCAATCAGATGGTTGATGCTATGAGCCGGCAATTTCACGCTATAATGGATAGATACATCCCTTACGATATGGAGGTTATGGATAGCGTCTTATATAATCAACTTTCCAATAGGTTCATATATCCGGATTTCCTATGTGTGGAAGTTGTCAACAGTAACGATTCCGTGATTTGCGGCAATCCCAAATTCAACGGAGAATCAGGATTGGATTCATTCAGCTTCAATATCAATCCTGACGAGGGAATATATTACAAGGCATATATGACACCACTGACCCGCCATATCCTTTCGCAGATGTTTGGAATCATTATTACGGTATTTCTTCTGATGGTTGCATTCTCTCTGGCGTTTTGGTATCTGTTCCGCACAGTCTCGCGACTGCGCACCATTGAGGAGATGAAAGATGATTTTGTCAGCAATATGACCCATGAATTGAAAACGCCTATTGCCATAGCATATTCAGCCAATGACGCTCTGCTCAATTATGACACAACCAACGACCCCGACAAAAAGACAAAGTATCTGACGATTGCAAACAAGCAACTGAAACGACTTGGCGAACTTGTGGAAAATATCCTTGCAATGAGTATGGAACGTCGAAAAACTATGAAACTCAGACCAGAAGATATACAGTTACGCGAGTTTGTAGAAGAAATCGCCGCAGCCCAGCGTATGAGAGGCGATAAGGATATAACCATCAATGTTAATATTCCTGAAAATACCACCATTGAGGCAGACAGGGCGCACTTGGCAAATGTACTGAACAATCTGATTGACAATGCAATCAAATACTCCGACGAGAGTGTTGAGATAAGTATATCCGGCGACAGCCATGACCTTTCGGTAAGAGATAACGGCATCGGCATTCCGTCAAAATCCATTCCCTACCTGTTCAATAAGTTCTACCGCGTTCCGCATGGCAACCGTCAGGATGTCCGTGGCTATGGCATAGGACTATATTATGTAAAGAGTATTCTCGACAAAATGGGCTGGGATATTGAGGCCAAGAGTACAGAAGGTGAAGGCTCGGTGTTCACTATTAAATTCAGCAAAGATGAGCAATAAGATACTGTTTGTAGAAGATGAGGAAGACCTGACGCTGATTGTCGCCGACACTCTGCGCGGGCAAGGCTATGAAGTTGTCACTGCTGTTGATGGCGTAGTCGGACTTGAGAAATTCAAAACCGAAGCTGCCGATATAGTCGTGGCTGATGTCATGATGCCCAAAATGGATGGGTTCACTATGGCGAAGGAGATAAGGAAATTGTCGCCGACAGTGCCATTGCTTTTTCTCACCGCAAAAAGCACAATAGATGATGTTGAGCAAGGTTTTGAAATCGGAGCCAACGACTATCTTAAAAAGCCCTTTGAACTCCGCGAACTGATAGTGCGGATTAAGGCACTATTAAGAAGATATGGTGACAATCGCACCGAGGATATCCAGTTTGCAATTGGAGACTATACTTTTAACGTAACGACCCAGACATTGTCATTTGGCGACAAAGAAACAGAATTATCTCACTTTGAAGCCAAGATACTTGAACGTCTGGCCACAAATATCGGGAAGACTGTCGATGCCTCAGAACTGATGATTGCCGTGTGGCAGCGCGATGAACAAAGCAACCGCAACTCCCTCCATGGTTACATTCACAAACTACGCCGAGCCCTGCGTCACGACCCCACAATTTCTATCATCAATCAACGTGGGTTCGGCTATATGCTCACCATTAAATGAACCGGACTATGAAAGCTTACATCCTTACATTTGTTATCTGCCTGGCGGCACCGCTGGCGGGTTTCGCACAGCGGGAAGTGCCGGACACAATCAGTCTGCGCTGCGACTCATTGGCTAAATCCATCAATATCGGCGGTTTAGTCAAAAGCGACAATCTGACCTCATACATCGGTCCGACATTTCAATATGCCCCTGAGAGCACCCCGCTCGTCGATAATAGTGCTTCAGCTCCTTTAAAACTGAATATCCCCGATTTTACCTTTGCTCCGGGACAAGCTTCAATCTTCCGGTGGACAAATGGGGAATTCATAGCCTCGGGCGGTACTACGGTATATCCGGGACTGATGCAGATTGACAGTGGTGCTCTCCGTGTATTTCATCAATTTGGTAACTTTGACATATATGTTGGAGGGAAAGTTAACAAGTATGGATTTTTCAGAGGCATACACACTCAATACGGAGTGGATGGAAGCATCACATATAATTTATCTCCGACAACCTCATTCACAGCATTTGGCACATACTATTTCGGCAGACCGCCTATGATTGGCGGCGGACTGCCAATGCCACCAGCAATGGTTGGCTACTACGATACGTCTAAATTCGGAGGGTACGTCAACCAATCGTTAGGCGAGCGATTTGGGGTTCTTGTCGGTGTCCAGACCGTCCAACAGGTGTACATCCAGGAATACCGTCCCGAACCAATAGTTACTCCCTACGTCAAAGTAGGCACCGGAAAGAAAAAAGTAGCAATCGGCCTCCCTGTTGGTCAAATTCTACACGGCATACTCACAAGATAGCTATCTGCAACGAGAGCATAGTTTAACATTTCTCTTTCGCAAATATATTCATCTATTTTGGTTTGGTTCGGGCTTTATATATGCCCGGTTAAACCTAAACCTATATATGGAGGCGGGGCAAAAGAAAATGGCTCCCCATAATTTTCTTTTTCCTCAGCTATAGTTTGAACACAGAATTTGAACACAAGGGCATGAACACGGCGGCTGTCAATGGCGGCTGAAATGAGTTGGCGCGGAGTTGTGTTCATATTTGTGTTCAAGATAAAAGAAAAAGCAGCTACGATTTGTTTCGTAACTGCTTGATTTTTAGGAGGTGGTCCCACTTGGGCTTGAACCAAGGACTCCCTGATTATGAGTCAGGTGCTCTAACCAACTGAGCTATAGGACCGTGCCTTTTGTTTGTGGCTGATGTCAACTGCGGGGCTGACGGGGCCTCAGGCGTTTTGCGTTGCAAAGGTAGGTATTTTTTTGTTTCCGTCAAATATGTCAGGCGCTTTTTTGCTTATTTTTTTATCTGTGATATTATAAGGTTTTGATTTTGACCTGGTTTTCAGATGGATTTATTTTGTCTTCGGCCTGGTTGCTGGGGTTGCTGTCAGGGAGTTTCTACACTTTTCCGGGTTTGTTTGTGCTGTCTTCCTTGATGATGAGGAGGGTGTCGCCGGGCTGAAGGTTGCGTGTGCCGTTGGGGACTATGTAGCGGTTGCCGCGTCGGATCATCATGACGAGGTTGCCTGGGGGGAGCTGCATGTCGCGCAGGGTTGTGGCTTTGGCGAGATGGTCGGGGGTGAGGGTGAGGGTCTGGAGGGATGTGGGGAGTTCGTCGGCGAGTTCTACGCCGAAGTCTTCATTGTCAGGGTTGTCGGTGGAGATCAGGTCGAGGCGGCGGGCGGCTGTGATTACAGTGGTGCCCTGGATGAGCAGGGAGAGGATGGTGATGAAGAATACGATGTTGAAGATCTGTCCGGCTCCTTCTATTCCTGAGACTATGGGGTAGGTTGCGAAGATGATGGGGACGGCTCCGCGAAGGCCTACCCAGGAGATAAAGGCTTTGGACCGGAGGCTGATTTTGTGCAGTGGGGCGAGGGTTAGGAATATGCTCAGGGGGCGTCCGATGAGGATCATGAAGATTCCGATGAGGAGGGAGACGGCGGCTACGTCGATCATTTCATGGGGGTTGACGAGGAGGCCGAGCATGAGGAAGACTACGATTTGTGCGAGCCATGTCATGCCGTCGAGAAATTTGGTGATGCCGCGGTGGTTGGGGAGGGTGGCGTTGCCAAGGACTATGCCGCAGATGTAGACGGCGAGATAGCCGTTGCCGGCGAGGGCTGTGGTGGCTGCGAAGGTGAAGAATACGGCTCCGATCATGAGGATGGAGATCATTGATGTGGCTTGTCCGGTGTCTTCTTTTGACTGGGCGTTGGCGTCGATGCGTCGGTAGACGGCTATGAGCCACAGGGTGAGTTTCCCCATGAGAAATCCGCCGGTGGCGCCGACTCCGAACTGCAGGATCAGTTCAATGATTATGGATCCGGCTGAGAGTTCGCCGCCGAGGGTGATGGTTTCGATGAGGATGATGGTGAGCATGTAGGCCATCGGGTCGTTTGAGCCGCTTTCGAGTTCGAGCATGGGGCGCAGATGGTTGCGCAGGCCTACTTTCTGGCTGCCGAGTATGCCGAAGACCGAGGCGGAGTCGGTCGATGACATCGTTGCTGCCAGGAGCAGGGATGGGATGAAGGCGAAATGTATGTTTGTCCAATCCATGCCGGAGAGCCACCAGATGAACAGTCCGGTGAGCAGTGCGGTCAGGAGGACTCCGATGGTCGAGAGTATGAGTCCGGGTACTATGACGGGGCGTATTGCCGAGAGTCTGGTGCCCATGCCGCCTGAGAAGAGAATGATGCAGAGGGCTATCATGCCTATGAATTGGGCGGAGTGCATGTTGCTGAACTGGATGCCGACTCCGTCTGTGCCGAATGCCATGCCGACAAGCAGGAAGATGAGCAGCAGCGGCAGTCCGAAACGGTAGCTTGATTTGCCTATGAGGACTCCGGCTATCAGGAGAATGGAGCCGATGAGGATTATGTTTTCAGAGGTGATGAGTTCCATAGGCACAAAGTTAGTCGATTTGGCAGAGGTGTGCAAGAGCGGAGTCATGAAGGGTGTCAGGTGTGAACAAGTTCGGTTAGATGTTTGTTTAAACGACATATATCCGGATCTATCCGGGATTGTGCCGCCATATCAACGTCTATACTCCCTATTACTGATAAATTTGGTTACCTGACATGAAAGATGTGAAAGATACACTTTTGGACCGTCGCTCCGTGCGCCGTTATGAGCGTGAGCCGATTACCAACGAGCAGATGGCTTTGATCTACGAGGCTGTCCGCAATACTCCTACGAGCTACAACGGGCAGCAGTTTTCTGTGATTGATATTACTGACCAGGATGTCAAGGAGCAGCTCTACGGCCTGACGGGTCAGAAGCAGATCAAGACTTGCAGCCATTTTCTGCTTTTCCTTATTGACTATCATAAGATTGCTCTGCTCAGCGAGGAGAAGGGGATTGATATCCCCGGTTTTACCAATACGGCCGACGGGCTGATTGTCGGGGTTGTCGATGCGACTCTAGCTATGATGAGCGCGCTGACTATGGCTGAGTCTCTTGGGCTGGGTACATGTCCGATCGGTTATGCCCGCACGGCGGCTCCTGAGGCTGTGGCATCGCTGATGAAGCTTCCCGACAAGACTTTTGTGGTCTGCGGGATGGCTCTCGGAGTGCCGCGTGAGCATCCTGATCTGAAGCCGAAGCAGCCTGTGGACCTTGTGGTCCATAAGAATCATTACCGGCAGGACAGCGAGGCGATGATTGACGAACTGAAGGCTTATGATGAGACCGTCAGCGAGTATAACCGCACCCGCGAGGGTACGAAAAGCGACAACGACTGGGCCGGACACATAGTGGGCTATTACCGGGAGGCTATGAACTACCGCATGTTGCGCGCTCTGCAGCGGCGAGGGTTTGACATCACCCGCTGAGAATGGCCCGTATAGAATTATTACTGTCCGCTAAACTTATTTTGAGCGATTGAAAAATTAGGGCTGACACCTATTGCAGGAGTCAGCCCTAATTGGTTATTTTGGTGTCGCCAAACAATCCATGAATAACCATGAGTAAAAGTAGTAATTTCTTCGGACAGCCGATATATGGACAGCTGATAAAATCACTCAATCGTGAAAAAATTGTTGAATTCAGCCGAAAACACGGCGGAGAGAAGTATGTAAAGAGCTTTGACGGCTATACGCATCTGCTTACGATGCTCTATGCCGTGATCCAGCGCTTCGACTCATTGCGTGAGATAGAGACATCTATGACAGCGGAGGTTCGCAAACTGCACCATGTCGGAATTGATACTGTACCAAAGCGCAGCACCCTGTCGGATGCAAATGCCCGACGGTCAGAGAAGTTCTTTGAGGATGTCTATCGCGACCTGTATGCAGCCAACAAAGACATTCTTTCATCGGACAGCAGACGCAACGGGATAAAGCAGCTTAGGATTATCGATTCCACTACAATCACATTGTTCTCCAACGCTATTTTCAAGGGTGTTGGTCGACACCCCAAGACGGGAAAGAAGAAAGGCGGCATAAAGGTACACTCTGTCATACACGCCAACGAGGGGGTTCCCTGCGACGTGCAGTTCACTTCGGCGGCGACCAATGACTCTTTCATGCTTGCTCCGAGCCATTACAGCCACAACGAGATAGTCGCTCTTGACCGCGCCTATATCAATTATGCCAAATTCGAGGAACTGACGGACCGTGGCGTTGTATATGTCACCAAAATGAAGAAGAACCTAAGTTATGAGGTACTTGTAGACTGTATGCATCAGAACCCGCAGGGACTGATGGAATACCGTGAACAGGTCGTGGTGTTCCGTAAAGACGGTATAAACCACATCGCCAGAATAATTACATACGTTGACATCAAGAAGAACGGGAAGCCAAAACTCATATCGCTTCTGACCAACGACTTCGACATGCCGCCAGAGACAATCGTGGCGATATACCGCCGCCGATGGCAGATAGAGTCTCTTTTCAAGCAGATCAAACAGAACTTCCCCTTGAGATACTTCTATGGCGAGAGCGCCAACGCCATCAAAATCCAGATATGGGTTACACTCATCGCAAATCTGCTGCTGTCAGTACTTCAAAGCAAACTCGAAAGACGTTGGAGCTTCTCAGGACTGGCTACAATCGTCAGAATTGTGCTGATGTATTACCTGAATCTCGAAAAGTTCCTCAATCAGCCCGATGCAGACCTGAAAATCATGCTCGCCGAAGCATCGGAATCGCCTCCCGAAGTTCCTGAAAACTGCTGAGGGGGCTTGTCAAATACAAAAAGTAAGCCCAACTTCTGCCGTTCAGGAAGTTGGACTCGCCTTTTTATGGTTTAGCGGACAGTAATAGTATAGAATAAACAGACGAGGGCGTATCAGATTTCTACAATCTGATACGCCCTCGTCTGTTTATTCTATATTTTCAGAGTGCAGGAGCTATTTTTTCCAGCGCTGGTCGCCTATCGAGAGCTTGTAGATTTCGTGGTTGAGCACTTCGGGGGTCTGCTTGTAGCGCAGAGCCTCCATGATATTGTCAGGGGCTATATGGTCAAGCGCATTGCATGAGGTTGGATTGTGTGATGTGTATGGCGGATTAGGATTGGTGAACAGGTCTGTTGCCATGAGCGGGGTTGCTCCAACCTTAACCACTAAATCATCGGCTGTGCCGTTGTTGTTATTGGCAAAAGCTCCGAATGAGTTCTTTGAAGCAGAGAACGCAACGGAAGAGTTAGTGAATATACCGTTATTTGCAAGGTGTTTGTCTCGGCATCCTACCGAATAGTTGTCCTTGACATCAAACGAGAATTTTCCACTGCCATTGACCAAGCGGATGTCGGCGCCTGAGAAGTAAAGATTACGGGTGTCGTTATCTTCAGCTGCAAGGACGAAGAGATTGCGCTGTACTGACATATAGGACCCTCCGGGAATATAGCGCATGCTTATCAGATGACGGTCTATTGAACGTGTCGAGAAGTTAATAAATGTATTGTTTTCGATGCGTATATTCCATTTTGTGTCCTCACTCCAGTTAAGATTCTTATTATTGTCAGTGACAAGATTCGAGCGAGGTGAGTCATAAATAGTATTGTTGGTAAACTCAAAATTGTTGAACATATTGTTTGTGACATTTCCAGGACCGGCAAACCATGCATATCCTTGGCCTCTGGCATCATAATAACCGCAGTTGTAGAATAGATTTCCGTCAACTTTGACTTTTAGGATGATGTGATTGTTACCCTGCCCTCTGACAAAACCTCTGATGAAGCCTTGGAAAGTACAGTTTCTGATTTCCAATGCCTGTAGAGTGAATGGATTTGCAGATGCCAAAGAGTTAATAAAATAATTAGATGTCACTGAGCCTGAACCGTAATTCTGTGCTGCCGGTGCTGAGAAGTCAATTCCGTCAAACACGATTGGAGCAATGTTTTCAGGAGATTGGCTGTTGCCCGATTGACTCAGTGAGCCGAGCATCATGTTTGATAAGTTCGCAAATCCCACTTTCGCCCTCTTGCCGACGGCATAGTCCTCAGGCCGTGTGGCAAGAGTAAAGCCTTTTGACATCTCTACATTAGAAAATATTGTATATGTTTTGCCACCTTCGAGATAAAACACCTGATTTTCTGCGTGGGCATCATTTGCCATATATTCCGATAGAACGGTGCCGATATCGGCCGATGATACTACGATTGGAGTTGAGGAGTCAATTTTGCTGCGGAATGAGATTGAATTGTAAACGGCATCACACTCCCACCTGATGTTTGAGTTATATGCGGCTACGCTATAGAGAGCACCTTCGTCAAGGTCTGTCAGAGTTATCTCTCCTACTTCGAGATCTGATGCGGTGACAGGAAGGTATTTAACCTCGCCGGTAAGAGAGTTTCGCAGTTTTAGCTTGTCGACAACGAAACGGTTGCCATTCAATTCGAAGTGAGAACGTATCTCTGCTATCTCATCGGCAGAATAGAGCGATTCGTCAAACAATGTATTCAGTTTAAGGGTCACACAGCCGACTCCGGACGATACAAGACTGACGACTGTCGGTACGATGTAACGGGGATATGTCACTATTGACAGGTAATTCCATTGTGGAAGACCGAAATTTATACGGGTAGACCATTCGGAGTGAAAGTTCTCTCCCTTGGGAGATAGTGTGCGTATCGCAAAACTATAAGTTGTGTTATATTCAAGATGTTCGATCAACAGGTCTGAGTCTCCGGCGCCTACGATTGTATCTCCTACCATCTTTTCGCTGTCGGTCCAGTCGATTTCATTGGCGGTGATGCGATATCTGATCTGATAACCAGCCGCATCATCGACCGGACGCCACATCAGACGAATGGCGTTATTGCCGGTTCTCTGCATGTCAAGACATGTAGAGGGCATATATCCGGGCATAAGATAGGTCAGCTCAAAGCCTTTGAGGAGTTCAAGATTGTAGGTCGCTTTTTTCTCACGGTCTTGTGCGAATGAAAATCCACCGTATACGGTAAATGTCTGGGAATCAACATCAAATGCTATGGAGTCAATGTCATTGGTGTGGAGTTCCGGCGAAAGATTCGACTGGCCGGGCAATATGCCGAATTCCTGGGAGGTGACAGGAATGAACTTGTGTATGCGGTCAGTGGACAGTTGCGCGAAGGCTGATGAAGCGCCGAGAGCAAAGGCGCATAATGTCAGTGTCTTTTTCATCTCTTGGTAATTTTAAGTGAATGAGAAGAGATATTTACAATATAGATTCCGGGCTGGAGCGATGCTAGCGAGAGGGTGATCGAGCCGACACTTTCATCTGTGACATCTGCGCCGCACTGCCGTCCGTTGAGATCAAAGACTCTCACATCACTGGATTTGAGTGACTCGCTGCCTGTCACTTTCACAAGATCTCCACCAAGGGGAGCTATGACAATGGCGTTGCCAGACGCAATGATGTCAGCGATGGCAGATGTGGAGTTGGTTTCGATAGGAGCCATGTCCTGAAGATCTTCAACTTCAAACGTGTAGACTGATGGTGGTGCGGTCACTCCGGGTTCTCCGGTTTCCTTTGGCGGGAGCTTTACTTTGAGTGCGGTAGGGGTGAATGTCATTACGGGCAACAGTTTTTCGTCTCCATTGTCGGATGCGGTAAGGTCAAGCACTACGCTGCGGCCATCTTTGAACTTGATTGTCAGTTGTGTGGTTTTGGCCGATGCCGGGAGGCATGTGCACACCGACAACGCAGCGGCAATGATCAGGGGCTTAAATTTAATCATATAAATGACTGGCTGTTTAATTTGGAGGGGTATCAGACAAATAGCAACGCTTCAGCAAGACTATGATTTGACACAGCCTCCGGTTATTAAGAATATTGGATATCAGGTTAAATAAATTGATTGGGCTAAATTATTGAACCCAAAGAAAAACAGATAGGTTTTAAGCAACTCAACAACACTTAAAAATGAATAAGATGACAGAGTTTCGGTATATTAAGTGTGCAAAAGTAAGCATAAAAAATTACCCCCCCCAATTTTGTTAACATTTATTTTTGTTTATTAACTTGGGAGGGGTGAGAGGTAACTATTCAGCGAAAACAAAGGATGCGAAGATATAGCCCGTCAGTTTAGACGAGCGCCAATATAGCATCGAGAGGAGATTGTCCGTTTTTCCAGGCCGTGTCAGCAATGGAATGTAGTGCGTGGAAGGCATCGGCACCGGTACCGGAGCGGAAGCATCCGGATATTTTCTGCTTGACCTTGAGTTTTCGGATTCCTCGTTCCGACGCGTTGTTGTCAGATGGTATGGCCGGATTCTCAAGGAAGTTGAATATGTAATCCCGACATCTGATTATTCCCCGTTTCAACTCATTAAACTCTTTGCGCAGACTGTCAAGGTTCTTTTTGAGCAACTCATCCAGCCTCGTCAGCCAACTGTCTTTAGGGATTACCTCATCGGGTTTCTCATTCCTCAGGTGTATGGCTCCCCGCAACAGTGTCTGCACATCTTTTGCCCAGGTCTGTTTCTTGTCTATATCATTGAGATATTCGAGATTCCTCAGCAGATGAGCCAGACATATCTGATTGTTGAGGAAGTCAATGGCGAAGTACGCTCTGTGGCGGTCTGTCACCGCGACCATATTCTTCAGTGAGTCGCCGAAGCGCTCCTCAAGGACCTTGGCGCCACGGCCGGCTCCACGAAACACTATAGTCAGATACGTTGTCTGCGCAATCCATGACCAGTTGAGTTTCCCATTGGTGTAACATCCCGATTCATCGAAGCCCACTACTGCGGATGCCTTTATCATACGTTCTATCAAGGCAATGGCAGGACGGGATTTTTCAAGCATCTCACGGACGATATTGGCCAGCGTTCCCTGACTGATTCTGACATTGAACATCGTCTCAAACAGCGACTGCAACCGTTCGTAAGGCATGCATTGCACCACACTCAGATAGGTCGCAATGGCACGTATGTTTTTACCGAAGGTAATGGCGTTTCCGCCTCTGCGGCGCGGTGCATAATCACGATTGCAACATCCGCAGCTACAGACTTTTTTATAAAATCTGCGTTCACGATAGATAGGCTGTATCTGAGGCAGGTCTATCTCTTGGCTGACATAATCAAGCTCACCTTCAACACCCGACAAATCGCGCCCGTACTCACTGCAATATCGGGATGACACTTCCTGGATTTCGTCAGGCATCTCCACCTTTTTGCGTGTCGTTCCTTCATGCCCGGATTGACCGCCGACAGGTCTTTCTGATTTCTTCCGCAATGATTTTGTCCTGCGTTCCACCTCAGCCTTTATCGGTTCTTTCGATGGCGGAGTACTGCTGTTGCCGGAGTTCTCCGGCGGCTGTTCATACTTCTCCAGCCGCTTGCGTAGCTCACGGTTTTCCTTAAGTAGTTTATCTATATTTCGGTTAAGCGAACATATTTCGGCATGCTGGGAATCAATAGTTCCCCGTAACTCCTTCAGCTCAGACAATAGCCCTGCCAAAGTTGAATTTATGTCGTTAACCTGTTGTTTCACAGATACAAAAATAGCAATTTTATCTGACATACACAAACAAAACCACTATTATTTTGATGATACTCCCACGGCTCTTTCATTTAAGATTTAGTCTCATTCCCGGAAAATGTGTTATTTTATAGTGGTAGCTGTATGGACGCAGGGATGTTTTAGCCTCTGATTTTCAATAAAATAAATACTTTAAAAATTGGTCAAATGGCAGCTTTTTCGTAACTTGTAGGTGATAATCAAAGAGTTACGCCAAAAAATGAAGCCACTTGACCAAGTCTGTTCGACTGACGCCTATGCGCCTGATCATACCGCAAAAGTACACAATAAATTTGACACAAGGCGCAGTATCATGGAAGAACTTCGAGCGTTTGCCTCATCCGTGCCGGATTTCCGTAGATTGGACAAAGGCAATTTCCGTCACAGCCTCAACGATATCATCATGCTGATGATACTCGGACGTATGGCCGGATGCATCGGACGAGCCGAGATATTGGAGTTCGGCAGATACAACCTCAACAAATTACACAAAATGGGCCTGTTAAGGAACGGCGTACCATCTGAGGCCACGCTTTGCCGTGTGGAGAACGGCATCAACGATATGGATATGGCCGACAGGATGCAGCAGTTCGCAGACATATTCCTTGAAAGACTTACTTGCGCCAGCCGCATCATTGAAATAATCTGCATAGACGGCAAGGCTGAGCGTGGCACCGTCCAGGAAAACGGGCGTAGCCCGGATATTGTCTCGGCCTATTCGTTCAACACCGGCATAACACTCGCCACCGAAGCCTGTCAGGAAAAGAGCAACGAGATAAAGGCCATACCGATACTTCTTGATAAAATAGATGTCGCAGGAAAGATTGTCACAGCCGACGCAATGTCTATGCAGAAGGATATTGTCGAGAAAATCAGAAAGAAAGGCGGAGACTTCCTGATAGAACTCAAAGCCAACCAGCCGTCATTGCGATATGGCGTTGAGGACAGGCTTGCGGGACACACACCGGTATATTCTTACACCGAAGGTCCCGAACTGGCCCACGGCAGGATAGAGACGAGAACCTACCGCGTATATGACGGACTGGACATTATCGCAGACAAGAAGAAATGGGGCGGAAACATGACCATCATAGAGTATGAATCGTCCACAGTCAAAAAGTCAACAGGAGTACACACCTCAGAAAAACGCCTGTACGTCAGCAGTATGCCTACGCATACTCCGAAGCCAGGAATCTTCGTGCGCAACCACTGGTCAATAGAAAGTATGCATTGGGGGCTGGACCACAATCTTCAGCAGGACAATATAAAACGCAAGTCAACAAGAGCCGCCAGAAACCTCGATACCATACAAAGAATAGTTTACTCGGTGTTCTCAATATGGAAAGGACTTCGCAAGAAACAATCGGATAAGAATAAAGGCATAGCCGAACTGATCAGACATATCTCGATGAGCTTTACCAGACTGATGCGATTTTTAAGTCAAAAGTGAAAAAAATAAGATTTTAACGAAGAGATAAACAACTGAAATACAGATATAACAGATTACCCGCTTCAGCTCGAAACGGGTAAGGGCAGGTATACACTTTATTTTATCTTAAATGAAAAAGCCGTGATGATACTCAGAGAATTATTCTAAAATTGTTGCTGACCGACCTGATTGTGTTCGATTCGCTGAATAGTTACGTTGACAACCCTTTGGCAATCGGAGGCTCCTACGAAAACAAACAAGCCATTCGGTGTTCCGGATGGCTCGAATTATGTGTCGAACTTATAGCGTTCGAGATATTATTTCAGTCGGTTTTGAATCCGGGTCAGCGGATTTTTCCGGTGGGCGGAAGGGAGATGTCAAGAGTATAGAGTGGACAGTCTGAACATAAAGAACTTTATGTCGCCGACACCCCGGGACTGTGTCCTGAACGCCTTGATTTTTGCATTGAAGGATTCTGCCGAGGCATTTGTGAGCCTTCGCTCGAAATAGTTGATTATTGTGGTGTTGTGGTTCTCGAAAGTCTCCAGGACTTTGTTGAATTCATTGTTCCTGATGGCCTCCACTTCGTTGTACCATCTGGCGAGATTCAGTCTGGCAACTCCGGCAGAAGTCTTTTCGTTGAATATGTCCACAAGCTTTAGAAACAGTCCGTATGCCTTTTCCGGATCGGGGAATATCCTGAACAATATTCCGGCGCGTATCTTCTGCTGTACGTTCCATTTTGATTTGTGCTTGAGTATGATATGCCGGCTGCGTGCCATTATCTGAGGCATGGTCTCGCCATTCTCCATCCTTTCGGGTTCCCACTGTCCGATCAGTTCGCGTTCTTCTTTTGAGGTTGCATTCTTTCGCCTCCGGCGATGCTCCCTGATTGCCTTGTTCTCGGCATCGAGCACCTCCCAGCGGTGTCGTATCCTCAGCTGGTCAACGGCTTCGGAAATGAGTTGCTGGACATGGAAACGGTCATTGACAAGCGATGCGCCGGGAAACACGTTTCTGACAGTCAGCATCATGGCTCAAGAAAGGTCTGTCGTAACCGTTTTTACCTTAAGGCGCTGCCTCAAAGGAACTTTCCGCAGTATTGCCGACACTGTGTCACTTGACACACCACGGACCATCGCCGCAAGAGCCCCTTTGCCTCCATGCGCGGCCTTGTTGGTCAGTATGGTATAGACATCGCCATTGCTCAGGCAGGTCTCGTCAAGACTCATGTCCGCGCCGAAATTTTCAGGATACAATATGTATTCATCGGCATGGTCAAGCTGGTCCCATGACCGATAGTCGCTGATCACTTCCTTGTATTGCTTGGGCAGTGTCTGTCCGTTCAGACCGTTGCGTTCGGCAAGAGTGGAGATGCTGACGGGAGTGCTCTCAATCTCCCTCTTTTAAAAAAGCGACGAACTCGGCGTTAAGCCTTGTGCCGTCGAATTCGGATACATCCCATTCATAGCTGAATATCTCGCCGGTGGATTTGTCAAGCCACTTGCGCTTCCGCACATGCAGGTATGTGGCACGCCCCCTTATGGGATAATCCTGTATGGTTCGGTAATCACCAAAACCGTAGCAGATTATGTTTTTATTGTACTTGTCTTCGCTAAGTTGTTCATTCTTCTCATCAAGCCAAATGTCGAAACGGCTCTCGCTTTTTTCAAAGCGGTCAATGTCGAAGTTGTCTATCAGGACTTCGGGGAGGATGGATCTGAGTAGTTGGTCTGGTTTCATTTTGCAAAGATAACACTATACTCCGACATCCCCCTTCCGCCCACCGGAAAAATCCGCTGACCCTGTTTTTGCCCAAAGTCGAAAATTCTGCGTAGAAACGCCGGTTGGGGATAACGAAAAGCCTCTGAAATCGTCTGGATTTCAGAGGCTTTCTGCATTTTGATGCTTTGTCTTGTGACCCCGGAGATTTCGGGGTTATTTCATCTGTTAGCACTGGCTATCAAAGAGTTGCAAGCAAGAGTATAGAGCCTACTCACTAATGGCTCACTCCGCTACTTCAATGTTCTTCACCGTTATGATGATACGGTAATGCAAAGGTAATGCTTTATTTCCAATCATCAAAGAGCCAAAGCGTTAAAAGTCCTTCGGACTCACGAGTATAGAAATTTTCCGGCTCACGGTTCAAAATACCAAATCCATATATTCCATAAGAGAATGGCTTTTGCCGACTCACGGTTGATTTGCCGTGCTGTTTTCAGCCGAAAACGCTTCCTGCGACTATCTTTTGACAGCGGTTATCTCATCGGTCAGCAGGTGTAATCAAATGCTGTCGGTTTTGTCTTTTTTGCCATAAGTCAAAAATGGGCTACAAATTCCATGACTATCTTATTCTGTTCTGAAATTGCCGGAGTTACTCCTTTGTTATAAAAATATTGTTCATAGTTGAGGCGAATATCTGCCTGTAATGATTTCTTTCCCAGACTCAATGTAACACCTCCAGTCAGTCTATGCCTTTCAGGATCATCTACTTTGAGATTGCCGGATTCATCTTTCGTACCTTTGCTGTGATCTGACATATAGTCATACCTTCCGAGGAATGATATGGAAGTCAGACCTTTTTTCATCGGAAGTCGATATGCGGCAAATGCGTCAACCGCATTTACAGGCGTGAAAGAGCCGTGGGCATAGTGCTTGCGGAGATATTCCGCCTCGATGTGCCATCTCCGGTTTTGCCAGTAGACCCCTGCATCGTACATCATCACGTTCACATCCCCGGCATTTGCCTTCTGGCAACTGAGTGTGATATTAAATTGCCGGGCAATCATTGTCTGCGCCTTGAACGAGAAATTATAGTTGTTGGTCCAGAAATGTTTTTGATTTGTCAGTCCTGAGCCGTTGAATATACCTCCTTCAAGCGTAATGGGCATACGGTCGTTGAATGTCCACGATGCTGATGCCCCTACATCGCGCACATTGCCGACCTGCTTTGCTATGAAAGAACGATTGGCGAAATACTGTAGATGAGGTGAACGATGGGCATCAATGGTAAACGGCACTCTCATCTGACCGAAGGTGAACTTTAACACGTCTTTAGGTTGCAGACGTATATATGCGTCAAGCATCTTTATAGTACCCTCGTCCGAAAGGTCTATCTCGGCTTTGTATCTTACAATAGGAATCACCTTGCCATCCACGCTCAGACGCGCATTGCGTATCTCAAAGCGTCCCTTATCTATTTGAGGCTCATATTCATATTTGGCCCGGATAGTCCCGTGTATTTCAGGGATAAATGGATTTTTATCCTGAGCCACGGCAGACAATGCAAATACTGACAATGCCGTCATAATTAAAATCCGTTTCATGCTGTCATTGGTTTATTGCTTGTTTTAATGTTTTTGATTGCCTGTAGAAAGGAACTGATAAAGGAATGAAGATAATACAAGAGCATCAGATAGGAATATGAGGGGGCTCCTTCATCAAAATCTTCATGGGTCATCCCTTTGGAATGTATGGCGATGCTGTGTTCGATAAAATCTTTCTCCAAGCCCGCATCTCCATTAATCTTCACTGTATCAACATCTGAACTGAGTATGCTGTCAGCTAATTGAGACAGTCGGACAATCCCTCCACGAATTGTTTCGATCTCACATTTGTAAGAGATAGGTATATAGCCATCCGGGGACGTGACAAGATGACGTGTGATTTCGGCAATCTTGTCCGTAGCCTCAAGCATATATTCACAATATAGCGCAGTCTTGCCGATAGTATCGTCAGTGTCTGCCGAACTATTCCGGACTTTATCGCTGATTATATCAATGGTCTGCGAACCGATTCGATGATTCTTGCATACCGCAATATTATCATTGTTTGAAAGACATTCCAACGCTTTGTCGATAATCGGACCGCATGACTGCATCGTCATAGTCAAGCAAGACTTTTCAACAGGACGGGCGGGGATAAAACAATACATTTCCTTGACCTTACGTCTGCGTATATGCCGTCGCAACATAATGATGATTCCGGCCAAAGCCATTATCGAGAGAACTGTAACGTACATGATTTATAGTATTTCTTTGATACAAAGTAACCGCATTTTTATTTCACGTTTATATCGGAAATATTAGATAAACATTAAATCTATCAGTCAATTACGACATAAAAAAGATGGGAGATATGCACTCCCATCTCAATCTTAGGAACAATCTTTTTTACCTTAGACTTTATGCTGTTGGTACCATGATTTTGGCAGGGCGTGTGCGGAAATCCGAGTCGCGCAGCTTGGCAAACGCCCGCAGATATTTCCTTATTGACGATACCATTTCCTGCGTTTCCTGAAGCAGATTGACATAGACATACAGAACAGCCATTGCCGATGTGTCTCCGTCGCGGAGCTGGTCATGCACACGATGATATGTGTCGGAAACAGTATCCTTTATCTCGTCACAGTGTCGGCGAAGTGTACTTATCATATCTGTATCCCCGCTCCCCATAAGTTTGACGGTATCATTGAACAGTGTACTTATTTGTGTCCGTATCATCTCGTATTCAGTAGTATATTTGGGAGGCAGAGGAAGGAAATTGTTGTCGACATGCTCTTTGCAGACCTCGTTGATGCGGCGCAGGTTGTAAAGTATGCCCATACAGCAGTTGTTGCTGAGATAGAACCAAGTGCTTTTTTCTATCGCCATCTCGCGTGTCAAATGACGCAGACATAGAGTTTCCTTACGGCGGGCGTTTTTAAGCGTGGTTTTCTGGCGGGCGAGACTCGATTCCGTCTTGCCGAGAATCCCGGCGCTCTCAGTTATGAAAGCCGATGTTATATCCCGGTATTTTTCCTCGGCATAGGTCATGAACTTCTCTTGTTGCTCGGTGATATACATCATAAGCAACGGCCATGTCTGTGTTTTATCCTGAGTGGATATTATAGTCTGGAACAGTGCATCACCGTTATCTTCTTGTGTCTTCTTTCTGAACCTCCGGTTGCTGTTGATGATTATGAATATCGTCAAAGCCGCCAACAGAAGCATCACCCACTGACCACCATAGTGCATTGCTGCAACAATCAGTCCTGCGCCGATAAACGCCGCACCCGCAGTAAGAAACCAACCGCCGATTACGGAAATCACGCCGGTGATGCGGAACACAGCACTTTCACGCCCCCATGCCCTGTCGGCAAGAGAAGTACCCATAGCGACCATAAATGTTACGAAAGTGGTTGACAGGGGCAGTTTCAGTGAGGTGCCGAGGGCAATGAGTGCTCCGGCAAGTACTAGATTGACAGAGCCGCGTATGAGGTCGAAAGCCGCACCTTGATCCATAATGGTCTCATCCACATTAAAACGACGGTTGAACCAACGGCGTACTTTCGCGGGTGTGACACGCCTTAACCAAGAAAGGAATGATAAGGTCCATCTTACCAGCCGCCGGGCAATGCGGGAAGAACCAAACATCTCATCGCCACCCTGCTGGCTTCCGAGACCGATTTCAGTCTTGGTCACATTCCGGGCTTTTTTTGACGTTGCAAGTGACACCACCATTATGACTCCGGCACCGATGAGGAAATATATCGGTGTATTTGCCGGGCCGTTAAGTGAATCCATAAGAAAACCTTTGGAGTCCCCTCCGCCGTTAGCCATAAAATCCTGATATGAAGCCAGACCGCTCAAGGGAACACCTATGAAGTTCACAAGGTCATTACCTGCAAATGCCACGGCAAGCGAGAATGTACCCATCAGCACAATTACTTTCAGCACATTAACCTTGCAGACATGGAGCAGTTGCATCAGCACTGTAAAAACTGCGAAACAGGACAGTATGATCAGCGCAGTATTGTTTTTTATCCACGCTTTCAGTTCAGGGGTCATGAAAGAAAGATCTTTAGCCCCTTTAATCAGAAGAAAGTAAACAATCGCAGTTGCACATATACCTCCGAATATTCCTATCTTCCATTTCAGGTTGCTCCGGTAATTGAACGAGAACACCATACGGGATATGAACTGCACCACCGTTCCGAAGAAAAAGGCTATCGCCACCGACAGGAATATTCCGAGAATCACCGACAGGGCTTTCTCCGTGTTAAGCAAGTCATCAAAACCGAGACCGATGCCTCCTGCCATTTTAATCAATGCAACGACAAAGGTGGCTCCCAGCAGCTCGAAAACCATTGACACGGTTGTAGAGGTAGGCATACCCAGCGAGTTGAACACGTCGAGAAGGATGATGTCCGTGACCATTACCGCCATGAAGATGCAGATAAGGTCATAGAACGAAAAATGCTCGGGACGGAAAATTCCGTGCCGGGCAATCTCCATCATTCCGTTACTCATTGCCGCACCGATGAACACACCGATGGAAGCGACAATCAGGACTCTTTTGAATGATGCCGCCTTAGACCCGATAGCCGAGTTCAGGAAGTTGACAGCATCGTTACTCACACCCACTGACAAGTCGAACACGGCCAGCAGGAAAAGAAAAATTACTACGCAAAGAAACAGTATTTCCATTGTTTTCTCAATTACTTATTCTGCCGCAAAGTAACTAAGAAAACATTTCATGATTATTTCAAAATCCTTAACCATTTATTAAAACTGCCGGACTGACAGAGAGTTTAATTGCGGTCAAACCTTATATAGCTCTGTTCGATGGGTTTATACGTCGGGTCATTCCACAGACGGCTTGAAATCATCAGGTCCGCACTTATTCGGTTGCAGGCAATCGGCACGTTGTGGAGACGACATTGACGCAAAAGCATCTGAATGTCCGCCTCGTGGGGCTGCGCATTGAGGTCGTCTATCAGGAATATGGCAAGATCAATTTCGTTTCTTACCACCATTGCCGCTATTTCGGCATCACCGCCCATCGGTCCGGAGTTCATACATTCGACTTGGGCATCCATTCCTGCTTCTGAGAAAGCATTCTTTATAAGCCCTCCAGTCGTGCCGGTACATACCAGCTCATGCTGTGAAAGGTATTGGGCGTTGAATTTTACCCAATCTACCATATCGGCTTTGCGTTGGTCGTGAGCTACAAGCGCGATTTTTAGTTTTGTCTTCATTTTGAGTTTCTTAAAAATGTTATTTTGAACAATAATCCGCCTGAGCATTGAGTTTCGGCGAAGATTTCACCGCCATGAAGAATCACGGCGTTTTTCACTATCGAAAGCCCGAGTCCGGTGCCACCGGCCGCTCGTGACCGTCCCTTGTCAATGCGATAGAACCTTTCAAACAGTCTTGGCAGGTGTTCGGGAGGAACGCCGCATCCGTTGTCGGACAATGCAATTACAACTTTATCGTTGTCGATACTGATTAATTCTATTTTTATTCTGGTTCCTCCACTATAAACAATCGCATTGTCTATAAGGTTGTTGAAAACGGCCTCAAGCAGAGAAGCATTACCGGCCATGATTACGTTATGAGAAACAAAATTCTCAATCCTTATGCCCTTTGTGGCGGCGATTATCTGTCGGTCCTCAACTACATCATTTATTATATCCGTGAGATTAACCAGTTCTTTCAATATAGAGGCGCTTCCGTCGTCCATGCGTGTCAGGAGCGAGACATCGGTCAGAAGCCTTTGGAGCCTTTCTGTGTTTGTAAGACAACGTTGCAGGAACAATATCTGCTTTTCATCGCTCATATTCCTGTGTGCCAGCATCGTCTCCACACTGACCCTGATTGATGCGACCGGGGTTTTCAGTTCGTGGTTTATGTTATTCGTGAGTTGCTTTTTGATGCGTTCCTTTTCAAGCTGTTCATGGAGGGCGGCGCGATGTTCGCTGTCCCTGTCGGCGACAGCCTGTTGCAAACGGGCATAAAGGCGGACAATGTGGTTTGAAATCTCGCCAAGCTCGTCATGAGGGAACGGTTCTGTGTCGGAAATCTGGGCACCGTTTTCCACGTTTTCCGCAAATTTGTTCAGCCTGATTATGTGGAGGCCGACCCTTCGGGTTGCGAAATAGCCAAGTACGCACATCACCATTGTGATAATCCCCATAATCCACAGAAAGCCATAATCGGCTTGCAACAGACCTCTGAATGAAACCGAATACGGCACCGCAGTACGGACAATATTCCCGTCATCGCTCTTTTTCGCCGAGTAAAAATAGTAGTTGCCCGTACTCTCGCTGTGCCGTCTTACAGCATAGCCCGCCCCATGCCGTACGGCATCCCGTATTTCCTGACGGTCAAGGTGGTTGGTTTTAGGCAGGGAATCAAGTGTGTTGTCATATATTATATGTCCTTTGTCGGAAATTACGCTGACACGGATATCGTCAAACGGTTTGAAATCGTCCAGTCTGATATCCGGCACATCGTGTCCCTCACCAAGTTCGGTAAGGATATATGTGTTGATAAGCTGTAGTTGCTTGTCAATCTCCTCCGCCTTGAATTCCTTTTCCCTGTGATACTGAAACACGACAAAGCAACCGACCATCAGCAAGGAATATCCAAGAAGCCACACGAACAGCCGCTGCGGATAGGAGAGCTTATTCAATAAACCCATAACCGTAGCCCGAGCGAGTTACAATATTCTTGCCGTAGATGCCGATTTTCTGGCGTATACGGGTTATGTTCACATCTACAACCCTGTCAAGCACCACAACCTCGTCGGACCATATCTCGTTGAGCAAATCCGCGCGGGTGAAAACCTGCCCCCGGTTGGAGATTAGTTTGAGCAGTATCTCAAACTCCTTTTTGGGCATTCTCACCTCTGTCCCGTCAACCGTGCAGGTCCTGTTTTTTGAAGACAGGACCAGCCCCCTGTATGAAACAAGGTCAGAATCAGTCTTGGCAGGTGCGACATAAGCCGCCGTACGGCGAAGCACAGTCCTTATTCGGGCAAGCACAGAATTAAGAGAATATGGCTTCATGATATAGTCATCAGCCCCGAGATCGAGTCCCGAAATCATATCCTCCTCCGTGTCTTTTGCTGTGCAGAATATGATGGGAACGGAGGCCGTTGCCGGATTCGACTTCATTATGCGTGCCAGTTGAGTCCCGGATATTTCCCCCATCATAATATCGAGGAGTATCAAGTCATAGGCAGCAAGGTTGAGGGCAAGAGCCTCCTCCGCGCTATACGCCATGTCGACCTGATAGCCTTCCGCTTCAAGATTGAATCCAAGGCCGTCACACAGGGCTTCCTCATCATCGACAACAAGTATCTTCTTTTTTGTTTCCATGCCGCAAAATTACTAATAATCGGTTAAATACTATCCTAATGATCAAAAGTTTAATAAAAGTTTAATGACACAATTTATTTCATAAAATCTAAACAAATCTGATAAACCCATGAAATATTAGTTGGCGAATTTTGCAGCGTGAATCAGAAACAAAACAACAATCACAATGAAAAAAGTAATGTCAACTTTTTGGGTCGCACTTGCTTCAAGTCTGACCATTATGGCGGCTGACAGTCCGAAATACGGACAACTTAAAGGCCGCATCCTTGACAATGAGAAGAACCCGCTGCCGGGGGCGGTGGTTATCATTGACAGCAACAAGCTGTCGGCGGTTACAGATCTCGACGGCTTTTTCTCGTTTGCCAACCTTTCATCCGGGAATCATAATCTGAAAGTAACTTATATCGGTTTTCTTCCGGTCAGTAAAACAATCGTGGTTTCGGAAAAATCGACGGTTGACGACATTGTAATGTCGGATACATCACGGGAACTGAATGAAGTTGTAGTGACCGGCGTTTTCTCCGGGCAGCAGAGAGCCATAAATGCCCAGAAGAATAATGTCAATATAACCAATGTGGTGTCTGCCGACCAGA
The DNA here is from genome assembly GCF_004803935.1 of Duncaniella sp. C9. Classification (GTDB taxonomy): domain Bacteria; phylum Bacteroidota; class Bacteroidia; order Bacteroidales; family Muribaculaceae; genus Duncaniella; species Duncaniella muris. The sequence continues at coordinate 3,290,891 of NZ_CP039547.1, forward strand.
TTGGCAAATTCCCCGACTCGAATATCGGAGACGCTCTGAAACGGATAAGCGGTATCAATGTGCAGTATGATCAGGGCGAGGCCCGCTTCGGTCAGGTACGCGGCACTCCGGCTGAGTTCAGTTCAGTGACAATCAACGGGTCAAGACTGCCATCGGCCGAGGGAGACATTCGCAATGTTCAGCTTGACCTTATACCGTCCGATATGATTCAGACAATAGAGGTCAGCAAGACACTTATGCCGGATCAGGACGGCGATGCTATCGGCGGTTCTATCAACCTCGTTACTAAAAATTCGCCACACAGATTTACTGTCGGGGCCGTAGCGGGAACAGGCTACAACTGGATAAGCCGTAAGGCTCAGATGAATTTCGGCCTCACTCTCGGTAACCGTTTCTTCAATGACCGCTTCGGAGTGATGCTTGCGGCCTCCTATAATAATGCGCCAGCCGGATCATATAATACAGAATTTATATGGGAAAAGGATGACGACGGCAAAATCTATGTCAACGACTATCAGATAAGGCAGTATTATGTCACACGAGAGCGACAGAGCTACTCATTGTCGCTCGACTGGAAGTTCAATGACTTCAACAAGGTCTGGTTCAAGGGTATTTTCAACAACCGCAATGATTGGGAAAACCGTTACAGGACAACACTCAAAGACATTACGCCCGAAGGGAAAGCCGATGTGCGTGTCCAGACAAAAGGAGGTTCGGGTGACGAACGAAACGCCCGTCTTGAACGCCAACGGACAATGGATTTCACTTTGGGAGGTGAAAACCGTTTAGGTATCCTTGGCATGGACTGGAAACTGGGATATGCACGGGCTACGGAGAAACGCCCGAATGAGAGATACATCGACTACCGTCTCAAATCGCAGAGGTTCAGTTTCGACCTGAGTAATCCGAGAGAGCCATTTGCCACTCCCGATGAAGGATATACAATGACCTTGAATGATGACTTTTCGCTCAAAGAGCTTACACAGCAGCAGGAGGATATTGTGGAGCAGGACTTCAAGGCGGCACTGGATTTCAAGGCCCGACTTAGCGAACGCTCAAAAATCAAGTTTGGATGCAAGTTCGTGAACAAGACAAAAGATAAGGAGATAGACTATTACGAATACACTCCGCTTGACAAAAAGGCATTTAACGCAGATGCGCTTGCACATACCACAGACCAAAGTACCGACAGATTCATGCCTTCCTCAAAATATCAGGCCGGCACATTCGTTGACAAGAAATTTCTTGGCTCCCTCAATCTTGACGATTCCAATTTGTTTGAACGAGAGCAAATTGCAGAGGAACTTGCGGGCAATTTCCATGCGAGGGAGAATGTGGCATCAGGTTATGTGCGTATTGATTCCAGACTTTCCGACCACCTTAACTTTATGGGCGGTCTGCGTGTCGAGAACACATCACTGCGTTACATAGGCAGAAATTACGATGATGAATCCAACAGCGTCTCCAAGACCGAGCCTGAGACTTCAAATTATATAAATTTCCTCCCCTCATTATTATTGAAATGGGACATCAACAAGGATTTCATGCTGCGTGCCGGTTATAACCAGTCCATATCCCGGCCAAAATATTCCGCACTCGTTCCCGGCATGAATATCAAACGTGGCGACAATGAGATAAGGATCGGGAATCCCGGTCTGAGAGCAACGACATCTCACAATATCGACCTCAACGCTGAATATTACTGGAAATCAATCGGACTTGTGTCCGCCGGAATTTTCTATAAAAGAATAGAAGGATTCATCGTGGACGAAGTGGCATACAACAAGGAGTATCAGGGTACTGTCTGGACTAAGTTCACACAACCTAAAAACGGTGGAAACGCTAATCTTTTCGGAGTGGAAATGGCATGGCAGCGCGATTTCAGTTTCATCACACCGGCGATGAAGTGTCTCGGACTTTACGCTACATACACCTATACCCACTCACGCATTACCGACTTCAACTTCGAGGGTCGTGAAAACGAGAAAGGCCTTAGCTTGCCCGGTTCTCCCGAGCATACAGCCAATCTCTCGCTATATTTCGACAAGTGCGGTTTCTCCGCAAGAGCCTCATTCAACTATGCCTCGGCATTTATCGATGAAATGGGCGCAAGTTCGTTCTACGACCGATACTATGATGCCGTGAAATATCTGGACCTGAACGTCAGCTACACATTCGGGCGCAAAACAAAAATAACCGTATATGCCGACTGCAATAACCTCCTCAACCAGCCTCTGCGCTATTATCAAGGTAGCAAGGACTACACGATGCAGCAGGAATATTACGGAGTGAAACTCAACGGCGGTGTAAAAGTAACATTCTAAAAATACAAAACAATGATTCGTAAATTATTTATCGCGGCTTTGGCTCTCATCCCCTCTTTTGGAGCCATTGCCCAGACTGAAATCGCCAAAGGCGATGTGAACCTGATGGTAGTGTCAGACCTCGGACGCAACGGCCACTATGACCAGAAGCCTGTTGCCGCGACAATGGGCAGAATTGCAGAACAAATAGGACCCGATGCTATTCTTGCTCTTGGCGACACACATCACTACGGCGGAGTGGAGAGTGTGACAGATCCCTTGTGGATGACCAACTATGAGCTTATCTACGACCACCCGGAGCTTATGGTGAACTGGTATCCCGTCTGCGGCAACCATGAATATCGCGGCAACACTCAGGCGGTTATCGACTATTCCGACATATCCCGCCGTTTGGAGATGCCGGCAAGATATTACACCAAGACCTTTGAAGATGAAGGGACAACTGTCAAGGTGGTATTTCTCGACACTACTCCTTTGATTGACAAATACAGGAAAAAGACCGACACATATCCCGATGCTGTGAATCAGGATACCGAAGCCCAGTTGCAATGGCTCGAAAAGACTTTGACAGAGGCGACGGAAGACTGGATCGTTGTGGTCGGTCATCATCCCATCTATGCCTATACCGACAAGTCGGAATCTGAGCGAACAGATATGCAGAAGAAAGTTGACACAATTCTGCGGATGCACAATGTGGACATGTATATCTGCGGTCATATCCACAATTACCAGCACATCCGCCGCCCGGATTCAAAAATCGACTATGTGGTCAACACATCCGGCTCCCTCACACGGACTCCGAAAGAAATCGAGGGCACCGTATTTTGCAACGATTCTCCCGGATTCTCTGTCCTGACCGCCGACAAAGAGAATCTTAAACTGAATTTGCTCGATAAAGAAGGCAAAACCATACATGTGGTAAGCCGCACCAAATAATACATGGCTTATGTGATATTCTAACAAATAACTACAAAACTCAGATACGTTTCATGCTCTTTCATGGAACGTATCTGACTGTGTATTTTAATAATCTAAATTTATCTAACAATGAACAAAATCCTCATTGTAGATGCCTCCGACTCCGACCGTCGGCTCATGGTTGGCTTGCTTACGCGAGCCGGCTACGAGCCGATAGCAGTCGAGACGATGGAGGCTGCAAAAGACGAGGTGGTGTTATCGCCTTGGCGCTCTCAGCGAAGCGTAGAGAGAAACTTCCACCGGGCGCAGTGATTAACTCGTAAACTCGTTGAGCTAAAGGTTGTCGCGGCGATTAAATTCGTCCGTGGCACAGCGCAGGAGTTAACCAACTGGCAGAAGACTGAGGGATACGGATTTACCGTAGCCGTCATAACACTCACTCAAAAAGGGATTATTTTGCAAACTCATATATAATGATTAACTTTGTGGAACAAATCGAAAATACAGCACAGTTCAACAATATGAAATGGCAGTTGTGCATATAGCTACGCTCAACGAATAGCACTCTCAACTAATGCTATTCAGCAATAGGTAGGCTTATCGAAGCCTGCCCTTTATTGCTTTGCCATATATCCCCATTTTACAATTTCATTTTACATTAGGCAGCGTTACACCGCATTATGTGGTGTGGCTTACTGTATCTTATCATATTGATTTGAACAAGTGAATTATAGCTATAAACAAATATGGCTCATCGCATATCCTGTGATGATGAGCTTTCTTATTGAACAGCTGATAAATATAACCGATGCCTTGTTCTTGGGGCATATCGGTGAAATCGAACTTGGCGCATCCGCACTTGCCGGAATATGGTTCTTGGCAATCTATATGCTTGGCTTAGGGTTCAGTGTAGGGCTGCAAGTTGTAATTGCACGGCGCAACGGAGAACAAAAATACGAAGAAACTGGAACAACGTTTTTTCAAGGACTGTGTTTCTTGCTGATACTCGCGTCATTACTTTGTCTGTTATCAAAGTTCTTTTCTCCACAACTATTAAAGTATCTGATTACCTCTCCCGAAGTCTATAATGCTGTTGTCAAGTATCTGGATTGGCGTATAATAGGATTGTTCTTCTCTTTCCCGTTTCTTGCCGTCCGCTCGTTTTTAGTCGGCATTACAGAAACAAGACCTCTTAATTTAGCCGCTTTGACTGCCGTATTGATGAACATCCCTCTCAATTGGCTTTTGATTTTCAGATATGATATGGGTATATCAGGAGCCGCTATCGGCTCTTCATTTGCAGAGTTCTGCTCATTGTTGATATTGGTAGCTTATATGTTTCTTTGCGTAAGAAAACACAAGTATGGTTTATCTTGGCGTATAAACATAAAAATACTAAAAGATGTGTTTTCTGTCTCTGTCTGGAGTATGCTCCAGTTTTTTACAAGCGTAGCCATCTGGTTCTTGTTTTTTATCGCTATTGAGAGATTGGGAGAAATCGAATTGGCGGTATCTAATATTGTAAGAAGTGTTTCCGCTTTATTCTCTGTTATAGTAACTGCGTTTGCGGCTGTCACAAGCTCTTTGGTAAGCAATTTAATTGGTGCCGGTGAGAGAAATGCTGTTTTTCCGCTTTGTCATAAGATAATCCGATTGGGGCTTTATATCGGCACCCCATTGATTATTATTGCGTTGTCACTTCATTCATTAATTATCGGAGCATATACTGAAAATCCGGTTGTTAAGCAAATCGCATGGCAACCATATGTGGTTATGCTCCTGAACTACTTCTTCGCACTGCCGGGTTATATTTATCTTAATGCGGTGACAGGTACCGGTGCAACAAAGACCGTATTCTTTTTTCAAGTAATCACTACTATCGCCTATTTATTCTGTTTATGGGGATTGAGTAATCTCAATGTCCGATTGGCAACTTATTGGAGCGTAGAATATCTATATGTGATAATGCTCGGTATTCAATCTTTTATTTATCTGAAATTATACAATTCAAAAAACAACAGGATATGATGAATAAAATATATCCCCGTAAGGGTGACACACAAACCGTTTATCTGAACGCAGTGGTTAAAGACCCGTCGATTGAGGTAGGTGATTACACGATTTACAATGATTTTATCTCAGACCCTCGTCAGTTCGAGCAGAATAATGTGCTGTATCATTACCCTATTAATCATGAGCGACTGATAATTGGCAAGTTTTGTTCCATTGCCTGTGGTGTAAAGTTTCTGTTCAACTGTGCCAACCATACTCTAAAATCTTTGTCAACCTATACCTTCCCTCTGTTTTATGAAGATTGGGAATTGGAAAAGTCAAATGTAGCCTCCGCTTGGGATAACAAAGGTGACATCGTGATAGGCAATGATGTATGGATTGGTCTTGAGGCAGTTATTCTTGCCGGTGTAAAAATCGGAGATGGTGCCATTATAGGAACAAGAGCAGTCGTAACCAAGGATGTTCCTCCTTACTCTATCGTTTGCGGCATACCGGCAAAAGTAATCCGCAAACGGTATAGCCCGGATATTATTGAGCAACTACTGTCGCTTCGGTGGTGGGATTGGACAAAGGATAGAATAAAAAGAAATCTACCATTCATTATGGCTGGGAATATTGAAAACATGACAGAATAATAAATATTACATATCTGTTTAACTTAATTATTTGTAATCCGCAAAACATAAAGTGCAAAACGGAACACGCCGCTAAAAATTAGGTCCTCTGCCAAGTTGTTGATTATAAAGTCTATACCGAGCATGCCTTTTAAAGACACTTATATGGCGTAAAATCGGCAGTTCCTATCTATCATATTTATAATCAGTGTAATAGATGATTCTGATTTTTTGACAGTTCCAAGTAGTGTGACAAAATAAAACGAAACGTGAGAAAATTGGGGTTGCGTTCCATTTGGGAACATTCGACTTTTTGACCAATTCTAAAAAGTCGGAGGAACGGTAAAATCCGCTCCTCCTTCTGCAACGAATCGGTAGTCATTAGCTACGGAATCGTTATTTTGCCACACGGCTTGAAGTTGTCGCGCCTTTTCGGTGGTCTTACTTTGCAAAGGTAATAAAACTTCCAATGCAATCAAATAGACGGCGAGAGGATTATTATAGCTCCTCACGCCGTCTATCCGCAAAATAGGTTCAAAATAGAAGCCCTCCGGGCGGCGCTTAGGTCTAAATTGCCAGCTTGCCATTCCCGGAGGGCTGTTATATCATACAAACGCGCTTCGCTTCAAATTAATTGTACAAAGTCCGTTCCACTATGCCGAAGTGGCTGAGCCTACCAATCCGTACCAGCGTGAGCCGTTAAGTTCTCGCATAGTAATCGGAGTGTGCGGAGCCACTCCACCCGGAGGCTTTCGCGCCGCAGGTCCCAAACTCTAAAAGATCAGCCGGCAGTCATAATTTATGTTATGCTGTCGGCTGTCTTTCGTTTTGAAGCAATATTTATCGATTTTTCAAACGATATTACATAGTAGACATTCCTGCGCTTCGACGAAATACCATGCATCGTGTGAAGTATCTTCTTATGCAAACGCTCAGCTATAACTATTTATTCGGGTACGTAAATGATGTCTCCGTTTTCAAGTTCGTAGGCGGTTCCGACTCTTTTTCCTTTGTTGCCAGATGAGTTTTGCTCTTCCGAAGGTGTATAACGATTTATTTTTTCGCCTTCTTTTGTAATGATTTCCATATTCTCCTTACCGGGATTTTTCACCATTGTAAAATCTTCCTGAGAAAACATTTCAGTCATATTGTAGCGACTGACAAGAGCAACCATCAGAGCTACGGCAAACACCATTGCCACATCAAAAAGATTGCTCACGACGCTCATAGGATCAGAATCCTCTCCGCGCCGGAGTATAGAACGTCTTCGTGCCATTATTTTTTCTCTTTGAGTGTTTGAACAATGAAGTCAAGAATCATGAGATTATGCAACGCCCAGCGTTCCTTAGCCTGCTGTGTTACAAATCCAATAGCACTTACCACAAGCCCAACCACAGTTGTAGCAAAAGCTACCTGCATATTGTATGCCATAGAAGCTATATCTCCTTTAGCGAGACCTACAAGTGCCGGTCCCATCGGAATCAGTGTTCCCATAAGACCAAGTATCGGGCCCATTTTAGTAAGAATCTTAGATGTCGCGATGTTTTTCTCTGCGGCAAGCTCGTATTCTGAGACAAGCATATCCAATCTCGCAGGGCTATCAGCTGATTTATAGATTTCATTCAGATAGTCGATGACCAAGATCCCTTTCCTGTCTGAAAAAGACGCAAGAAAGTCATTGATGTTTGAAGGATTGAGTTCCTTGACTTTCTCATCCAACATTGTTGCAGTTTTCTTTTCTGTCATATACTGTCCGAAGAATCCGCCAATGAGGATTATTGACCTTATAAAGAAATAGATCAGCAACACGATGACAGGTACAAGTAGTCCTGTCGAAATCCAGTAGAGGATATTTGAAATTACATTCATGATTGATTATTGTGTTTATTTTGATTTTTGCGAAAAAGAAGATACCCAAGAATACTGCCGATTACAGCGATTCCAATAATTGCCAGTAAGGAGTTAACATTGATTTCGTTGACTCCAGTTGTTGCAGTCCGACCATTTACGGTAGCTATAATTCCAAGAAGCCCAATGATACAGTTAATGTAGAAAATCAGTTCGAGCCGTTCTGACTTTTCAGGAAGTAAGTATCTTACGCCATAAGCAAGCAATGGAATCATAATCACTATTGCTATCCCCAGACAGTAGCTAAGATTGTTAAAATCCACTCCCGCATTAGTAAATATAATCTGCACAAGCAAATAAAATGAAACGGGGAATATAAGCAATCCGGGAATAAACAAAAGTAGATTCTTTACGACTCTGTCTTTGAGCTTTATTGGATTATTAATCATAAAGAGGCAAAATGCTATCTGTAATGCCACGTCCAATGTGAGGATTACCGCCAAGTCAAGCATCAGGTCAGGAGTCTGTAGCCATTCAGAAATCTGTATTTTCGACTGGCTGATTGCAATATCTGTAGTTGATATGGTAGCAAATGCCAGACTCACGGCTTCGGCTATCATTTGCCATGGGCGCATGAAGGTCAGTTTGAGCACGAAGCTCAAACCGACCATAAACATGATGAGAATAACGACAGTCTCCATTATTTATTCATTTTTCTGCGACGTCTTATAACGAGGAACACGACGAGGACGCATATCGCGACAATTCCAAGTACAAATCCGCTATTGATATGACTTGTTGTCTTTTCGAGATTGTTCAATTCTTCTTTCTTCATTACCTTGCCATCATCTACACCGAAATTCTCTGCGCGAATATTGCTTATAGAATTGTTATACGCTTTGGCGGTCGTTTTGTCGACGTTTGAAGCGATATACTCACGGAGTTTGGTGTTGTTACATACAAATCCGGAGCAAGAGGGCTGATACTCGTTTACGACTTCCGTATGAAGTTTGGCCAGCGCAGAAAGCTGTTCGTCTGTAGCAGTCCACATTCCTTTTCGCGCAGTCTCCATCATTACAGCCGTAATTTCTTCTATGGCTGCGGGATTGACAGACTTGAAATAATCTCTTGTTCCGAGATTATGCTTGTCAGCGATGTATGTGTCGTAGATGTCGTTCCATAATTCGTTGTCAATGACATCAGGTTTCATCACATTCCAGCCGTATGTGTTCCTTACGACATCAGCAATTCCTGAGGCATCCCCGGCACCGCCATTCATTTTTTCCTTGATGTATGTCGGATTGAGGATGGTTGTCCTGCTTTCTACGCCGATAGCTTCTTTTACTTCCTGCATTTTTGCATGACTGCGATTTCGGTAATCGGCAAGGTAAGCATCCGGGTCTTTACCTGTTACGTTACGTACAGCGAGATTCATACCACCCATGAACTCATACACGTGATCGAGACTTAGCGCACCCCAAGTATTACTCTGTCGAGGCTGAACTACCACATCGGTACGGGTCAAAGCTGCCTCAAATGCGAAATCACGCATTTTTTCCCAATCTTTCTCTGAGCCGTAAGAAGCTCCCATATTATGGATATAAGTCTCGGCTATCTGAGTCTCGTCATCCCATCTGTCTCCAGCCTCAACCATTTCCTGTATTCCACTTCCATAGTTCCCATCTACACCTCCAAACACTCTTGCAGTTGACATCTCACGAGCCTCTTTGGGTGATACTCCTTTATCTACAAGATGCTTTTCGGATTCAACTACACCTTCCGAAACGTAGTTGGGATATTTGTCATCCTTTGCCTGTGATGCCATTTCTACTGCTCTTGTAATCAGAAATAATCTGGAAGCTGCCAGATCCCGTAATTGTCCGGAGGTCTGGACTACAACATCAATTCGCGGACGTCCAAGTTCTTCAGACGGTATAAGTCGCAAATCTGTGACACGTCCGAAAGGATCCCTCAGCGGTTCAACACCAAGCATATATAGAATCTGGGCTATTGTAGCGCCCTCGGTTTCGATAAATTCACTGCTCCACAATGTATAACTGACCTTTCGAGGCAGTGAATCGTTGTGGGCCTCACGATACATTTTGAGAGTATTATCTGCCAGAGTTTTTCCCTTTTCCCATGCTACAGCCGAAGGCGTTTCTTCTGCATTTATAGCAAACATATTTCTTCCGGTCGGCAAAACCAATGGATTGAGAACCGGGTCGCCGCCTGATGTCGGGGCGATAAAACCGCCATTCAAAGCATTGATAACCGATGCCAATTCATATTCGGGGCTGTTGGCCAACGCTTCGGCATAAAGACTGACATTCCTGACAGCGCGTTCAATCTCCATTATTGCCGTCGCTTTTTGTATCTCCTCTTTAGTGTATTTTGGCGCTGACATTGCCTTGGCTTTCGAGGTAGCTGCACCTTTATCTTTTGACTTTGATGAATTTCGCTTCATGGCGGCGCTCATTTTTGCAATTGCAGCAGAATCCGCACCCATTTTCTTTGCCATTTCAAGTGCTTTCTCCGGTGACATACCGGTGGCATTCATCATTCTTTTCATTTTGGTAGAAGAACTTTCTTTCCTTTCGGATAATTTAGCCGTAGGAGCGGCTATTGGCATGGACGACCCCATTACCATCATCTTCGAGAATAAGTCTTTTGAACCATTAATGTCTTCGGTAACAGCTCTGGCACTCTGCAAATCATTCATAGAAATGCCGGCAATTTTACAAATCTCAGCATCTGTAGCTAAGCGGTTCTCCGCAAGAATATTTGCTACAAGTGTGCGAACTGGTGTCAAATATCGACCGGTGAATGCCAGTCCTTCAGACTTATTGCCCTTTATCTTGCCACGTTGTTTGTCAAGAGTAAGAAGGCTGTACGCTATCGGGTCAACAGTCATCGCCAATACAGTCGATTTCAGTTTATCCTTTTCGTATGGTATTCCCATAACATATAATGCGCCTGTGATTTTCTCATTGGCAAGTTCCTCTGCAAAACTCTCTATTCTGGAAATCTCACCTGCTGAGTAGGGTTTTGAAATAAGACTGTCCAATCGGAGTTCTCTATGTATTCCAAGCTCTACAACATACTTCTTCACGAGTCGTGATGCCGCATCAAGACGACTGTTGTCAGGATTATCTGATTCGGCTTCCTTATTATAGGATGCTATTGCATCAGTCAGGTTTTTGTAAATTCCACGTACATTGCTTTCCAAAAACGGAGGGGTAAGATAGTTTATTATTCCGGCATAGCTTCGGCGTTTTGCCATCATCGCTTCACCTACATTACTTGTGGAATAGATATAAAAATGAGGTATTGTGCCGACCAGTCTGTCTGACCAGTCACGACTGCTGAGTGCCACCTGCTTTCTCGGTGTAAACTCCAGTGAACCGTGTGCTCCAAAATGGATGATTGCATCGGCATTAAAGCCGTTACGTGCCCAAAGATAAGAAGCGACGTAAGCATGAGGGGGTGCCATATCCGTACCATGGACAATTTTGAAATCATCATCTCCAAGTCCGGCTGCCGTCTGAGGAATAAGGACAATATTGCCGAATTGAAGTCTGGCAAGTGCAAGATCTCCGTTGTCTGTCTTAAGACCATGACCGGGAAACTCACCATCAACAGCTGTTATCTCTTCCGACATTTCTTGACCGAGATCATTTACAGCCCATTTTTCATAATCGGAGCGGGTTATAATCTCAGGATTGGCTTTTTTGACAAAATCAGACATTGCCCCTGTCGCGTAATTTCCGAATACCCGACCACGGTCATTGATCAATTTCTCAAACACTGCGAGTGATGAAGGAAGGTTATCCACTTTATATCCTTCCTGTTTGAGCCGGTTGAGCATATTGTATAAAGAGGGTGCGACCTCCAATCCTTCGGCGACAAGAGAATTTTGTCCGGGGCCTTTGAAGTAGAAAATTACAACTTTCTTCTCTCTATTGTACTTATGCCTTAGACTCACATAATTATTGACAGTCTCAACGAATTCAGTCAGTCGTTCAGGAATAGCTTTTATCACCGGCACTCCGTCGGTACCTTCAAACTGTGCAAATAGGGCGTAAGGTCTTATAGCACCATCAATCTCGGGAGTCACGATACTCTGGGACATGAAACCGCCGTTCATACCCATCTTGTCATCCATCCATTCATTATAATCACGATTGACGTTCAATGGTGAAAACAAAGGTATATTCTTTTCTTTCAGATACTCCACGACGACATCGCCCATCCTTCCGTGAGCCATGTTTATCATTGCCGATGGGGAGATACTGTCTGTTATTCCGTTGTTGATTGCCTTCTGGATATTTGAAATGGGGTAAACGATGTTGCCTGTTGATTCCAATTCGGCTATCAATTCATCGGGGACCCCCATCTGTCCGGTCAGAATAATTTCAGGAGAGTTGGATTTAAGCAAATTGTTTTCATTTAGGAAGTTCCTATATTCAGACAATGAATCGAAATATAACATTTCATTGTCAGGATCCTTGAGGTCTTGGTGATAAAACATTCCGCTTGGTGCCTGTTTGGGGTCGCTGATTTCGCCAATAAATAGTTTTTTGCCATCTATATATTTTCTTACATAGTTGAGCATACTTCTATAATTCGTACGACCACCGCCTTGAAGATACTGTTTCAGAAATTCCGTGTCAACGGAATCGATTGATACGATATAATTGTCGGGATTTGTGGCGGCTGTCGTTATTACAGGTGTGCCGGACTCCGCTGCCTTTGACAATGACTCACGCTGCTCCTCGGTGATTCTCAATCCCATTCCATTGACAAATACCATATCGAATTTAGAGGCATTTTCTAAATCTTCGACATCAAGATTTTCTATCTTAATGAAAGAGTTATCATTGGCTTTACCGATTTCTCCGAGAGTGATTGGCTGATAGTTTACGAACGCTATTTTTGTGGATGATGCCATGCTTCTCCACGCAACAATAGCAACGGTAATTAAAATCACCACTGCTACTGATGCAAGAATTATTTTTTTTCTTGTCATTTTCATCTAAACATTGTGTCAATATCTAATGATACTCCTATCGACCAAGTCCGTCCAAGCGTAGGAAGTGAGTTCCAGTAATATACTTTAGGTCGATAGTTCAACAGATTGTCAATTATAAAATTGACATTTATCCCGCGCCAGATCTCCTGTTGGAGCGTAAATTTCCAAACAGAATAAGCATTGTCTGTGTCATACTTTGATTCCGGCTTTGCAAGATACCGTCCGGATATACCGGCATAGAATTTATATGCACTGCATAAGCGTCTTTCATAATCCAGCCTCCAAGTCATGGAGTGTGGACGAGGATTGGAAAACTGAGAGTCAACGGTTCTTCCCATTGTATGCAAGTAATTGTAATTCAACGTCATTCCCAATCCCATTTGTAGTCTGTAACGTGCTGAAATATCTATACCTGCTACTTTTACTCCATCCTCGTTACAATAGATGGCTCCCGGCTCATTGGTCGAATCCCCCGGATAGTCAGTGGTGGTGATTCGGCTGTCATACCAGTTGAAATAGCCCATTGCATTCATGCTATAGGAACCGGCAAAAATACTGTTACGGATCTGACCATTATGCTCAAGCGCAAGATTGAAGTTGTGGCTTTTCTCCGGTTTAAGGTTAGGATTGCCATAAATCATCTGTATTCCTGCCATATCGAAATTCATATACATTTCTTTGAGGGTTGGAGCTCTGAAACCTCCGGCATAGTTAGCCCTCACTGAAAAACGGTTGAATTTGAACATAGTGGCAAGTCGGGCTGTGACCGAATTGTTTTTTGATTCCGAAAAATAATCCTCACGTACACTTGCTACAATATTCAGCCAAGACAATGGGTTATAGTCAAACTGAACAAAAGCATCAACTGAAGACTGTGAATGAGTTTCTCCACTTACGAACTGATAAGTCAGAAGATAATCATTCATGTAGTCGGCTCCAGCTGTTAATGCGTTATTCCCAAAGAACTGAGTATATAAAGCGTGAGCGATATGCTGACGATTACTATAGTCATGGTCGTGGGTGCGTCGGCCGTTTACATATCGTTGCTTATCGTACTGGTCGTAGCTGTATGATAATTCAAGAGTCTTTCCGACTCCTATATTCCATGCTCCACGGAGCCCCGCAGTATAGTCAATATAGTGGTCGTCATAATTTATTCGAGTGCTCGTCCTATTGAAATATCCACCTCTTGCTGTCAGGCGTAATGCATTCGATGGCTGGAAAGACAGTCGTTCCTTGACGTTGAATGTTCGTCCACCATATAAGTTTTGCAGATTCGATTCGGTATCAAATGCATCAGTAAGCTTGACAGTTTCAGAAGTATTATACTGAAAGTTTGTGTTTGATGTCCATTTCCCGGAATAAAAGTTAAGGTCTGCGCCTGATCTCCATTCATTTCCGAGACTTTTATATCTTGAATTGAGATTGATACGCCATGGTTCTTTACTCTCACGGGTGATAAGGTTGACAACGCCACCTACGGCATTGGCACCATATAACGCAGATGAAGCACCTTTCACAACTTCAACCTGACCGACATTGTCAAGATTGAGTCGGTTGAAGTCAATGTTGTCCATTGTCTCTCCGGCAAGCCGTTCTCCGTCAACAAGGAACAGAACGGATTTTCCACCAAAGCCACTCATATTTAATGATGTCTCCTGACTCATTGCGTATGTAAATTCAAGTCCCGGAAGCTCTTCTGTCAGCAAGTCCTGTATATTTGTTGCGTCAGTCTTGCGTATATCATCCGCAGTTATTAATCGTGTGACAACAGGAACATCTTTCAGAGCCTTTGGTGTACGGGTTGCAGTGACCACTACTTCCTCTAAGGCACCTATATCCGGAGTCATCCGTAACTCATGTTTGCCGGTATTGCTTTTTAATATAAACGTCTCTGTAAGGAATCCGATATATGATATTTGAAGCTTTGCAGTGGAGCCTTCTGCACTAATACTGAAATCACCATCAGTATTAGTAGTCGTAATCCTATCATTGGATGCCTTGACCGTTGCGCCTATCAACGGACTCCCCGTTTCATCGACCACCCGGCCGTTAAAGGTATCGGCGAGTCCGATGAAAGGGAGCGTTAGTCCGTAGATGGCAAGGAAAATTTTAATTCTTTCCATTGCCGGAGTGAGTTACTGTTTCAGAGCTGTCGATGAACAAATCATGGGCATAGGCATTGCGCCATATTGAAGATTGAACTTCAGATTCAGGGTCTTGTCCTGAACTGTGCCGGAGAAAGTACACGTGTAGGATTTTCCCGCATCGGTCTGACCGGTTACTTCTGTAGTAGCCAGAGTGACCACGCCATTTGCTTCTGTTACTTTTACTCCGGTGAGAGTGATGGACGGCAATGCCATTGGTGCTTCGCCAAAAGCAGGGAGCACAACAGAGACAGTTGATTCATCCGTGGCGTTGACAGTGAACGTCTTGCCCTCGAATATCGAAGCACTGCCCATCACTGTACATTCCAGATCACCGGCGTATGTACCCTGAATTGTTTTTGCTGCGGGAACCGCAGGCTCGTCTTTTTCGTCGCTGCACGACGAGAATGTTGTCAAGAAGACAACAGCCATGATTGTGGCAAAAAGAAACTTAATTTGTTTCATGTGATAAAATAATTTATTGGTTTATGTTATGTGAATTTTTGATTTTACGACTTATGATATAGCCTGATGCCAGAACAGACAATATTATCAAGCCAGACAGAAAGACGAACAGATTTGATATCGGACCAAGGAATGATGAATAACATCTTCCGACATGAAGTTCCAAGGCAAAATTCCATAAAGACATTGGTTGGTTTCTCATGTCACTGCCCATAGGATGCAGTTCTTCAGTCCCTTTAGCATAATCAAATACGATAGGCTTATAGGTATCAGCACTGTAGCCACTAACTATGTCGTTTGCCAATCCAAATGAATTTCGTCTATTGGGGTCAACAATAGTGTTATCATGAAAAGTATAGCATTTCCCCTCATTGGGTTTCCAACGATAGATTCCGCTAAAAGACCCGACGATCCATACTCCCGGAGCTTCTCTATAAAATACGTTGACTCCCATCGGACTTACTGCCGGGCTTTTATCCGAAGGGATAATGACTGGATTTGATGAAAAATCCTTTAATTGCACGAATCCTTTTGATGTTGAAATCATCCAATTTTGATTATCTTCATCCCAGCGTATAGCACGGAGTTTATCATGCCAATAGTTATCAGTATCAAGACTCGATCCGGGAAGCGGTGATGTCTTTGTCATGACAAAAGGTATCATCAATGGTGGGCGTAAACACATTCCTGTAAACACTACAAGTATCGTAAGGACAATAGTGAAATAGCCGATTAGATTATGCCATTTGAAATTCCATTTTAGAATCTTCGCTGGAAGGATTGTTTTATGACTGTGACGAATAGAAAATGGCAAGATAAACAAGATAATACCCGTCAAAGACAGGATTATCAATACTATGGCTATAATGTCAACAACAATCCTACCTGGTAGCCCCCACAGCTCACCACTATGCAGATTCCATATTGACTTAAATAGACTTATTTTATTATCCTCATCAAATGGAGCCTGTAAAGTTAACTCCTTAATATCATCATGTGATACTCTATAGATGTTTGAACGAGTAAGGACAATTATTCCTGAGTTGTCAGGTGTAGATGAAATATCAGATATCTTTGAGTGATTTTTTGGTAAATCAACCGGCTTCCATTCATGACCTTTTAATTTATATAAATCATAAGTTGTGGCACACCATATTTGTCCACTCTGATCCTTTATGATATTTCTGACATTTCGTCGATCTATACCTGTCGGTAGTCCGGCATTAAAATCATAAGAATTGCTGAATATCGAATCCGTCAACCACACCCCACATGAGCCATAGGCAAGTATTCTATCTTTGTCAAGTGGCAATGTACCTCGGATTATCCCATAGTTATAGTTCTTTAATTTGTATGATGAAGGTAAACAGGAGCGGTCAATATTAAATTGTGAAAACGTGTCCCTGTGATTGAGGATTATCCCGGATAGACAGAACAACAACATGAAGACGGAGACCAATAGTCCCGCCCATTTGTGGAGCCATTTCCATTTTTTGTGCTTCTTTGGTTTCATGTTGATGATAAATTTTGGGCGCAAAATTACTTGTATCCGGAAACTGACACAATACTCAAAAATCGGATAAATTAGAGCAATTAAGGTAGTCATGATTTAATTCCCCAGGGAAAAACACTCATTTTTAGGTATGGTGTAGGTATTATATTCATAGTAATTTTGCATGGGGATTTACAGCCCCGTTTCAACTATCAAACTATGTCAAAGAATCAATCAATATTTCCTGGTGATCGCCTTAAAGCCATTATAGAGGATGAACCTCATATATTAGGAGTTTTAAGTCGGTTTGGACTGTCTTTCGGATTCGGCGATAAGACAGTTGGCGAAGCATGTAAGGAAGACAATGTTCATATGGAGTCATTCCTTGCAGTTTCCAATTTCCTATACGGACAAAACTATTCACAATTTGAAATATCGCTGCCTGCTTTAATGGGATATCTAAGGAAAGCCCATACACACTTCCTTGACTTTCTATTGCCTTCCATCCGTAGGAAACTCATAGAGGCTATTAATTGCTCCGATATAAATGACGTAGCGTTTCTGCTTCTGAAATTCTTTGATGATTATGTGAAGGAAGTACACAATCACATGGAACATGAAAACGATGAGGTGTTTTGCTATGTGACCGACTTATTGAACGACGTTACTAATGAGCAGTTCCGAATTACTGACTACTCCTCACATCACAGTAGTATGACAGAAAAGCTTTCTCAAATTAAAGACCTGTTTATAAGACACTATCATGTGAAGGACAATGAAATACTGACATCAGCATTATTCGACATAATTTATTGTGGCAATGAGTTAAAGAACCATTGTGAGATTGAGAATAAACTCTTTATCCCGGCAGTTGAGAAACTCGAAAAGTCATTGAAGTTGTCACGTCATGAATCAGTAAAAGACAGCAACAGCGACGATGAAAAAACAGATTTGCTGGATTCTATGACTGATCGCGAGAAGGATATAATATGCTGCGTTGCCAAAGGCTTGTCAAATAAAGAAATTGCGTCACAGTTATTAATTTCTATACATACAGTGACAACATATCGCAGAAACATCTCTGCCAAACTACAAATCCATTCATCAGTGGGACTGGCGGTTTTTGCGATACTCAATAATTTAGTTGATATAAAAGATGTAAACCCACATAGATAATTATACATTAAGATAATCTCTCAGCCCTGATTTATCCAATTTTTAAGTATTGTGGGATACTCTACTTCAATCTAACTTTGCTGTATGAAATAAAAAGTTCTAAATTTTTGGTGCGGGAGCAATGATGTATGTAGTGGTTGAAGAGCTTATACCTGAAACAGCCCAAGATGGACACTCCAATCTTGGGACGATCGGTTTTGCTGTCGGTTTTGCCCTTATGATGGTACTTGATGTAGTATTGGGTTAGAAGTTTACCATGTTGTCCGTAGCCCTTGACACGCAATAATGAACACTATTTTTGTTTGTTCATTGTTTGCAGTTTATCTGATTGATTTGCAATCAACAATCGGTCACTCACTACTATTAGGTATTGTGTATTTTATTGCTATTGAGTAATTTTGCAACGAATTATAGAACTTAGTTCATTTATGCAGATTCTTAAACAAGATATAAACCGCCGTATTCTCGATGTGGCTCGACAGGAGTTTTCTTACCGGGGATTTACAAAGGCATCAATGCGCGACATTACTTAATAATGCTTATTGTGTTGATTCTCGGAGGGTGTTCCTCTGCTGATAGGGTCAACGGCCGGTATCTTTGCTTCTCTTGATGGCAGTTGATGTCAGTGTAGTTTATGGCCTTTTCATCGCAATTTTGCTCTGTGCTCATTTCAGAAACAGCGCAAGGCTTCCTCGATGCTCATGCCGGGGCATTTGCCTCATATTGCTATGATTTGAAAGGCGTTCGGTGATTTTCTGTTCAAGAAAGTGCTTGAAGTCGTCAGGCATTCCACCGCCGTTAGTGAAACCTTGCTCCGAAATTTCATAATTGATTGATGTTTTTGAAACATTTTTGAAATGTTTAAGCTCTTACTTTGTTGTTATAAAACAAATACAAGATTTAATTCATAAACATCAAGTAATCCTCACGCTACATGGACATATTGTTTCTCTGCGTTGTGATCTTCCTGTTTCTGCTGGCGGTATTCGATCTGTCGGTGGGGGTGAGCAACGACGCTGTCAACTTTCTGAACTCGGCTATAGGCTCTAAAGCGGCCTCGTTCAAGCGAATACTGATCGTGGCCTCGATAGGTGTGTTTATCGGCGCTGCGATGAGCAACGGTATGATGGACATTGCCCGCCACGGCATTTTCAGGCCGGAGCATTTTGCGTTTTATGACCTGATCTGCATTTTCATGGCGGTGATGGTCACGGACATCATACTGCTTGACGTGTTCAATACTCTCGGAATGCCAACCTCGACCACCGTCTCGATGGTTTTCGGCCTTTTGGGCGCTACGTTTGCGGTGGCTATGATCAAGATGGCCGGAGGCTCGGAGCTCGGCTTCAATGATCTGCTGAACACCGAAAAAGCACTGTCGGTCATCCTCGGTATCTTTCTTTCGGTTGCTGTGGCATTTTTCTTCGGCACTGTGGTGCAGTTCATTTCGAGAATGATTTTCTCGTTCAACTACCGCAGCCACATGAAGTGGAAAATCGGAATCTTCGGCGGTATCTGCGCTACGGCCATCGTCTACTTCCTTCTTCTCAAGGGTGTGAAGGAAATGGTGTTCATGACTCCTGAGGCAAAAGCCTGGATCGGGGCCAATACGTGGCTGATACTCGGCGGAAGCCTGGTTTTATTCACTGTGGTCATGCAGCTGCTCCATATGCTGAAGGTCAATGTGCTGAAGGTTATAGTGATGATGGGCACGTTTGCGCTGGCTATGGCTTTTGCCGGCAATGACCTTGTCAACTTCATTGGAGTGCCGCTGAGCGGACTTGAGTCATATAATGATTATATGGCAAACGGTGCCGGCGATGCTCACGGTTTTCTGATGGGGTCGCTCAACGGTCCGTCAGACACTCCGGTGTGGTTCCTGATCGGGGCCGGAGTGATAATGGTGGTTTCGCTTGCCACCTCGAAGAAGACCCACAATGTTTCAAAAACCGAAATCGGGCTCGGCTCGCAGCAGGGAGGCGAGGAGCTGTTCGGGTCGTCGCGCATAGCCCGCCGGCTTGTGCGCTGGGCTCTCAGGGTTATAGCGTGGGTCAGGAGTGTGACGCCGCCCCATGTGCGCCGCTGGTTTAACCGCAGGTTCAATACCGATGAGACTATCATGGACCAGGGTGCGGCCTTCGACCTTATCAGAGGTGCTGTGAATCTGGTGTTGGCGGGCGCTCTGATCGCGCTCGGCACATCGCTGAAGCTCCCGCTGTCGACCACGTTTGTAACGTTTATGGTGGCGATGGGTACTTCGCTTGCCGACCGGGCATGGGGGCGTGAGAGCGCTGTGTTCCGCATCACCGGTGTCATCTCCGTCATTGGCGGATGGTTCATCACCGCCGGTGCGGCTTTCATGGGCGCCGGAGTCATTGCCCTGCTGATGCATCTCGGAGGCCACTGGGTGATGATAGCTCTCGGAGCGCTGACCATCTTCCTGATCATACGCAGCAACCGCCGCTTCAAGGCCCGCAAGGAGGAGGAAAACGGCGATGTGATGTTTCAGACCATCATTTCTTCTGGCGATAAGAGCGAGAACTGGAATCTGCTTCTGCTCTACATCACTCAGCAGCAGGAAAAGTTTCTGTCATATGCCGGAGAGTCATACCGCGGCATAGCCGAAGCTTTTGTGAGCGAGAATGTCAGAGCGCTCGGCAAGGCTGAGTCGAGTCTGACGCGTCAGAAGAGCATACTGAAAAGCGACCGCAGAAAGGAGACGCTCTGTCTGCGTCAGGTGGCCCATGAGACGGCCATCGAGAAAAGCACCTGGTTCTATCTCAGCAACAACTGCTGCATGGGGATTCTCTACAATCTGCGGCGAATCAGCGAGATCTGCAAGGAGCATGTGGAAAACAACTTCCTGCCTCTCCCGCAGGCCTATGTGGGGGAATTCCGGGAGATCTGCTCGCGGGTAGAGATTCTGTTTAACGACACTCTGGCCATGATGGATACCGGGGGCACAGAGGCGATTCCGATGCTGCGCCGGCACTGTGACGAGATCAAGGATTTGATTTCTGAGACGTATCACCGGCTGTATGATCAGCTCCGCGAGGGCGATTCGGCCTCAATGACAGTGCTCTACGTGTATATGAACATGCTTCAGGAAACTCAGGAAATGGTTTCGGGCCTGCGTAAGTATCTGCGTGCCTACGCCAAATTGCGTGACACCCAGTTCAGAAGCCATCCGACAGGCGAAGACCGTCACCAACCCCTGCCGGCCTGATATTCTTGATTGGACAAACCAACCGTCAGCGGAGTTAATGACCGCTTTTCGGCAAAATTAAACAATCAGCCACTTAGCTTAGCGCTAAGTGGCTGATTGTTTAATTGTTTGGTCGTGAAATTTTTATTCCGGACTCACTCGATTATCAGAGATTAGCGTGTGCAACTTACGCTGTGGTCAGTTCTTCAGGCAGAATCGGCATGGCTCCCTTGCGTGTGCAACTTACGCTGTGGTCAGTTCTTCAGGCAGAATCGGCATGGCTCCCTTGCGGGTGCAGACGAAAGCCGAACTCTGGACTGCCAATGAATGGGACTCGGCCACGGATTTGCCTTTAAGAATCGACGATATGAAAGCGGCTGTAAAGCTATCACCTGCGCCTACGGTATCGGCTACCTCAACTTTCGGTGTAGGCTGGAAAGATACATTGCCGGGGGTGAATACATAGCTGCCGTTGATGCCACAGGTGAGAATCAGCATCTTGAGATTGTATTTTCCAAGAAGGATCCAGCATTTGTCCTGGAGGTCGATTCCGGGATAGCCGAACATGCGGCTCACGGTAACCAGTTCCTCGTCGTTGATCTTAAGAATGTTACAGCGCTTCATCGAATTGCAGAGGATTTCCTTGTTGTAGAATCCCTGACGGAGGTTGACGTCAAAGACCACCAGCGTATCGTCGTTCTGAGGCATGGCATCAAGAAAACGGTTGATCGTGTTGCGCGACACCACATTGCGCTGTGCGAGTGATCCGAAGCAGACAGCCCTTGTCTTTTCTGCGAGTGATTCGAGATGGGCGGTATAGGGTATATTGTCCCACGCAACGTTTTCTTTGATCTCATACTGCGGAACACCGGCCTGGTCGATCTCAACCTGCACTGTTCCGGTGGGATAAGGCACTTCGGCTATAAGCTGGTTGAGGCCCTTGGAGGTGAAATTATCAACTATTTCCTTGCCGAGGGCATCTTCGCCGACAGCGCTCACCACACAGCTGGGAAGCCCGAACTGAGAGACATGATAAGCGAAATTGGCAGGTGCGCCACCTATCTTTTTTCCTTCGGGGAGTACGTCCCACAGGGCTTCGCCCATTCCTACTACATAGTTATTCATGATCTTGCTGATTTGGAAGGTGTCTGATAATTTATTGATTATTTGACGATTTGATTTTCAATGTGTAATACAGAAGATAAGCCACTCCGACAGTCATCACTGCCACTGCGCCAGCCTGGCCGGTGGCGTCGGCGGCATAGCCCATTGCGAGAGGGAAGACGGTGCCTCCGAAGAGTCCCATGATCATGAGTCCGGAGACCTCGTTCTTTTCATCGGGCGAAGCCATCAGAGCCTGCGAGAAGATTACAGAGAATATGTTGGAGTTACCGAAGCCGATCAGGCCAAGCGCGGCATAGATCATTGTCAGCGACTCGCAGGTGAAAAGCATTCCCATAGCTGCAAGCATCATCACCACACTGATTCCAAAAAACAGTTTCGGTGACACCGAACGCAGTATGAAAGCTCCGAGGAAGCAGCCGGCTGTACGGAAGATGAAATAGACGCTCGTTGCGAATCCGGCTTCTTCGAGCGGCAGGCCGAGACGCTCCATGATGATCTTGGGAGCGGTTGTGTTGGTGCCCACGTCGATACCTACGTGACACATGATGCCCAGGAAGCAGAGAAGAATGAAGGGTCGGCCGAGCAGTCTGAGGCATTCACCCACGCCCGAAGCTTTGTCCGAGCGCTCCTCCTCGATGGGAGTGGCGGCGAGGGCCGAGATTGACACAAGGCTTATCACGGCGTAGATCACAAACAGCGCGCGCCAGCCGAGTCCGAAGGTCGGAAGATATGTTGTGGCTCCCCAGGCTGCGATCACCGGTGCGAGAAACGAGGCTATGGCCTTGACGAACTGTCCGAATGTCAGCGTCGACGCAAGCCGGCTGGGGCTTATGAGATTTGACACCAGCGGGTTGAGAGAGGTCTGCATGATGGCATTGCCGATGCCGAGCAGAGAGAACGAGAGGAGCATGGTGGTATAGCTGTCGCCTGTGATCGGGAGTATCAGCGAGACGGCTGTCACAAGCAGGCTCAGAAGCACTGTTTTCTTGCGCCCGATGCGGTTCATCAGCATTCCGGTGGGCACCGAGAATATCAGAAACCAGAAGAATACGAGCGAGGGGAAGAGATTGGCCTGCGAATCGGTCAGGCCCAGATCTTTCTGCACATAGTTTGATGCGGTGCCAACTAGGTCAACAAAACCCATTGCGAAGAAGCAGAGCATCACTGGGGCTATCTGTATCAGCGAACTTTTCTTGTCGCCGGCTAAAGTCTGTGAAATTTCCATAACTTGTTCGGAGTATTTTGAGGAGGTTTTATTCAACTGTTATCGAGTAGATCTTAAGATCGGAGAGACGGACGCTCCCTCCGGTAGCCCGCACTGAGAGACGGCTGTAGGGACTGTTGGGAAACACAAGGTTGGTCATGGCGAAACGGCCGTCTTTACCAAAGACCTCAATGCTTGAACGGTCAATGAAGATGCGCAGACCCACCTTGTCGCCGTCGGTATAGGCCGGGCTTACGGTCACTGCCGGAAAGTCCTGGCTGAAGTCCACTATTCCGCTCTTGCGGCGGTCGAATGACAGACTGTCAGACTTTGCATCATAGATCATCACGACCTTCTCGCCTGCGGCATTTGAAAGCTCTATTTCCACTGATTCGGCTTTCTTGGGACTGATCTCCATGTCGATCTCGCAGAGTTCGGGGATGGAATATGTCCTGGCCTTTGAGCCGAGAGAAGTTTTTGATACTGATTTCACGAGCGCGCCTCTGAGAGCGTCGACCTCAGGCGAGGGTGTGGACGACACGTAGAGCTGACCATCGGGCGCACGGAAGAGACCCATCTCGCGCGGAAGAGTGTTGGCACTGCGAAACTGCATTGTCGGTACCTCAGGAGCATACTGCCAGTTGCTCATCCAGCCTATCACCGTGCGGCGTCCGTCAGGAGCATCGCTGAAGCTGACGGTGGCATAGTGGTCCTTGCCGTAGTCGAGCCACTTGGTGGGAACCTTGCCTGAGTCATCGGTGTCAGAAGTGAAAGTCTTGCCATCGAAATCGCCGATGAAATACTGTGTGGCGCTGCCGCCGAAAGGCCCGCCGGGATTCAGGTTGCAGAGAAGCACCCACTTCTTGCCGGATTCACCATTGACAGGCAGTTCGAAGAGGTCGGGGCATTCCCAGACACCGTCCTGCGCGCCGAGACCACGGCCGAAGCTGCTTTCAAGAGTCCAGTCCTTCATGTCGGGCGAAGAGAAAATCAGCATCTCATGGTCAAGAGCATGGGCGAGCACCAGAATCCAGACATTGCGCTCCGCATCCCAGAACATATTCGGGTCGCGGGCTTCGCTGTCAAGCGTGAGCACCGGGTTGCCGTCATATTTCGTAAAAGTTTCTCCGTTGTCATCGCTCCAGGCGAGACTCTGGATCTGGCTTGCGGCAGCCGAAGTGTACATAGCCACCACCGCGTCCTTGCCGAAACCGGCGCTGCCGCTGCGGTCTACTGCTGAACTTCCGCTGAATATCATTCCGAGGCCGTCAGGCTCGATCACAGCGTCGGGACGGTGCTCCCAGTGGATCAGGTCGCGGCTGACGGAATGTCCCCATGAGAGATTCTGCCATTTCGAGCCGTAGGGGTTCCACTGGTAGCAGAGATGCCATTCGCCATCTTTGTAGAACATTCCGTTCGGGTCGTTCATCCAGCCGTAGAGCGGAGTGTGGTGATAGGCCGGACGGAATTTTTCACGATTGCTTGTATCGAAAGTATCGGAAACAGATATGTTCTGCCAGCAGGCATCTTCTTTGGCCTCGCGGACCGACGAGCGGCTCTGCGAGGTGACCACATTGAGCAAAACTTTCTTTCCTTTATAGTCTTCTATTTTCAGAGGCACGGTATAGTCGACCTTCGACTTGGCCAGACGCACGCTGAGAGTCTTGTCAGTCTTGCCGTCGACAAGCACGTTGACCGTGGCCTCGTCATTCGACTCCTGGACCGGGAGTATGAGATATTTACCGTCAGCGGTAACGCGCACAAGAGTATTGTTGACGCCGAGATGTTCAATCTCGACCCCTCTTTCAGCAGCCCGGAGAGAGCCGGCTGCTCCGATTGCCGTGGCTGCAATCATCGTCATCACGATATTAGAAATTCGGTTCATATTTTATTAATGTTATTGTGTTAGCAGTTGTTTGACAATGCAAAACTATCAACTCCTGCCGATTATGACTATAAAAAATAGTGCAATCGCTGTCAAATATGTTGCATGGGCGCAAAATTGCAAGCAAAGTACTTATTTTTCATAATATTATCCTTATCTTTGCCGGACACACAGCAAACTGCTTCTTAACATCAGCCATGAACAGAATCATCATACTCTTACTCATGTTGACGTCACTGCTTTTCTTCCCCTCGTGCCGGAAGAAGGAGCCTTACCGCATCGGCATCTCCCAATGCAGCCAGGACGGATGGCGCATGAAAATGAACGATGAGATCAACCGCGAGATCATGTTTCATCCCGAAGCGACAGTAGAGATCCGCTCGGCCGACAACAGCAATGAACGCCAGATTGCCGACATCCGTTATTTCATGGACAACGGTTTTGACATCATCATCGCCGCTCCGAACGAGGCCGACGCCATCACACCTATAATAAAAGAGGTTTATGAATCCGGAACTCCGGTGATAGTCTTTGACCGCAAGATCAACGGTGACACATACACAGCGTTCCAGGGGGTAGACAATACCGAAATCGGCAAGTCGGCGGCCCACTATGCCCGACACCTCATAGGCGAGGGTGGCAAGGTCATAGAGATCTGCGGACTGAAAGGTTCCACCCCGGCCATAGAACGCCACGAAGGATTCCACCGCGGAGCTACAGCCGAGGGGATTTCAGTCGTGGCATCTGCTTCAGGCGACTGGACTTACGAATCAGCCGTACCGGTAGCCGATTCACTGCTGACCGCGCATCCTGACGCAGACATGGTCTATGCCCACAATGACCGCATGGCCATAGCAGCCTCCGACGTTGCCCGCCGCCGCGGACTGAAAATGAAGATCATAGGCATTGACGCCGCTCCAGAGATAGGCATCAAAGCTGTGGCCGACAGTGTGATCGACGCAACTTTTCTCTATCCCACCGAGGGCTACAGGCTTATCCGGACAGCGCTTGCCATACTCGAAGGCAAGCCATACGAGCGGGTGTCCACTCTGCCGCTCTCCTCTCCGGTCGACATCACCAACGCCGACATCCTTCTGCTTCAGAACGGATCGCTCAATGAAGAGACCGAAAAAATCAGACTGCTCAAAAGCCAGGTGGACGACTTCTGGAGCCGCCATTCGGCACAGACCTCACTGTTCTATGCCGCCGTAGCCATACTTGTGCTGCTTGTCGGCGTTCTGTTTCTGCTTCTGCGCACATTCTGGCAACGTCAGCGCCACCAGCACCAGCTCATGGAGCAGAACCGGCTGCTTGAAGAACAGCGCGACGCTCAGAAAGAACTAAACGAACAACTCCACGCCGCCACTCAGTCGAAACTCGTCTTCTTCACCAACGTCTCGCATGACCTGCGCACACCTCTGACACTGATAGCCGAGCCGGTAGAGCAGCTTGTCAGGGCCGAAAACCTCACCCCACAGCAGCAGGTTCTGATGAAGATAGCTGACAAGAATGTCAGGATACTCCGCCGGCTGATAAACCAGATACTCGACTTCCGCAAATATGAAAACGGCAAGCTCGATGTCAATCTCACGGAGGTGCATTTCGGCTCGCTCGTCCATGACTGGAC
This sequence comes from Duncaniella sp. C9, assembly GCF_004803935.1. GTDB lineage: Bacteria > Bacteroidota > Bacteroidia > Bacteroidales > Muribaculaceae > Duncaniella > Duncaniella muris. The sequence goes on from NZ_CP039547.1 coordinate 3,317,963, forward strand.
CGAGGCATTCCACGCCATAGCGCGCAAAAGCGGCATAAAACTTTCGGTGGACATCAGACTGCCTGATGACTTCACGATAGCGATCGACGTGGAGAAAATCGAGCGGGTGTTTTTCAACCTCATGTCAAACGCATTCAAGTACACTCCTGCTAACGGCAGCATACGCTTCACAGCCTCATTGGCCGACGGAAAACTGATGTTTGCCGTGGCTGACACCGGACGCGGAATCTCGGTGGAGGACCTGGGCAATATCTTCGACCGCTTTTATCAGGTTGACAAAGTCCATCCGAACGGCTCCGGCATAGGACTCTCTCTTGCCAAAGCCTTCGTAGAACTCCACGAGGGCAGCATTTCGGTAGAGAGCCAGTTAGGCGTAGGCTCGGAATTCACCGTGAACATTCCGGTCAGACACATCTCCGACACAGCCGAGACGGTGACGCCGGGCATCATCAGCGAGAGTGTTGTCGACGCCGAACTCGGAGAAATCGAGCCGGAACCACAGGAAATCGACGCCGACAAGCCTCTGCTGCTTGTGATCGATGACAACGAGGACATCCGCCATATGATACGCGAACTTCTCAGCGATGACTATGTGATGATCTTCGCGGCCAACGGCAAGGACGGTCTGCGGCTCGCGGCCAAATATGTCCCTGATCTAATCATCTGCGATGTAATGATGCCTCTGATGGACGGACTTGAATGTTGCCGCCGTATAAAAGAAGAGGTGTCGACATCTCACATTCCGGTGCTCCTGCTGACGGCATGTTCGATGGACGAACAGCGGGCGCAGGGCTACGACAGCGGTGCCGACGGCTATGTCGCCAAGCCGTTCAACTCTTCGGTGCTGAAATCGAGATGCCGTAATCTGATCGACAACCGGCGCAGAATCAAGGACCTCTGGTCGGCAAACCCGATAGGCGGCATGAGCGACAGACCGCGCCCGGCGCTGCCCCCCGACAAGGCTGCGGCCCCCAACGGCGATCTTGACAACGAATTCTATGCCCGCTTTCTCTCGATAGTCACCGCAGAGATGGGCAACTCTGATCTGAACGTTGATCAGCTTGCCTCACGCATGGGGCTCGGACGCTCGCAGTTCTACCGCAAGATCAAGGCCCTGACCAACTACAGTCCGGTGGAGCTCCTTCGCAATCTCAGACTGAAACGCTCGCGCGACCTGCTGACCACCACCCGGAAATCAATCAGCGAGATTGCCTATGAGGTTGGATTCTCTACCCCGGCCTACTTCACAAAGTGCTACAAAGAAGCCTTCAGCGAAACCCCTACCGAACTGCGCGAACGGCTTTCATCAAAATAAGAGGCCGTACATTTGTACAACCTCTAATAGGGTGTTTCATGACAACTGTCAAGCCCCCACAGACAAACTTCCTGACATAAAGACACACCGGCACTCCTGCGCAAAGGAGCTGCCGGTGTGTTTCCTTTTCTCCGGCGGGAGAGTCTGATTCGCCGGAGGGCTGTCAAAAATGGTGCTTTATGTATAAAAAATCATTCATAGCACGATATTTTATAGCCAATGCAACAGGTGTTATATGCACTACAATATATTCAGTGATAAATTTGCGTCAGAAATTTACCAATCTTTTAACCAATGAAAAAAACTATCTTATATGCGCTGTTCATGCTGCTCGCCGCAATCAGCGCACAGGCACAGAACATCACAGTGCACGGAACGGTTTTATCGAAGACCGATGACGAGCCTCTGATCGGGGCCTCCGTCATGTCAGAAGTCCTGAAGACAGGAGCAAGCACCGATATCGACGGACAGTTTACACTCAAAGTTCCCGAAGGATCAAAGATCACCATCTCTTATGTAGGCTACATGCCGCTGACACTCGTGGCAGAGCCTGAAATGACCATACACCTCAGCGAAGACATCGAGATTCTTGACGAAGTAGTAGTGGTGGGTTACTCATCTGAAAAGAAATCAGACCTCACCGGCTCGGTGTCTGTAGTGAAGATGAAAGATGTGTCTGACACCCCGACCGGCAACGTAATCCAGGCACTCCAGGGCCGTGTGGCCGGCATGAACATCACCACTGACGGAACACCGGGCGGTCTGAGCACCGGCACATCGATCCGCGGCGCCTCTTCATTCCGCAGCGAGGCCAACGGTCCGCTCTATGTGATCGACGGCGTGATGACCCGCGAGAATCCGGGCACCATCCTCAACAGCAACGACGTGGAGTCGATCCAGGTGCTCAAGGACGCAGCCTCGGCTTCGATCTACGGCGCCCAGGCAGCCAACGGCGTGATCATCATCACCACCAAGCGCGCCAAAAAGGGTGAAAGCCGCGTAACATTCGACGCCACACTCACACTCCAAACCTATCAGAGCGGCCTTGACATGCTCAATGCCGACCAGTGGGGCGACGTCTATTGGTCAGCCTACAAATATTCCTACGGCACCACCCCGACCTCTGAACTCTACGGCAACGGCGCCACCCCCAAACTCCAGCCCTACGTGAACCTCAACGGAGTAATGGTCAACCCGCAGAACACCGACTGGGAAAAAGAGATCCACCGCACAGCGCTTATGCAGACCTACAGCGTAGGCCTCTCCAGAGGCGATGAAAACGGTTCGTCATCACTTTCGCTGAGCTGGCTCGACCATGACGGTATCATCAAAGGCTCCGATTTCCAGAAAGCCAACGCCCGCTTCAGTTCAGACTACGGCTTCATCAACAACCGCCTGCGCGCCGGCGGCAATGTCACCGTCAACTGGTGGCGCCAGCACAACGCTCCCGGCAGAATAGAGGAAAACGCAATCAAGATGCACCCGGCCCGCACAGTCTATGACTCGGAAGGCAACTACAACGACCAGGTGGCCTTCGGCCTGAACGACACCCCCAACATCATGCGCCAGATCGAAGAGGAAGCCAACAACAAACGCGAATACTGGCGAGTGTTCGGCAACGCCTATCTCTCTGTCGAACCGATCAAGAACCTCATCATCAAGACCAACTTCGGTCTCAACTACCACAACGGCAACGACAAGATTTTCACCCCTGCCAACCTCCGCGACAAGACCAACAGTCTCTATCAGTATTCAAGCAAGACCACAGACTGGGTCTGGACCAACACCGCACAGTATAACGCCGACTTCGGCAAGAACTCCATCATGGCGCTCCTCGGCATCGAGGCCAAGCGCAACCACTTCGAAGACATGTTCGGCGAAGGCAAAGGCCTTGAGATCGAAGCCCCCGACTATCTCTATCTGGGCAATGTCACCTCAAATAAGAACACCGGTTCCGGAGCCTCGAACTACTCGATGTTCTCCGTGTTCGGAAATATAATCCGCAAAACGAAATGTTACGCGCTCTTGAAACGAAGCGTTGCTTTTTCTAAAACCAAACGTATCCCGGAACACCCATTTTCAAAAAAATTTCGCCCGGCTTCGCCGGGGTCTGAGGGTTGACCCCGGCGCGTGTCCGGCACTCCCCTGCTCCACTCCACCATATTTGAACGGCCTCCGAACATCGTCCGAAGACCGTTCTTTTCGTGTTTCGCTTTACGCTTTGGGTCGCTGCGCGACCGCTTTGGCTTTGTCGCTCACGCAACCTCGATCAGCGCCTTGTAAGCGGCCACGCTCTGCGCCCTGACGAGCTTGCCGCGGAAGGCCAGGCGCGACCCGACATACGTGTACGCATGCGAAGCATCGTTATACGCATACGCGTACGACACGCCGCCACTCGCATACGCGACGTAGCTGCCGCGATAGACCACACGGCCTGTTGCGGTGCTTATCCAGTAGATGTCGCAGTAGTGGGTGCTTGATGAGCCATTGGCGCTTCCTACGGGGACTACTGCCATATAAAGGCCGTGAGCAACGGCAGTCGTCCATGCTCCGTTCGTTGTATGACCCTTTATCATGAAGGTGCTGCCGTCGGGAAGCCATATCCGCCACTTGCCGGCGTTACCGCTTGTGTTCGGAAGGTCGACACCGTCCATCATGTCGTACTTATGGCCGTAGATATCCTCGTAGCCCAGGCAGCAGATGTTATTCATCTGCTCCACGGTCTGCGCCCCGTACTCCTCTTTGATGTACCAAGCGTACTGGTGTACGAGGTTCTCTATCATGGAGTTCGTTACGTTCGGATTTATGGCTTTGGCAGCCTCGTAGCCCACGGTATCGGTCATGCCGTATTTCATGGTGCCACCGACTGTGCGGTTGTTGGTGTGGGAGCCGGCTCCGCACTGCTCCTGGGCATCCCTGCGACCGTATTTGGCGTAGAAGAGGTTGGCGATGCGGAAGTGCATCATCGCGTCTATCTGCTGCATGCCGCGCTGGGCGCTGTAATAGTGGAAGTCGGTCCAGGACATGCTTGCCAGTGTGTATTTGCCGGCAACGGCCGCTCTGAACTTGCCGTTGACCTCGGAGGTGCCGACAACGGCGCACAGATGTTCGTCATCGTAGTACCAGTCGGGTTCCATGTCCTCTATCTTTGTCGAGTTGGAAAGGATGACCTTGTCAAACTCCGCTGTAATGAGTATGGTGAAGTGGAGCGACACTGCTCCTTCGGGCACATCGACAATGAGGTACATGCCCGGCTCGAACTTGTTGGCGAGGGTCGGGACTATGACCTCGCTGACCTTGTTGCCTTGCGCGTCGCAGAAGATGGAACCCATGAGGTTGGTGCCGGGAACGGTCGGGAAGCGCACCCTGCGGTGTTTCGATACGTCGACGGAGCAGACGGCATAGGAATTGTCGTTGCTGTAGGAGGTGGCAAGTGTAGCCTTGCCGGTCATGATCTTGCGGCCCTGTATGTATCCGCCTCCAGCTTTTATGTCATCGAGAGTGACAACATCGGCTTCGGGCCGGGCCGGGGCTTTGTCCTTTGCGTTGCTACTGTAGCATGAGTAGTGCTTGGCCTTGAGATAATCGTTGATGCCTTTGGACCACATGCCGGGCTCATACATCATCAGGTCTCCTTCCGTGGAGTCGAGTTTCGCCGGGGTGCAGTTGACTGTATCCTCTGCGTCGGCGTAGTAGTTGGAGTTGCCGTCATGCAGGGGGAACCAGGTCATCTCGCCGTCGAGGTTGTTCATCGTGGTCTCTACGTTGGCGATGGTGACAGGGCGTGTGGTGGCCTTTTTCGTCACTTTGGCAAGTGTTTTGTGACGTTTGGCGAGTATCGCGGAGATATGACCGCTGGGCTTGTATTCGTTGCCGTATTTGTAGCCCGTGTCGTTGTCGAGGTTGCTGATGTTTGCGTCGTCGCTTACGGAGTCGTCGAACTCGATCATGGTGTATTCGGGCTGTACGATGTTCAGTTCGGGGAAGTGGGCGCACATCTGCTCGTAACGCCCCTGCTCGATATATTTGGTGAGGCGCACCGTGCCGACAAGGGCGCAGGTGTCGGTGAAGTTGCCTTCGGCATCGACCCCGCCCATCGCCATGAACTTGTTGAGCCACGTGCCGTCGTCCTCGCGGTCTATGCCGGTGACACGGATGCGGTCGGCGTTGGCGCAGCGATTCAGCAACGCCTCCCAGTTGAGTCCGGGGCAGTTGTCGAAGATGAAGGTGCGGACGTTGCCATAGGTCTCCAGTGTCAGGCCGCCGGAGGTGAGCTTGCCGAGGTATTCAAGGCGCAGTGTTGTCAGCGTGCCCGGAAGCCTTGCGATGGTCACCGGCGCGCCTTTGGCGAAGTTTATGCTCTGCACTTTCGTTCCCCTGGCATCGAGTTCCTCAAGTCTGGTCTGGTTGGTGAGGTTGAGGGCGGTGCTGGTGCTGCCGCCGGTCTTGGCCTGTGTCTGATTACGCAGGGATAGTCTACGCAGTTGGCGGCAATTGCCTATTGACAGCCACCACCCTGTGGAACCGCCGCCCTGTGGCGCGTCGAGGTTGAGTTCGCGCAGAACGGAGCATTTGCCGAGGTCGAGGGCGTTCTTGAGATGGCCGGCCGCCCTTGTCATGTCGAGCGCCTTGATGCGGCTTGCGCCGTAGACGCGCAAAGGGTCGTTGACCGTATAGGCCCCGGTGATGTCGAGGGTGGCCGTGTCGCCTGCGTCGACAATGCCTGTATTGGCGATGTTGGGGCTGTTGTTGGTTCCGTAGCCGAAGGCGTATGGCTCGTTGGCAGTGATCCGCAGGGTATCATTCGTGTCGTCTGCGGCACGGGCCATGTAAAGGTCGATGTTGTCGGAGGTGAAGTTGCTCGTGCCGTATTTGGCGTCGAGAAGGGCGAAGCGGTTTCTGATGAAGTAGGTGCGGTGGCTCCTGTTGCTGCCCTGCAGGGCGTAGATGAACGGCCATACCTTGCCGTACATCTCCCTCGTGGCAGGGGCGATGTATTTCAGATAGCCGGACTTGTTGAACGCACGGTCACTCCAGTTGCCGCTCTGTTCGTCGTTGAGCATAGACAGCACACGCTCGTTGGTCATGACGGCGCGGAAGGCCCCGGCACAGCGTTTCAGATCATCCTGAAGGTTGGCGAGAACGAGGTTCCACAGCCATGAGTCGTGTCCCTCGAAGGCGTATTTGCCGGCCTCGGCGTCCCATGTGTCGCGGTCGGTGGTATAGAGATAGACCAGGAAGCAGTCGTTACGTTTGCCCAACTGGGTGTCGCCATCGTAATATGTGATATACCATTTGAGGCCGTCCCATGTGCGGAGCATCATGTTCTTGGCTCTCTGGTCCACGCTCAGGAAGTAGTCGGTGAAAATGTAGTAGGTCAGAAGGAAGTCCTTGTCGAAATACTGCCCTATCTCGTTTTTGAACTTGTCGCTCCTGAATGTGGAGAGGTCGTTGGAGTTTGCCCCGGCCGGCACACATGAGCGTATCCATCCGTAAAGGCGTTTGAGTGCGGATTTAGCTTCCGGACCCAGTTCGCTCACGTCTTTTGCAGGGTTAGGGGTCCATGCGCAGTCGCCGTCGCTCTTGACTTTGCCCGATGTGTTGACTCCATAGTTTACCTCAGCTCCGGCGTCAAATTTGGCTGCAAGGTCTTCATCGCTTGCGGTGGCGAACAGACATATCGGGGAGGTGTTGTTGAGCATCTCGAGGGCGATGGGGCATTCCGGGGTATAGCCTTCGACCCCTTCCATGCCGAACACCGGGCCGCTCTTGGATTTCTCGTTGTTGAAGTTGTACTGGCCGTAGTAGACGTTCTCGCCGTCGGCGGTTTCGGCACAGAAGATGTCGATGGGCATGCCGTCGATGGCGGTGCGCACGTTTATGGCCGCGAGGCTGTTGCCCCCCTGCTCGTACTGGTGGCGCTGCGGAGGGGTCAGCAGACCCAGTTCCTTCATGACGTCGTTGAACAGCTTGGCACCGCCGGTGTTGAGCGACATCGACGAGTCGGAGTAGTCGCTCTTGCAGCAGACGATGGGCACGGGCACGGCTCCGGGGCGCATCCTGTACTTGTTGCCGGCAAGTACGTTCTTGCCGGTCATGGAGAGATTCTCGCTGCCCTTGGTGAAGTAGATGCGGATATTCTTGCTCGGATATTTGGTCGACGATGTACCCTGTATGCGGATATAGCAGTTGGTGAGGATGAAGTCGTAATCGGGGCCGAGCGGCGAATAAAAGTAGACATCGGCAAGGAAGTCGGTCTTCTTGTTGTTGGTCTCGTAGACATCATCGAGCATGTTCTTCCTGACGATGCGCAGGACTCCCTTCCCTTGGGCTCGCAGCTTGTCGAGGTCGACATCGCCGTTGTCGCCCAGGATGTCGTTGATGGTGAATTCACCCATCATCTCCTCGGTGGTCTCGCAGTCGACGATGCGGTTCTCGAGTTCCTCGTCGTCGCTGAGGGCACGGTTATATACTCGTATGCTCTTTATCTCGATGTCAGCTTCGGAACTGTCAATGGTGATCTCCTGCGGCGTGTCCTGACGGAAGCTGAATGATGAGTCATAGATGTCGGCGCCGTTGCGGTTGCCGTTCATGTATAGTTCCATCAGCCGGTCCTGTGCGGCCGTGCCTATCGTCAGGGCGACCTTGGTCCACTCTCCCTCGACTATATTGGTGGCGAGCTTGATCTCGCGTGTGACCTGCTCGTCGTCCTCGTTGGTGTAGGTGACGGTCTGCCCGGTTCTGAAGCTCGCCTCGGAGGTGGTGACGAGCAGGCCCTTCCCTTTGTCGATACATGACACCACAGAGGCCGTGCGGTCCATGATGTTGCTCACGCGCATTGTTATCTCGACCGTCAGGCCGCCGGACTTGACATCGGTGGCGAAAGGTCTGTAGCCGATGGTGGCCCTCGCTCCGTTGGTGAGCTTCAAGGCCCCGTCTATCCATCCGCTGCTGCCCCAGTCCACGTTTTCAAACGATGTTGTAATGCCGTTCGATTCCCATTTGGCGCGGTCATCGGGGCTTTCGTCGTTGCTACGTCCGGCTGCGTCGAGTTTGAACTGCAGGCCGTACTGCGCTTCGCCGATGTCGATGCCGCTCTCGGCCACGTCGATATGTATGGTGTAACTTGCCGAGCCGAGTTTCAGCTGCAGGATCTGCCGTCCTTTCTCGGTAAATCGGTTGGTATAGGTCTGCGCGGTTCTGGGCACGCTTACGGTACGCGCCAGTGTGCCGTTGTGCCAAAGTTCCACTGTAGCCGGAACTACCGACGGATCATAGGCGGCGAAGTCGAATGTGCATTTCTCGTACTGCCCCGCCTCGATGACCGGGATGGAGTGAGCCGCCCCGGTGAATATGCGCCCGTCAGGGTGGATAATCTTGGTGCCTATGAAGGGTGCGTTGCTGCCGCGTTTGAGGATGTCGAAGTAGATGCTCTCGCTGCAGAGCGTAAGACTGTCCTGCTCCATCTCGGCGACCATCTGAACGGTATGGCGCCCTACCGACAGCCCGGCCATGTCGAGGTTAAAGTTGCCGTTGGTGGTGCCGCTCCTTGTAACCGAGTGGAGGTTGCGCTGCACACCGTCGACATACAGTATTACGGATTTCGTGCCGGCACCGGACACGGCGTATGGTATCTCGACCTTGTCATGGAGGTCGTAACCGCCCTGGGCGAGTCCGGAAGCCACGTTGTATGAACTTGAAAGGTTCAGGCTGACCACCTTGATGCTGACATAGGCCGGCTTGCGCTGCTGTTTGCCGGTGGTCGGGTCGGTGGCCGTGGCTGTGACATAGATGTCGCTTGTTCCGAGAAGGAGGTATTTTGTGAGGTCGAGGGTGTAAGTCCCCTTGCTGACATTCTGCTTTGTTTCACTGTAGGTGGTGACGATGCCGCGCTTGACGGTGATTTCAACGGTGGCTTTCTGCCCTGTGCTCTGCCCGGCTTCCTCGCCTGTGAACTGGTGGTCGTAGCTCCATGTAAGGATAGCCGAGCCGCCATCCTTTATGGTAGACGCACTCAGCGATGCGTTCAGCACTATCTTGGTGCCGGCTGCATCTCCCCCACCCCCGCCACCGGCGGGTATGGTGAAGTCGGTGATGACGGCGCTCTTGCTCTTGAGCTGCACGGTGACGGTGCCGTCCTCGTTCTCGATGACCTCGTTGTTGAACAGCGTGCCGGATTCCAGTTCCGACAGTTTGGCGGTCACTACTCCGTTCTGCACCGGATTGGTGCTATCGGGGTTGAGGCTGTCGTCCACCTCGGTCTCATTTATTGTGATGCCGACATTCCCTTCCGCATCCGGCGTTTTCTTTTCGCCGTTGACGGTGACACTCCTGACGGTGTTCTTTGACCCGTATTCCTCCCATGCGCCTGGGTTGGTGAAGGTGGAGAGGCTCGTGCCGATGAAACGGTAGTCCTCCCATTTGCCGGCGGCGCTCTCAAAGGTGATGATCATGCCGCGCTTCTGCTCGTCATCGATGTCGGCTTCGGCGAGTTTAGCCACGGCGGTCGTCTTGGTGTAATAACCTGTGGTCAGCGGATGCAGGGCGGTGACGTTATAGTATCCGCTACCACTCCCGGTTCCGGCGGTGGCGAATGGTATCCACTTGGTCGCATCGGAAATGTCATTATCCGAATTACCGATGAACTGCCACGACTCCCAGCCTTTGGATCCTCTGAATATCATCACACAGCCGATGGACATATACTCGTCACCATCGGACTGCGAGTGCGCGGCCAATGCGTCCTTGGCCGCGCTCCAGTCTGCGAATACCCGCTCGGGGTCGCCTAAGATGTCGTTCACAAGTACCATGGGATGGCGGCGCGCCGATTCTATGGCCTTCTGAAGCTGTGTGGTGGCATCATTCGCTGCCGTTGCTGCATCTCGGGCCTGTGTTGCCGCGTTTGCAGCGACTGTCGCAGCCTGTGACGCTGCGTCCCTTGCAGCGTTGGCCTGTAAGGTCGCATTGGTTGCGTTTAAGGCTGCCGTTGTTGCGGATTTCGCCGCGTCATCGGCCGGCTTGCGCAGCAGCGACACCGGTGCGCTTACGACCTCGGTGCCGCGGATGGCCGGGAGGGTTGTGATGCCGTCAAGGCTCGCCACGACGGGGAGTTCATCCATGCTCTGGCTCTCGGCCTTGATGGCGTTGAGCATCTCGTTCTTGTCTGCCTGTGATAATGCCATGATTAGTCTGTTTTAGTCTGGTTGTTTATCTGCTCGTTAAGCCCGTCGATGAATGCCGGGGTTCCGTAATTGGCCGCGACCTCCGTGATGGTGCGTACCTCTTCGTCGGTATAGTCGGTAACACCCTCACTACGGTAGATTTTCATTGCGAGGGCATGCGCACGTATCCCATTCACATTAATGTAAATCATATCTGCCACACACTCTCTCGCGTCTCCTGTTTTATAAACAGACTTACTGATCCCTGCCGGAATCTTGAATCTTTGAAAATTAAGTTTTGTCATATTTCTGATTTTACGCATTATAACTCCAAATAGGTGCAAGCACCATTATTTCGCAATTTGAGTCATTGCCCGTTTCGTCATCAGACATACCAATTGAGAAATGATCGTTGGCCACCTCAAACACACGAGCGTCAATCGTCCATGAACCATACCCACAAACAATGACCTTATATCCATTTGGAAAAAGTCCGCTTTCAAATGACACAACATATCGCCCGGCTTGCGACCGTTCAACTGTCATGTAACTACCCATATTTCGGTCATCCCATAACTTTCCATTTATAATCGCAGTTTTTGAAGATTCATTATAAGAAAGCCTCCCAAGCGCAAGCATTCTCGGGAAACGGCCTAAGTATCCGTTTGTTTCTCTAAAATTTTCCGGGCCGAATCTATTGGTCATAATCCATTCACACTCGTAGCTGTTTTCATTGTCGCTTTTCAAGAAATTCGTTATCTCTACAGTTTCTTGAGGAAGCACTACCACATCATAAGTATGATATTGGTGGCCGTAGGAACCATCTTTTGCACCTCGCCACGAGTATAGACCGAAAGTGTATATTCCACCACCTTTAGGCGACGAATTGTAAAAACGAATTACCTTCCCTATATCTTCATATACATCATCCCAAGGGAATGTCATATTTTTTACAACGCCCGCCTCTAATGGCTTCATGTGGATTATATTATTGCCATTGGTGAATCCGTTGTACCCGGCAGACAGATTAAGAACTCCGGTGAACTTACCATTGTGAGCCACGATACTTCCGTCTTCTTTAATCTGAATATTTCCATTTGCCGTAATAATACCCTCAAGTTTGATGTATTCAGCCTTGATTTTTACACCGTCCTGCCCAGCACCAACAAACGATTGGAGATTGCCTTCGCTGTCGATGGCATACAAACCCGACATTTGTGAGGTTGTCAAAATGCCAGATTCGGCAAGCACCTTGCCATCGGGGCCAAAGTTCTGCGCCGAAATTCTTATCAGTTTCTCGCTCTGCTCAAACAGTGTGCGGTATTTATATGTAAGTGCCTCTACCTTGTCGGTGGACAGCACGAGCATATACAAATATATCTCACCAGAGAAACTAAGTTTGAAGTCTCCGGTCCCATTCCAAAGTCCGTCACAAGAGAACTGCTGATAGCCGTCAGTGGGATTCAGATCCGTGGCATATTCGAATGAATTGAAATTCTCGAATCCGGTCTTGTCAACATTCTCGAATCCGACTTTCAGCACCCCACTCTTTTTTACTTTGTAGAAGAAGCTCAGATACACCGGCAACGGCTCTTTCTTGCCGTCGGAGTTGGTGCGGAACGTGGGTTTGCTGCGTAGGTCGACATTCTTCTGGAGTATGTATTTGTCAACGATTCTTACGACCGTGCGGTCTGAATCACGGGTGACACTCGCGCAGTTCCCTTTCTTTATCAGGACGTTGTTGTTGACCCAAAGCCATTTGTTGCCGACAAGGAAGAACACGGCCTCGTTGGATGTGTCCCACTTTTCCATCCCCAAAGAGAATGTCGGGTTGCTCAGATAGCCTTTGTCAGCCACGAAGTCCTGGCGCACTGCTTCGATGGAGCTTGTGATTCGACCCTCGACTATTTCAAACTTCGTCTTTATATCCTCACCTGTAACCAACAGGAATGTGCCTCGCAGATAGGCGTTATCGCTGTACACGCCGTTGCCGTGGGGCTGATTATCTGCAGGGAACCAGTCGTCGGTAATGCCGTCAAGGTTGCCGAACCGGGCGCGTAGACAGCTGGAGAAATTCTTGTCGCGCACACCATCGAGGACATCGATACGTGGCTGCCCTTCCTCGGTGGCCGATATGAGTATGAGGTTCTGACGCTTGGGATCGGAGGTATTGCCCATCAGCACACACTCGTCGCCAGGCATCGGTACCGCCCCGGCAAATTCTGTTGCCGGAATAACAACAGTGTTACCGCTTACGTTTGCGATTTCTACCCAGTAGCTCTTAAGGTTACCGCCGGTGAAAGTCTGGCAGCGCATGAGGTCATGGGCAACGAAAGTGTTATCCTGCTCGAAGGTGATTATATAGTGACCATTGACACTCTGCACCTCCTTGATCTTGCCGTTGGCCGCCGACACGCATATCTGGCCGCCCACGCTCCGGATCTTCTCGACGAGCAGTTCGAACACGGTCATGATCTGACGCACGGTCAGCCTGTCGACCGTCAGGTGCGACAGCCCGTTCTCAAGCCATATACGCCACCCCTCTCCAGCGAATCCGTCAACGAATTTCGGGGAGCTTAACAGGGCACGCACAAGGAGAGTAAGAAGTTCGGCATTGCCGGCACCGTCTATGGTTCCGCCCTGGGTGCCGGGAATAAAGTCGCCTGCATCCAGTCCTTCCTCGAAGATAATCTTCTTTTTGGCCCGGTCGGGGCTGTTCTTGCTTATGAATTCCCGTTGGCTGCGCCGGGCGGAAAAAAGGTTGTTGTCGGTGGGAACAGTCCTGTCCCAAGTGCGTATGATGTCCGGCATCGAGATGGAGCCGGCTATGTCGCGGATATATGTCCGGGTCTCCCCGATACTGTCAGACACCTTCTGCATGGTGCTCCGGCTGAGCGCGTCGCTGATCTCGATGTCCATGCGCGACGGAAGGTTGACCTTGCGCGTTATCCTGGTGATGCGGCTGTCGCGATAGCCGGTGCCGGGGAAGTACTTGTCACTCTCAAGGCGCACCCTCTGTCCGATGCTGAGCCTGACAGCGTTCTCCTCTATCCATACATGGTCGGTCGGGGCCTTGAAAACCGCGATGTCGAGGGTATGCTCCTTGTTGAAGGCATTGACAGCAGTCAGCAGTTCCTCTTCGGCAAGGGAGTAGTATTCGTCCGGCATATGGAGGTTCCACAATATGTATCTGTCGCCTGGCTTGGGTATGAGCTTGTCGCCGGGTAGCTGCATGTCGTTGTCATACGGCCATATTGTGATAATCTCGAACTCGCGGGTCTTGCTGTCGAAATTTACCTCGAAATAGAATGTACCGTTATCTTCATCACCCTGGCCGGCAAGTTCGCTCCCCTCCTGAAAGGACACACGGATGACCTTGCCGCCTATCATGTAGTCGGTGGGGTCGAATGGCAGACTGTTGTCGGTGAAGTAATAGACATCGTATGTATTGCCGTCCTGCCCTTTCCGGGTCTCGCTCCTGGCTCTGCTGACAGTGCCTATGCGCCTGGGGTAGATGTCGGCAAAGGCGGATTCCTCGTAATGGTCCACGATGCCGTATTCGTCGGAATAAGCCTCTACATACTTTTGTCCACCCGGAAGCTGCAGACGCGAAAAGCCATATTTCGATGGGTCAATATTCCTTGAGCTTCCTTTCGGGAACAGTCTTGTGTAGAATTTGACATTGTTCGCTGTGCCGGGATCTATCGACAGCAAGCCCTTGTCGTATCCGAGTGTTATGGGTTCTCCATGCTCGCAACGACAGATGTTGACGGTCTGCCCCTCGGCCCACCATTCGGCACCGACTTTCTCGGCTATCTCCTTGAGCGCCTCGTCGCAGTATTTACCGAAATAGTCAATGGTGATGTTCTCGGTGCCGTTCACCTGTCCTACCTTCCAGTCGGTGATATTGCCGCATGCGTCGTTCATACATTTCACTATCATGGCCACATGCTCCCGTGGGGGTGCGGTCAGCGTGAACACCGGGTCCTGCTCGTTGTCGACTGTCTTAAGCACGAGCCAGTTCTTTATCAGGCTCTCAATTCCATAGAGTTTGAGGTCGTATGTCCATTCGCGTGTGGATTTCTGCTTCGGGCGGTATCTCTCGGTGAGCCAATAGTGCTCCCCCTCGAAATCGGCGTAGTCGTACACATCAAGGGCTATGTGCTCGTACAGAGTGAAGGAGAGCGTCAGGACATTGTCGCCCTGAACTTCCTTCGACTGTACGGAACTGTCATTCGGGGATAGTTCCGCCTTGGGGATACCGTATCTATCGTATATCGTTATAAGCATGTTTGAATGGCGTTATAATATGGTTAGAATGACGGCTCCGGCTCCTTGAATTTGACTTTGAACCGGCCGGCCTGGACTCCCTCTTTCCACAGGTAGGTAAGGGACTTGAAATCGGTGTTGTCGACATAAAACAGGCGCATGGTTAGTCCGAGTGACGGAAAGCGCATAGTCAGCCATCCGTCTTTGCCCTGTTTTATAAATGTCAGGAACTTGCTGTAGCGGTCAATCCACTCTTCTATTGTGGGGGCGAATATTGCAAAGTGAAGCGTGATGTCGCGCTCCTGGTTCCGCACGTCGAGTTTCGGGGAATATTTTGTGCCGTTATGTTCACGTATGTCTACACCCACATGAGCCTTGACCTTGGATGCTTTCAGAATGGCATTGAGGTTCTCTCTGCCGCCTCTCTTTTCCTCGGTCAGAAACGCTCCGAACTCTTTCCATATATCGGCGCCGTTGATTATTACAAGTCCGTCAAGTTGGTACATGGCTATATCTTTATTCCGTCTCTTATAATCTGCTCTAACTTCTCGTTTATCTCCTTCGTTTCTTTGGCGGTGGCCGAGGTATTCTCTTCGATCTTGCGGAGATGTTCCGTGGCCACGTTCATCTTGTCGGAAACATTCTCCACATTCTCATCGATGGATGCTGAGTGCATCTGTATGCTCGTGCCGATACCCTCAAGCTTGGTTCCCTGATCCTGGGACATGGCGGTATATACCCCTGATTTCCCGGACTGGGAACTCCCGGCTGTGTCAAGGTCTATTCCGGCCGCATCGGCGATACCGTCGAGCCTGTCGTTGGCTGCGGACATGGCCTGTTCAAAGCGTTGCTTCCAGTTCTCAAGGTAAGCCTTGTCTGCCGTGCCGGCAATGAGGTGTTCCGACAATTCGTTGTAAAGCGGCTCAAGCACTTTTGCAAGATCCTTGTACATGAATCCGTTCAGGATGGCATTGGCGAGCGTGTCCTCGGTGAATTTTCCGAGCTCGGACATATCCCCTCGCATAGCCTTTAGTGCATCTCTGGCATTTGAGAGGAAACTGTCGAATGACACTCCCATAACCATTTCGCGCATGGAGTTGTAGCATTCCTCGATATTCTGCTTGAGTTCCTCGATGGTCTTGCCGCTTGCCACCCATGCCTCATAATAGGCCCGGGCTTCGCTGCTCAGTTTGTTCTGATTATACCAAAGCTCTATCTGCTGTGCCGAGTAGCCCCGCAAGTCCCATGTTGCAGAGCCTCCGTTCAGGGAATTACCCCACTCGTAATGCCCCTGGCTCCCCTGGAGCCTGTTCCACAAGTCATCCCAGACAGCAGTCTCGCTGCGTAGGTTCTTCGTGTACTCATCAAGTGCCGATGACTGCGCCTCCCACACGCTGACACTCGCCGGCTTTGCATAGCCTCGTTCTATGAGCCAGTTGAGAAGCTCGACATCTTTTATTATGTCACTTATCTGGCTTTGGTTGGCGGCATATTCTGCTGTCCGCTCCCTGATGGCGCGGTTGGTCTCGATTTCGGCAATGTACCATTCACGTTTCATCTCCTCCATTTTCTCTTTCCATGAACTGAAAAGGGAGAAAATGGATGACAGGCCGTTCAAAGTGTTGGTAATACCACCGACAATATCGCCGGCCCATATCTGCGCTATGCCGGTACCCATGTCCATCGCACCGTCGCAGAAGGTCATTATCTCGTTCATCGAGTTCTTGAAGTTGTCGCCAAACACAGAACCGAGGGCATCGCCCCAACCGCGTATGGTGCTTGTGACCTCCTTGCCTTTTGATTGCAGATTCTTCAGGGCGCCGGTCACATCGCCGCCCTCCTTGATAGCCTTGTTTAGTTCAGACCATGAGGTGCGGAAGGCTGCAAAAGGATTGTCCTTTTCAAGCTGTTTCTTTATCTCCTGCACCTGCTTGAGCATGCGCCGGTATTCATCTACGGTTATCTTGACCGCCTTCTTGACAAATTTTCCGTCGGCATCCTTGACGGGTATGGAGATTTCCACCCCGTCACCGTCAACCTTTGCGTTTTTAAGGGTATCCTGTGCCTGTGTATAGAAATCTTTCAGCACCTTGTAACCCCTGTCGGACACAGTGCCGAAAAGTTTGTCGTAAAAATCGGATGACTGAAGGATCTCCCCCTCAAGCGCCAGTATCGAGTTCCGATATGCCTGTGTCCGTGCGGATATGGCGGATTCTATCTCCGTAGTGTCCGCACCCTCACCGCGCAGTCGATTGAGTTCCGCGTTGAGCACTTCCATGTCGGCACCGTAAGCCGTATCTATATCCCGGCGCCGCTGATCGAAATCCTTGTACTGCTGCAGGAGTTCGTTCAGTTTTTCCCGGTTCTTGGCTACCTCGTCATTTTCTACCTGTCGGACCGCACTCTCCATGCCGGATTGCGCAAGTGCGTAGGATTGACGGAGAGCCTTGTCCTGTTCGGGGGTAAGGCTCCCGTTCTGAGCTTCTCTCCATCTGGCTTCCTGTGCCTGAATCTCCGCAATCTGCTTTTCGTAATCAAGTTTTATCTGACGACGGCGTTTATCCGCACTTTCCTCCATCTGGTCTATGGCCTCCTGTTCGTTCTTCCAACGGAGTTTGCGCAGTTCCTCAGCCACTCTGCGCTCTTGCTCGATGCGCGGATCTTGCTCCGGATTGTCGGATGTGTCAGGTTTATCCGACTTTTCTGGTTCTATATCTGTTCCCGGCATGTTTGACATAACAGAATCAAGTTGGCCGGAAAGACGGTTCATTTCATCCACATAGCCTCCTATTATGTTGGTGGCGTTATCACGTGCTGCCTGTTGACGGCCAAGAGCATCAAGGTTGCCCTGTTTTTTTCGCATTTCGTTAATTATGCGTGCTCCTTCGGCATCCAAATTCTCGCCAGACTGTCCTCCATACTGTGAGTGCCATGTGGTGATATGAGAGCCTGCCGCGGCTCTTTCCTCCGGGGTGAGTTCCTGAAGCACAGCGTGTCCGCCGATGCCGAATCCCTGGCCGGTTCCTGACACGGCCCCGGCTTTTACAGGTTTCCAGTTGTATGTCTTGTTTTTCTCTATCTCCGACACCATATCATCAGCAACCTGCTGTATTCTTGTTTCGTATGCCTTTAATTCAGCGCGTATGATGATGGCGTTGAGCATGTCCTTTGTATGATCCCGGAATATTCTCTCCATGTCATTGACATTATCTATTTCCTTTCCGAGCTTGCGCCATTCATCTTTGGTGTCGGTGATGAATTTTTTCTTTTTGTCAAGACTGTCACCGAGATTTTCCCAAGCTCTCTTCAGCTTGAGGAACGACGCTATCTGGGAACCGGCCGACTCGACGACAGCACGGGCAAAATCCTCTTCCTGTTGCTTCCGTTTCTCAGCCTGCGCCTGACGCTCCTCCTCCGCCTTCTGAGCTGCCTTTGAACCTTTTGCAAACGCATACAACGCACCAACCACTGTTAGGCATGCCATAGCCAATATAACGTATGGGTTTGCTTTGGCCACGGCATTGAAGGCTGCCTGTGCTATTGTGGCCGCTTTGGTTACGATGACTCCTCTGCCCTGCGTCGCAGTCTTAATATTTTCTGCGGTTGCCAGGGCCTTTGTCTGAATGATATTAACTCCCTGCATAAGCGCTGACTGCTTTTGCAGGGTATTCTGCATTGAGCTCAATGCATTGCTCGCCACAAGGGCGGCCTGTAGTTTTGTCTGCGCCTCGACAAGATCCTCCTGACTGACTCCGAAAATCTCTGCGCCGGCAGTGGCCAGTCCGAATCCGTCAATAACCAGTTGAAGGGCTCCGGCCATCTGGTCGAACCCTCGCGTATCCGATGCCGCGTTGTTGATGGCCGCCGTGGTGTCGGCCATCGCGTCGCGTAGGATACCGGCTTGCTCGGTCAGTTCCTCTATATGTCGCTGCAGAGCCTTGCCCTCGGCCGAGGCCCGTTCCTCGTCGCTCAACTGGGCGTATGACACCATAAGTGTCGCAATCTCCTGTGTAAGATTGCGCAACTGTTGGCGCAGAGAGGTGTCGGCTCCTTCTGCCGCCCCCTTGAGTTCATTCTGTTTCTGAATCAGTCCGTCAAGGGCACCTTTCTCATCCTCCAGTTCCTTACGTGCCGCCTCAAGACGGGACTTGGCAGTCTGCCATTCCTGGCCCGGAGCGGCCTTCTTGAATGCTTTCTCAAGGCTTGCAACTTCTTTTTCCAGTCGTTTTATGTGCTTCTTCTGCTCCTCAAGGGATGCCGTGACCTCACGTAGCTCAATCTTGGCATCTTCCGAGAACTGCCTGACGACACGCCGGGCATTGGACAGCCCCGGCGTAAGTCCGTCTCGCATCAGAATTTCTATTTCGACCGGTTTCATTTGGTGAGTTCGCTTTTATAAAATCCGACTATTTCATTGGCCTCATCCTCCGCGCTGCGCTCAGTGTCTTCGGCTTCCTGGGATTTGCCGCCAGTATCGATATACCTGGGGGCATCGCTCAGCATCATTATGAGGGTCTGGTAGTTTACGTTATTAAGTATGTAGTCTATAGTCCAGCCTGTGGCACTCGCCACCTGCCATAAGAATCCGAAGGGGCTATGGGAATTCTCAAAGCGAGTCTTTAACTCCCCGTCGCGTTTTGGCTCAGACGCACCGTCAGCGGATTTGTACGCTCGGCGGATCTGATAATAGGTATAAAAGGGTCGGTACCCATCAGCGACACGAACTTGCGCACGGCCGCTATCTGGTATTCATATCTTACGAAGTGCCGGACAAACCATGTGAGCGGTTTTACGAAGGACGGGCGTCCGAGAGTCAGGGCTATCATTCGGCAGATCTTGTCACCGTGGTCGGCAAGGAAGCGCATCTGCTCATCCTTGCTGAAAGCTTCCATCTGCGCGCTCGTGACGTTCATTGACAGATATGTCCGGGCGATTTCTATCTGCCCGGACATACAGGGGCGCCGCATAGTTACCCTCAGTATTATAGGGCGTTTCCTGAATGGCAGCCGGAACTCCTTCAGGGGGAGGGAGACACCCACATTGAGGAGTGCCTCCGCTGCCTCCTGTTGGACTTGGCGGATTGTCTTTTCATCCATGCTTTATCCGGCCGAGGGTGATTCGCCCTTGGTCGGGGCGGCAGACTGGGATGCGACATTGGTGCCCATAGAGTCGGTGTCCTGTATGCGGTAAGGTGGCACGCCATCTTCCTCCGGCTTGTTGATCTTGAGTTGACACTCTATCTTAGACACCTCGGTAAGCGTGAGCTTGCCACCGGGGTTGGCGAGGATGGTGGCGTTGGGAATGGTCATGGTCTGCCCGGACACGAACTCAATTTCCCATTCGCCGGAAAGTTCTACAAGGGATGACGGGGCATTCCATCCCGTGATCTTCTTGTCCTGGCCGGTACCGGATTCTATCAGCGAACCGCCGAGTGATCTCTGTAGGTTCTCATAGTCAAGCTGAATGAGATTGAAGGTCGGGGAGATCTTGCCATTTGACTGGAGCAGGGTAAGGACAGGGGCGTCAGGAACTTGCTCGGCTTCCACATCGACTGATTCAGGCTTGGAGCCGCCCCAATCCCAGGAGCCTTTCTCGATGTAGCCGACCTTTTCAGCGGTTGTGCCGCCCTTCTTCTTGAATCGGACTTCGGCTATGCCGTAAATGAATTTCTTACTCATTTTTGTGTGATTTTAAAATTGAGAAAATAGATTAGTGCAATTGTGAGGATAAAGCCACAGGTAACCCCGCTCATATATATGCTAAAGGGGGATTTCCGGGACGCACGTTCCTCGATGACCGACTCGTGGTAATTTTCCAGTGCGTCACGTGCATTATGATAGAGCGCCTCGTAATATTCTACCTGGCGTTGCAGACTGTCGCATGTGCCGGTGATATAGATTATGCCGTCATGATGGGTGGCCTCTACATGCGCCCGGTCTTTGTTTTCACGGTAGGCCGCTCCCTCCGGCAGCTTAAGGAGGCTGTCCACGGATATCGCCATGTGCACCTGACTATCGGGAACCATCTGTGTCGTTATCACTCTGGTCACTGCCGCAGTCGTGTCGCTCTTCGCGGAAGTCGAAGATATCTGCTCCTGCTGAGTCTGCGTCTTTTGGGTTGTCGCGCAGCTTGAAAAGCACAGGGCAATAGTCAGCATGACGACAACCGGAAGCAGCCTCGACAGCCTTGCGTAATCGAGCCATTTCTCTCTTGGTAGAGGCCATCTCCTTTTTGGTGGCCTGCAGATCTGTTCGTGTGGCATTTAGTTCATCTTTTAATGGTTTGACGATGTTCTCCACCAGAATCCGGGTCGCGTTCTCGG
Source organism: Duncaniella sp. C9 (assembly GCF_004803935.1). GTDB lineage: Bacteria > Bacteroidota > Bacteroidia > Bacteroidales > Muribaculaceae > Duncaniella > Duncaniella muris. The sequence goes on from NZ_CP039547.1 coordinate 3,339,030, forward strand.
TGTTGGTGATGCGCACAGTTTCGGCGTCTGCCTTTGCTTTCTCCGCATCAGCCTTTGCCTTCTCCGCATCGGCGTTGGCCTTGCGCACGGTTGCTTTCATGGTGGCCACTGCCACCATGAGCCCCACAAGGCCGGTGCCGAGAAGTATGTTGAGGATTTCGCTGGTGGACATCGTTGTGATTGGTTTACTGGGTTGTTACTGGTTTATACCGATTGACTTGAGCCATTTTTGAACGTCGAAGCTCGGACAGGCTTTGGCGGCGACCTCGTTGTGACCTATGATACGCACATCAGGGAAGCGGCGGTGAAAATCTTTCACATACGCCTCCATAGCCTTGCGCTGTGCCGGAGTCCGGGTGTCTTTGGGATTCATCGACCTGTCACAGCCGCCGGCATAGACGACATGACGGCTGACGGAGTTGTAGCCTTTGGCCCCATTGGTGATTTCCCACGGATCGACATTGGCGTCCTCGTTGTTATCTACAAGCCGCTCGACGGTGCCGTCAAGGTGAATGATGTCGGTATAGCCGACCTGCTTCCACCCCCTGCCGCCAGCCGACACCGGGCTAAGGTGCATCCGCCTGATGTCGGCGGCTGTCACCTCGCGCCCTTCGGGTGTCGCTGTGCAGTGCAGTACAAGATACTTCAACCGGGCCATAGCTTATTCCGTGGGAGCCTCCTTTTTGGTGAACTTGGGAGTGGCGCGGAAGTCGGCGACGATGAACTCTTCCCCGAAGGCGATGTTGGTATCAGCCTTCATGAGAATCTTGCAGAAGTAGAGTTCCGAAGCCGGTGCGTATTTGTCGATCTGGATGACGCTTTCGTCATTCTGAAGGTTGACAGCGGCGAAGAAGTTGCCATCGGCATCCGGCGAGCAAAGAGTGGCGACGATGACACCCTCGGGCCACGCAGCCACGGTTTCGATGGTGATGCCCTTGTAGCGCTTGCGGTTGACCTCTGTTTCGCTGGCGTTCTTGGCCTCGCGTTCGGTCAGCTCGTCGTCATACTTGTCGAAATCCTCGACGCTCATGATGATACGCAACGAGGGGTTGGAGCGCATGGCTTTGGGGATTCCTGCACGGACCGCTTTGAGCTTCTTCAGCATGGTGTCAGCCTTCGATACGTCGACCCACTTGTAGTCGGCGGCTTTGGCAGCCTGGGTGAGGATACCGTTCATGAGCTTGGTGTCATCCTCGCCATCGACGTATTCGCCATTGACGTAGTGGTCGCCGAGCTCGAACTGCACCTGCTTGGACAGTGCGTCGAGAAGCGCGTTCTGCGCCTCCGGGGGAAGTTGGGCGAACACAAGGTTTCCCTTGGGCTGCCACTTACGCCAGATCTGCTCGAAAGCGCGGGGGTTGAACAGGGTGAAGGCCATGAAGTCGTGTGGCTCGAGGGTCTGCTCCGACCAGTTGAAGTCACCCTTGCTGTCCTCGATGACGGGGTTCTCCTTGCGTTTCTGGAGCATACGTCCTGTCTTAAGACGGGGGATGCTGATCTTTTTCTCCACGCCGGGGATAACATGGATGAGACCCTTTTCCACAAGCTCGTTGCTCGTGGTGGCGACGGTGAGGATTCTCTCAAGTACCTCGCCGTTGTAATTGGTGTTGTCTACTCTGATTGCCATATCTGTATGGGGTTGGTATTGTTACTTATTGAGTTTTGCGCGGATTTCGTCCATGCGGAGTTCCCACGGGCCTTTCTTTGGAAGATCGTCGCCGGCGGGGGCTGTCTGGAGTGTGCCGCTGAGTTTCGGGGCCGGAGAGATGGCGTCGAGGGTGGCGTTGAGGGTTTCGATACCCACAGACTTGCCGAGGTCGAGGAAATGCTGCTTCTTCTCCGCCGGGATCTTTTTGGCGGCGATGGCCGCGTCTACGGCGGCCGTGACCTGTGATAGTTTGAGCTGCTCGTTTTCCCTACGGATGTTCTCCACATCGTCGTTGGCGGTTTTGAGTTCCGCGAGTTTCGCGTTGACGGCCGCCTCGTCTGCCGTTTCCGGCAAGCCCAGTGTCAGGGCGAGTGTCTTGATGTCCATTTGCGGTTGGTTGTTGGTTGGTTTATGATTCAGCCTCGGAAGGGGGCAGTCACCACCCTCGCTCAGCGTTATTAACTGTCCGTCCTTGTGGAGCCGGATTGCATCGTTGTTGGCTCCGATGTCGACAAGCGACACTTCGATAAGGCGCGCCTTTGTCACTGTCGCATAGCGCTGCCCCGACACGATAAGCTCCGCGGCGTCGCTTGTCTCGATGACCTCGAAGCCGATGCTCACCATGCGGAGCGAGCCGAAGTCCCACTGCTTCTTGCACTGGGTGGAAAGTTCGGTAGCCTCGTCGAATGCGAGCTCGCCGGTGATCTCGCCATTTTCTTTCTTTATGTCCTTTATAAGTCCGATAGCCTTGCCGCGGTTGTGCATATAAAGGAGTATAGGATTGCGCTCATACTGGGTGATGTCCACGCCATCGGTCAGGACGCGGTACCCGTAGCTGTTGAGCGTGTCGTTTGTCAGTCTTACTCTGTTGCCCATGTCTGTGCGATAATGATTTTTTCGGTGCAAAAGTGAGAGATAAACCGCTTGTTTCCAAAAAAGTGTGCAATGGTTGCACACTTGTATGCAATGGTTGCACACTTTTTTTGAAGGCACACCTCATATTCGCACTTTTGCAGTGCAAAAGCGCCAAAATCATTATCGACATGACAAAAGCTGAACTTGAAAATAAAAGAAACCTGGCACGCACCCTGTATCTTTCAGGGAAGGAGCAGACCGAAATCGCCGAGATGATAGGCGTGTCACGAGTCACTATATCCAAATGGTGTACCGCTGAAGGGTGGAAAGCCACCCGCGCTGCCAAGACCATCACTCGCCCGGAACTCATAAAGAAATTACTCCTGGCGACAAACACATTGCTCGACAAAGTCAACGAATCCGGCGACCTCGCCCTTATAGACAGCCTCGGCGACAAGCTCTCGAAGCTGACCGCCGCCATCGACAAGCTCGACAAGTCACAGGCCAATGTCGTGGCCGCCATAGAGGTGTTCACTGCTTTCTCCAAATATCTTGAATTCCGCGCTAAGACAGACCCGGAGGTAACCATCGAGTTCATCAAGAAGGTCAACAAGCTGCAGGACGGATTCCTCATCGAATCATTCAACAAGGGAGCACTCGTTTACCATGGCGACTAAACTTACAAAGGAACAGAAGGAGGCATTCGCGCAGTGGAAGGAACACTGCCGCGAAGTCCAGGCCATGACGGCGGCGTCCCTGTCTATCGTAAAGGAGTCGCCTGTCGAGAAGGAGCGTCGCATCAAACGGCTGCTCTCCAATTATGACGAATTCTGCGAGTATTATTTCGCACACTACCTCACCCTGCGCGACAAGACCACCGGGGAGGTTATCCGAGTGATACACAATGCGCCGTTCCACACCAAAGCGGCGCTCACGATAAAGAACACGCCAAATCTGAAGGCGGTGTTCAAATGGCCGCGCGGCCACGCCAAATCCACCCACATCGGAGTGTTCATTCCCCTTTGGCTGATTTTCCAGCCGAAGAGGCTTATCAATTTTATGGTCACTGTCGGCAAGTCTGAGGACAGCGCCAACCGTCTGCTCGGCGACCTTCAGGCGGAACTGGAATACAACCAGAAGCTCATCGCTGATTTTGGTGAACAGAAAAACCTCGGCTTATGGCTGCAGGGGGAGTTCAAGACCAAAGGCGGGGCAAAATTCCTCGCCGTGGGCCGCGGACAGTCGCCGCGCGGCCTCCGCGACCGTGAGGCCCGTCCGGACTATATTGTGATCGACGACCTTGACGATGACGAGCTCTGCCGCAATGAAAAACGTGTCAAGGAACTCACTGACTGGGTCAAGGAGGCTCTGTTCGGTGCGCTCGATGTTGGCCGCGGCCGCTTCATAATGGTCGGCAACCTTATTTCTAAAAAATCGGTGCTTGCCAATATCGCCGCTTCAAAGGGAGTGCATGTGTCCGAGATAAAGGCCGTCGACCGTGACGGCAACCCGGTGTGGGTTGAGAAGTGGACTAAGGAGGAGGCGCAGGCTGTCAAGGATTTCATGGGATACCGTGCTTGGGAAAAGGAGATGATGCACAATCCCATCAATGACGGCTCCATATTCCGGCATGAGTGGATACGCTTCAAGCGTATGCCGAAACTCGAAAAGTACGAGATGCTCGTGTGTTATACCGACCCGTCGTTCAAATCGACAACGGCAAACGACTACAAGGCTTGCCGACTGTGGGGCAAGATCGGGACAGAACTGCACCTCATTGACTGCTACGTCCGCCAGGACACAGTGTCCGGAATGGTACGCTGGCTCTATGACCTCTATGAGCGCACACGTGACCGTGTGGCAATATCCTTCTTCATGGAGGCCAATTTCATGCAGGACATCATCCTCGACGAGTTCGCCGCCGAGGGAAATATCCGCGGGTACCAGTTGCCCATACTGCCGGACACCAGAAAGAAGCCGGAAAAGGTGCAGCGCATCGAAGCGGTGTCGCCGCTGTGGGAGCGTGGTTTCGTATTTTACAACGAGGCTCTGAAAGAGTCCCCTGACATGGAGGTCGGCATCGAGCAGACCCTGGCTCTTGAGCGAGGCTCCCGCGTGCATGATGACGCACCGGATGCCGACGAGGGTGCTATCTGGTATCTGCAGCGCAGCACTCGTCAGGAAGTTTTCAAACCGGTGGCGATTCCCCGTCGCTCGCCTAAAAATATGTGGTAATATGTTTATAGATACCGAAGATTACAAAGTGGTGATTGGTGATGCGGCCTTGAAAGTCGTGTCGCAGTCATCACCTGAAAATATAGCCAATGCCGAGGCAGAGGCCATTGAGGAAATATCAGGCTATCTCCGCCCGGTATATGACACCGCGGCCATTTTCGCCGCAACAGGCAACGACCGCAACCGGCTTATAGTGATGTACACCGCCGACATTGTGCTTTATCACCTCACAGCTTCGCAGCCGCAGAAGATGGGTAGCGAAATCCGCAAGGAGCGATATGAGCGCGCTATAAAATGGCTCGAGGGCGTACAGGCAGGCAAAATCGTCCCCGACCTTCCTCTTGCCGGATCTGATGACGACTGCCCCGGCTTCGGCACCTCCTATTATTCATTTCCCAAACTTAGACACGACTGGTGATTATGGGCCGCAGACAGAACAGACCGAAACTCAGCCGGGCGCAGAAGGATGCCAAAAGCAGGATACAAAAGCAGACCTCCGTTATCCTGGAGCTGCACCGCTATGCGGAGTTTTTCTCAAAGAATGACATCGAGGACTGGCGCCGGGCGTGGCAGAGCGCGATTGATCCGCGCCACCCGTCCCGACAGAAGCTGTACGACATCTACCGCGACGCCATGACCGACTCGCATCTTTCGGGCTGCATACAGCAGCGCGTGGGGTTCGTTATGTCACGCTCGTTCAAACTCGTCAATGAGAACGGCGACCAGGACGATGCCGCAGGGCACCTGTTCGACCAGTCCTGGTTCAAGGACTTGTGCCGGCTCTGTCTGGAGTCGATATGGTACGGCCACTCGCTCATCGAACTTGGCGATGTCATTACCGACGGCGACGGCCACCCGGCTTTCTCCGGCGTGTCGCTCATACCCCGCAAGCACGTGATTCCTGAAAAGGGCCGAGTGGTGCAGCGCGTGGGCATGAACTGGGAAACCGGCATCGAGTTCCGGGAGCGTCCCTGGCGCGACTGGCTTATCGAGGCCGGGCGCCCGGATGACCTCGGATTGCTGCTGAAGGCCGCACTCCATACCATCCCCAAAAAGCACGCGATGACGTTTTGGGATTGTTTCGCGGAAATATTCGGCATGCCGTGGCGAATAGCCCGCACATCGACCCGCGACCCGAATGAGTTCAAGCGTCTGCAGGACATGATCTACAACGGCGGAGCCAATCAGGGCATGGTTGCCGGCATGGAAACGGAGATTCAGTTCGTGGAATCCGGCAAGGGGGACGCCTTCAACGTCTACGACAAGCGAATCGACCGCGCCAACTCTGAATTGTCAAAACTGGTGATAGGCCAGACCATGACCATCGAGGACGGCTCGTCGCTCTCACAGTCGCAGACCCACCTCGAGGTGTTCATGAATCTTGTGGAGTCTGACCGCGACTTCCTGCGCGACATCATAAACAATCAGCTTATCCCCATCATGGTCTTGCACGGCTTCCCTGTAAAGGGGCTGCGCTTCGAGTGGGATGACGCGGTTGACTATACGCCGGAGCAGCAGGTGGCATACGAAACGATGATTGCCGACCGCTACGAGGTCGACCCGTCGTATTTCGCCGACAAATACAATATGCCGGTCGGTGAACGACGCAATCCTATGGCTCTGTCCTCGGCTGAAAATGACAAAGAAGATGATAACGACAAAGAGGAGAAAAAACATTTTTTCGACTGAGCCCCTCTGACTACGAGGGGCTGCACAGACGCTATGCCTCCTTGCTCGATGGAGTGGTCATAGAGAACCTTGCCGCTCCCGGCGATGATTTGCGCAAGCGTCTGTCCTCGCTGTTCTCCGGCATGATGAAGTCGCTTTTCAAAGAGCAAGGAGCGCAGTTCCGCGTCGAACTTGTGGCCGACCCGGCTGTGCAGGAGTTTGTCAATGCTCATGCCTCAGCTCTCGACTCGGCCTTTCATAAGGTGGAGATGTCTGATGCAATGCGCCGACGCCTTACCCGGTCGAATTACATTTTCTCCGGCATGAAGGCTTTTCATGAGCTGCACGAGGCATTCCCGTCGCTGCTCGATGAGAACGGCAATAGAAAGCCATTCGAACGGTTTTTGAATGATGTTCAAAGCATCGACAAAACATATAATTCCAATTACCTCCGAGCTGAATATAACTTCGTGGCCGCATCTGCGGAGATGGCCGGCCGGTGGGAGCAGTTCATGCGCGACGGCGAACGATACAATCTCCAATACCGTACACAGCGCGATGACAAGGTGCGGCCGGAGCATGCCGCACTCGACCGTGTAACTCTGCCGCCTTCTGATTCATTCTGGGAGGAGTTCTACCCGCCGAACGGTTGGAACTGCCGCTGCACTGTCGTTCAGGTGCGCAAATCAAAGTATCCTGAAACTCCCCATGACGAGGCGATGCGCCTTGGAGATGAGGCCCTGCAGCGCGACACAAAAGGTATCTTTCGGTTCAACGCTGGCAAGGAGGGCAAATCCGTCCCGGACTACAATCCATATACCATCCGCCGTTGCTCGACCTGCCCTATCGCGAAAGGCGGCAAAGGCCGCAAACTGGCGTTTGTGCTGGATAACGAGGTGTGCCAGGCATGTGCCCTCGTTCACCAATGTGAACAGCTACGGGGCGAAGTGATAAAGCTCGGCAAAGGCACAATCGAGATAAGTCACCTTGTCGATCGTGCTGACGGGGATTATGATCGGCTGCTGTCTGTCGCACGGCATTTTGCCGCCGATGGCGCAAGGGTTGTTCTGACTCCCAAAATGACTCGCCCTGCAAGGTTTGAATACGACTGTGTGTACGGTTCGCTACGCGGAACCCGTTATGACGGCAAGTGTCCCGACCTAAAAATAGACGATTACTGGTACGAGCATGAGGGCTTTGTGACCGACAATCCCAAACGCGCTTTCTCTAATATGGTAAACCACGGACTAAAACAATCTGACCGAATTATCATTGACAAACCAGACCTTACTGACGCGTACATGAAGCGCGTAATAAATCAACGGTTAAAGGATGGTCACCATATCTCAGAAGTATGGTTAAACGAAAATGGCCACCTAAGGCTGCTATATAAAAAGTCAGAGGAATGATCGCTCATTCCTCCTTCTGCAACGAATCGGTGGTCATTAGCCACGGAATCGTTAGTGCAAAGATATAAACAATTCCTCAAACACAAAAGTTTATGGGTAAAATAATCTCATTTCTCAAAAAATCCAACCGCTACAAGCATCTTATAGGCGGTTTTATCGTAGGGTTGCTCGCCTGTGGCCCCTACCCTGCCACATACTCGGCCATCATAGCCGGTTCTTGTCTTGAGCTTAAAGACAAGCTGCACGGATGTCCGTGGGACTGGATAGACTGGCTTTCAACCGTAGCCGGAGGAGCGATGGCTGCTGTTTTATGGCTTTTGCTCTGAAACATTCCTATCGGAACACGGATTATGCGTAACTTTGCACTTTGTAAGGCGGTGTCCCTCAATAGGCCGTGTGGTCTATCGCGGCAACAACAACGCGAATGCGAATGGCGGCGTGTCGTACGCGAATGCGAATAACGATGCTTCGAATGCGAACACGAATGTCGGGTCGCGCCTGGACAACCATTAATCGGCGTACATCACCGGGGACGTGTCCCCATCGAGGTGCCGAGAGGGGCAAGCCTCGGCAACAGCGCATAATCCCAGTGCGGAAAGCCGGAACATCAAGTGCTCGGGTAGGGTTTGGTAGGCCGTATGGCTCGAAGATCCCGGACCCGGTGACCGGAAGGCTCAAGGAGCCTGACAAATTATTATCAACACATCCTACCATGCGAAGAGAAGGACATATCATCGAGGAGATTGTCGCCTACCCAAATATGGCGCAGTCATTCGACCAGGTTCTGCGGGGTACGACGCGCAAGCGTTCCCGGCAGGGCCGATACCTTCTCGCGCACCGGGAGGAAGTTATCGCGGAACTGTCGGCCAAAATTGCAGATGGTAGCTATACCATCGAAAACGGCTATCGGGAGCGTACCATCATCGAGGGCGGCAAGGAGCGGCACATTCAAGTACTGACGATGAAAGACCGCATCGCCGTCCATGCCGTCATGTCGGTGGTCGACGAACACCTCAAACGGCGGTTCATACGCACCACCTCGGCAAGCATCAAAGGGCGCGGAATGCACGATCTGAAGACGTATATTGAGAACGACCTCAGGGCGCACCCGAATGACACCCGTTATTGCTACAAGTTTGACATCTCCAAGTTCTACGAGAGTGTGGACCAGCAGACCATCATGGACTGTGTCCGGCACATTTTCAAGGACGCCAAACTGATCGCGATACTGGAGAGGTTCGTACATATGATGCCCAAAGGTGTCAGTATCGGTCTGCGAAGCTCGCAGGGGCTGTGCAACCTTCTGCTGTCCGTGGCTCTCGATCACCCGCTCAAGGACAGGCTGCGCACACGGTTCTACTACCGTTACTGCGACGACGGGGCGGTTCTGGCCGGCAGCAAGGAGGAGCTTTGGCGAATACGCGATATCATACATGAATGTGTTGAAAGTATCGGTCTGAAGATTAAAGCCAACGAGAGGGTGTTCCCGGTTACTGAAGGCATCGACTTCCTGGGTTATGTCATCTACCCCACCCATGCGCTCATCCGCAAGCGCATAAAGCAGAAGTTCGCCCGAAAGATGGGCGATGTCAGGAGCCGGAAACGAAGAAGCGTGCTTACAGCCTCGTTCTACGGGATGGCCAAGCACGCACAGTGTAATAACCTCTTTAATAAATTAACAGGCACAGAAATGAGATCATTCAAAGACCTTAATGTCGCTTACAAGCCCGATGACGGCAAAAAGCGATTCCCCGGTGCAGTGGTAAGCATACGGGAACTGGTGAACCTTCCCATCGTAATCCGCGACTTCGAGATGGGCGTAAAGACCTCGCAGGGGGATGACCGTTGCGTGGTGGCCATCGAGCAAAACGGTGAGCAGAAAAAGTTTTTCACCAACAGTGAGGAGATGAAAAACATCCTCCTACAAGTGAAAGAAATGCCCGACGGCTTCCCCTTTGAAACCACCATAAAGGCTGAAACCTTCGGCAAGGGTAAAACAAAATACGTCTTTACTTAAAATGAAACGAGTCCAAGGCAATCCCGATGTAGCACTCCTGGAGTGTACAAACCCGGTCAAAAACAAATGGCGTGTCCGCTGGGACGTATCGGCCGATGAATCCGGCACCACTTCCTACATGGAAGAAGAATTCGATCATAAACCTGCGGTCGATGAGATCAAGGCTCTAATCGAGGGCTGGATCAGCGATGCCACCCGGGAGAAGATCGTATCCGGCTTCTCTTACGAGGGTGTCCCGGTTTGGCTCTCCACCGAGAACCAGGCCAATTATGAGCGCGCCTATATCCAAAGCCGGATAGGAAACAGCGTGTCAGTGGTCTTCAAGTTCGGCACCGATGACAAGCCGGTCTACCGCCGGTTTGAGAATCCGGCTGACATCGAGGCGTTCTATCGCGCTTTCTCCGAACATATCCAACAGGCGCAGCTTGACGGATGGAATGCCCGGGAAAGTATTGACTTGGAACCTTACCGCATGGACTGATCCGCACCGCCCTTCGGGGGAGGGCACAAAAAAATGCCCCCGGCCCGTGATACGGTGTTTATTTGAATAAGTGAGACACTGCAAAATTAGCAATTTTCGCCGACATGACAATATTTGAAGTGTTGAATTTCAACCGCGAGCTGCTCGAAAGACTGCGCCGCATTGGCGTAAGACTCGAGGACACCGCCTACATCGACCTTTTTGTTGACTTCAACAATATGGTCGGCGCCGGCGACAAGGTGTCGTATGCGGTGGCGGTTCTGGCCGACAAATATGGCGTGAGCGAGAGGAAGGTCTACAGCCTGATAAAGCGTTTCCAGTCATCGGCTCTGCCGATTTGCCCGGCAAAGAATGACTGCAATCCGCGTGCAGTGTGATTCCCGGTTCCGATAGTGTGCCGCTGATGGCGCGTGCCTACCTTTGCACCATCATCAACAATCAACCGAAATGGCACGCAACAAATATCACCAAATCCTCGCCCGGATTCTTGACAACGGCAGACACCAGGTCAACAAGAAGGGCAATATAACGTACCTTATCAACGAGCAGCTCTCGCTTACCCCGGCCGACCTGCTTGAAATTTTCGAGGGACACGGACTGGCCCGCAAGAAGCTCCGCTCCGAACTGAGGCTCTTCATGAGCGGCGAGCGTTCTGTGGAGAAGTACCGCAAGGCCGGCATAAACTGGTGGGACTACTGCGGTTCGATCCTGGTCAACTCCTACCCCACCTATTTCGAGAAGCTCCCGCCGCTGCTCGCCAGGATCAATACAGAGCGTCGCCCGTCAAAGAACTATGTGCTGTTCCTCGGAGCGACCGAGGCAGAGAGCAACCAGGCCCCATGCCTGTCGCTCGTTCAGTTCCAGATCGAGGACGGCGAACTGGTGGTGTCCGCCTACCAGCGCAGCTCCGACGCCAACCTCGGACTGCCGGCCGACATATACCACCTCTACCTCATGGCCCGGCACATCGACTTCCCCCTCAAGTCAATAACATTGTTCCTGGGCAACGTGCATGTGTATGACAACAATATCGACAACACCCGCCGACTTCTCGCCGGAGAGGACAGCGTCAAATTCGAACTGAACGTATGAGCCGCCTTTATCTGTCCGCTCCCCTGCCCTTCGTCGGGCAGAAGCGTATGTTCGCCAAACACTTCATAGAAGTGATAAAGCAATATCCGGCCGGCACCGTGTTCGTTGACCTTTTCGGTGGCTCGGGACTGTTGTCACACATCACCAAGCACACCCATCCCGATTCACGGGTCATCTACAATGACTTCGACGACTACCGGCTGCGCATAGCCAATATTCCGCGCACCAATGCCCTGCTCGACCGTATCAGACCTATATCCGACGGTTTCGGGCGGCACAAGCCCATTACAGGAGAGGCAAGGGAGCGTATATTCGCCCTGCTTGAGCAGGAAGAGCAGGAAACAGGCTACCTCGACTTCATCACCCTGTCCTCGTCGCTGATGTTCTCTATGAAGTATAGGATGAGCATCCCGGAGATGCGCAAGGAAACGCTCTACAACAATGTGCGCAAGGCAGGATATGCCGAATACCCGGAGTATCTCGCCGGACTGGAAATTGAATCGTGCGACTACCGGGAACTGTTCGAGCGGTTCAAGGATGTGCCCGGCGTAGTGTTCCTCGTAGACCCGCCTTATCTGTCTACCGACGTGGGCACATACCGCATGTACTGGCGGCTCGCGGATTACCTCGATGTGCTGTCGGTGCTGTCTGGCCATAACTTTGTTTATTTCACTTCCGAGAAATCGTGCCTCGTGGAGTTGTGCGAATGGATGGGCCGCAACCCTTCGCTTGGCAACCCGTTCGAGCGTTGCAGCCGCAAGGAGTTTAACGCGACCATGAACTACAATGCCCGGTACACGGACATCATGCTGTTCACCACACCCGACCTCCCTGCCGTCGATGCCGTCTGAGGCCGTTTTCTCGCCCATATATCGCCAAGAGAGCCGCAACCCGATAAAGGATGCGGCTCTCTGTTTTCTTTGCGACTCGGCGCGTTTATGTGGCCTTATTTCAGATGACGGAACCCGACGCAAGTATAGGTTTCTATGTTCTCGACAATATCCTCGTGATTATGGTTGGTGGCGGAGCTGTCGATGTCGAACTCCATGAAGTTCTCGCCTTTCAGTCCGGCAAGCTGCTCATGAATCTTGTCAAGCAGCCGGAACTCGCCGATGTTTTTCTGTTCAGCCCAGTCGGTCACCACATGGAGGTTGATCAGTGGCTGCGCCCGGTATTCGACTCCGGGCACGACGGCATGCCACTTGAAAGGCACAAATTCGATGAACACTGCCGGGCGTGGCCATGGTGCCTCCTGCTCGAGGAACTCTACATTATGGTTCCATAGGTCGATGTGTTTGATCGCACGGAGATACAGTTCGTCATCCATGTCTGCTTCGTCCGGGCGTTCATAATACTCTCCGGCGGCATTGATGCACAGTGCCTCAAGCCGGGTTTTAAGTTTGCGGTATAATTCCTCTCTCATTTGAGTTGTTTTTTAGCTTCAAAATACATTTTTGTGAGTTTAGAGTTACCTCCCATGCGGAATACGCTTTTAACCATTGTTTCGGATATATCATTGCGCCAGTAGTTGGATAGAGCCTCACAGGAGATGGCATTGGCAAAATCCCATAGCACTTCCTGATTGTGTTTTTTGCGAGAGGTTGATTTCTCTCGTATGAACTCTTTCCATTCCTTGAATGAAGTCGGGATTCTTAATGTTATAGTTTTCATTTAATATTGAAGTCTATATTGTTGATGTACTCGTTAAGGTTCTCCTCGATGATCTGCCTGACTGCGTTTTCTACTTCCGGCGACGTGCCGAGGAATTTGCGCTGCGGTATCTTGATGGCACTTCCGACCTTCATGAGCGCCATCGCTTTCCAGAAATCGGCATCGGAGGATAGTTGGCTATTCTTTTTATTTTGCCGTAGAGAGCCGTCTTTTCGGCGTCCGAAGGAGCCGGTAGCGGAATAATACTTGTGCCAGAAGTAGCGCTTCATTCTGGTCGTCACTTTGATTTCACCACCTTCGTTGTGGATGGCTGCTCCCGGATGGTCTGACAGAAATACAATACTGCTTTCGCGGATTTCACTGCGGATGCTCTGTCTCAAGCCGCCGGAATCAACCAGTATCAGACCACCGGGGCGCGTCGGACTTTTGCGCCTCGCCCATGCCTGACTGAAGAATGCCTGCCGCTCGAAGTTTTGGTCGAACTCTTCTCCAAGTTCGACCTGTATGTCGCGCAATATGCTTCTGAAGACAGCTCGAATCTGTTGGTCAAGTTCGCTCATTAGGGTCGTTTGTTTCGGTTTTTTCGTCAATGTAATCAAAAAGGCCAGGCATGTCGGACGCCACGACCGGGTTTTCAAGCCCTGCCGTGGCGTTCATGATGTTGTAGAAAGTGCGCTCGCTGATCCAATAAACCGGATATATGTACCTCCGCCATATCTCCCGGTTAGTCAACCCGCTTTTGGCGTGTTGGTCAAATATCCGGTTTATATCCTCTACGCGCTTCCTGTAGGACATGCCACGCTTGCTCGCCATCGATTACTATATGGGTTTTATCGTTTTTTGTTTATAAGGTCTGATGTCAAGTGTTGTCACGCTGCTTACTGTAACCCTGCCGCTTCCCTCACACTGGGGGCATGGATCGGGATACCTTTGTGGTGATTCGGCCCTCTGTACCCCGGTGCCGTTGCATTCCCGGCACACTGCAATCCGGGGTGGTCTTTTGATTTCTTTTTCCATTTTCGTTACGTTTTAGTCGACATCGGTCATGCCGAGAGGGATATAACACCATGCGCCCTTGTCGTTTTTGTACTGGGCGCGGATGAACTTCTTGGAAATAGTAGGCTGGTAAGCCTCCTCGATGATTTTCACACCCTCGAGGAACTGCTCATTGCCGCTATCCTCCGCCATTTTGCGGAGCTGAAGCACTCGGCTGGCCTTTATATTGCCCTGCCCGTCGCGGCTCAAAAGACGGAGCACGGCATTAACGAGAGCCTTGGTAGCATCGTCTTTGGCCAGGCTCTCAATGTAGCCCTTTACCATTGCGATACCATCCTCTACAGTGTCGCGGTAGCCATCGATGGTGTTCACTCCGAGGATGACGCGCAGGGTGCTGTCGGAATTGGTGAACGTGTGGCTGTTCTGATTGTCACGGGCAACGCCGGTAATCTCGGACTTCATCTTGAGGATTGCCTCGAAGTTGCCGAAGATGGTTTCCTTGACCAGTTTGATCTGTTCGCTCAGCTCGCGGAGCTGCGGGATGGTGGTGGAGATTTCCTCGTCCACCATGTCGGCGTACTGCTTGCGCTGCTCTTTGCGTTCCTGTTCACGAAGCTTTTTTTCTTTTTCGGCTCTGTAAGCCTCGAATTCCTGACGCTCTTCGGCTGTCATTTCTACTTTTTCTGTCATAAGGATATTATTAGTCGGTTTGTCGTTTTACGATTTCATGCCGTTCCCGGCAAGGTTGATCAGGTAAGTTATATGCTGTTGCGGAGTGGCCGAGGCCGGCTCGTCCTTTTTGCGCTGCCACCCCTTGCGCTTGATCGAGCGGAGCTTGGTGGCGAGTGCCATAAGGTCATCGATGGTCAATTTGCCGAATGGCTGCCCGGCAATCCTGGGATGACGACAAAAATCATTGATCTGCGCCCAGTCGGTGGTGTCGACATCAAGTTCCTGCATCAGCTTGAGAACTATGCTCCGGCGACGCTTCAGTTCGTCATGCGAACCTGTCAGAGCCTCGATGCCGACACAGAGGGCGTTGTATTCGGATCGGGTGATCTCCTTGAGACTGTCGGTGCGACCGCCGGTGTACTGCAGCACAAACTGCCGCCGGGTATCATCTCGCTCACCGTGTATGGTGAGTTTGTTGAAGGCGGAGTAGAACCGCCCGAAGTTAGTTACTTGCTGTTTCATGTCATTATACACATGTTTTGTGTGCCAGTTTTATGACAACCATTCCTTGATACTGCTCCAGCCACATTCTTGCCTCGTCAAGTTTTGTCTTTACAAGAGCGGTTTCGCGGTTAGCCTCCATTCCGGCCACATATTTTTTCGCGTCTGAAATCAGACTCATGGCGCAACTCGTGAGGCGTTCCTGCTCTTTCAGGCTATTTACATCATTTTCCATAATTTGATTTATTTAAGTTTTGTATTTGGTTTCCAGTCAATAACCACCATTGCCACAACCTCGCCGGAGCCTTGGCAGTCGGGACATGTTTCAATATCCGACCCGTTAGGCGTGTCAATTGGGAAGCCGCCGCGTCCGTTATAATACGGGCATACCATTGGAGCGGTCATAAAGGCCTCCTTGTGAATCCGACCGTCAGGCTCGATGATTATCATTGTCCGTTTCTTGCTCATATTATCCGATGTTGTTTGAGGTTCTTAAAATTCCTTCTTCCCACACCACATAGTAGGCTTCGGGATTGGCGGTGAATCGGCCTTGGCAATATGCCTTGTAGCCTGACACACGGATTTTGATTCCGGCTTTGTATTTCACTCTTCCCGCAGGCTTGCCTGTGGGTTGGCCTTTATACTCCTGGCTAATGAAGATGAAACCCTTGCGGTGGAACCGGGTAATCAGAGCCTCGACTTCCTCGTAAGTCAGCTTGCTATCCTGAAAACTGTCGATAATTACAAACTTGGCGCTCTTTGGCCGGCGCAGCCTCTCCACAAGATCATCGTAGGTGTCACCGACGACTGTCCGGAACCGACCCTGCACCTCGTTCATCTTTTCGCGCTTGAGGCGTTCCTGGAACGACATGCTGACACCTTCCTCGTAACTCAGATACAGCACAGTTCCGTAATTGCACAGTTCCTTTGCCAACTGCATCACGAAACTGCTCTTGCCGGAGGCAGATGCGCCGCTGATGAACCATGTCTCGTTCACCGGCACCTCCCCGAAGGGGACACTCCATTTCGGTCCCCACGGCAGGGTCTTGTAGGTCTTGGCAAGAACCTCTTTCGGACTGTAGGCTCGTTTAGCCATTGTTATTGGGGGATTCGGTTGTCATCAACTCAGCTACTGCAGCATCGGCAATTGCAACAGCCCTCTTCGCAATCTTTTCAGGGGTAGGATCTCCTTCCTTATCAAAATGCCACGGCATCATTAAAGCTACCTGAAGAGCAGCCTTGGTAAGTTCAAAGCGACGTTCATCCCAGTCTATCTCGTGGTTTCGTTGACGGCGGTTCATCTGAACTACCGCGTCCATATATTGCATTTCAATTTTTGTCAGCATAGTTCTTATTTTTTAGTTGATTCATAACACCATCCTATCATTCTATTAAAAGGCAGCGCAATACCGTGTATAGTTCCGAATATTCCGAAATCGCCTTCTTCATCTACCTCTCCGTCAGAATAGCCGGTATAAACCTGCCAGTTATCCATGACAAACATAGCTTTCCGATTTTTGTCAATAGCATGGAAGTCAGTGGGTGATTTTAGTACCCGGCGACGACCGTTCTTGAACGTGGCTGTTATTTTCATACTCATGGCTCATTGTCTTTTAAGTTTTTCGATTTCGGTATATACTCGCCGGAGTCCGCCTCCGCTTCTCCTGGCAATGTCAGCCGGATCAACGCCGGCCGGGGCGTTCAGCTTGGCCACAGCCCGTGCCTGCCCCATCAGGAACCGCGCCCTGTCTTTGCCGTCGTCGGGCGACACCTTGCTGTAGCGGTCACCGTACCGGCTGAGCATCTCGGTGTAGCCGACCTTCCGGCACTCGATTGAACGGTTGATCTTCTCCTTGAGTCCGTCGGCCCCCATCATGTACCATGCGCAACACCGTTCGGTGGCGTTCCACAGTGCCTTCAGTTCGAGGAAGGCTTCATACTGGAGATCGCCGGCCTCGTCGAGTATGATCAGCGGATTATCTATCGAGCGTAGATAATACACGAGGTCATCATAGACATCCGAATACCGGCCCCGGCTGTTGGTTCCGAACTCGGCCGCTATCTTGCGCACCAATTTCAGTTTGGTCTTGACCTGGGAACAGTCGATATAGACGGCATTGGGATGGGTCTTGACATAGTGCCGGGCAGTGAAGGTCTTGCCGATATTCGGGATATCGCAGAGGATTCCGCTCAGACTGCCGGTCTGCGCCAGTTCAAGCTGGGTCATGATGAAGTCGAAGGTTTCAGTCCTGGCAATCTTCCATTCTATCTCGCCTCGCAGACTCACGCCGAGCTTCCGGGCGATGCTGATCCAGTTGGCATCGCTGAGCACGCGGTCGGTCTGGCCGTTCTTTATGGCACTGTAAACCGAGGTGGTGACACCGAGGGAGGCGGCATGCTTGGCATCGCTCGGATAATTGCCTCGGTTGGCTCTTATCGCCTCGGTGATCTTGTTTTTGATGTCTGTTGTAATCATATTCTAACAGTGTTATAATGTCATTAAAATGCCTGTGCAGCCCTCTCCTTCGCGCTCATGGCGGGCATGTATTCGTCCATGAAATCATCATCGTTGACTGTTGTGACGGGCATCTGAATCACTTCTTCAACGTCGGGTTCCGGCTCCTTGCTCCGGGGAGCGATTCCAAGTCGGGTGATGGCGTTCCTGTCAAGGTAGACCTTGAACTGCTCTATCTTCTGCATCTGCCGGGCGAACTTCGCCTTATCCTCTTCTGTCTGCTCTACCATGACGCGGTTGAAGGTTTCTACCTTCTCTACTTTGTCAAGGTAGCGGTCGCCTTGGTAGATATAGACATCCTGCGCCTCGCCGTTCTCATCGGGCAGATAGTAGGCAGTGACCTTGTAGTTGTTCGGCTTGAGCCAGCCAAGCACCTCCGGGGTGCTGAGCCACCAGTCGGCGTAGCGCACCTTGACGGTGGAGTGCCGGCGGATGCTTGTTTCCACCTTCATGCCGAGATAGCGCGCCAGTGTCAGTTCGTCGTATGGCCGCAGATTCGGGTTGATGTTGGATATAAGCACTTCCCACCGTGTCATGCCGGGATAGGTCTTTTGATCGGGGTGCAGGGTGTTGTTCCACTCCAGGTTGTCTGCCCGGTCGTTGGCCACCATCTCCTCGAAGGTGTAGTATCTCTTATCTTCCCATAGGGCGTTGGTGTCGTCGCTGACTTTTTTCTGGTAAGTGCGCCATTTGCCCTTGCCGTAGAAGCGGCCGACCTCCTCGTGGTTCTTGTGGATGATCTTGCGCTTTTTGGCACCGTTGAGCGGTTCGGCCTGTTTGTCCTGGGAATTCTGAGGCGCGCAGAACCTTACACGGGAGAATACCACGCCTTCGGCAAGCAGTCCGTCCTTGTGGCGCGTCATAAGGTGGTTCTCGACTTCGACACCGGCCGGCATTCCCCATTGGCGACGCTTGATCAGCCGGAACATCTCGCGGAAGCATTCATCCACAAGAGTCTCATCCTTTTTGCGCCCGTAAGAAGCAGCTATCACGCACTCGCTGACGGAATCGTAGGCATAGTAGGCATGTACCCTTTCGTTGCCTTTCATGCGGAACGGCAAGTCCACGTCGTCCATCGTGATCTGCGAGAGAGAATACTGCCCCCGGTGGCGGTGAACGTGGGGCATGACCTCGTGGTAGTAGTCCACGTTGGGTTTGAGCCAGCGGTCGACAAACGCCTTGATGTCGGGCCGGTTCAGGAAACCGGCGATGGTGGCCTCGCTCGGAACCCACGGTTCTCCGTTCTTTTTCCGGGCGCATTTCTCCGGGTCGAGCAGTTCCCCTGTTTCCGGGTCCCACACGTCAAGTTCGCCGCAGACAAACATCTCGTACATTTCCCGCACGTTGGTATTCCACGGGCGGTTGGGCTGTACGGCCAGGCCTTTCAGAACACGTTCCTCTCCGGCGGTGAGTATCTGGGCATTTGAGTTGCCGAACTTGCCGCTGAGCAGGGATTCATATCCGCGCTTGCGGTAGTCGCTGACCTTCTTGCGGAAGCGGAGAACCGAGGTCGGCAGCGTGTGGCCGAACTGGACTCTCAGGCTCTCGATAACGCCGGTCATACATGTCCAGTCGTATTTGTTGCCCATTAGCCTTTGCCTGGCCGCTGCGTTGTCATAGAGTTTTATGCAAGTGTTCAGAACCGAGGCGTTGACAACATATTCCCGTCGTTTAGCTATCGAGAGGTTGCTGATTCCAGTCTTTTGAGGATTGTTGAAGAATGCCATTGCCTCCTGATCCTCGGTGTAGTTGCTCCGGACCCATGCCGCAATGTGCGCTGCCTTGCCTCCGAATTGGGCCTCAACCTGAATCCGCTGCTCAGTGGAGAGGGAATCCACAGCGATCAGTGCGCCGGAGCCTTTCGCTCCTCCGCCTCGCTTGACGACCTCGATGCTCTTATGACGAACGGAATATTTATAACTGCCAAGAGTCATAATTCCGCCATCGATAAGCGCACGTGCCGATACGCAATATCTGCCGTTGTGGTAAGTCATCATTTTCGCGCCCTCCTTAGATAGCCATTGCCCGTTCCTGTATCGAAGGAATTTCCGAGAGTTTCACCCCCTTGTATTCGGCTATCGACTTACCGTCATAAATGACAGTGCCGATTCCCGTCTTGGTGCTGAGTTCAATCTGCGCTCCATTGGGGAACATCTGAACCATCGTACCGTCATGGAGAAACATGCACTCCATCTCCTTAGCTACGACATAAACACAGAAGCCGGATTTTTTAGCTGTGTGACGGATTTTACGTGCAAGATTTGTCTTGCCTCTTTTCGGATCATAAGTCAAGGCGAAATATACCATCCGCTCGGAGCACTTGAAAATTTTCGCCAGTTTCTCGCGCTCTTCCTTGGTTACTGGAATGTACTTTTTCATTTTCTCACTTATTGGGTTTTATTCGTTATATTTGTGCTTATTTTCCAAATGGAATCGCTATGAACATCGAATTTGAAATGCTCAAGGCTCAACATGAGGCATTGCGGAATTACTTTATATCCCTTCTGCCGTACATTTTCAGAACCCATCCTGACGAGAAGCTGGGCGGTAGCAAGACTTGGCTCGCCAAATATTTCCTGTGGCGTTTCGAGCGAGAAAATCTCGCTCCATTAGATTATACACAGTCATTATCTTCTCATGAGAAAGCCCCGATAGATCACCGACGTTTTCAATTACAAGTCCTGATGGATGTAGCTTATATCCGGGGAGGTCTTGAAGGATACGACATAGTCCGGAAAGTCTCTCAAGACGCCCAGGCTCTCGCAGACATCGTGTACAGTCGGTCCGATGGGTCCGAAGCTGACATGTGCAGGGTGATAGATGAGATTTACAATTCATAGTCTCACTTATTGGGTTTGTTTAATATTCGGGTGATTTTTACGATGGTTTCTTCGAGGGCGAAATGACCGGCGACAAGGGCACTATAGGTTTTGGAATTGCAGCACTCACTGTCGTCATGGGTCACCTCGTACTGGTCGAGGACTGTCCCCGTGTCGTTGAAGTTCCGTTCCAAAGACTGCAATAGAACTTTGACGGCATTCTCGGTCATTTTTTCTGCTCGTTGTTTCATCGCTTTATTTTTTTAGAGGGAAGACTCGGACTCGAACCGAGGACGATACAGTCGGATTGGTTACCGCCGTTTGTTCTGCCAACTGAACTATCTTCCCAAAGTACCGCCGGGCTTGCAATTCCGGCGGCATTCAAATGTTGTGCCTTTCGGCT
This sequence comes from Duncaniella sp. C9, assembly GCF_004803935.1. Classification (GTDB taxonomy): domain Bacteria; phylum Bacteroidota; class Bacteroidia; order Bacteroidales; family Muribaculaceae; genus Duncaniella; species Duncaniella muris. The sequence goes on from NZ_CP039547.1 coordinate 3,360,012, forward strand.
TTCCCGGCTCTCTTGCCGGAGGATTGCCCTCTCTTGGGTCTAACCCTGTTAATTTTCTGCGAAATACCGTCCAAGTATGTCGCAGACTATTTCCTTAGCTTGACCGATACCGTCTCTGTATCCTCGTGCGTAACCGGGTGCTTGAGATAGGTGAGCATGGCTACCATTCGCCCATTGACGTATCTCCTCAAGTGCCATGCGCTCGGCATTTTCTTTACCGCTTGCCTTAAAGTGCTCCGCCTGACTCAGTTCAAAATTCAGATGGCTAAGTTCATTTATGGCCACGGTTAGTTCGGACGAACTGTGAGCCTTGTCAACTTTGCGCTTTGCAACGCATATAGCCTCTTCGATTTCCGATATTGTCCTCATGTTATCCTACGTATTGTGCTATATGTATTAATTTCTGAAGTTCGTTGCGGATTTCTCTCTTGCCGTCTATCTGCAGTCGGTGTTCCGCATTTACAATCTCATTAGTGCATGAACCGAAAGGCGATGCATCAAGAATCTCATGTTCAATCTTTGCAATGAGTCGGCAAAGCATCCGGGCTATTTCATCAAGGTCACCTACCTTGGCGAGCGTCTTAATTTCCTTGAAGTATCTGTACTCCATTTGGGTCTTGTACATGTTGCCGGCATTCCAATGGAAGAAGTTCATAAAATCCTCGGCTGCCTGAAGAGTGTATTTGTTGATGCGCTCGTCAGCATGTCGGAGTATAGCCGCAATTTGGCGGTCAATCTCCTGTATTTTCTCGTTCTCGGTCATAGTCACACCTATTTGTTTATGTTTGCTTAGCTGTTAAAATTTGTCTATCCACGCCAATTTTCGTATCTTTGGCCGCTTGTTCGTTCGTGAACACGTTGCAAAGATAATACGCATTTGCGAACATACAAAATTATCTGCGTATTTTTATTCGCATCTGACAATATTTAACATTTATGACAATAAACGAGCGGTTTGAATTTATAATAAGGACCTTATTCGGAGGCAATAAGAGAGCGTTTGCTATACACGTGGGAGTCAGTCCTACTGTAGTTGAAAATGTAGTGGGAAAAAGAAAGGGAAAGCCCTCATTTGACTTCCTTGAAAAAGTATGCGCAAATGCAAACATATCCGCTGAATGGTTATTATTGGGAATTGGAGAAATGGCTATGGATATGTTTGAACCCAGAAAGGTACCTATGGCATTCCACTCCGACCCAGAACAGTATATACGAGAAGGTAAAAAAGAAATAACCGATGAGGAGGAGTCCTCTCAATCCGGCACAATCCCCGATTCGAATAACGAGAATAATCAAATACTTCTAACCCTTCTAAAGGAGAAAGACAAGGAAATTGGAGCCTTAAATAAAGAAATTGGCAAATTGGAAGCTCGTATTGAGGAATTGGAGAGAAACCGGATGTATGCGATCCCCCAACATGTCCATACTTCAGAAACTGTACCGACATAACCCCAGCCTCACAAGAAGAATTATGCGCTCTTGCATGGCTGCCCTGTCACCTAAATTGACCCCTCCCGGCCACCCATCTGCCCCCACCACCACCCTGCTTTGAACACCACCCCCACCCTTAAGGACATAATTTCAACCAACTCGCTGATTTTAAGCACCAATACAAATTGAACCTCAAAAACAAGGGGGTTATTTGCTTCACATCGAACCCCCGATTTTAACATTTCATTTTCGAGCAACCATATTTTGCCATCCTCAGCTATTTGCACTGCAACGGACTGAAACTTGACACCCCACCCCTTCAAAAAAAACACTCCACTTTGACACCCCACAAGGTTCCCCACCTCAAAAATTCGCCCAAAATCGAATCGTTCAGGCATAAAAATAGGGCATCATCGGTGCAATGCCGACAATACCCTCCGAATGCCGTTTTATTCGCCCTCTAAGGCCGTTCAAACGCCATTGTTATAATCTGCGCCACCCCCACCCGATATAAGCGTAGATTGCTTGATTATAGCGCGTTTAGTTATAATTGAGCCGTTCCCGGACAGCCCTGCATGCCGTAGGTAATTATAGGTCGCACCGACCTGTTCAGCCGTAAACACGGTAAAAACGGCCTTTATACTGCTGAAATACCAATCCTTACGCCTCGTACCCTTGATGGGATGCGTCAGATGAACATGAATAACTTTCGCCATACTTCATTGATTTATTAGCGCAAATATACCAAACAATACATATATGGTATATTTTAAATAATACAAATTTCAAAGAGAGGCACAAAAAATCGGCGCGAAGCCGACTCAATACACAACCTCACTCCCCTACTCTCTCGTGTAAACCTCGCGCTGATGACACGCAAGTCTCCGGTAATCGCCATGTAAACTTTTTGCCCCAAAAATTAAACGCCGCGTAAGCCTATGTGAACTTTTGGAACGTTTCGTTTTTGACCTCAACAACCGCACTTCACATCATAACCCTCTGAAATCAAAAGGCTTTACCTCAAAACGCACTGACCTCATCAAGCAACGCTTCGTTTTGTGCCCCATAGAAAGATCAATTACACATGGGACAATAAATATCTCGTCTCCTTCACCCTGCGCCGCGACGCATCATCACGCCTCTCGACAAGCCACAACTACGACTGGTTCCCCTCTGTATCGGCAGGATGGCGCATCTCGCAGGAGAGCTTCATGGAAGGCACACGCTCCTGGCTCAGCGACCTCAAGATCCGTGGCGCATACGGCGTGAACGGCAACGACATCATAGCAAACGATGCCTTCTATGCTAAATATGCGATGGATCTTGACCGCGCGGCCTACGCCATCGGCGGTGGCAACTCTCTGATGGCCGGCGCACTGCGCTCGCGTAGCACCAACCCCGACCTTACATGGGAAAAGACCTATCAGACCAACGTGGGCTTCGACGCCTCACTGCTTAACAACCGCCTGTCACTCTCGTTTGACTACTTCCACAAGCGCACCGATGACATGCTCGTCGAGAAACCCTACATCGCCACTATTGGCGAAGGCGGCTACTGCTGGTACAACGGCGGCTCGATGGTCAACAAGGGTTTCGAGATCTCTGCTGAATGGCGCCAGTCACTCAACAAGGATTTCAGCTACAGCGTGGGCCTCAACGTCACCGCGATGAAAAACGAAGTCACTGACCTGATGAAAGACATCTACTACACCTGGGGCGGCGGCAACGGCATCGACAAGAGCATCGTCGGCCATGCTCTCGGATCATGGCTTGGCTACAAGACTGACGGAGTGTTCCGCACCCAGGAAGAGGTAGACGCCTATATGGCCAGATACAATGTCAGCTTCGGCAGTCCGGCAGTGGGCCGTGTGCGCTACGTCGATGCCAACGGCGACGGTGAGATCAATGACCGTGACCGCACCTGGCTCGGCACCGACCTTCCCAAAGCCCAGTTCGGCCTCAGCTTCGGAGCAAACTGGAAGCAGTTTGACCTCAGCCTGTTCTTCTCAAGCATAATCCGCGACGCCTGGAACAACTCCAAGTACTATACCGACTTCTTCCCCCTCTGGACCGGCAACCACGGCACCCAGCTTCTCGGAGCCGCCAAGGCCTATGACCGCTATCTCCAGACCGGCTACTACGATTCAAGCGTCCCGGCTCCCTCTATCGACAACAACAACAAGGAGAACGAAGGTTCGGACTACTACATCGAAGACGGCTCGTTCCTGCGCCTGAAGACCCTCTCGCTCGGCTACACCCTGCCCAAAACCATACAGAACAAGCTGAAAATGCAGAATGCCCGCGTATATTTCCAGGCCCAGAACCTGCTGACTCTCACCAGCTACAGCGGCGCTGACCCCGAAGGTCTCGGCTATCCCTACGCGCTGCCCCGCCAATACACATTCGGCATTCAATTCGGATTCTAAAAACATCATCTTAAATCGAAATCACAATGAAACTCAAAAATATATTCGCAACCGCACTTGCCGGACTCGCTCTGAGCGCCTGCAGCGACGATTTTCTCGAAAACAAGCCCTAGGGCTCGCTCTCTGACGGCAATATGAACGATCCCTCGGCGGTAGACCTGCTTGTCAACGGCGCCTATGCCACATTCGGATGCCGCTACGCCGATTCAAACGACCCGCACCTCTTCCCGGTGACCAACTGGAGCTACGGCGAAGTCCGCGCCGACAATGCCTATAAAGGCGGAGGCAGCGAGACAGACCTCTGGGAGATACACGACATGGAAACCTCGCGCATACAGCCCAACAACGGATTTCTCGACGGGAAGTGGTTCAACGTCTACTGCGGAATATCGCGCTGCAACTCGGCCATCCGCGCCCTGCGCAAGGTTGACGAATCGCAGAACAAGAACAAGGCCTCGCGTATAGCCGAGGTCCGAGTGATCCGCGACCACTGGTATTTCGAGCTGGTGCGCCTGTTCAACCGCATCCCCTACATGGATATCGATCTGCCTGAAAACGACTACACTTCAGTGCGCAACGATGAATTTACCCGCGACGAACACCTCGACCGCATAGCCAATGACCTGCTCGAAGCCGCCAATGACCTCCCTGACAGCCAGAGTGAGATAGGCCGCATCAACCGCCGCATAGCTCTTGCCTACGCGGCAAAGGTGAAACTCTACCAGGCCTACGAACAGGATCCGCAGACCAATGCCGTCACAGGCATCAACCGAACACTGCTGCAGGAAGTAGTGGACCTGATTGACGGAATCCAGGGCTATGACCTGCTTGCTGATTTCCAGCAGCTCGACCTGCTTGAATATGAAAACGGCCCGGAATCAGTGTTTGCCATCCAGTTCTCGAAAGACGATGGCTCAAGCGGAGTGGGACGCATCAACTGGAGCATGCTTCTCAACTCCATGACCGGCCCCGGCTGCCCCTGGCAGGGCGACGGCTTCTTCCTCCCCTCGCAGGACCTCATCAACGCCTATCAGACAGATGCCAACGGTCTGCCGGTGTTTGACTACCAGAACCGTCCCGACTATGGCAAAGTGGTCTTTGACAGCAACGGCGGTTATTCGCTGGGCAATACCGACGGCAATGTGGACCCGCGCCTGGACTTCATCACAGGCCGTCCGACCATCCGCTACAAGACATTCGAGGAGAGAGCCTGTGGTCTGTGGGTGCGCAACAGCGATGTCTACGGCTACAACAATACCAAGCGATTCTGGCTCTCGCCCGAATCCAAAGATGCCGAACAGGGCTGGCCCTGGGGCGCCTCGGCTCTCAACTGGCAGATCATCCGCTACGCCGATCTTCTGCTCTACAAGGCAGAGGCCCTCATAGAGCTGGGAGGCAATGGTCTTGAAGAGGCCCGCACGCTGATCAACAGAGTTCGTGCCCGCGCCATGAACAGTTCATATGTCAAGGATTTCGACGATCCCTCGAAAGATGCCGCCAACTACAAGATTGGTCTCTATCCCGCCGCCGGCTGGACTCAGGATTATGCCCGCCAGGCTCTCCGCACCGAGATGCGTCTGGAGAAGGCTATGGAAGGGGAACGCTTCTTCGACCTGGTGCGCTGGGGCATAGCCAAGAAGACCATGAACAATTTCTTCGCAGCTGAAAAAGACAACCGCATATATTATCAGAACGTCTCGTTCGAGACCGGCGAGGAATACTTCCCGATCCCGGTGGCTCAGTATAACTTCTCAGGCGGTATCTATGTCCAGAATCCCGGCTACCCGGCATTCTGATCCGACTCAGACACATAGCCAAGGTACAATACATATAAGGTAATAGAAGATTTTTAAGGTTGATTTTACATGTGGAGGGCCCGTGGGGGCTCTCCACTGTTATATTGAAACAACAAGAATGATCCAGAAAAGGACATTAATTAGAAATGTCGTGCTGGCCGGTCGCTCTGTCCAGACAGGGCTGTATCTGACAGAAGCGATGATATTTCGGACAAGCCGAGTGCTTTGATTGTGAATGAATGCAAACTCCATCAACTTTTGAGCCGACATTTTGGCTCACCACTCCACTTCAATATTCTGCGTATAAACGCCGATGGAGGTCTTCAGGAGAGATGCGAGTTTCCTCTGACGGTATCGAATACGGAGACTGAATCCAATTATATGCGTCGGCTTTTGCTGACGAAAATTCAACCTTGCGTTTCTCAGACCGATATCAATGTGTCGTTATTCATTCCTATTCCGAATTTGCTGCAAATTAACAACATTTTCGGAATAGCGCCAAATCCAATATCGCAGCACGGCGGTAATCGGCTCATAGCCGGACTTGACAAGCAAGCACGCCATAAGCCGACGGTCAGATTCGGAGGCATCTACAATGAGTACCTTGTTCATATAAATGTTAACGTCAGGGTTGCAGATTTTAAATTTATATAATTGTATTTCAAGCAGGCAACAGATTGACATCCAGTCCCCAATGCATACTTCCTATGGCGCCCGTGATGGCGCGCGATAGAGCCAAGGGAGGGTGTGTCGGTCGGCAGACTGCTCACATACATACGTTTTTCACGTGTATGTATCGCGGGCTTCTTTCTGACGGTCTCGGCCTTGTATTCCATAATCGTCATGTTTCCGCCACATTTCTCCTTGTCGGCAATAATTCCGAGACCGTCATATATGCCGTAGGTTCTTGTCTCGATTATTCCATGACCGAGTTCGGGACCTTCCGTGTAAGAATACAGTGGCTTATGCTCTTTGAGCTTGTCTTCCACTCCGTAACGCAGTAAAGGTTGGTTGGCCTTGAGCCCTATGAGAAAATCGCCACCTTTCTTCCTGATTTTTTTGATAATATCCTTTTGCATTGACATGGCATCTGCGGTGACAATCTTTCCGGATATGTCGATTTTGTCGATCAGTATACCAGGACTGAGGCGGCAAAATTCATCAGTCGTTCCGAGAAACTGAAGATTTACTGAAGATTTAGCGAATTTTATTTTCGATTTTTGAGAAAATATTTGCACAATTAAAAAATAGTGCTTAACTTTGCACTCACAAACGAAACGGCAGCCTTTATGAGGCGTTGAGAGAAACGGACTCGGCTATGGTTTCGAAAAAAAACTCAACTTGGTGTGGTAGTTCAGCTGGTTAGAATACCTGCCTGTCACGCAGGGGGTCGCGGGTTCGAGTCCCGTCCATACCGCTGAGGAGAGAGGAGAATGAGTAATTCTTGGACTTCGGTCCTGATTGCTCATTCTTTTTTGTGTCTTATCGCTCTTATGATAGAAAAACGGGGGTCAGCGGATTTAGCCGGAACAGCCTATGATCCTGCGGCGCTGCTGCTTGGTGACGGATGGCGGCTCCCCACAGCCGCTGAGTGCGAGGAACTGCTCGACGCATGCACTTTCGAAGCGATGACTTTCGGCGACACCTGCGCAGTGGTGCTGACAGCGTCGGGAAACGGCAATAGCATCATTCTTCCGCTCGCCGGCTACATGACAGGTGCACGTCTTTATACTTTCAATTCCGAGGGTACCTACATGACCGGCAACTGCGAATTTGAAGCATATGGCGACGCGTGGAGCGACATCGGTCCGATCTCTATGCTGATGAACAGCGCAATGGCCTTTGTCAACTACGGATCACCACAGCTCGGATCTACCATCCGTCCGGAGAGAGACAAGGTATGATAGGTGCAGGAGCAGTCTCCGCACATGATTTCACTGTGCTCGTCACGCCGATCGATGTGGCCATTGACAGTGTGGATTTCAATGAAAGCCTTGAGCGTGAAAGCAATGACCGCCCGTTAGAACTTCCTCAGTTTCAAGACAGCCTTGTCAACTGTGTGTTGGATGCAAATCCGAACACCATAGTCTTGTTCAATGCCGGGAGCAACGTGGATATGAGCCACTGGCAGCAACGAGCCCCGGCCCTGCTATATCTGTGGTATCCCGGACAGGAAGGCGGTCAGGCAGCGCAGAGATCCTTTTCGAAAAGGTGACCCCCAGCGGTAAACTGCCGCTAAGTTTTGAAAAACGCTGGGCCGGCAATCCGGTTTACGATTACTACTATGATCATGACGGAGACAAGCGCGTAAGTTATGGAGAGGCCTTCTGTTAGGCTATCGTCATTACGACACACGTAACGCAGTTGGAAACTTTCTTGGAAACTTTCTGCAAGATTTTTATAAAAATATTTTCAAAAAATTTGGTGAAATCAAAAATAAGCCTTACCTTTGCATCGCAATTGAGAAAAACGCTCAATAAAGCAAGACTCCGTAGCTCAGTTGGTAGAGCAACTGACTCTTAATCAGTGGGTCGAGAGTTCGAGCCTCTCCGGGGTCACAATCAAAAATGGCAAAACGCCGCAAAGCACTGAAATCACTTGATTTTCAGTGCTTTTTATTTTTGCCAAAATTTCAGAATGGCGCAGAATACAGAGGTGGTGAGTGAGTCATTAGTGAGTACTCACGTTTGTGAGTAATTCGACTCACGGTTGGCAGAAATCATCAGTGAGTCGGCTGAAACACCGAAAGTTAAGCTGGTGTCAAGCCTCACAAAGTGGGGTTTTGAGCATGGGAACGAACCTTTGACCCGGTTGGGGTCGCAATTTTCAGAGTTTCTAAATACTATTTAACTCTTGAAATATTCTTTAACTATAATTCCCCGCTCAAACCGCATTTTGAAGCCGATTTCTGCGATTTGCACCATCTTGCACCGTGAGCCGGACTCACGGTTTTGGTGGAATACAGGCGTGAGCCGTCCAATCAGTCATATCCGCGATATTTGAAGCTCTTTCTCGTTTGGTGATGTCGGCGAAAATGATTATATTTATATAACCATTAAACCCACAGAGAAATGACACCAGATTCTTATTTTACTCTGACTTTCTACGCAAGGAAGCCAAAGACAGAAAAGAGCGAATATCCGCTCTATGCCCGTATCTCGGTCGGAGGCCAGATGACGGAGTTTACAATCGGTCGTTCAGTGAACCCCAAACACTGGAACCAGAAACGCAACCAGAGCGATGGCACATCGCGCCGCGACAAGGAGCTGAACAAATTTCTTGAGATGGTGCGCGCCCGTTTCTGCGAAATTCACAACATGCTCATCCGTGAGAACAAGCTGGTAAATCCGGCTGTCCTTAAAACGCATTACATGGGAACTATGGAGAAGCCCAAGATGATGTGCGAGGTGTTCCGCGAGGCAAACGAGAAACGCAAGGAGGAACTTGACCGTGGTGACATCGTGAAGCCCACCTATCAGCGCTGGACTCGTTGCGTTGACTATCTGGAAGACTTCTTCAAACTCCACTACAAGACCGACGACATTCCGATAAAGGAGGTTACATCGGGGATGCTTGACGACTTCGAGCATTTCCTTCGCATGAAGAAATCCTGCGCCAACAACGCTGCCGTGCGCTATCTCCGCTGCGTAAAAAACGTGTTGCAGTATGCTCTCGCCCACAAGTGGATAGACCACGACCCGTTTATCGGCAAGAAATACCAGCGTACATACAGTGAGCGTCAGTTCTTGACTGAGGCTGAAATAAAGACCATCATGGATCTTGACCTTAAGGAGTTGCCACGATTGGAAGTAGTGCGTGACACCTTCGTGTTCTGCTGCTTCTCCGGACTTGCCTTTTGCGACATGAAATCACTCACCATTGACGACATACAAGACGATGACAAAGGCAATACTTGGATACGCAAGGCCCGTGCCAAGACAGGAGAAATGTGTATAATCCCGATGCTTGACATACCCCGCCAGCTCATCAAAAAGTATTCGGATCATCCTGTTGTTAAGGCTACGGGAGTAGTCATGCCGGTGATTACAAACCAGAAGATGAACGCCTATCTGAAAGAGATTGCAGATTTGGCGAAAATCAAAAAGCATCTGACAACCCATGTGGCGCGCCATACATTCGCCTCTATGTCGCTCTGCAACAACGTGTCCATCGAGGTAATATCCAAGATGCTCGGACACAGTGATATAAAGACAACGCAAATTTACGCCAAGATGCAGGATCAAGCTGTGTATGATGGTATGGCAACCATGCGCAGCAAATTCAACAATGTGCAGGTGGTATAAATCCGGCTGTCAGTGAATGAAATAAATGCGGTCATCGGTATTACCCGGTGGCCGCATTTTCGGTTTCAGTATTTGGGGCGGTATGTGGATTTCAAAAATTCCTCCACATCATCATCTGCATAGAGTATCTTGCCGTCAAGTCGGTAATAGGCAATCTGCCTGTTATCACGGTATTCCTGCAATGTGCGTCTTGAAATGTTGAGTTTTTCCGAGAGCTGGGCATCGGTATAAAACTTTTTGCCCAAGAACGACGGATGTATTTCAGTGTTCAATCTCTCAACGATTTCAAGCACTGTAAGACTGTCGGCATGGAAATTCCCTATTTCATTACTGTCATGGGTATATATCGTTCCCATTTCTCGGTACAGCCTCTACCCGTTCAAGTAATCCGAAAGCATCTCCGGCGAGGAACATAGATCCTTTCCCGCTCTTGATGAACCCTATACGTCCGCTCTTTTTGAGCGAGCGTGCTTTGGACTCGGAGATATGGAGCAACTCACAGAGTTCCTGCAACGTAAGCCAATCATCAGGCTCTTTGTTTCTTACGCGCTCGAAGAAAGTGATAAATACTTTCTTCAAATATGACATTCGGCTAAATATTTCTTCAAGTTCGGATTTTTCGATTTGAACAAACTCTGGCATAAATTATTGGTGGATTAAGTGGTGGGTGGGATATGTGCTTGAAAAAAAGAAGGCGGGTATCCCTCCCGCCTTCTCACCACTAAATCCACAATCAAAATAAATTATGACTGCGATTCAGTGGCAAAGTTAGCGATTTTTATCGGATTATGCGCTATGGTCAAGCGTCTATTTTTCAATCACGATATAAATTATCGCTGTCGGTGCGGTCATTTGTTTTTGGGTGTGTAGCGCAGAATGTCGGTTACGGTATCGGTGAGCCATTCGCCGAAGCCCTTGACGGCTTTTCTGCCTGTTATTGTGCCGTAGGGTATCTCGTCAGCTCCGTATTGCCCGACCAGTATGCTGTGGGCAAGATTGTAGGGAGCAAGGTCAAGCAGCAGACGGTCGCCTTCGGGCGTGCAGGCGATAGTGCCGTCCTCTATCGTGATGAAGCCCTTACGCACAAGACTTTCGAGTGCCGTGCCGTATTCGTGTACGGTGTGGCAGTAAGGCATATCAGGGTGCGTAGTGTCTGCGGTCAGCGTCGCATATCCGGTGAGGTTGGCAAGTGTCGGAACAAAGCCGTATGAAATGGGCGATACCTCTTTGACCGGAGCCATCATCTTTTCGACGATCGTGATTGTCTGTTCCGATGAGCCTGTATATTCGGGCTTCGGCTTTTTCACCTCCCATCGGCAGGTGAATGTCAGTCCGGCGATTTCAGCCGTCACAGAGGCATACTGTTTCTTTTCCGGTGGCATTGCCGCCGCATCCATGCGCCCTGCAATAAGTCTGTACAGGCTGCGCTCGGTCTTTGTGGCGCATTTGGACAGTCGGCGCAACACGGTTATGCCGTTGCCGGCGTCCGGTGCGGTGACGTATGGCGATGAGATAAAGCCCTGCTCGTAGAGCTTCTCCGCTGTCCTGACGGTGAGCGACGGCATAAAGCCGAAATTGTCGAATGCGTCCATCTGGAGAGTGAGCATCGTGTGGAGTCTGACTACCGGTGCATCTTCCTCCGTGACGGTCATCCGCGCCTTGACGGGTTCGCCGACAGGGATAGTGTCAACGATTGCGGCGCAGACCCTCTCGCTCTGCCAAGACTGATCAGAAATGAGGTGCAGCCCTCCGTAATCGAGGAAGATTCTGTACGCCTTCGGCTGGGCGTCATATTGTGCCGCTTGTTCATCCATATCACCGAGATACTGCATGGCTACGACCTCCTTGCGTGTCAGCGGCCCGCCTTCGTAATACCAGCGTTTGAGAACTCCGGCGAAATTATATTCAAACATCATGTCCATCGCGCCTGCCACAAGACCCGACTGGGCGAGATTATGCAGGTGACGACCTTTCTCTCGCTTGGAGAATGAACGCCTGATAGATGCACGGGTAATGCGGGGAAGCCACATTCGGCTCGTCGGATGCCCGACTCGGAAGTGTCGGCAGATATTGAAGAAACGCGCCTGAGCGTCTGCACCCTCGTCTGAGGCGAAGACAACCTCTCTCGCATTGCGGAACAGCGGTTTGAGTACACGGTCACGTTTCTTGTCGGTGACGACAATCTTGAATTTCTCCGGCACGAATGGCAGACAGCCGTTAGCAGCCTTGTCAAGACCGACAGGCTTGATGAAGCCTCGGTGAACGTAGGCGACGGTGATGTCATCGTTGGTGAACACCCCGTATGCCGGGTTAAGTGTCGCCTTCAACGCTTTGGCGACGGCTATGGCTATGCGGTATTTCTCGCATACAATCAGTTGTGTCATAATTTTTGTGGGTTTAGTTGGTGAATGTTTTGAAAACACGGGGAGGCCGCGCGCACCTCCCCATGTCGTGAAGATACTTGTCAGGATATTGACAGGTTGCCGGAGGCGGGATATTTGTCGCAGTGGATTTATGGATTCAGTGGTCGGATTTATGTTCCGGCAGACGTGTCAGCGAATCGCAGTTGTTTTGACTGTGGATAACGGATGAAGTGGTGAGGCGGCTACGGCTTTGGAGTCTTGGGCTTGGGCTGGTGCTGCTTTTTCTGCTGCGCCTCGTCCTTCGGCTCTGTCTGTCCGCGCTGGAGCGGTTCATTCACGTTCTTGGTCGCCTCGTTGGTCTTGCCGTCGTTGTTGACCGCCATCTGGGTTTTGCTTTCCTCGGCGATGCCCACCACCTTATCGCGGTCGGGATATACGCGGGTGGTCTGAGGCTTGCGCTCTTTGGGATCATATTGCAGGTATATGGTACAGTCGTTGCCACTCCTGTCCTTGCCCTCACCGACGAGTACCTGTTTCCCGGCGAGGTAGTCAGCCTGTTTCTGCTCGTCGAGCGGGATATGGTACCACTGATTCAGACGCTTGGGGTTGCCGTTGGCGTCATGCCAGTTGTCTTTGAGGCTTTGCCCGGATTGTTGCCCGCCCTGTTGGCGGCTCTGTTGTGCCCGCTGTGCCTCCTGCTCGTTCTGCTGACGGTACTGAGCCGAGTTGACAAAGGCGATGTCACGCTTGGATGCGTTGTATTGCAGGTCGGCGGTGAATTTCTGTCCGTTGGGGAGTTCGACGTGCTGTTCCTTGATAAGACCGCCGTTTTTGAGTATGCCTATCTGCTGCATTGTCAGATTTATATTGGCAACCTTCTGTTTGATAAAGATTTTATCGACAGGTATGCTCTCGATCTCGTTTGTGAGGCGGTCTATGCTGACGAGGCATTTATGCACCTCTCCTGTCGCTGGGTCTTTGAGGTCAACGGCTTTGCCGAGATTGCCCGTGTTGGATAACTCCACCTTGTCCTCGGCGGTGAATGTGTAGCCCCGGAATGGCTGGTCAAGCAACGGTTCCTTCCTGACGAAATGGGGCGTGAGCGAATATGTGCCGTCGGGATTGGTGCGGAATGACAGACGTGCGTCCAGCTTTTCGCCGCTTCCGTCGGGGTCGTTGACTTTATGAAGTTCCGGCGACTTGTGGTGGTAAACCATCTGTTGGAGCGCGCCGGACTTTTCAAGATCCTCCCGGCTGATGCCCCATTGTTTCTCTATCTCCGCCCAGTTCACCTTGTCGGGGTCAACCGGTTTGATTTTTGCGGCGGGAGTCTTCATCTTGACGCGGTATTTGTCAAGCATCTCCCTGTTGGCTTCGAGGTCGTTGAGCATTTCCGCCATAGGCTGACTCAGAGCCTCGTAGTCGGCGGCCGACATCTTGAATATGCCGAAGGTGGTCGGGTTCTTCGCCTGACGCATGAAGTTGGCGATGAATGCCTCGATGGGGTTTTGCCCTTTGGTGAACTTGATGAGTTCGCTTAACGGGGTCGATTTTACATCGGCCATTTTTGGGGTACCGTCGGGGTTCTGACCGACGACCGCGCCTACCTGCCCGGTTTCATTGTTACGGGCAATCAGCACTTCTTCCTTTGGATTTTCTTCCATGAGTGAATTAAAGATTTAGCGGTGATTATTTATCGGTGTTTCCACCGGTGTTGTTATGTTTTTTCTTCATCTTGGGATAGTCCGGATGCCGGGAGCTGATGAAGTGATTGTCTATGAAATCATTGAAGGCTTCCTGTGTCACGAATGCCGCCCCGCAGGTCAGGCTTTCATAGATTTCAATTTTTCCCTCGTCACGGTATTTGCGCATTGTCTTTTTGGAGATGTGCAACCCAAAGGCCACATCATCAAGGGATATTATACGCTTACCGTGGTAAAATAATTCGGGAGGTGCGCGAATGTCGTCATTGTGAGTTCTGATGCCGGCGAGAGCCATGCCTGCAATCACAGCGGTCTTGAAGTCCGCTTCGGTGGATGTTCCGTTGCCCATAATGTCATTCCGCGTCTGTGGTGCTGAACATCTCTCTGAGTGCCACGCTCAAAAATAAGAACATGAGGCAACCTACAAACCAGTCGATATTTTCAGCATTGTCATTGCACGCAGGAGCGGAACATGCTTGCTTTCTGTCGAACTTACGCTTGAATGAGCGTTTTTTATTTCTTGTGGATGACTTCTTTACGAAGTCGGTGGCATTTGGTGGATTTTTTGTTTCCATTCGGTTGTTTTGGGTTTGGTTTGCGAGGAATAGCCCTCGGTTGAAATTATAACCGAATGGTTGAAAATTGAGGTGATCCGAGGCGTGTTAAAATCAACAAACCGCTAAATAGCAACCTCTTAATTGCTTAAAATTTACAATGGTTAAAAATTTGCTTTCACGCTGGATAGTAAATAAACCTGAAGATTAAGCGTGAAATATATCCTTAAAATGAAAAAATGGCAGATTAGATTAAGACAAAAAATAGCGTGCAATTCACGCCATCTCTCTTGAGGGTTCTGGACTACCCATTGTCGAAAAGGTGTGTATGCACGCTATGCAGTAAGCATAGCATAAGCATCACGCCAAGCTCGACATTCGTAAATTGTCCAGATCTACAAGAGAACTTATGCGAAAGTTATGTTATCCTATAAATTTGATGCGATTGACTCTACAACCGCAGTCTTTGCTATTTTAACACTGCAAAGTTAGTGATTTTTTACGAGCTGTCAAACCTCCGGCTCGCCCTTCTTGCCGATGCCGTGTTTCTTACGCTGTTCTATCAGAGCGCGTTCCGAGATTCCCAACAGCTTTGCAGCGCCTGTCCAAGAACCACTGCGACGGTACGCCTCAATGATTTTTTCCTTGTCTTTTTGCGGTTTGCGCAGAGTAAGGCTGTCATCGGCATCAGGCTCCGACTGGCTGAAATTGAGGTCGGCGGCCGATATTACATCGGTTTTTGAATGGAAGGCGGCATAGAGGACGGTATCTTTAAGTTCCCTTACATTGCCGGGCCACGGGTGCAGCTTCAACGCTTTGACTGCCGAAGCATCGAGCTTTTTCCTGTGCTGTTCTCTGCTGTGGGCAAAACGTGTCAGGAAATAGTCTGACAACGGTACTATGTCTTCGGTCACCTCCCGTAATGGCGGCACTGTTATGTCAACCGGTCGTAGAGTATAGAACAGATTTGGGCGGAACGTCTTTTCAGACACCATACGGCGCAGTTCTGGGTCTGCGGTGCAGATTACCCTCACATTCGGATGCTCGTTTTCAAGTATATGCAGAAGCACCGACTGTTTCTCGAAGGTCAGCAACTGCACGTTCTTGATTATGATCGTACCGCCGTCAGCCTTCTTGAAGTATCCTTCCATACGGTTAAGCACTTCGCTGCGCAGATTTGCAGGGTCATGGTTGCCGACAAGTGCCGCGCCGCCGGCTTCTATGACGGTGCAAGGCTTTTGTGACCGTGAACTGAGCCTGTAAATCTCTTTTGCAATCTGCTCTTTTCCTGAGCCGCATTCGCCGAAAATGACGGCATTGACGTCCGTCGCGGCAATATTTCTGATTGCCCTTTCAATCACGGCAAACGCCTCGCTCCGGCGAGGGATAAGCTCGTCAGGAAGCAACAGCATTGTTCTACCCGGTCTTGCATACCTGCCCACTGTTTCGACAAGTTGCTTGTCCATTGCCGTACGCTGAATGATGTTGACGGCACCGCCGTCCTTCATCACATCGGCAATATCCAAAGCGTTGAGATTGTCCACTATGGCGATTACGGGGAATCCATATCCCTCCGCCTTCTGCCAGTTGATTAACTCCTGCGCTGTGCCACGGACGAATTTCATAGCCGCGACAATCACTGCGCCGGGTGGCAATTTCGCCACCTCGTCCTTTGCTACCTCCATCGTCTCGACGGCAATCGGCTCATAACTGTGCTTGACAAGCATGCCCACCATAAGCCGACGGTCTGATTCGGAGGCATCAACAATGAGTACCTTGTTCATAAGATTATAATTAAACATTTGAGGTTATTCATTAACAGTCCCCGACAAAGCTGCCGAGGACCGAATTTTTGTTTGTATGATTAGCTGTTTCTTTCAGAGTTCCTTTAATGTGTTATAAATTTTAGTATTAATGCTTAGCCTGTGCTGTTGATTATAGAGTTGCCTTTTTCCATGTTATTTTTCTAATGGGTTATAGAACTGTGACCAATCTTCATTCAGACGATGGAAACCTTGCTCACTATTATCCATAATTATAATCCGTGCGCCGGTATTGCGGACAAATGCTCCTGCGTTTTGATACATTTCACGCTCAAATCGCTTCCAGTCTTCTTTATTCATGGTTTTACGGTTCCAGTCATAACGGATTATCGGCTGCGTTTTTTGCGTTAAGCCTTCTGCCTCAAACACAAAATTATGCTCGGAATCCTCTGCTTTAAGAACAAGGCCCTTGACTCCGTTTAGTTTCCACGGACCGTATGGCAACGGAATGTCATTGGTGTAATATACTTTCCATTCGCGCCCTCCGTAGGTACATTTAGCCGCATGACAGTGGTAGCCCATCACTGTGGCTGTGTCTTCAAGAACGTACGTCCATACAGGAGCGGGAGTATTCTCCGTATATTCAATAACTTGAGAAGTATAGGGAACACGATGGGTGACAATGGTCGTCGAATCAGCATGATTGACAAGAAGGTCAAATCCGACAT
Organism: Duncaniella sp. C9; assembly: GCF_004803935.1. Taxonomy (GTDB): domain Bacteria; phylum Bacteroidota; class Bacteroidia; order Bacteroidales; family Muribaculaceae; genus Duncaniella; species Duncaniella muris. The sequence goes on from NZ_CP039547.1 coordinate 3,377,080, forward strand.
AATTCTCCGGCACGGTCTGGAATTGCATTGTGGTTTTGAGTTCTTTAGTGTTCCGGATGTCAAGATCACGGAGATTGCGACTGAAGAAGGCGTTGTATTTACGTCCAAGTTGCAGATCCATCAGGTCTTCTTGACTGAGCGAATCGTCTTTCTCAGTTGCCTTGTATTTGAATCGATAGGTGATTGTTAGATAACAGGAGTCAAGTGCTTGTGCTTTGTCGGTATCCTCATGGGCAAGTGTGAATGTCGGTGTATCCATTGCATAGGTAACTGTGACCTGTGCTGAGACATACACACATGAGAGCATCATTAAAGATGCTAAAGCTAAAAGTGTCTTTTTAATCATTCTCATATTGGTGTTTTTTTAGTTGATAATTTTCATAGTTGTTATTTTATGCTGAATCTAATGCCAAGCATGATTGTACGGCCACGCAGACGATATTGACTTGAATACTGTATGATTCCGTTATCATTATAGCGGCGAAATATTCTGCAATCCAACAAATTGCTACATTTGAGGGATAATATTGCGTTCCCTAAGGAATATTCTATATTGCAGTTGAGGAAAGTATTGTTTCTATAACTCGCTGAATAGTCGTTGTAATAATACATTACAGTCGGCATCAGGCTAAGTTGCTTACAGGGCCAGATAACGAAAGATGTTGAATTGGTGAATGTATGTTTCGCATTTCCGTTGGCTATACCGTCGGTAAATGTCTTGGATAATGAAAATTCATTTGAAGTCTCAAAAGTAATCCATCGGGCGAAAGAAGCTGTAAAGGAAATGTTCGCTCGCAGATAATTGCTTCGCCCTCTGTGCATGGCATCATCGACATAAAACTCATTCTGACTTGAGCCGATTGTAAACGATTCGCTTATCTTGGAATTCCATTTGAAAAATCCTTTGGAAAATGTCTGGTCTCCCTGCCAGATATTACCACTTGTAGCATACGGCAGTCTTATATACTTGATAATATCGTCAGTCACATCATATCCATTGGATAAGCTATTATAGGAATAAGCATGTGTTAATGTCACACCTCCAAACAGCATATCGAGCACGCTTTGGTAACTTGCACTTAAGGCCGTTTTTATAGTCCTGTTGATTTTAGCCTCAAGTTGGTACGGATTCGAAATAGAAGTACGATAATCAATATATCGCCTCTGTGCCATGAGGGAAAGGGCTGCGGGCATAGATTCCTCGCAGGTTGATGTCAACGCAAAAGACAAACGCTCCGATGGTTTGAAAGTGAGATTTGTGTAAGGTTTGAACGAAAAGAACATTTTGTCATATTTCCATTCTCCGTCTGTCGATGTATAATATTCAAAACCGACAGGCATGTATATCAGCCATTGGAATCGCTGACCGTAATGCAGAAAGAACTTAGGTGTGATGTTGGCACCTAACTGCCAAGTTCGTTGATTTCCTGATGTAAGATTTTCAGCCAGATTCAGTTCCGTTTTAGCCTGCTGCCATTGCGCATCGAAGCCGCCGTTGAGGTTGAACATAAAATGAGGCACTGCAACGGCGATTATAGATGCAGTTCCGCCGGTGTTCAGATTTCTTTGTCTTACAGTCTGATCCATACCACATTCTATCAACCGAAGTATTCCGAATTTATCAGTATAATTGGCATGCAAGGTCGCCTCGCCAATGCCCCCCTGTTTATTCTTATAATTTATCTTCAGCACATCATCTATATTAAATGAATGTCCTGAGAATTGCTGTCCTATCAAATCGTTGATAGATCCGTCGCCATGAGGAAACGACGCACTTGCTGTAAAAGCGTTTTTGATATAACGCTCATTACCGTTCAGCTTATAGACTGCATGTGCTCCTACGAATTGCTGGCGCATACAGGCTCTATTCGATTCATCTATAACAAAACGCGAGATACTGTCGGCAAGATAAGTGGTTTGCTCTGTAGCCTCTCTTTTTTCTTTGTCAAAAAGGTAATTGAGATTAAACGCCAATGTCTTGTCTTCGTCTAACTTGAAAAGTTGATTTATCGACAGGCTATGTGAGTTGTTACGATATGCGTAAGTGTCATTCAGCCCCGGAGAATCAGGGAAAAGTATCCCCGTTCCGTAAGATGAATTGAATGTCACGGGTGCACCAATATCCTGTCTCAAGTCATTGCCAATGTTGTTCGTCTTATAAACAGAGATATTTTGGGCTTTGCGCCGGAAATTCATGAGGGTGGCGGAGGCATCCCAAGATATATTGGGCTGTGTCCCGATTGCTGCTTGAAGTGTGGATGACCATATACCGAGAGCATTTTGTTTAAGCTTTATGTTCATAGCGGGAGCATTGCCGCTCTTCACTCCTTGCAGCAATTTCACATCCTGATGATTTTGCAGTACTTGAACTGAACCTATATCATTTGCATCGATATTTCTTGTAGCTACACCATAATTTCCGCCAAGCATATCAAGCCCCTCGATATAAAACTCATTTATCCATTGTCCGTTATAAGTTATCTGGCCATCGGCTTTTACTTCAATACCCGGCATCTTTCGCAACAAGTCTTCAAGAGTCTTGTCGTTTTTACCTCTGTATGTAGCAGCAGAATACGAAATTGTATCGCCGGACTGTCGGATTTTTTTAGCAGTAACAATTACTTCCTTTAGTTCAAGGGCGTTGATAATTGAATCCAGTGATTCGGTACTGACCTCCTGCGCCATCGCCATAAGAGCGATGGACACAAAGATGAATAGTATTTTGAATCGTTTGAACATAATTTGTCTTAAAAAGTCAAGCGCAAAATTACGGCAAACTCTTTCTCCAAAGTCTTAGTTGAATCTCCTTTAGTCTTAGTTAGTCTTAATTTGGGGTGATTTTATCGTAATTTTTCATTAATTTTGTTGACATGAAACGTTTTAGGACTATCACAATCATTTGTTTGTCAATCATTGCTATTTTGGTGACGGCTAACTTCTGGTATATGCATCGCCTATACGAATCCATAAGGATGCAGACTCTTCGGACCGTAAAAGAATGTGTGAGGAGGGCAGATGTGCTGGAAATTATCGACAGGAAGGCTCTTGCTTCTGGCCTAAAGGAAGATTTTTCAATAAAAGTCGGAATTGTTGTTAAAGGCGAAATAGATTCGGGGGGAAACTTTGACTTTATTCACGAAATGGATAAAGTCAACCAAACTATGAGTGAAGAATTCCACTCAGTGGAACAAACGGACGTCACGATACCGACTCGTAATTATAATCGACTGGCATTACTCCTTCAAAATGAGCTCAAAAACTATGGTATTAAACTTAACCGGGTGGCAATAGTTCCATTTGGCGAAAATGCTGGTCAAATCAAAGGACTGTGGCATATCGACTTTTCTATAACGGAAGGGGAACCGCCTCTTTATACTGTTTATTTCTCTCCCCTTCAAAAGCATGTCCTCAGACAAATGGCGGGAATTTTGGCGACATCATCCGCTGTTCTCGCACTAATGATTTTCCTAATATGGTATCTTTTACACTGGGTTGGAAAACTGCGTAGTATTGAGCAGATGAAGGATGATTTCACTCACAACATGACTCACGAACTGAAAACTCCGGTGGCCGTGGCTTATTCTGCGGCGGATTCAATGCTCCGATACTATGACCAGAGTGACGAGGTAAGGAATAAACAGTTCCTTAAGATTATTATGCAAAGACTGAGTTTCCTTTCCGGCATGATTGAGAATATTCTGTCAATGAGTATGGAACGCTTCAAAGCGATGAAACTCAGCATTGAGAATGTGGAGGTAAAACCAATTGTCGTAGAGGTCGCGGGAATGATTGAGCTTAAAGCCGACAAACCGGTGAAGATTGATATTGAAATCCCGGACAATCTTTCGGTCATGGCAGATTCATTACATTTCGGCAATGTCCTGTCAAATCTGATAGACAACGCCGTGAAATATTCCGAAGATACTGTCAACATAAAAATTATGGCTGACAACAACTCAATTGTAATTGCAGACAACGGCATAGGAATAGACAAGGACAATCTCCCTTATATATTTGATAAGTTCTATCGTGTCACCTCAGGAGACCGTTATGAGGTTGGAGGTTACGGGCTTGGACTTTTCTATGTAAAGCAGATTGTTGAATTACTTGGCTGGAGCATAGATGTGACAAGCAAACCGGGAGTCGGAACGAAATTCACAATTAAATTTAAGAACAATGAGGAAAGATAAGATATTGCTCGTAGAAGATGACTCAACTCTTTCATTTATTGTGCAGGATGCGCTGACCCGTGAAGGTTTTGATGTCGTTTGTGCTTCAAACGGAGAGTTCGGGCTTAAACTCTTCAAGGAGTCCGAACCGGATATTATTGTTGCAGACGTGATGATGCCAAAGATGGACGGTTTTGAGATGGTAAGGCTTATCCGTCTTACAGCACCGGCTGTACCCGTGCTTTTTTTGACCGCCAGAACTGCGCTTGACGATGTGGTGAAAGGGTTTGAGCTTGGAGCCAACGACTACATCCGCAAACCGTTTCAGATACTCGAACTTGTTGTGAGAATTAAGGCTTTATTGAAGCGTAATTCTCAGGGCATTACCGAAGATACGAATCTCAATATCGGAGATAGCTCACTTGACTTTGCATCACAACGACTTGTAATAAGAGAAGAGGCTATCGAACTGACACATACCGAAGCTGTAATCATTGATGAACTATTCCGCCATCCAAATGAAGTAGTCGAGGCTAAGACACTTATGTATCGCATTTGGCAGAACGATGATTATAACAACCTCAACCGTCTTCACGGATTTATCTATAAACTCCGCAAATACCTGTCTAAATCAACCTCGCTGGAACTTCTGAATGTTCGAGGGATAGGCTATAAATTAGCCACCTCCAAGCAGGAATAATACGGTATCAAAGCCATTGAAGATAAAAAGCAGACAAATGGAGGACGGTATTTCCATCTGTCTGCTGTTGAATTATAGTCCTATAAGTCGAATGGGGCGTTGAGGGTTAGTCATAGGTCGATAACGAAATTGAGGTTCTGCAACCATTGACTTTTTAGTATCAGTGGCCGGAGTATCGACAGTATTGACCTGCTTATTCTCAACGCCGTCCTGTTCCTCCTTTTTAGGTGCCAGTTCGGCAGTGATTTTACGGTCGAGGGCGGCGAGTTCGGATTTGAGGGCTTTCAGTTCGTTTTCCTTGCCCCATTTGCGCGACACGATGGCTTCAAGGGTCGGCACATCGACACGCTTTTTCTCGGCTCGTTCACGGTGCTGGCGGATTGTTTCGGGGAGTTTTTCAAGGGCGTTTACGAAGTTCATGCAGGCGGCATGTGTGTCTGACATTGCGAGATTGCCATTATTGTAGGTGTATTTGTACTGACCTTCCACCATAAAGCGGTTGTGGACTGCCTCAACACCGTCAACAATTGCTTTCTCCGAGATGATACACACCGGGAAGCCGTAGATTTCGCCGACACGGACATACTCGCCATGTGTGTTGGTGTTTTTCACCAACGCCTGAAGGTATTTACCCATGCGATCCTCGTCGGTAAACTGGCAATTGTCAAGCGTGAGGGCGTTGACTGGGTTGCCCTCACTGTCGCGCTGAACGACTGCGGCATAGCGAGAGTTGTCTGCCTCCATCTTGCCGATAATGATTTCCAGTTTTTCAACCTCGTCGGTGATGTCACGAAGTCTGGCACGGCTGTCACCAAGACCCTTGTTGAAAGAACGGTGTTCACTCTCCATAGCGGCTATGCGCTTTTCAAGTTTAGCCTTTTCAAGAAGGTCGGTGTTGCCCGACAGGATAGCCACATACTCCGAGTAGTTCATGCCGGATTTCTCGTCAGAGCTGCCCTCGTCGATCGTGCGAAGCCCCATCGCCCCGCGTTTGAGCTGGGATATGAATGTCTGCTTGCAATGCAGGAGGTTGAACTTGTAGGCATCGAGTGAGCGTTCAACGGCATAGATTATGACATCCACCTTGTTATCGTTGTGGAGTTTGGCAACCTCGTTGCCCTTGCGTATGGCACGCCCTTCGCGCTGCTCCAAGTCGCTGGGCCGCCACGGGCAGTCAAGATGATGGATTGCGACGGCGCGTTGCTGGGCGTTGACGCCTGTTCCCAGCATTGAGGTCGAACCGAACAGAACTCTTACGTTCCCGGCGTTCATGTCGGCGATCATACGGTCTTTCGCCCGCTGTGTGCCGCACTCCTGTATGAAGCGTATCTCGCTTGCGGGTATGCCGTGGTCTTCAACGAGTTTTCGTTTAATCTCGGCATACACGCTCCACTCGCCCGGCTTGTAAGTGCCTAAATCGCTGAAAACAAACTGCGTGCCTTTGTATTCGTCGAAACGTCGATAGTATTCGGCGATTTTGGCGGCGCAGATACTCGCCTTGTTGCCGGGGTTGTCGCCATAAGCCGGATCAATCATACGCATATCAAGCGACATCTTGCGGGCATAGTCGGTGGCTATGAGCATACGTGCCTTGTCCTCGCTGTCCGAAAGAGGCAGTCTGCCCAGCACTGTGGCATCGCCGGTCTGGGCGAACACCATCAGTTTTTTGATAAATTCCTCCTGCTCCGGCGTGGGCGGTATATTGCACATTATCTCGTTCTTCTCCGGACGGTCAACACCCACATCCTCCGCGGTCTTGTAGTCGGTGATCTCGTTGTAGAATGCTGCCAGTTCCGGCACCTTGATGAAATAGCGGAAACGCTCTTTGGCGGCTGTCGTATTGGTTACGGTAAACTCGAAGTCGGTAGTTTTCTTTGCAAAAATCGCCGCCCATGCGTCGAAGCAGTTTATCTGCTGCGATTCCAGAGCATTGGGGCGTAGGTATTTGAACAGAAGATACAGCTCCGTCAGGGAGTTGGAGATTGTAGTGCCGGACAAGAATGTGGCACCGAGGTCTTTGCCCGTGCGCTCCTGTATGGTGCGTATGGCATAAAGTAGGTTAAGGGCGCGGTTGCTCCCTTCGGAATTGCCGAGTCCTGCCACACGGTCGTGACGGGTGTTGAAGGTCAGGTTCTTAAAATAGTGGCTCTCGTCAATAAAGATATGGTCGATGCCCATGCTCTTGAAGTCAAGCACCTCGTCCTTCTCCTTTTCCATCTTGTAGCGTATGGTTTCAAGTCGCTTTTCGAGAGTCGCCTTCCGTTTTTGAAGTCCTTTGAGCATACCTACGGAGATGTCCTTTCCCTGCTCCTTGAGAACATTGAGGTTTTCCTCCACCGTGTCAAGCTCCGCCTGCATTATTTCCTCCTGCAAATCGCGCGACTGCGGGATTTTACCGAACTGGTCGTGCGACATTATTATGCAGTCGTAGTCGTTGTTCTGCATATTCCGCAGGAATTTCACGCGGTTGGCGGTTGAGAAAGTCTTTTCATCGGCAAAAAGTATGCGGGCGTCCGGGTACGCCGTGCGGTAGGTTTCGGCAATGGCGGCGACATTGGCTTTAAGCCCGATAATCATAGGCTTGTGGGCAAGACCAAGACGCTTCATTTCGTGCGCTGCTATGCACATTATCAAGGTTTTACCCGTGCCTACCTCGTGATCCGCGATACCCCCGCCGTTCTGCAATAGCATCCATATACAGTCCTTTTGGGATTGGTATATTGACCTGACATTCAGCCTTTCGCCAAGCAGTTTCATGTTTATGCCGGGGAATGTCTGGTGGGAGCCGTCATAGCGCGGTCTGACGAAGCAGTTGAAGCGGCGGTTGTAGAGGTCGACAAGCCGTTCCTTGAACTCGTCGCTTTGGTTGTCGAGCCACTCTGTGAAGCCGTCGCGGATTTCGTCAATCTTTGTATTGGCAAGCTGTATCGCCTCCGGGTCGGGAACAAGAATGTCCTTGCCGTTCGCGTCCTTGCCTATTGATTTCTTGATGTTGGGGGTGGTGTTGTGCAAGGCATGGCGCAACAGCGACATTCCGTTGTAATGCCTGAACTTACCCTCTACGCAATATTCGTGTGTTATTTTGGCTGTATCATCGGTATTTGTCGCCGAGAAAGTATCCATCGCCGAGGAATATGCAATCTTCACCTCAGTGCCGTAGAGATATGACATGTATTCGGCATAGATGCCGGCGGGTATCCAACGCTCGCCGAAGTTGAAGTCCAGCTCCTCGTAGCGTATCCTTTCGGGAAATGCGTCTTTCAAGGCTTGGAGCGATGCCGCCACACGCGGATCGGTGTCACCTGTGTCGTCAATCCATTGTTCAATAAGCTCAGTCTTAGTCACCACATTTCCGGCGATGAAGCGGTCGGAGATTTCGTACTCACCTATGAGCGGGTTGAAATATATCCGTCCGTCAAGGCTCTCAATAATCTGAGCCTCGTCCATGCCGACAAGAGAACACATATAGGAGAAATCCACCTTGCCGAACCTGTTGAGCGAAGCGGACAGAGCCTCCATAGGGGTGCCGACGGATGTAACCTCGTCAACGGCAAATGCTACCGGGCGGTCGAAGATGTCAGCCTTTACGAACAGCCCGTTGTCGCCACGTTCAAGGGCGAGAGCGTCACACCCGTTGGAGTCCATTTTTATGAACTTCACATTCTCACGCTCGTTGAGATGCCCGAATTTCTCCACGAACTCATCATAATACTGGTTGAGATGTTCGCGCAGTTCGGCACTTGCCTCGTGTGTTTCCGCCTCGTAATGGTAGAGCTGCTGATATGTTTCCGACAGGGTAATATACAGCATGGCGCGTTTCTCCTGCTCCGGCTTGAGCTGGAGCGGTGTGAAGGTGGCTCCCATGCGGCTGACCTGCGAGAGAAAGCCGACCTGACCTCTGTCGCATACCATTGAACCCTCCTTGTGGAAAAACTGCATATCTTCCGAGAACGGACGGGGCGACATATCCGGCTCTATGTTTACATCCTCAATCGGGATAATTGTACGCTTCTTGACACCCGTAGGCACACCGGGAATGAAGTCGCCCTCAGTCATTTCTATGTATGGCGTATCGGGAATATTATCTTTATCCTGATTTTTTGCAGCTTCCATGCGTTGCCTTTCCGCCTCCTGCTCCATGAGCTGGCGGTGTGCAATCTCCATCATTGTGGTGTAGAACCCGTTTATAGGCGGATTGTCATCCCAGTTGAGAGAACCGTAAAATTTTAGTTCATCTTCGGTGAGCGGGCGGAAGTCGGTCTTGGACGTTTCAACCTTGACTGCTTTCGCTTTTGGTGATGCGGTAGCCGCTTTGACCTCAGCCGATTTAGCAGGTTGATCAGGCTTTTGTTTCTGCACCTTCTGTACCACCTGACGCTTGCTGCGGTGTTTCTTTGCGCCGGGTATCTCCACCAGTTCGCCGAAAAGATTATACATCATAATTTTCGGGTCGTAGCTGTCAGGGTTGCCATTCTCCGGCACAGTATTGCCCGATGTTTCTGTTTCATCGGCTCTCTGAGAAATCACCTGTGCAGGTGTTGGCGTTACCTCCACCGCCTCGACGTCCTCAATGTTAGGCTGCGGCTTTTCCTTCGGTGTCGGTTTTGCTGATACCTTATTATATATAGGTGCTGATACCATGTGCGCCTTTTGCTGTTTACCGTGATACAGGTCAAGGTTGAGATGTAGTCCGAACTCCGCGTAGAGAACCCTGCGCATATCATCGCCGATTGCGACAACACCGCCGTCATGGGTATATACCAATGCCGGTTTTCCGTATGGATCGGTGTCCTCTTTCGCTCCTGTACAGATAATATGCGTTGGATTTTCTATGAAATAGCGGTTGTTGGGTATTCCGCTGTCCTGTGCGGCTGTTGACTGAATAAAAAGTTTCTCGTCCGGTGTGAAGCCTGTTTTGCCGGAGTGCTTCTGCAATATGATAAGGTCGCTGCCCACCTCGGTGTTGGCACTGTCGATGAATGTATTGTTGGGCAGGCGCAAAGCGGTAACGAGGTCGGCACGCTTCATCAGCTCCATACGCACAAACGGGCTTTTGCCGTTCATCACACCCTGCGAAGTTATGAAAGCGACAATGCCGCCCTCACGAACCGCGTCAAGACCTTTGAGGAAGAAGTAATTATGTATCGCCGATGCCGATTTTCGGTAAGCAATGTTGTCACTGGTGGCATACACCGGATCAGGTACGGCGATATCACCGAACGGGATATTCGATGCCGCGACATCAAAATAATTCTCGTGATCGGTGCCCAGTTTCTCGAAGCCCTCTATATGAACGTCGGTCTGCGGGTATAGCTTGGACAGTATCAGCCCGGTCAATGTGTCCTTCTCGAACGCAATTCTCTCGCCACGGGGATTTACCCATGTGAACGCGTCCACAAAGGCACCGCTCCCCGCACTGGGGTCGAGGAAGCGTCGAGGTTCCACTCCCACCTGTTGCAGAGTCTGGGATATGGCTTCAACAACGTGCTTAGGGGTATAGAAGGCGGTAAGCACGGACGCTTTCAGAGAGTCCATGTAACGCTTAAACTCCCGGTCATTATTTGAATGGTCGTGAATTATGCGCCGAAGTTCTACTGTCGGGGCAAACAGTTCCCGGTCTGATTTCGTCCACTTGTCTGCGTCGGCAAGCTCGTTGGCGTCATTGAGGATACATTTAAGTCCTCCGAAGCCGGCATACTTGGATAATATCTCCCATTCCGCGTCATCCGGCGGTCTGCGCTCAACGCTCAGGGCGAAAGCTGTGCGTATCGCCTCAATGTTGTCACGCATTTTCTGCATACGGTTATAAGCCATTGTCCACGCAGAATTGAGTGATACGGCCTATCAGTATGTCGCGCTTTTCGTCAAGCTCCTCACGGTCTATGCCTACCTGAGTGCGGTCAAAACCGTCAAAGAGGTTCGGCACGTTGTCAATGACCCAGCGCGCCCAATAGTGGGCGGCAGGCTCGTAATCCACGTTGAGGGTATCGCCGAAATATTCAAGCAGAATATCGGCAACGATGTCAAACTCCGACTCGCCTATGTTGGTGAACAACACAGACAGAGCCAGTTCCTCCGCCTCCGGCACACTTGCACCGTTGCGCCGTGCTTCCTCGTATGTGTCAAGGGCACGGTCGGAGTTGGCGACAATCTGCGGATGGTCGGTGGCTATGTCGAAATTGTTTTGCGACAGGTATCTTAGCAGATACAGACGGTAATAATCGAGGTCGTAATAACCTCCTGTAAATTGTAACATTGGATTGTGGATTAAGTGGTGGTTGTTTTCTATTGTTGCGGGAAAAGGTGACTGAGTTCCGGGGTGGATAAAATCCGTTGCTTTTCATCGGATATTATCTGTATCACGTCGGCTTTCACCTGTTCATAGTTGCGTTGGATTATAGCCTTCATGCGCGACTTGTCGGGGGTGTCGTCGTGGAAGTCTGTTAGTATCGGAATAGGTTTGTAGCGGTCTGTTTCCGCCTTGACCTTCGCGCTGTCAATCACTATCTCGGCATGAAATATCTTCTGATCTATGCGCTCGTCGATATTGTCACAGACCGCCCCGACGAACATACCCTGCGTGAGAGTGGAAATCTTGCTCGGAGGAATGAGGCTGTCCATCTGCGTGTTGAAAGAATGGCTCACGTCCTGACGGTTGATGGATATTGACTGACGTTTCTGGAGAACCTTGCCGAAACGCTCGGAGAGTGTCTTGGCGGTCTCTCCGACGACCTGCCCGGAGAAGATGTTGCCGACGGTGTTCATCACCACGGCCGCCTCCTTGTCGCCGTAGTCGCGTTTGAGCTGCGAGAAGTCCTGAAAGCCGAGGCACACTGCAACCTTGTTGCTTCGGGCGGTGGCAATAAGCTGGTCAAGCCCCTTGAAATATATCGTCGGAAGCTCATCAATCAGCACTCCGCTTTTCAGCATACCTTTCTTGTTGATAATTTTGACGATACGGGAATTATACAGACCCAGTGCCGCGCCGTAGATATTCTGGCGGTCGGGATTGTTGCCGACACACAGTATCTTCGGCTCTTTCGGATTGTTGATGTCGAGAGTGAAATCATCGCCGGTCATAACCCAGTATAACTGAGGCGAAATCATGCGTGACAGCGGTATTTTCGCCGATGCGATTTGCCCCATCAACTGCTCAGCCGCGCCTCCCTGCCATGCGTCCATGAAGGGCGAGAGGTAGTTTTCCAGTTCCGGATAGCTGGTAAGAATGGGAAATAAATCCTCGTATCTTCTATTCAGAAGTTCTATGGCATGGGGAAATGTGCAATATTTTCCTCCCTTGTAAATGCGGAGATACCATATTATCGCGGCAAACAGTACAATCGGTGACTCCACAAAGAAATCGCCCTGCTTGCTCACCCACGACTTATTGAGGTTGAGCATAATAGTGTACGCGCTTTCGTATGCGTCGGCTATGTCGCTCATGAAATCGGGATGTATCGGATTGCATCGGTGACTACGTTCAGGGTCATCGAAATTTATCATGTAGAATTTCGGCTTGACCTTACCGTAGCCCTCCTTGTGACTGAGCAGATGGTTGTAGGCTATCATACTCAAATCGGGACTCTTGAAGTCATAGATATAGCCGCTGTAACCTTTCTCTATCATCTGCTTGATAAAGGAATTTATGACGGCATACGACTTGCCTGAACCGGGAGTACCCAACACGATGGTGGCTCTGAAAGGGTTGACGACGTTTATCCAGCCCTTGTGCCATTTCTTCTGATAGTAGAATCTGGTCGGCAGGTTAATGGAGTATTGGTTGTCCATAAGTTTTGTTTCCTGCATGAAGCTCTCGTTCTCGTCGTTGAAGCGGTCGTCCATCATATTGTTTTTCAGCATACGACCGGCCCATATTCCGCCCATGAGCAGGCAGATGTAGCCGACAACGGTGCTTATTATATAGGTGTAGCGCATACCGATGTCGAGTGTCCACCAGTTCAGAAGGAACAGTATGCTGCCTGTGGCGATTGTTACGCCGATATGCCGCCATGTGATGTTCTCGCTCCTTACTCCTCTGGTGCCGAAGCATGATAGCCCAAGTAGCAGGAGCGCGAACAGTTTGGCATTGAAAGTGGTGCTGAAAAGCCCGCAGGTGCGGTTGAAGTTGGCGCAGATCCTATGGACGGTCGAATAGAACCAGCCGCTCTCGACGGTTTCCACGCGGGTGAACCAGTATAGGTTGGCGACAACCAACACTATACTGACCGCCCGCAGGAAGTCCATAATCTTTGCCAACGCTCTGAGGTCGTCCTCTTGTTGGCTCATAATTGTAATTTTAGAAAAGTGAATTGTTAGAATTTCGGGCGACGCCCTTTCTTCTTTTTGCGCTGCATACGGCGGCGGAATTCCTCCTCGTCGGGATTGAACGACTGCCCCTGTTGGAACAGGCCGAGTCCCGGAATTGGCAGGTCGTAGTCGCCGAAGTCGGAAACGGATTGGGTGACGGTGTGTTGATGCTGACCACTTGAAGGTTGATTAACCACCGGCTCTTGTGCTGTGTCGGTATGAGTGTCACCCGGTGTCGGTTCTACCAGCGGAACAACAATGGGTGTCGAAACATCGTGAGTGTCGGCAGGTATATTTGTCTGATTGTTGAACTGATTGTTGAATCGCTCATTGATTGCGTTTGCCGAAAACTCCTTGCCGAGATTGGAACCGTTCAATACCGTCATGGTGTTGTGGTCGATGAACGTGACTCCATATATGCGGCCTCCATCATTATAGCGGAGAACAACATCAATATTGCGTTCTTTCAGCTTGGCGATGAAATCAGCCTTATCGATAGAGTGAGCAATCACATCGGTGACTTTGCGCTTGGTCGGTGCAATATCAATCTTTTCCTTAGCCATTTCAAATCTCCCGTCAATAGCGGTGCGACTCGCAAATTTGCCGAGGAGCGAAGCCTTGAAAGGCGTTGCGATGCTCTTGCCATTATTATCAGTGGCGAAATAGACAAGACCGTGATACTCGCGCCCGTTCACTCTGCCGTCGGTAGGCTCACACCTCACATTATATAGTGAGAGAATTGCGTTATATTCCCCGATGGTCTGGAATTTATAGCGCATACCGACCATCTTGACGGTGTTGGCAACCTGACGCTTGATGTCGCCTGACGGGTCAATCTTTCTAATCGGAGTATCGGGCGAGATTTTTTCTCGTTGCGCCTTGTGGAGATTATATTTTTCCTCCAGCTCGGTGGTAATTTTCTTGCTGCGACGAAATAGAAAGTCCTGATTGAGCCTCTTGCCCTGCTCGTTGACATTGACTGTCACTATATGGATATGGTGGCGGTCGATGTCCATGTGCTTGTAAATTATGTAGGGCTGCTCACCGAAGCCGAGTTTGTCCAGATACTCGCGTGCAAGGATTTCATACTGCTGCTCAGTCAACTTATCGTCGGGGTGCGGATTTAGGGAGATATGCAGCACGGGCTTTTTTGTCCTGCCCGTTTTCGGCATGAACAGGTTGAAATTCTCCACCATTCGGGCAATGTCAATATGTCCGTCTGCCGGAAGTATAATCTTGTTGGCACCAAGCACACGGCCCTCGTCACGGTTCATCTTCATGCCGTTGTATGACAACGCCCCGTAGAGCGATGATCCTATCGAGATTTTAGCGACCATTGTTCATCAAACTGCATGGATAACGCCTTTACATCGGCTGTGACTTTTGCCAGATCTATGGTGGCTTTCTCCAGCTTGTAGAGATGTGTCATAGCTTTCTTCTCAGTGAAATTTGCGCGAAGCTCCTTCACAACGAGGTCATAATTTACCCCGATTGTACGGTACTGGGCGAAAAACTCCGAGAGTTTGGCGCAATATACTGCAAGGGACTTATCCGTGGTCAGCACCTTGAAAGGCTTTCCGAAGATAAGTTTTTTTATGAACGTGGCTTTTACGGATTCATCAGCCTTCTCCATCATGCGGGTCAGGCTATCCCATTCGAGGTCATCGAAGCGTACCATGACGCAGTGGGTGCATCGGTTGGGCGACAAGGGTCGCCCGGTTTTCGGTTTTTCAGTCATATTATGTATGGATTTTGTGGTGAGTGCATCGCTGTGTACAGACAAACCGCAGGTCAAGTCATGGGATATTCGACTTTGGAGAATATCCTGCATTGCAAGGTTGTTTCGTGGGAACCGGAGTTACCCGAAACCCGAATAGTTACTATTCGGACACCTTGCTATGTCTATGTGGACATCCTTCCTAATATGAAATCCATATTTTCGGTGCCTGTGGTGCCGGTCATACCATTTGGCGGTGAAAAAACGGTGTTCCATACCTGCGGAGTGTAGATACACACGTCGATGCTTCCATAAAGTTACAAAAAATCCGGTGCAATTCCTAACTGCAAGAGAGAAAATTTGAAACTTTATGACGGCAGGGATTGCCGTGGGGGCACCGTTGGAAAGTCCGGTGATGCCGTGAGTAAAAAAATCGCATGGCAAAATGTTAAAATTTCAGCCCCGTTTTCGGGAAATCCGGGGAAAAGTGAGGAAATCCGGCACCTCAACCTCTATGAGCCAATGAGTTGGCAATTTTAAGGGCTTGACAAAATGGAATTTATTTTGTTTCTTTGTGTAGAGATTAGCTCGAAAGCTCGCCTTCAGGGAAGTCAACCTACTTGTTATATAATGAACTTCCCTCCTGAACTGCAAGATTGAAAGCTGACCTGCCAATAACATTCCTCGCCTCTTGGCAAGACCGCAATAAAGGTATTTATACAATGTC
Source organism: Duncaniella sp. C9 (assembly GCF_004803935.1). Lineage (GTDB taxonomy): Bacteria > Bacteroidota > Bacteroidia > Bacteroidales > Muribaculaceae > Duncaniella > Duncaniella muris. The sequence goes on from NZ_CP039547.1 coordinate 3,392,700, forward strand.
CTTCCGAACAATCTATTTTATTTATGATGTACGGAGATTGGTTACTGAACGGCAAAGTATGTATCTTATAATAAAGCGGGCAAACCTCCTGACAAGGAATATTAGAAGCAAACTACCTATCTATGGTTCTACGGACATATAGCCGTGCGGCCATAGTTAGAAAGGAACAATGTTCCGCCACTAAATCCAACACCCAAAATTAAAAAAAGAAAATGACTGACATGACTATCACCTTCCGGCTTACATAGCCGATGCCCTCCTGACGGCGGAGGAAGGTCGCCCATGAGCGACGGAGATAGCCGTACCCCAACTCAAAAGCATAGCCAATGCCGCTGCCTGTCCCCCCCACGGAGTATAGACAAGACCGGTCTGCGACGTGTCGAAATGAAGCTGACGGCCACTGCTATGCAGTCACCACTACATCCATTTTCAAATTTTATTTATGACAGATCCTAAATTTGTCGCTTTCTCCACCCAGAAAGGTGGAGCGGGCAAAACGACTCTGACCGTTCTTGCGGCGAGTTACCTCTACTATGTCAGGGGGCTGAAAGTCCTTGTCGTTGACTGCGACTTTCCCCAGTACAGCATTGAGGATATGCGTGAACGTGACAAGGAGCTGATAGAGTGCAGCCCCGTGTTCAAAAAGATGTTTTCCGACAATATGCGTCTGACAAAGCTGGCTCCATATCCGGTTTTGTCGGCTCAGCCGGAGAATGCCATGCGCAAAGTCCGTGAGATTATCGATGACTGCGAGGATGAGATAGACATCGTATTTTTCGACCTTCCCGGCACAGTCAACAATCCCGGTGTTGTTTCTATCCTTAACTGTCTGGACATGGTGATTGTCCCTGTCGCCGCCGACAAGGTAATACTTGAAAGCTCGCTCGCCTTCGCCCTGAAAATACAGGAGTGGCTCACGACCGGGCGCACATCGGTCAAACAGATGTATATGCTCTGGAACCTCGTGGACGCCCGCGAGAAGACTGACCTCTATGACCAATATGAGGCTGTGTTTGAGGAATACGGGCTTCAGACCATGAAAACCAAGATACCCGACACCAAGAAGTATCGCCGCGAGGGGTCAAAGACCCTTAACCGCGCTGTGTTCCGTTCTACGCTTGTTCCGCCTGACAAAACGCTGCTCAAAGGCACAAGGCTTCCGGAACTTGCCGATGAACTGCTCGGCATATTAAACCAGTGAGCCTATGTCAAAGGTTTATGAGCCGCAAATCGATCCGGAGGAATTTATCAGGACATTTCGTGATGAGCCATCCGGTCTGTCATCGCTGAAAAGAAAAAGCGCGTCCAAACAGCAAGAACAGGCTAACCCACAGCCGGTGGCAGGCGAAGGTGACGGTGCAAGCCCCGGAAATACCACTGTACAGGCTAAAAATTCCGAAAGGGAACGGCTGTATATGGAACGCTTCGTGCGCAATATGCGTTATATGTGGCCGGAAGATAAATTCCAAGTGTCGGAAATCGATCCTGAATTTATCTGGAAGATACGCCGGATACTATTCCACAAGAAGAAAGGGAAGGTCTGCTCCATCAAAGCCTATATCAACAATGTGCTTGCAGCGCATTTTGAGGAATTCGCAGATATTATCGACCCTATTTTATAACCCCACACATTCACAACAATCATGAAAAAATCCCAATCACGAGTAGTCACCACTATCGAGGTGGCTGAAATCCCTGATGGCGCGGAAGAACGCTATATTGAGCGTTTTCTCTCGCCGCACATCTTGATGTCCAACAGGAAGGTGTATATCTATCCCGAAGTTCATGCCGCCCTGTCGCGCATGGTAAAGGGTCTTGACAGACCCGGAGTGTCAATCGGCTCGTATGCCTCGGAAATCATACTTGAGCATATTGCCCGCAACAATGCGGTGATGCGCAGTGTCCATGAACGTAACCATAAAGACCTGTTCTGATGGAAACTGTACTTATAATAGCTCTGCTGGCGAGTAACCTGTGGCTTATCCGCAGGGTGCTGACAAAGCCCGACACAGCAAAGCCGGTAAAGGAAACGCCATCGCCGGAACCCGCTAAGGCTGCCGACACAGAGGAGGAAGCCGAAAATGACAGTATTGTCGGCAAAAGCACTTTTGACATCAACGAGTTCAAGGAGGTGTTCCGCGAGGCTGCGAAAGAAGCAGCCAAAGAGGTATTACCGCTTATCATCAAGGAGTACGGCAAACCCTCGGATGCCGGTTTTCCCGATGAACCGGAGGAAAAGTCCTCAGCACAAATCCCGGTGGAGAAACTCGATGAAGTTTTTGCCACACACTCCGCAAGCGAACTGACAGGCGATGAAATCCCGGCGGAGGAACCCAGAGCCGGAGGCAGTGACTTCAACGAAATCAGTACTGCTGTAAACGTTCTGAAGGGTAATTCCGACAATCCCGATGACAAGGAAACCGCCCGCCGTGTGCTGCCCGACATACAAGGCACACAGATTATCGAGAAAATCAAGCTCGATCCGTTGGTGCGCAAGCGCATACTTATGATTGAGTGCCAGCTCCCCGAAATTCCGGGGGAGAATAATACTGCTGACACTCCACCCTCAAACCCGGAGGAAGCGAAGCCGAAAAAGAAAATCGTGTTCCATGCTGACATAGACACAACCGGCATTGACGCTATCGACTTCAATATTCTCCACTGACCACCACTATCCAAATCCACAATCCATCCTAAAAATAAAATTTATGACAAAATCCCTCAAAAAGCTCTATGACAGTATCGTAGCGTTTATGAACGCTCCCGGTATGCGTCGCCCTATGGCGATGATGCTCACGCTCCTTCTGTGTGCAGCCAACCTCTACGCCGCCGGCAACGGTCTGGCGGGTATCAACGAGGCTACCTCGATGATGACCTCCTATTTCGACCCCGCCACGAAACTGATCTATGCCATCGGCGCGGTGGTGGGTCTTATCGGCGGTGTCAAGGTCTATGGAAAGTTCAGCTCCGGCGATCCCGACACATCGAAAACCGCCGCCTCTTGGTTCGGTGCCTGTATATTCCTCGTGGTAGCCGCCACAATCCTGCGCTCGTTCTTCCTCTAATCCCGCCACGCCAATGGAATATCCTATCAACAAGGGCATAGGCAGGACGGTGGAATACAAGGGGCTGAAAGCTCAGTACCTTTTCATCTTCGCCGGAGGTCTGATAACCGATTTCATTCTGTTCGTGGTACTCTATATGTGCGGTGTACAGCAGGGTCTGTGCATAGGCTTCGGTGCCGTGAGCGCGTCGGCTCTGGTATGGTACACCTTCCACCTTAACGGCAAGTACGGGCAGTACGGTCTTATGAAACTCACCTCGGTGAAGTACCGTCCCCGCTATATCATCAACCGTCTGCGTGTGCGCAGTATAATGAAGGGAGGTCGCAAATGAGAAATACACTGAAAGCCACAACGCTGGAAAGCAAACTGCCGTTGCTCGCCGTGGAACACGGTTGCATCATCTCGAAGGACGCCGATATAACGGTGGCCTTCGAGGTCAGCCTCCCGGAACTGTTCACCGTAACATCGCAGGAATACGAAGCCATGCACGCCGCATGGTGCAAGGCGATCAAAGTGCTGCCGCATTATTCGGTGGCGCACAAGCAGGACTGGTTTGTGTCTGAGAACTATAAGCCGGAACTGCAAAAAGATAATTTGAGTTTTCTTGACCGCAGTTTTGAACGCCATTTCAACGAGCGTCCATACCTCGCCCACAAGTGCTACCTGTTCCTGACAAAGACCACAAAGGAGCGTATGCGACAGCAGTCGAATTTCTCCACCCTCTGCCGTGGGCGTATAACACCGAAGGAACTCAATCACGAGATGATTGTGGGCTTCATGGAAGCTGTCGGGCAGTTCGAGCGCATTATCAACGACACCGGCTATATCTCGCTGCGCCGTATAGGTGACGATGAGATAATCGGTACAGACACAACTTCCGGTATCATAGAAAAGTATCTGTCACTGTCGATGGGAGATGTCAACTGTCTGGAGGATATCGACCTGTCACCGAAAGAAATGCGTATCGGCGACAAGATGCTGTGCCTGCATACACTTTCAGATACTGATGATCTGCCCGGAAAGGTCAGCACTGATAACCGTTATGAGCGGTTATCGACTGACCGCTCGGATTGCAGATTGAGCTTCGCCTCTCCCGTTGGTCTGCTTCTGCCGTGCAACCATATCTACAACCAGTATATACTGATTGACGACCACGACGAGAATCTGGCGAAGTTCGAGAAGACAGCCCGAAATATGAACAGTCTTTCAAGGTATAGCCGAAGCAATGCCATAAACAAAGAGTGGATAGACCGCTATCTGAACGAGGCTCACAGCTATGGTCTTACCTCTGTGCGCTGCCACTGCAATATAATGGCGTGGAGCGACGATGCAGAGGAACTGCGCAGGATTAAGAACGATGTCGGAAGTCAGCTCGCCACAATGGGGTGTATGCCCCGTCACAACACCATTGACTGCCCGACACTGTTCTGGTCGGCTATGCCCGGAAATGAGGCTGATTTCCCTGCCGAGGAGAGTTTTTACACTTTCATAGAACCCGCTGTTTGTTTCTTCACCGCTGAAACAAACTACCGCTCTTCTCTCTCGCCATTCGGAATAAAGATGGTCGATAGACTGACCGGGAAACCTATCCATCTGGATATAAGTGATGAGCCTATGAAACGCGGTATCACCACCAACCGCAACAAGTTCATACTGGGCCCGTCGGGTAGCGGAAAGTCTTTCTTTACCAACCATCTGGTGCGCCAATATTATGAGCAGGGCGCGCATATCCTCCTGATTGACACCGGCAATTCATACGAAGGGCTGTGCAATCTGATCCACAACAAGACGCACGGCGAGGACGGTATCTATTATACCTACACCGAGGAAAAGCCGATTTCTTTCAATCCGTTTTTCACAGATGACGGGGTGTTCGATGTGGAGAAGAAAGACTCGATCAAGACCCTGCTGCTGACGCTGTGGAAGTCGGAGGACGACCGCGTGACAAAGACCGAATCCGGTGAGCTTGGCTCTGCGCTGTCGATGTTTCTTGACAAGATGAAACGTGATAAGAACATCGTGCCATGCTTCAATTCCTTTTATGAGTTTATGCGCGACGATTACCGTGCTGAAATGGCACAACGTCCTATCCCCATCTACAAACAGGATTTCGACATCGACAACTTCTTGACAACCCTGCGCCAGTATTACCACGGAGGCCGGTTTGACTTCCTTCTCAATTCCAAAGAGAATATCGACCTGCTAAGCAAGCGTTTCGTCGTGTTCGAGATAGACGCCATACGCGACAACAAAGACCTGTTCCCTGTGGTGACAATTATCATCATGGAAGCCTTCATCAACAAGATGCGCCGGTTGAAAGGCGTGCGAAAACTTCTTATATGCGAGGAGGCTTGGAAGGCGTTGTCAACCGCAAACATGGCTGAGTATATGCGCTATATGTTCAAGACGGTGCGTAAATACTTTGGCGAGGCGGTGGTTGTCACTCAGGAAGTGGACGATATTATCTCGTCGCCCATTGTCAAGGAAACCATCATCAACAACTCAGACTGTAAAATCCTTCTGGATCAGCGGAAATATATGAACCGCTTTGACCAGATACAGGAGCTGCTCGGTCTGACCGACAAGGAAAAGGCGCAGATACTCAGTATCAATATGGCAAACAGCCCCAACCGGCTCTACAAAGAGGTATGGATCGGGCTGGGCGGAACGCAGTCCGCTGTCTATGCCACGGAGGTATCACCGGAGGAATACCTGTGTTACACTACCGAGGAAACGGAGAAAATCCAAGTCCTTGACCGCGCCCGTCAGCTCGGCGGCGACATCGAAGCCGCAATCAAACAGTTAGCCAACGAAAGGAGAGAGAAATAATGTATGAAAGTGAAATACGTCTTAATAGGCATTTTTTCAGGAGTATCTTTCTGCCTCGGCCTCCTCCTGACAATTATTCTCGCCATGATTAGAGCTATTATAAGCATGGCTCACAGAATACGATAAATCCACCACTTTTAATCCGCAATCAAATGAAGCAACTCAAGTTTTTAATCCCTCTTATTGCCCTGTGCCAGATGTTAGGCACGGGCAGGGCTTCCGCCCAATGGACGGTCATAGACCCGTCCAACATCGCCCAGTCCATCGTAAACAACTCCAAATCACTCGTTCAGGAGTCACAGACGGCTACGCACATGGTCAAAAATTTTCAGGAAACCGTGAAAATTTACCAGCAGGCTAAGAAATATTATGACGCACTGCAATCGGTCAACAACCTTGTCCGTGATGCCCGCAAGGTGCAGCAGACAATCCTGATGCTCGGCAATATCTCCGGCTATTACGTCAATAATTTCCAGAAGATGCTGACCGATCCGAACTTCACATCGGCTGAACTCTCGGCAATCGCCTCCGGCTACACCCGTATTCTCGAAGAAGCCAACGGCGTACTCGGCGACTTGAAACAGGTAGTCAATATCACTACATTGAGTATGACCGACAAAGACCGTATGGATGTGGTCGATGACTGTTACAAGGAGATGAAAAGGCTGAAGAACCTGACGGCATATTACACCAACAAGAATATAAGCGTGTCATACCTGCGTGCCAAAAAGAAGGCTGATACACAGCGTGTGGTGGCTCTCTATGGCGACGGGTCTGAAAAATACTGGTAATCGTAATAATCATAATTAAAAAAATATGATAGCGTTATCAATAGATTTCAACAACCTCCACACCATACTGCGCTCGCTCTATGACGAGATGATGCCTCTATGTGAGGATATGGCGGGTGTGGCTCAGGCGATAGCCGGATTGGGCGCGTTGTTCTTCGTTGCCTATCGCATCTGGCGGTCACTTGCCGCCGCAGAGCCGATTGATGTGTTTCCGCTGCTACGTCCGTTCGTGATAGGCTTCTGTATAATGTTTTTCCCGTCGGTGGTACTCGGCACCATCAACTCTGTGATGTCGCCGATTGTGCAGGGTACAGCCTCTATGCTTGAAGGGCAGACACTCGATATGCAGAAATACCGCGAGGAGAAAGACAGGCTGGAGTATGAGGCGATGATGAATGACCCGTCAACAGCCTACCTTGTCGATGATGCCGAGTTTGACAGACAGATAGACGAATTAGGCGTGACGGAGATAGGCACAGCCGCCGGAATGTATATCGAGCGGGGAATGTACAAAGTCAAAAAAGCTATTCAAAACTTTTTCAGAGAGTTGTTAGAGATGCTTTTTCAGGCTGCCTCACTCACGATTGACACTATCCGCACATTCTTCCTTATCGTGCTGTCAATTCTCGGCCCGGTCGCCTTCGCTCTTTCCGTTTGGGATGGCTTCCAGTCAACGCTGACCCAGTGGATACAACGATATATCCAGACTTATCTGTGGCTGCCGGTGGCAGACCTATTTTCGACAATCCTTGCGAAAATACAGGTGCTGATGTTGCAGAACGACATTTCGGAACTGACAAACAACCCCAACGCAAACCTCGACAGCTCAAATACTTGCTATGTCATTTTTATGATAATCGGCATTATAGGATACTTCACGATTCCAACTGTGGCGGGCTGGATAATACAAGCCGGAGGTGCCGGAAACTATAACCGTGCTGTCAACACCACCGCGATGCAGGTCGGTTCTGGTGCGGCAAGTGTCGGAGGCGCGGTCGCCGGAAATGTCGCGGGCAACGCAGGCAAATTGCTTAAATAATATTCAAACGACATTCAAATGCAATTCAAATCACTTAAAAACATCGAAACCTCGTTCCGCCAGATACGGCTGTTTGGTATTGTGTTTGTGGCGATGTGTGCCGTGGTGGTGTCGGTGGCTCTGATCTGCGTGTTCAATTTCGCTGAAAGGCAGAGGGAAAAAATCTATGTTCTTGACAACGGCAAGAGTCTTATGCTCGCCTTGTCGCAGGACATGGAGCAGAACCGCCCGGCGGAAGCCCGTGAACATGTGCGACGCTTCCATGAACTGTTTTTCACTCTGTCGCCCGACAAATCGGCGATTGAGCATAACATCAACCGCGCCCTTATACTGTCGGACAAGTCGGCATACAACTACTACACCGATTTCTCGGAGAAGGGTTACTACAACCGTATCATCGCCGGCAACATCAACCAAGTGCTGCAAGTGGACAGTGTGGTGTGCGATTTCAACAACTATCCGTACATCGCTAAAACCTATGCCCGACAAATGATTATCCGCGAAAGCAATGTTACAGAGCGTACACTGGTGACGCAGTGCCGCCTCTCCAACGCCTCACGCTCCGACGACAATCCCAACGGCTTCATCATCGAAGGCTTCACAATACTTGAGAACAAGGATATTTCAACCGTAAAACGATAATTCAATTATGACAAAGATTAAATCAATATTCTCCGCCATATATAACAATATGTGGCGCACCCCGAAAGGGAGGCTCACAACGCGCCTGAAAGGAGCGTGCGAGTCAATTCCCCAGAAACAACGGCTTACTGTCGTGTCGCTGATGCTGACCGTGTTTGTGCTTACCGCCTTCTTCGTGTTCGGTCACGCCTGTTACAGGATAGGTCTGGGCAAAGCGCAAAAATCTGTGGCGATTGAGCATATAATGCCGATCGACATCGTTACCAAATCTCCCGTTCATGAACCTCAAAATCTTCCAGACTATGACGATGCAGGAGTGGAAAGCGAAGATTAACGGCTTCTTCCAGCCCAAATCGCAGGCTGAACGGCAGAAGATGATGAAATACTTAGTCGTGTTCCCGGCGGCTGTCGTGTGCGGCATAGTGATACTGTGGCTGCTGTACACAAGCCTCAACAAGAATGACAGCAAGGTCGGCAATGCCTTCAACACCGAAATTCCTGAGGGTGAGAACGGCGGCATCAAGACCAAAGCGGAGGAATATGCCGCCGCCGATGCCGCCAAAGAGAAGGAGGCGCAACAGCGTGCGGTGGTCGCCCTTGATACTCTGACCGCACTTACAACCGATACCGTTGAGCATCAGTCCGCCGTTGAGAACTCCGCGCAGGCGTATCAGGAGGTTCAGGCGTCGCTCAATGACTTTTTTGTGGAGGATACCTCAGCCGACAATGTTGAAATGGAGGCTCTAAATGAGCGTATTGCAGAGTTGGAGGTTCAGAACGCTCTGGCACAGCAACAGGCGGCACAGCCCGACGAGATGGAACTGATGGAACGCTCGTATCAGTTGGCGGCACAGTATATGGGCAACGGCGGCAGCTATTCGCCGCCACATCCTACCGAAGAAAAGGGCAAACGGGATGTGCAGCCGGTGGCGCAGGTCAACAGGAATGTGGTATCCTCGCTCGGTCAGACATCAACCGTCAGGGGCTTCAATACCTCGGTGGGTACAATGAGGGCGGTCGCCAAGAATACCATAGCCGCAGTGGTGGCCGGTAACCAGAGTGTGGTTGACGGCGAGAGTGTCAGGCTGAGAACCTCCGAACCTATGTGGGTCGGCAACCGCCTGATACCGCGTAACACCACCGTTGTCGGCTCTGCAAGAGTGCAGGGCGAAAGGCTGGAGATTGAAATCACCTCCATCGAGTGCGAAGGCTCGATATATGACGTGGAGTTGCAGGTTTATGACTCCGACGGGCAGGAGGGTATCAATATACCGCAGTCAATGGAGAGTGATGCGTTGCATGAGATAGGTGCCAATATGGGCAGTACGATGGGTAGCTCGATCAACATTTCCACAAATACCAGGGCGCAGATTGCCTCTGATGTGGGGCGCGGGCTGATAAACGGTGTCAGCCAGTATCTTACCAAGAAGCTGCGAACCGTCAAAGTCCACCTCAAAGCCGGCTACCGTGTGATGCTTCACCAGCCGGAAGACATATGATTATTCACCATTAAATCCACAATTCAATGAATTACAAACTCTTTTTACTTTCGCTTATTGCCGTTATCGGCATGGCAAGCACTGCTTTTGCCGGAACAAAGTCGGTTAAAAACACCGATAATAACGTGCCGTCTGGCACGGAACAGGTTGCCACTCAGGTAGCAGAACACGACATCAATGTGTACGGCGGCAACTACACCGACGGTGACAAGTTCGACGGTCTGACCCGCAAGGTCGGCTTCGACCGGATGATACCGCCTCACGCTCTGGAGGTATGCTACGAAAAGACTACGCACATCATATTTCCCTCGGAAATAGTCTATTGCGACTTGGGCAACGAGAACCTTGTCGCCGGATTAGCCGACGGCGCGAAGAACGTGCTGCGCGTCAAATCAGCCTTCAAGTCGTTCAAGCAGGAAACAAATCTGTCGGTAATCACCGAGGACGGAAGCTATTATAGTTTCAACGTGAAATTCGCCAAAGAGCCGCTGTTGCTCAATATCGAGATGACCGATTTTCTGCATGACGGCGAGGCGGTGAACCGCCCGAATAATGCGCAGGAAATCTACCTCGAAAAGTTAGGTAGCGAGTCACCGATGCTTGTCAAGCTGATTATGAAAAGTATCTACAAGCAGAATAAGCGCGAAATCAAACATATAGGCTCAAAGCGTTTTGGGGTGCAGTTCCTCTTGAAATCCATATATGCCAACAACGGGCTTCTCTATTTCCACACCGAACTGAAAAACACATCAAACATTCCTTTCGATGTCGATTATGTCAGCTTCAAGATTGTGGATAAGAAGGTTATCAAGCGTACTGCTATGCAGGAGCAGGTACTTGAACCGCTCCGCGCCCAGAACTATGTGACGGTGGTACACGGAAAATCCTCCGAAAGAACAGTCTTCGCTCTGGAGAAATTCACCATTCCCGATGACAAGCAGCTCGTTATCGAAATTGCCGAAAAGGAAGGCGGCAGACACCAGTCTTTCGTGGTCGAGAACGAGGATATTGTGAGAGCCAACATAATTGACGAATTAAGCATACAATAACCTATGAGAAAAGCGATAATGATAATCGCTGCCATGCTCACCCTTTTCGGAGGGCGGGCAATGGCCCAGCGATGCCTCCCCGGAATGTCAACGGTAGAAATCAAGGCTGATATGGCAGACGGCTTTTATACCGGCAACTCTCGCAACTGCGGCTATTCTCTCGGAGTGTTCTACTCCGTCTATAAAGGCGGTGCCAATACTTGGAGCTTCGGCGGCGAGTATCTCCAGACCTACAAGCCATACGGCGCGAAAGGTCGTATCACGGTGGCTCAGTTTACAGGTGAGGTCGGCTACAATCTCCATCTGTTGAGCGACTACTCGCAGACCTTCCACCTATATGGCGGCGTGTCAGCTCTCGGTGGCTACGAAACAGTGAATTGGGGAAAGTCGGTTTTATCCGACGGTTCGACGCTCCATGACGGCGACAACTTCATCTATGGCGGCGCGCTCACGCTCTCTGCGGATTTCTACCTTTCAGACAAAATTGCTCTGACCGCAAATATAAAGGAGCGTTTCACTTTCGGTAGCGATGTGCAGATATTCCATATGCAATATGGTGTTGGTGTCAAATTCATAATAGAATAAACCTATGGGATTGATTGTGATAGACCTCGATATAAATAATCTTCCATTGGAGGATTTTATGAAGGCGATCGGCTATGAGCCGATAAAAAAGGATGGCAACCTTCTGATATACAACGCTCCGTATTCTGTCGGTGGCAACGCTACTATGGTGGTGGACACCGAAAAGAATGGCTGGTATGACAGCAAAGAACCCGAAAAATACTATGGCGGCATTTATGATCTCGCTTACGAGCTAACCGGGAGCTGCAACCGCTCCGAGTTGAACCTCTATATCGCCACACAGATGAAGGATTTTAAGGAGTTCAAGACTTACGAAGTGACCGTCAACGGCGATGAAGCCGAGGGTGATGTGACGGCTACGCCCGTCAGCAGACCGGAACAGCCTAAGCAACAGCCGCCCAAACCCAAACGCAAAATGCGGTTTTAGCCTATGGATATAGATGCTATCAAGGGAATATCCCTTGTGGATTTTCTGCACCACCTCGGCTATGAGCCGACTGGGCGCGACAGCAAAGGTCTGTGGTTTTATGCCCCGTACCGCAACGAGAGAAAGCCATCGTTTCATGTCAATCCTCGTAAAAATGTATGGTTCGATTTTGGTAGCGGTGCCGGAGGCGACATCTTCACTCTTGCCGGAGAACTGTGTAACTCCACCGACTTCATCCGACAGGCGGAGTACATAGCCGAAAAGATGCGGATGCCGATATCACAGCCTTACAAGCCGGAGCCATTCATTGAGCAGCCGACCTTTGAGGACGTGAAAATCTCCCAATTAGTATCGCCGGCTCTACTGCGTTACCTCGCCAACCGTGGCATACCTGCCGACATTGCACAACGATATTGTGTGCAGGTGGATTATAAATTGCATGGCAAAAACTATTATGCCATCGGTTTTGAGAACAGCGCACACGGATTTGAGTTGCGTTATCCAAACAAGAATAAAATCCAAACCTCTTCCGTAAAACCTATATTGTGTAGTCAGTTCTATATATAGGTTTGGATTTTATTTTCTCATTTTATGACACGGAGACCGCAGAGTTCAGCAAAAGATTGAGGAGCCTTCTTCCATTTTTTAGGTATTTCTCTGTCTTTTTCGTTCTCAATTGTGGCAAGAGCCTTTTCTTCCTGCTCGGTTGTAATATCAAGATAAACATAGTAGTTTTGACATCAGCATGTCCAAGGAGAAAAGATATCTGTACGATATTCATGCCATCTTCAAGCCAATGAGAGGCTTTCGCATGTCTTATTTGATGGGCGTGCAGGTTCAATGGGACTTCCGGGCATTCTCCATTAGCTACTGCCGCATATTTATGAAGTCGTTTTGCAATAGCAGGTTGAGTCATCTTGGTGCTAGTCCCTTTTATCCGTGAATAAAATACATAGGAATCCGGATCTAGTTGCGTTGGATGGAACTCCACTATATATTTTTTCAAGATGCGCCACAACTTTTGGAAGCAGATAGAGGGTTCTGACCTTATTTCCCTTTCCTATTATCGTAGCGTATGGCTTGGAGGCATGAAGATGAAGATGTTGTATCTTCATAGACAGCACCTCGTCTATTCGTGCGGCAGTGCCATACATCAATATGAGAAACACGAGATCACGGCGTCCAGTTGAAGTATTCGTATCAGGTGCATTCAACAATGCTTTCACCGCATTCTTACTCAATCCCTCGACTTTCTTACGGACTGACCTCTGTCTTGGTATTTGAGCAGACTCGCAGGCCAGATATGTCAGGCTGACATCTTTCTCGGATAGGTATTTGATAAATGCCCTGATGGATGCAAGGCGGTTGTTGCACGTTTCGGAAGAGTTTTTTCTGTCATTCTTCAGCCAAAGTATCCATTCTTCTATGACCTGACGTTCAAGAAGCTTGAAAGAGAAAGTCCTGGCATCAAGACCTTTTACCTGAGTTATAAAATGTAGGAACAGAGACAGTGCGTCATGATGGTTCTTCACTGTATGGGCGCTGCTTGATTGGACGGTTGGCACATAGACAGTCAACCAGTCATTGATATGGCGCGAGAATGCAACGGCCTCTTTATTCGGTTTCTTCATGGTTGACATCGGTTAAATCAGGGACAATGTTATCGAAGGATTCTTGTGTCCTCTCTTCTATAATATCGGAGAGTCCGGGCACGAGGGAGTAGTAATAGGCAGTGCTCTCTATCACACTGTGCCCCATGCTCTTGGACAGATATAACAACTTTGAGTTAAAATCCATGCCGCGGTTAATCCAGTTGTTTATATTGGTTGTGGCATAATGATGTCTCAGCGCGTAGGAACAGCATGACATGGACTTACATTTTTCCAGATTTTCCGAAAATTGTCAGATACCCATGAATTATCATGAAAAGAGTTATTTCTTGCGGGAAAGAAATAAGTCCGTTCAGGGAATATGTCAGCTATCGCCTTGTCGTATTCCCGCATAAGCTGAAGCATACTATCGTGTAGGACGACAAAGTGCTGGTCATATCCCTTAGATAGCCTGATATTGAGTACTCCAGTTTCAAGGTCGACATCCTCACATCTGAGCAGACGAGCCTCCGTAGTTCGCACTCCAGAACTGTATAGTAGTCTGAAGAATACCGGTATAGATATATTGCGGATTCTGTTTTGTTTGGTCAAAGGGCCGGACAGAGTGTCGCATCCATTGAAAAATCTTCGTAGTTCATCTTCTGAAAAAGCATGAGGGACGTATGTCGAACGCATCTTTTTGGGAAGCTTCGGTGGATTTACGTTGGTCAACCCTCTTGATTTGAGATATTTTACGAAAGCTATTATCGGATAGGCCCTTGTCTGGCACGATTTTCCACTTTCAGTATCCCGTTTGGCGCACCATCCATCAACCATTTGTTGAGTCAGAATGCTTTCGCCCGGATATCGGTGGTGGCAATATCGATCGAACAGACGCATGCAGACTTCATAAGAGGTGACATTCCAGTGTTCAGAAGCGACTCTGAAAGCGATAAACCGCTTTATCAACGGAGCTATCCCCGAAACAAATTCAGTCATGGAATACCTCCTTTCTTACTGGGAACTGCTCTATGCTGAGAGCGCATTCTTTCAGATGGAGAAAATCCGCGCTCAGATATGGGTTCAACGAGGAAGGTGATGAATGGCCCAATACGGACGATACCACGGGCAGAGGAACACCCTCGTTCAGGAGAGATGTGGCGACATGATGCCGGAATATGTGGAAACCTTTGCGACTTCCCTTGTTCTGCCTTATGCCTGCGACTTTCATGATTCTTGCGGCAATATTATAGGTGTTGTCTAAGCGCAAGTGCAGAGGATACTGACTAACAAAGATTTCCTCGGTGCTGCAGGTTGGACGTTCATGGCAGATATAATCGTATATTGCATTGCCGACAATGGGACGTAAAGGTAGTTTCAGTGGGACACCGGTTTTCTCTTGATTGACAAGTATCACATCATTCTCCCAGTCTATATCAGTTAGTCTCAGGCCTAGAATGTCGCAGCCTCTCAACCCTGTGAATAAGGCAATAAGACCGATAGCCTTATCCCGCAAGCACAGATCAGAGTCCCGAGCTGTCAGAACTTTCTTTACACTGGCAATTTCTTCTGCTTTGAGATACTCGATGTTACGACGCTTGCTTCTTGTCATGGGAAGCAATGAGATGAAGTGTTCGCAAACGCCATCCTCAAAGAATGGAGCACAGCACCTGACCACCACTCTGATAACTTTCCTGTAACCACAGCAGTGTCCTGAAAAAGCTGTCTGAATGTGATTCTCACAAGCCTCGCTAAATGTGAAAACACCTTGTGTCTGCAACTCACAGAAGAAGTTCGTGGCGAGGCTTGCCTCACGCTTGATTGTCGTGGCTTCTTTCCTGACTTTGGCTCTTCACGGCGATAGATGTCTATTGCGCGTTGAAACTCTTTCGAGAGTGTGTCATACTTCTTTTCCCCGCCGCGAGGTGTATTGCCATGGCCCGGTAGAATACCGTTCTATCGAAATGTTCGATGGTAGCGAAGAGCCTACGCCAATGGTGAAGTGGACGGTGATTTGGATCCGCATCTACTTTGGATCGATAGATGTCTTCATAAGAGATGCCGGGATGAACACTCCGAAGACGTAACGCATAATTAATCGCCAGCCGGAAAAGGTCAATGGTGTACTTTGAGTACCCATTGTCATGAAAGTGTCCAAGCAGAATTGATGCTTTGGATTTTAAATCCTGTTCTTTCATATGAATGAATATTGATTACTGAAATTAATATAATAAAAATCAAAACAACATGATAGAATATTCACTGGATTCCAGTTGATTATATATGATAGTTTGGATTTTATACTTGTTTGGATAACGAATCTATCCAAACGTTTGGATAAGTTGCGAAACAGCTTCTTCAAAGGAAGTTATCCGCCAAAGCATATCACCAATGTCGCCAACAGCAACGCCCGGTGTAATGTATTCGAGGGCTTCATCGACTTTCTTTCGGCGGAACGCCTCGGATTGAATGAAGGCAATGACAGTGTTGTGCTTAACTCCGTGGCGAATGTCGGCAAAGCAATCCCGACTTTGGCGGAATACCCGCTGATACTGTGCTATCTTGACAACGATACCGCCGGGCGTGCCGCAGTAGCCAGACTGCGCCGCGAGTTCGGCGACAGGGTGAGCGACAAATCCGCACTCTATCCCGACCACAAGGATCTGAACGATTACCTACAATCGCTCAACCCCAAGAAATCAACAAAACTAAATTCTAAACAGACACAAAAATGGAAAAGACAAATAAAAAATCATTTGGCATTATCGCCATTCTCTCCCTTGTAATCGCTGCCGTATGCAGCCTCACATCCTGCTCCGACGACCTCGATGTGCAGCAGTCCTATCCCTTCACAGTGGAAGTCATGCCATACGCTGACAAGATTGCCAAAGGGCAGACCATCGAACTGCGCTTCGAGATAAAGCCCGAAGGCAACTATGCCAACACCCTCTATACCATACGCTACTTCCAGTACGACGGAGAAGGCTCGCTCAAACTCGTTGACGGCCCGGTGCTGGTCAACAACGACCGTGTGCTTCTTGAAAGTAAAACATTCCGACTGAACTACACCGCCAAAAGTGACGAAGCACACAAATTCCTCGTGGTCGTGGAAGATGTATGTTGTCCATTACATAAATCTTCTAATGTGGCGATGACATTTATGTTTGCATCACTTGATAAGTAATTAAGGATATGTGCATTAACTTTAATCATAACAACATAATTTTAGGGTTAAGAAAATAGTCATATTTTATATCAGACATTTTTTAATTCTACAATATGTTTAATTTACTATTCACAAACTTCTTGGATTTGCAAAGACATGAGCAAGCCTCATTCTCTGAGCAAAGACAAGCATATCTGCACAAACTACACGCAGATGGAATGGGCATTCGACATTTGCGAGGATTGGCTGGTCTGCTAATCGCAATTGATGAACTTCTTGCCCTTAGAGAAAGTGACACATTCGAGATTCCATTGGAATATATCGTCCAAAAGACATCTGAATGGGATTCGATGACACGTCAACAACGGTGTGATATGCGCGTGGAGGTTAATTTCCATTGTCGCTTTCTTGGTGCGTCCAAGAGATGGTTGACATATTTGGGAAGACTGGATCACCGCTATTATCCTGAGGATAATATAATCAGCAAGATTTTTCCAAGAGGATACTTTCGAGTTCGACACCTTGTCTCACCGATGTATATGGAACGGCTCGTATATCTGGAAGCTCAAGAACAACAGGGGGTTCCTTCAGTGACTTTGAGACGAATCGCACAATATCAACTGACAGCCATAGAGTTGCTTGATTTACCATCTACTTCTCTTGTAACCATGAGTGAAATACAAAACGCGGCAGCTATATGGCGAGATGTTGAGGATCCAAGCAAACGAAAGAAATCCGGTACCGATAATAGTTATCGGACGTTCATTCATGTCACAACTAATTGGCTTTCACATATGGGACTACTTGCCCAGCCGGAGGAACATGATTTTCCCGAAAAAGACAAGATCATGTCATATCTCAACTGGCTTGTTGAATCCAAAGGATATTCTGTCCAGACTCATAGAAGCCGTCTGAGTATACTTCGTAATCTGATGAATTACCTTCAGGGCTCAAGCTTATTGCTTGCCGATGTTCAATCTACAGACATTGACAGTTATCTCAAAGAACGTCATTACAATGGGTGTAATCGACGCACTATTGCAGGGCTTGTATCCGTACTACGTTGCTTCTTCAGATATGCGGCTGATAGACAATGGGTGAAAGACGATTTGTGGAAAACACTTTCCGCCCCTCGGCTGTACACGATGGAGCAACTTCCGTCATATCTTCATTGGGATGACGTGAAAGTTATCTTGACTGAATCTACGCGAAATCCGACGATTCAGGGCATAAGGAATCATGCAATTTTATCGCTTTTGGCAATGTATGGCTTGAGATCCAGTGAAATCACTGAACTGAAACTCAAGGACATTGACTGGCGGAATAGCGTCATTCATCTGCGTAGGGCAAAAGGATGCAGACCGCAGATAATGCCTCTGATAGATGAGGTTGCACAGCCACTTCTGAGATATATCCTTGAAGCTCGTCCAAAGTATCCGAAGCAGGAGTTTGTGTTCCTTACTACCCGAGCTCCATTCCACGGCATATGTACATCAACAGTTTACCAAGTGGCAAGTAGATCTCTGGAAGGCAGGCAACTCAACATAAGGCATCATGGTCCTCACAGTTACCGACACAGTTGCGCAACGAGACTGGTCAATGAAGGACACTCTCTTAAAGAAGTCGCAGATGTGCTCGGACATGTGAAAATCGATACTACCGCCATCTACGCCAAGGTCAATTTCTCCAGACTAAGGGAAGTGTCGGATATGGACTGTAAGGAGGTGCTTGAGTTATGATGCTCAATAGTGCCATTGACAAATATGTCGAGTATAGACGTTCATTGGGAGAGTCGTTCAAAACCAATGCGAATCTTCTGAAACAGTTCTGCAATTATCTGGGGAAAGATATGAATCTGTTAGAGATAACCGCATCCATCACATCAGATTTTTTGCAATCAGGAGGCAACGAGATTACTCGAAAGTGGTTTACGCGTCACGCTGCTCTGTCTGGCTTCTTCCGGTGGTGCATGTCACGAGGGTATGTATCAAAAATACCCTTGACTATGGATAAGCCTAAGAAACCGCAGCGAATAACACCGTATATTTACTCAGATATCGAGCTCAAGAAGTTGTTCTCAGCTGCCATGACATATCAGAAACGGCCTTCTCTCACATATCCTGAATGCGTCAAAGCAATCCTTCAGTTGACATATGTGCTGGGGTTAAGAATCTCAGAGACCATGAGCCTTCGCATGAAAGATGTGGATCTGGCAAACTGTTGTATCACAATCCATGAATCCAAATTTTACACGTCAAGAACTGTCACTTTCAACGAGGAAGTAAAGAAACTGATTGAAAAGTTCTTTTCATGGAGAAAGGACAACTGCAAGATCTCTGATGAAGACACATCTCTATGGATTATGTGTAACGGCTCGTCAATGAGACTGAACTGCATAAACGGCATCTTCAAAAAGATACGTATAGAAGCAGGAATCAGCCGAAACGACAACACAAGGTATCAGCCACGTATCCACGATCTGCGCCATACGTTCGCTGTGAACCGATTAAGAAAGTGGTACCAAGATGGTAAGGATGTTCAGACTCTTTTGCCTGTGTTATCTACCTATCTGGGCCATAAACAAGTGAGTTACACAACTGTGTATCTTAACATGACTACCGGACTGCTCTCAGATGCGGCCAATCTATTCTTTGAATATGCAAACCCCAAAACAAATCAACATGAATGAAAAAACCATATATCTCAGTTATTGGGTGCGGCGTTATCTCACCGACTATATGCTGGCTGCCAAGAATCTGTCGCGTAATACGGTACGTAGCTACCGCGATACCTTCAGACTTCTTGTTGGCTACCTTCGAGATGTCTGTAATAAAAATCCAGACAAGCTCCACCTTCAGGAACTGACAATCAATGTCGTGTCAGACTTTCTTGACAATCAGCAGGAAACCCGTAACGTCTCAGTGGCTACTCGAAACCAAAGACTTGCCGCATTACAGGCCTTCGCAAAGTATGTATCCATGAACTCTCCGGAGCATATGGAATGGAGCCGAAACATACGCAATATCCCTAAGAAGAAAGCCCCTAAGAGAATGATAACGTATCTTGAAAAGTCTGAGATGGATGCTTTGCTATCTCTGCCCGACCAGAGATCCGCTCAGGGCAGACGCGACTACGCTCTTTTGATCTTCCTATACAATACAGGAGCGAGAGCCGAAGAAGCATCCGACCTGAACGTATCATCCGTGACGCTTGCCAAAAGCAAAAGTGAATCAACAATCCCCTTGGTAACCATTGTTGGGAAAGGAAACAAGACTCGCAGATGCCCCCTTTGGGACAATGTCTGTGCAATCCTTAAGACAATAATCAATGACAGAAAGCCAGATGAACCACTCTTCTTAAACCGCTACGGCCAACGTATAACCCGATTTGGAATATACGAAATGGTGAGTCGGTATGCTCAAAAACTGGAACTACAGTTCCCTTCCGTAAGGGACAAGAGAGTTAGCCCACATACGATCCGGCATACCACCGCAACACATCTTCTGCAAGCAGGAGTGGATATAAATACGATCCGTGCTTGGCTCGGACACGTATCTATAAACACAACGAACATCTATGCTGAAGTAAATTTGGAGATGAAAGCTAAAGCTCTCATGACCTGTGCTATCGATAGTTCCAATGGGAAGAAAATCTCATGGAAAACCGATGAAAATCTTCTCTCTTACTTGGATAGCCTATGATGAATCTCTGCCAGTGCCTCCAAAATAATGTTGTGAACAGCAAACTTACATGTCTGATTTACTCATCGTTGGAGGCACTGTTAAACATAAATGTCATCGCCACATTAGAGGACAGCTTCAATACCACCCCGTGGGAGCAGACCTTCGAGTTCAACAGCAAAGACAGCGGTGATGAGGGTACGATTGTCAGCCCGATTGTGACACCCGTAAATCCGGCTATCCGATGAAGAAAATCCTGCTGATGTTTCTCGCGTTGCTCACCGTCATGGTGGGCAACGCCGCCGGGCGGAAGATAAACATAATGGATCTGCCGCCATTCGAGAGAGCTGTGATTATCATCAAGAAATTTGAAACGCTCCACCGCCCAAAGGATTATCCCTATGTCGGATATGGTCATAGAGTGTTACCCGGCGAGCCATACCGACGAGGCGTGCAGCTCACCGAGAAACAATCTGACGCCCTGTTGCGAAAAGACCTGTTGAAATTTGTGTCACTCTACAAGGCATACGGCAAAGATGCCCTGTTGTTAGGCGTATTAGCCTACAACTGCGGCCCCGGAGTAGTGAACAAGTCCACCGTGCTGAAAAAACTGAAATCCGGCAACCGTGACATATTTAAGTCCTATACCTCCCACTGCCGCTACAAAGGCAAATTCCACAAACAACTTTACCAGCGCCGACTGACCGAGTTCGCCGCTTTGTTTCCATAAATTATATCGGTAAGGTTTTTGCAAATCTTTGTAGAAACCTTACCGATAATCTACAAATCCCAATCCGTTTTAATCTTCGAGGCTGTAATCTTGATTTGTGAGTTAATTCTCATTAAATCTATGGGAATTGCAAATAGTGACGAAAGCGTTATTTTTAGATTTTCTTCAGTAAACCAGATATGCGATGCTATATTTGGGGTTACATTATAATCGCCAACTGAAATTTTAGTGATATACTGCTTGTCTTCATTAGATTTATGTAGATCCATTTCGATATTAATGCCAATTGGGGTGTCATCATCAGAAGGGAGATATAATAATCTGTCTGAATAGGAGGAAAGAGCCTCTCTAATAAATTCAAAAGATTTTATGAATCTGTGATCTTTTCGTAGCAAAAGAACTGAATCCAAATCCTCTGCTTTCAAGACATCTCTAAAATCGCCATTTGAATCAAAGTAAATTTCAAATAGGATTCCATTCAATATGTGGTTAACACCATCATTTTCAGAATACCTATGAAGATTATTTCCAAGCGATTCAAAATAGTTGGCAACATTAAATGGATTTGCACTGGCTTGATATAAATTCCTCCCTAAAATAAATTTTTGATTGGCGTCCAAATTAGGTATCATTGCAATAATCTTTGGGAATGCTGCATTTTGTCTATACCAATTAGCAGAAGCCAGTTCTTCGATTAGCAATCCAAATTCATCTAATTGATTATATAAGCGATCTTTAATTACATTTTCTGCATAAGGTAAATTCTTTGCTACGACCATTTGCCCCTTGTTAAAATAGAAATCGCCAATTAGTGAAGTATGTTCCCACGGAACTTGAGTGCCTTTTGAGAGCAACGCAACTGTCTGTCTAACCTTCTTAAAAAGAGTTTCCACCGACAGTCGTTCACTGCCAATATATTTCAATAAAGCACCTGTATATAGGCTATGACCATCTATGCCATCATCTTTTGCTTTCATTTTTGGCGATGTGGCGAATGCAATTAAGGTGCCTTTGGGTGCATTTATAGGAGCAAAAGAGTTTCCTACAACACCTCTCTCATTAATTTCCTGACGACAAGCATCTAAGATTACTATATTTACATTTCTGTATTTTCATTCAATATCTTCATTATCTCGTTAAGACCAATGCTTTGATGGGATAGAGAATATTCATCTGCAAACTGTAATTGGCAATCTATTGCTGGCAGATAATTAATACCTCTGCACTCCATCCCATGACCTGCATAATATAAAATGAAATGTTTGTAATTTTTGATTTTTTCTTTAATTACACGAAGGACTTCTACGATATGAGCAATATCAACATCATAATACTCCACAACATCATATCCAAGATTAACGAATACATTTTTGATTGCTTGTGCATCAAAAATGGCATTATTCAGGTTGAACGGCTCAAAATATGAATTATTCCCGATTATCAGGGCAAAGGTATCAGACATATATGTTTTAGAGTTCTAAAGAATTTTCTTTTAACAAGAAATCGTATATTCCCATAGTGGTAATACCGGCTTCATTGCGGCGGATTATAATGTTGCTACCAACAACTATTATTTTCTTAAACGAGTCATCGACATTTCGTAGCGATGCTTCTTCCTGTCTTATTTTATCTTCATCAAGCATTTGATATGCCGACTGGATATAATATTTTCGGCTGCCTTTGTTACATACAAAGTCTATTTCAAGCCGTACACGTTCCTGTTTTCCTTCAGCGTTGCGCCTTACAATCGGCACGACACCGACATCAACATTAAATCCTCTTATACGCAGTTCATTGTAAATTACGTTCTCCATCATGTGTGATGGTTCAAGTTGGCGGAAATTCAGTCGGGCATTTCTAAGACCGAGATCTGTAAAATAGTATTTGTAGGGCGTATCCAAATATTTTTTGCCCTTGACATCATATCGTGAGGCTTTTTCTGCGAGAAATGCCTCGCAAATGTATTCAAGATAAGAGCAAACTGTGTTCCTGCTTATTTTCTCCCTCTTTACTGTTTCAAATGTGTTGGAAAGTTTGGTCGGATTGGTGAGGCTACCAATTGATGAGGATATGAAATCAAGCAGATTTTCCATATCTTCATTATTCTTAATCTGATACCTCTCCTTTATATCACGCAGGTATGTTTCAGTATAAAGGTTTTTAAGATAATCGCTTTTCAGTCCTTCATCATTAAAATCCAGTATCTGCGGCATTCCTCCGTAAGTCATATAAGCGTCCAATGCGTCTTCCTGTTGTCCTCCATAGGCAGAGAAAAATTCCCGAAAACTCAAAGGATATACTTTTATCTCAATGCTTCGACCTCTGAAAGTCGTTATGACATCTTTGGAAAGGAATTTGGCGTTACTTCCCGTTGCATACACATCAACATTGGACATTTTAAGATAGCTGTTCAACACATCCTCAAATTCGCTTACAAGTTGCACCTCGTCAATCATGATATAGTGCATCCCATCATCGTTTATTTTTGAATCTATGTATTCAAGCAATACATCCGGATTCCGAAGTTCTTTATTGCGACGGTTTTCTAAATCTATCTTTATGATATGGTCATCCGAAATGCCCTGTTCTTTCAGCCATGAAGAAAACAGTTGAAAAAGAAGATATGACTTGCCGCAGCGCCGGATGCCTGTAACGGTCTTAATCAGACCGTTGTGTCGGCAATCTATGAGTTTTTGGAGATAATGAGGCCGTTGAATAATCATGCGCATTGATTTTTTATGTCACTTGTGACACTAATTGTCAATGCAAAGTTAACTGTTATTTTTATCGTGTGCAATCTTTACCAAGAGATTATGCTCAAATAAAGTTTATCTTGACCTATGGAAACAAATAAATCGCCCACATAATCAGCAATTAGCCAATTGTATGGGCAATCTGAAATGTTATCCATAAAGATTTGGATCAATCCCCTTTTTTATGGATATGGGGCTTGAGAGAGGGTGTGTTTCCCGGAGTGGATTTATTATCCCTCTGACGACGATCTGGTTTGCCAGTAGATTTGGCAATTCTTTTGGGTCCCGGTTTGATTCCCATAACTAAAAAAACAATTTTTCGGTTTTGTGACACTATTGTCAGTTATAAATCAGGCAAATAGTATGCCAAAGCAACATATTTTGCTGATATGACAGTTTGTCATATAGAAATGCACCAACGCCGCCTTTTGGCGGCCGAAATTTTTGGCAAAATCAAGGCTGGCGACTTCATCACGAGGTCGCCAGCCTTCTCTATTACGACTTGGCAAATGTTCGGTTAAAATCGGGTGTATAATCCCGTCACGTCGGTAAAGATGCCCTCCAACATATCGCAATAGACACCATCTATCGTCTTGATGTCCTTTGTCGTCACCTCAAACGTCTTGTGGTTGATGCTCTGACGATAAAATCTGACATTGTAGAGGTCTGCGCCACTATCGTATATGATTTCAAGGCGGTTAGCCGATGTCTTGTTTCGGCTAAGGCTCATTCTCAGTCCGTTGCCGAGGTTGATGAAATCGTGGCTTCCCGTCATTGCCACAAACCTGCGCCCTCCGATTTGTTGGAGTATTATTTTTGCTACTTGGTTGTCCATAACGCTATTATTTAGAGTTGTTGATTTTCTTGTTCAGCCATTCATCACGGCGTTGGCGACATTCTTTCAAAGTCTTTGCCACGGTGCTGAATAGAGTGCCGTCGGTGGCACGATAGTCATATTGATAGAAAAGGATACGTTTCCCTCGGTGTGCCGACATAAAACGCTCGTATTGCTCGGTATCGGGTGTAATGGTGGTTGATACGCCATTCACAGTTAATCTTGTTGCCATATCAATGTATTTTAGAATTTCACAATCAGTATTCGGTAGTTGAAAACCTTTTCGGGGTCGGTGATTTTCTTTTGAGCCAGCCAAAAGTGGTGTCTGCCAAATCCATATACGAAGTATTGGTCAAGTGCCGATTTCTCCGCATAGTCGGCTACCAACCGCCTTAGAGTTTCCTCGTTGTAGGCTATAAGAATATGGTTCACAAAACCGACAAGCACCTCGGCTATCTTATCGTCATAGACTACTGTCGTATGTTCAAATGTCACGTTCATAATTAGGGTGATTTTGTGACCTGCGCCATTGCTGACGCAGGTCGTGTTAAACATTAGGCGGTCATTCTCGCCTTGATTAGCTGGGCGTTGGAGTTCACCAAATTCACAATTCGGTCGTGATATTCGGTGTTTTGGTTGCACGCTCCACGGCATTGAATAACTGAAAGGGTTTCAAGCGACACCTCCACGGTTTCAATCCGCTTGCCGTTAATCCTTGCCGACAATATGAGGGAGTCTTTTTTGCCGTAGTACATTGCTGTACCTACACAGATATGCTGGACATCTCCTTCCTCTATAAATTCCTCCACGCTCTCCAACACTTTCACTTCAATCTCGCCATCGGAGATTACAAGTCCGAAGAATTTGGATTTGAGTTTGAGAAAACTATCTCTCC
Organism: Duncaniella sp. C9; assembly: GCF_004803935.1. GTDB lineage: Bacteria > Bacteroidota > Bacteroidia > Bacteroidales > Muribaculaceae > Duncaniella > Duncaniella muris. The sequence continues at coordinate 3,418,274 of NZ_CP039547.1, forward strand.
TTTCCTGCTCTGCGAGTGCTTCCTTCTCCTTGCGTCTTATGTCGGCTTCCCTGCGTCTGCGTTCCTCTATCGCCATGACCTTTTTGTGGTATATGTTGTGTGCCTGACGAAGATTGTCGGGGCAGATGTAGTGGGGATTGTGAGTGTCTTTCTTGCAGGTCTGCAACATCTTGATGTAGTCGCACCATAATCCTAAGTCGGTTATCTCGTAATGGTGGCGTTTGGCTATCTTGTATGAAGCCCAGCACATACGGCAGTCATAGGGGCGGTTGAGAAAGTATTTGAATACTTGCTCGGTATCGTTTTTCATCAGCGTTTCAAGTTGGGGCTGCGAGAGAAAACGGCTTATACATCTCGCCGGTGACATATTGAAGAACTTGTTGCCCATAACATCTATATGCAGAGATGGGATTATCTTCATTTTGGGATACATCGGAAAATCCATCGCTATATCTGCGAACACATCATCCTTGCTCCGTATCTCCATAGGCGAGCCGTATGCGAAACAATCCACATAGTAACTCATACTGCGTCTAAGTCCGATTACGGCGCATTGTCCGTTGGGGGCTACCCAATACTGACCGATTTCCACGATGCTGTATTCGGCTTTCTTTCCCTTGCGCATTTCTGCGAATATGGCGAACATCCGCAAAGTCTGGTATTTCCCGTTCATACCAAGCACGTTGAAATACATCTTACCGCTCGCCTTCTGCTTTCGGGTGGTTTCAAGAGTGAGTTCCCTGCCACATCGGGGGCATACGCATTTGCCCGATGTTTCATCGCTGTGCCAAGTGTGTCCGCAGTCCATGCAGGTGGTATTGCCACTCTGAACACGGAAGGCAAAGTGTTCAAAACATTCGCCTATCGCCCATTGAGCCTGCGCCTTTGTGACGGGGCGGAGTTTACGGCTTTCTTTGAGTATGTCTTTATGGAATTTTGTTGTCGGTTTCATAGTCGTAATATGTTAGAGGTCAAATAGACTGGGTTGTTCAACTTGGTTTTTCTTCTCGGCGGTCTTTCTCGGCTGGATAGGCTTTCGCATTTTCTTCATCTCCTCGTCACGGAGTTTTTTGATGGCGTCCTGCCGTGCCTGTTCCTTTTCCTCCTCGGTTAGTTCAACCGTATGGTTGACTACCACTTGGCAGTTTATAGGCTTGCCAACCTCAATTTCTTCCTCGTCATAGTAGTGGACTGCCATTCCGAATATTTCATCGTCCTCGAACCCGTTGCAACCGCTTTTCTGCACGGAGTTTAGTATGTAGGTCACGCAGTCCTCAACTGATTTCGAGGGATTTGCAAACTTGACTGCGAACAGTGCGTCATTCTCGGCTCGTTCTTCAAGATACGCCTTGATAGTTTTGTTAAAGGCTCGTGTGCCTTTGTTTTCTCTTGTGGTTGCCATAGTCGTATGTGTTTAGAGTGTTGCGAGTATCATTTTTTCAATCTCCTTGCGGTTCAGTTCCGTATGGAAAAGCCAGCTTATGAACAGCTTGCGACCCGCAGGTTTGAGTTCATAGTACAGCTTGCGGAATGTTGATATGTTGCCGTTGATATAGGTTTCCACCATATACTCGGCGATGTTGTCAACTTCGTAATATTTGGCTTGCTGTTCCCAAGTCTTTGAATTTCTTTTCGTTGCCATAGTCGTAAATATTTAGAGTGTCATTACCAAGTAGATAATCCCTATTGCGGTGAGGATTGAGATTATCCACCCCACACCTCGGAATATCGGTCTGAGTATCGCCCAAAGAATAATCCCGACAACCGCCCCGACTGCTATCCCCACCACCTTAGCCGTCTTTTTTAATGCGGTATGAGCTGGAGAAGGTGTGAAGCTCGTATTTTTAATATGTCTGTCGTTCAGTGTCATAAGGCGATATTTTTTTTAATGCGTATAATCGCTGTTTGAAGTTTGTTCGCTCGTTGACCCTGCGGCACGACGGGAGCAAAGGGGTGTTCGGCACTTGCACAAAAAAATACTACCGACCACCGGGAGCTGTGGAGATTTTTTTGCGCGAATGCCAAAGAATACCCCGTACCGTCGTGTTAATCAACTTCGAGCGAATAAACTTTGAATGGAGATTATACTCTGCATAAAAATAGAGGCGGCAAAGCCCCGCAGGGTGACACTGGACGACAGACATAAGAAAAATGGAAACCGTTGAGATAAAAGCAATGGCCCCGGAAAGAGCAAGTATGTGTATGCCGCCGTACATGGAGCATGGCGTAATTATCGGCGTCATACGCTTTCTTGCTCCCGTGGGCTGGAACAAACGGATAGTGGCGTGACGGCTCAGATTCATTATAAGGAGAAGGCGTATGGCACACTGATTTGCCGATTGGAGTCTTGTGAGGGAAGCGACGTCACCGGCGCATCCTCACAAGGCGTTGAGGCAAACCGGTGTGTAGCCTTCTCCCATAGTTGGGGTGCGGTCGGATGGTGTCAGTGACCCACCGGATCACCGTCACCATCCGACGGCAACACCGACGCCAACACTGTGAGCCGCCACGCCTCTATCCGTTTCCGTAGTGCTATCCTAAAAATCTCGTGCCAAACAACCTAAAATCCAAATTAAAGTGTTATATTTGCAAAATAATTCCAAATATGACATTTGAAATGATATTGGAAATAACTCTCACAACTTTTTCTCGATAAACGAGAAGATAACTCTGGATTTACAGGCTGCCAACATCCAGACAAAGGAGGCCCGCGCCCTTGCCGACAACACATTTGCAGTCGGGAATGAAAGACTGCTGAAAACGGTTGCCATATATGGTGCAAACGCCTCCGGCAAGAGCAACATAATCAAGGCCGTTAAAGCAGCGGTTGATATGATACTCGACTCCCATAACTATAATGAGGGTGACAGTTTTGGTTTCAAGCCGTTCAAGTTCGGAGAAAATAACGCTCCCAGTGAGTTTTATATACGCTTCATCATTGACGGCATAGAACATGAGTATTCATTCAGTTGCACCCGTGATGAAATATAACCGAAAGCCTGTATTATTACCCGAAGGGCAGACGTGCGCTGATTTTTTCGCGTGACGAGCGTATATCCGGCGGCAAGAAAGAAAAATATGAGTTTACCAATGTTATCCGTCGCCCGATGGATGTAGCGTCCAACACCTCGCGCAAGACTCTGTTTATATCACGCGCAAGCCAGATGGACAGGGAAAAGGCGAAGGAGATATATAGGTGGTTCAATGAGCAACTGGTGTTCAGTTATCGTGGCAAGACTTCTGTTGCCATTGACCGTTTTCTTGGTGACACAAAGACGCAGTTCTTCGGGTGCTTAAAGCCGCCGACAGTGATATCGTTGAGTTTACCTATAAAGACGGTGAACTGACTACATTCCACCGCCGTAATCCGGCGTTGCCCTTTGACTTCAACACCGAAGAATCGGAGGGTACGAAAATCCTGTTCAAAATCATGCTGACGGTCATGGATGTGGTACGCAACAACAAGGTGATGTTCCTTGACGAAGTTGAAACAAGTCTGCACACCCGCTTGGTGGAGTATCTTATCAGCCTGTTCCATTCAAGCAAATCCGCGCAGCTGGTATTTCACAACCCACAACACACACCTGCTTGACATGACGCGCTTCCGCAAGGATCAGATTTTCTTTGTCAACAAGCGCGACGACGGTTCATCTGATTTGTATTCATTGTTTGACTACAAGGATTTCCGGAGAAAAGGATTTGGAGAAAGCCTACCTTCAGGGCGTTTCGATGCCGTGCCGTATATCAACGAATTTGAGAACATCTGACTATGGCACGAAAAGCAAAGCAGCCAAGAGGTAAGAAGATGAACCCGACGTTCTTCGTGTTCTGCGAGGGTAAGACGGAGGCGGCATACGTTGACCTGCTGCGTCGCAGTTTCCGTGTGCCGGTGGAAATTATAGCGAGGGTCAGCGATTCCAATATTTCACAGCCTTATATTGACAGATGCAAGCGTGACAGATTTACAACATCGGAGGATAAGACATTTTTGATGTTTGACCTTGATGTGCCGGGTATGCTGGAGCGTTTGCGAAAGATAAAAGAAGCAGTGTTACTGCTCTCCAATCCCAGTATCGAGTATTGGTTTCTGTTACATTATAAGGACACCAACAAGGAGTTGTCATCCGCCGAATGTCTTGCAATGTTGAAAGGAATAGATGCAGATTATCAGAAAGGCATATTCTCCACGGCAATGAAAAAGGTCTTGATAGACGCGATTGGAGATGCCGCCAAACGAGCAAAATCCAAAGAGGCATACACTAATCCGTCATCAACAATCCACCTGCTGACCGATGAGATAACCGCAGTCAAAAGATAGTCGCAGGAAGCATTTTCGGCTGAAAACAGCACGGCAAATCAACCGTGAGTCGGCAAAAGCCATTCTCTTATGGAATACTTGGATTTGGCATTTTGAACCGTAAGCCGGAAAATTCCTGTATTCGTGAGTCCAAAGGATTTTTAACGCTTTGGCTCTTTGATGATTGGGAATAAAATATTAACTTTGCATTACCGTATCATCATAACGGTGAAGAAATTGAAGTAGCGAGTGAGCCAATAGTGAGTCGGCTCTATACTCTTGCTCGCAACTCTTTGATAACCAGTGCTAACAGATGAAATAACTCCGAATCTCCGGGGTCACAAGACAAAGCATCAAAATGCAGAAAACCTCTGAAATCCAGACGATTTCAGAGGTTTTTCGTTATCCCCAACCGGCGTTTCTACGCAGAATATTGAAGTGGCGGGGTGTCCCAAAGGGTACATTGCCGGCAGGAGCGGAGATTGTACCCTCGCAAGGGTTCTGAACGCTATCGTTCAGATATTTACGCCATCGTCAAGATTCTACAATCACGGCGTTGTGGCATCTTCGGAGGGTACATTTTTTCATCGGACACCCGAATGGACCCTCGAATGGACCCTCGGATACTCGTACTGATGTGTTTTTCAAATCGTTGCCTTGAAGTTTGCAAAACTGAGAAAATTTTTGTAACTTTAATGTAACACTAAACCACATCAAAGTATGAAGAATCAGCAATTCTTTAATGCGACCTTTATCGCACGAAAGGCGCGGGTGCTACGCAACGGCGAGGTGCCGATTATCCTGCGTATCACAATCGCGGGTCAACGTGCGGAGCTGAACATCAACCGGACTGTCAATCCCGATATGTGGTTGCGGCAAAGGGTATGTCCAAAGGCAAAAGCCGAGCCGACATCGAACTTACCGATATCTTGAAACCGTCAGGGCAAAGCTCCTTGCAATCCACACCCAAATGGTGGCGGAAGGTGCACTAATCAATCCGGACACTATGAAAAAACGCTTTCTCGGTGTTGACGAAAAAGTTAAAATCCGGATGTTTCTTGAAACTTTCTGCGAAAACAATGAGAAATATGGCTCAAGCCGAAAGCACGGTGCATATGTTAAATTGGGCAATTAGAAGTGTTAAATTTTTAGGCGTAGAGTTTGACTAATCGGAAGATGAAGAAGTCGCGTCCCGGACACCACGCATTTGTGAGCGAAATATTTTGACTTTAGAGTTGAATGCCTCGGCAGAGGCATTGGTCGCACGACGACGGAATAGTTCAGGATTGTTGGGCGTGGTTCTTGAATGTTTTGATTACCGAGCGGAAGTTGTTGTTACCCAATGCCATTACCTTTTCATACCACTTGTTCATCCTCCCCATGGCTTTTGTCGGTGAGATTTTAGCGTTGAAAATCTTGCGCAGCTCCATCGCAAGGCTGTATGCAGCCTTCAATATTGGATAGTATTTGAACAGTATGTTGACACGATGGCGCTGTATGTCAGTCCATTTGTTCTGCGACATCATCCAGAGTGTGTTTGCTGCGAGCCAGTATCTGGCGCATGGTCTCTCCGTTGGAGTACGTTACCGGCGGTCGGACTTGTTCGGTTGTTTTCCTCTGCGATGAGCTGTCGGCGAATGTCAATGCGGATTTCGTCAACGGCCTCATTATAGACTGTTGGACATGAAAACGGTCGTTGACTACATGGGCCGTTATAGAACACTTCTGCGGCTATGAGCATCATTGAATGGCGAGAGAATCGCAGGTCACTTCCTTGACCCTGGCGTCTGATTGATTTCTCCATAGCTCCGATGAGTTGGATATAATTTCGTCACTCTTTGTTCCGGGAATGGCTGCGC